>JBBAPO010000001.1:0-212011 GCA_040400795.1 Rhodoferax sp.
CGTATTCGGTGTCTTCTTTTTCGGGGTTGGTGTCGTCAAAGCGCAAGTGGCACACACCGCCGTAGTCGCGCGCCAGGCCAAAGTTCAGGCAGATGCTTTTGGCGTGGCCGATGTGCAGGTAGCCATTGGGCTCTGGCGGAAAGCGGGTGCGGATCTTGGCTGGGTCTGGCACGCCGGCGGCATGGTGGGCGGCGTCGCCTGGGCTGCCAGCCCAGCGGCGCTGGGCGTAGGTGCCGGCGGCCAGGTCATGCTCGATGATCTGGCGCAAGAAGTTGCTGGTTTTGGCGTCAGTGCTGCTGGCTTTGTCAGGCGTGGGTGAACTCATGAGCCGATTTTAGTCGGCCCTCTGTCAGGCAGCCGCACAGGGCGACCGCTATTCCAGCGCGTCGGCAAAAGCGTTGATGGCGTCGATGTTGGGCGGCAGCACGGTAAAGGGCATGCCTTCACGGGTGAGGTTTTGGCGCAGGGCCCGGTCAATGGCGCGGGCATGCACTTCGTCTTGAAACCGGCCGGTATGCACGTATTTCTTGTCGCCGCGCTCCACCATCACATTCACATTGTTGTGTTGCTTGTACCAGACCAAGATGTGGCCACGTGTTTTTGCGACATCACAAATGTTGTCTACATAGTGCTCGTTGTAGTACAGCACTTGCGGCAATGAGCATTCGGTGACCAGGTATTGCACCTGTCCGTCCAGCAGGTTGAGCATCTCGAACTGCCGTTTGGCGATCAGGTACTGGTTTTTCAGGGCTTCAAAGTCCTGTTGCCAGACCAGCGATTTGGCATAGTCAGGGATGCTTTCCACGCTTTTGTTGCGCAGGTTCAACCGCAGGATGATGGCAGAGCTGAACAGTGATTTATCGCAACCTGGGCCGCCAATGATATTGATCACCTTGGTGGGGTACAGGCGCATCTTGTTGTCGGGCAAGACGTTCGACGCCGTGGTGTATTGAAGGGTCATGGCTGAGGCGTTTCCTTTGTGGATGTGGGCTCTTTATTTGACGCTCCCTGCTGATGATGGTAGTACCGCAGGGCGGTTCGTGCAAGCGGGAGGACCGGCTTAAACATCTTGTTACTTGGCAATACCACTTTTGACCAGCAGGTCGCTCACCAGTTCCAGCCGCAGCAGCGGGCTGTCGAGCGTCATCATGCGCTGTTTTTGATCAAGCGGCATGGGTAAGAGCTCGCACCAACGGTTGGCCACCCAACTGCAGTCGTCGAGCAGGTAGGGTGGTTGCATTGGCATTTGATCGGGCGCCAGGTCACGCGCGTGTAGTGTGTTGATTAGGTTGCCCAGCGCGGTAGAGACGCTGCGCAGGTCGTCCGGGACCTTCATGCTGAGGTCATCGGCCAGCGGCGTGGCGCTGGCAACCCATTGACCATGCTGCAGCCGGTCGTAGCTGGTCATGCGAAAGCGCTGGGTGCCCCGGCAGCGGATCACCATCAGCCCGGGCTGGGGCTTGCTCAGCTCGGTGATGGTGGCCAAAGTGCCAATAGGATGAAAGGTCTCGTCCGCAAAACCGTCACCACCGGCGCGGTTTGGATCGATTTTTCGCACCTCGGACCCTTTGGTCAGCGTGACCACGCCAAACGGCGAGCCCTCGCGGTGGCATTTGCCGATCATGTCGAGGTAGCGCACCTCAAAGATCTGCAGCGGTAGGAAACCGCCCGGGTACAGCACGGTGCCCAGCGGAAACAGCGGCACAGAAAATAGGGTTAGGTCTTGGGACATGCGTCTTGGCTCTTTGGCTTTGGACCGCATCATCCCATGAACCGCCGCCTTACATGGCTTTGAATTGATGGGCAAATAGCCGGCTGACCGCCAGCCGCTCCGGCCGGCCCCGCAGCGACAGGCTTAGCCTGCCCTGCTCATCCCGATATGCCAGCTCAATATAGCGAGTGTTGACCACCGTGCCGCGGTGAATCTGCCAAAACAGTGCGGGGTCAAGTTGCGGCAACAGCTCTTTGAGCGGGGTGCGGATCAGGTATTCGCGGCTGGCGGTCAGCACCCGCACATATTTGTCGGCAGCCTCCAGGTACACCACCTCCGCCACAGGCACCAGGTGGATGGCGCTGCCTACGCTGGCCTGGATATGCTGCAGCCGGGCGGCTGCCGGGTTGGGCGGGGAGGGTGGCGAAGACGGAGCGGATGGCATCGCCAGCAGGCTGCGCAGTTGGGTCAGCGTTGCTTCAAAATCAGTAGCGGCAGAGCTTTTACTGGCAAAGCTTTGCTGGAGTTTTTGTATGGTTTTCTTCAGACGTTCAGGCTGTACTGGCTTGAGCAGGTAGTCCACAGCCTGCGCCTCAAAGGCCTGCACGGCGTACTGGTCATAAGCGGTCACAAACACCAGTGCCGGGAACCGCTTGGCGCCCGGTGTGGTGGTGTCCCAGGCGTCGGCCAGCGCGGCAGCCGCCTCCAGCCCGCTCAAACCCGGCATGCGGATGTCAAAAAACAAGGCATCGGGCTGCAGCGCCAGGGCCTGCGCCACCGCGCTGAGCCCATCGCCCACGCTGGCCAGCACCTGTAACTCAGGCCAAAGGCGATTCAATTCGGCCTGCAGGGCGGCGGCGAGCAGCGGCTCGTCCTCGGCGATCAGGGCGGTGGGGTGGGGCGGGCGGAGGTTCAGGCGCATGCCGACGTTAATTTTTTAAGGGAAAACTGATGCTAACCCTTGTCCCACCTGAGGGTATAGCTATTATTTCAATAGCAGCCTGGTCGCCGTAGCAGGTGTGCAGGCGCTCACGCACCTGGGCCAGGCCAAAGCCGCCGGCGCCTGGGGTGGCGGGCGGGGTCGGGGTGGTGGGGCAGCCCAGGCCGGTGTCGGCAACCGTCAGCACCAGCTGCGTGCCGTGCCGCAGCGCCTGCACGGTGATGTGGCCGCCGTCCAGCTTGGGCTCCAGGCCGTGGCGGATGCTGTTTTCCACCAGCGGCTGCAGCAGCAGTGGCGGCACTGGCGTCTGGGCCAATTCAGCCGGCAGGTCCAACTGGTAGCTCAGGCGCGGCCCCATGCGCACTGCCATCAGCGCCAGGTAGTCGGCCAGTCGCTCGAATTCGTCTTGCAAGGGGTGCAGGGTGGCGCGGGATGCGCCCAGCGTGGCGCGCAGGTAGGCAATCAGATGGTCCAGCATGGTCTGGGCACGGGCTGGGTCCAGCCCGACCAGCACCCGGAGGTTGGCCAGGGTATTGAACAGCATGTGCGGCTCCAACTGGGTTTGCAGCAGTTTCAGCTGCGACTCGGCCGCCTGGCGTTGCGCCGCTTCAGCTTGGGCGCTGGCACGGGCCGCTTCTTCGCGTGCGCTTGCCAGGCGGGATTGGCTCATAAAGTAATAGGTGCAGCCTGCGCCGATGGCCAGGCTCATCAGCAGCAGGCCCGCGCTTTGGCCCGATCCCAGCAAGGACAGGCCGCCGCCTGCCGGCCCGCCCATCAGTGTGTCGGCCACCAGCGTACCGGCCAGATAGCCCAGCACCACGCCCACCGGCACGATGCCAACCAGCCGCGGCCAGTGCTGTGGCTCATCGGGCGTCAGCCACGCCCGGCCCAGATCAATCAAGCCCCAGATGGCCAGCCCGATGCACTGCGAGTACACCAGGTTCACGCCCAGGGCGTGCAGCCCGATGCCATGGCCTTTGTGACCCAGCGTCAGGGCCAGAGCAATCGTCGTATTGAGCAGGGCAGAGGCCATCAGCCAGCGCCAGCCCCGCAGCATGCGGGGTGGCTTGGGCGCGTGACTGGCAGCTGTCACGGACGCCGGCTCTCGAGAATGCGGCGCTCGCGCGCGACCATCTGCTCGCGCAGCCTACCGCTGGGCAGGGCCAAACCAAGGTTGACGGCCAGGTACACGGCGGCGTGGATGTAAAACCCGAGTTTCATGCTGGCACGCTTGGCGGCCAAACGGTCTAATGGGTCAGGAGATGGATCAGGGCTCATGGTGGGCTGCAGTTGGGAGAGTGCGTCAAGAATAAAGTCGTCGTTCAGTTGCATGCCCCGGCGCAGCGCCTCCAAAGCAGCCTGCTGTTTCACAGCGACTGCCTGTACCTCTCCAGCATCACAGCCTGCGGTTCGACCTCGATCGCCTCACCTTTGAAGGCTTGGATCTGGTCGCGCAGCATCTCGCCCATGGTGGGCAGGGCGCTGCGATCAGGGTGGCGGCTAGCGTCCCACAGCTGCGAGCGCATCAGCGCCTTGGCGCAGTGCAGGTAGACCGACGCCACTGTCAAGCGGATCACCAGTGTGGGTGTGCGTTTCGCATCCGCAAAAAGCTGCAAATCTGTCGCATCGGTAGACAGCACCGCACGGCCATTGACCCGCAGCGTCTCGTCAAAGCCCGGCACCATGAACAGCAAGCCCAACTGCCCGGTGGAGACGATGTTCTCCAAAGTGTCCAAGCGGTTGTTGCCCGGGGCGTCCGGAACCAACAGGGTCTGCGCGTCCAGCACTTTGACAAAGCCCGCCTCGCCGCCGCGCGGCGAGGCGTCCAAGTCGCCGCTCGTGCCCCCACTGGCAATCACCACAAAAGGCGACAAGCCAATGAACTGCACCGCATGCCCGTCCAGCGACGGGATCTCTTTTTTCAGCGCCCGCTCGTTGGCCGGTTTGTATATGGTGCGTAGCGCTTGTAGGGTGGTGATGTGCATGAAAATTAGTAATTTTAGTGGCCGCAGATTCTGTATTCTCAGCCCGGCTAAAGCGCTCAATGATGTCTTTGTGGCGCAGCTCACAACAGTCCCAGCCACTCGCCCCAGACCAACTTGCCCAGGTGGCGGTTGGGCAGCAGGGTAAAGGCGCCCGCAATGCCACAGGCACCGACGTAGAGCCATTGCATGGTTTTGCGGTGACCTTCGATGTTGCGCCGGGCCAGGTAGACAAAAGCCATGACGATAGAGAACAGTGTGTAGGGAATAAGCAGGTGGATGGGGGTGTAGCCACCCAGGTTGGGCAGGCCGAAGTCGCGGATGAACAGAGCCGACGTGGCCGCCATCACCATCAGCGTGACCCAGGCATAGCCAAAGGCGCGGTGCAACTTGGGCCGCTGGGTGGCGCCCTTGCGCGCCCACAGGGCAACAGGGCCGAGGGCCACCGCGCCAAGGGCGGCGGTCATGTGCACGGCGATGAGCGGGGTGAATTGCATGGTGATAAGGATCGTTGGTGCGATGGATGGTATTTTCGGAGTTTGTACGCTTGCCGCCATGCGCTTGCGACGAACCGCGGTTTTTGCGGCGCCAACGGCTGCTGGCCGGCGCGAGCAGCAGACGCCTTTGCGGCAGCTTCCTTAGAATGAGCGGCATGAAAAAAATTTATCCTGTATTTGCGTTGATCAGCTTGGCCCTGGCTGCGGGCGGTGGCTATTGGTGGTGGAGCCAACGCAGTGCGGCTGACGCGGTGCAGTACCGCACTGCAAAAATTGAGCGCGGCAACCTGCAGGCTACGGTGTCGGCCAGCGGCGCAGTGAATCCGGTGACACAGGTGTCGGTGGGCACGCAGGTGTCGGGCCAGATTAAGGACCTGTATGTGGATTTCAACTCCGAGGTCAAGGCCGGCCAGCTGATTGCCCGGATTGACCCCGAGACTTTTGAGTACCGGGTGCGCTCGGCTCAGGCCGATGTGGACGCCGCCAATGCGGCGGTGGTCACCTCGCAGGCGGCCGCTGCGGCCAGCCGGGCCGCTGTGTCGCGCGCGCAGGTCGACCTGCAAGAGGCGCAGCGCGACCAGGAGCGCAAGCAGACCCTGGTAGAAAAGCAATTCATTGCACAGAGCGAGGGCGACAAGGCGCGCGCGCTGGTTAATACCGCCGGCGAACTGCTCAAGCAGGCGCAGGCGCAGGCTGGGGTCACTGAGGCCCAGATCAAGAGCGCTCAGGCCAATGTGGCGCAGCGTGAATCGTCCCTGGCCCAGGCCCGCATTGACCTGGCCCGCACCCGCATCACTTCACCGGTGAACGGCATCGTGATCAAACGGGCCATTGAGCGGGGCCAGACTGTGGCCGCCAGCTTGCAGTCGCCCGAGCTTTTTGTGATTGCGCAAAACCTGTCAGACATGCAGGTTGACGCCAGTATTGACGAGAGCGATGTGGGGCGCATCCGCACCGGGCAACGCGCCACCTTCACCGTGGATGCCTTCCCGGGCCAGACCTTTGAGGGTGAGGTGCGCCAGGTGCGTAAGGCCGCGCAAAGTGTGGCCAATGTGGTGACCTATGTGGCGGTGGTGGGTTTCTCCAACGCCGGCGGGCGCCTGCTGCCAGGCATGACGGCCAATGTGCGGGTGGTGACCGATGTGCGCGAAAACGTGCTCAAGGTGCCCAATGCCGCCCTGCGGGTCCGCATCGCCGGCATAGAGCCTGCCGCTGCGGCAGCTTCGGAGCCGGCCGCGACACCAGGTGCACCGGCTTCTGCTGCCAGCAGCACCAGCTCCAACAATTGGACCTGGTTTAGCCAGGCGCTGGCCCAACCGGCGGGTGGGGGCGGGCAGGGCGGTGGGCCAGGCGGTGGCATGGTCGCTCAGCGTGAGCGCCTCGTCACTGAGCTGCAGCTTAGCGCCGAGCAGCAGACCAAACTGGACGCTATAGGTACCGACTTGCGGCCGCGCTTCATGGCACTGCGTGACTTGCCGCAAGACCAGCGGGCCGAGGCCCGGGACAAGGTCAGCGCCGACATGCGCGCGCAGATCAGTGCCATGCTCACGCCGGCACAGCGCAGCAAGTACCAACAGATCCTGGCCCAGGCCCCGGGCGGCCCACCGCCTGGGGCTGGTGGTCGACCAGCGTCTGGCAATCCGGGAGTGGCAGGCCCTGCAGCGGCAGACGCTCCTAAAAATATAGCGGGAAATGAAGCTGCGACAAGGCCTGGAGGTCAAAAACCCTCAGCAAATGGCGCGGCGGCCGGCAGCGCTGCAGCGCCCGGCGGCGGCGCAGCGCCAGCCCTGCCGGCCAATGGCAACCCGATGATCGAGTTTCGCAACCGGCTGGTGGCCGAGCTGGCGCTGAGCCCGGCCCAGGCCGACAAG
The DNA here is from genome assembly GCA_040400795.1 of Rhodoferax sp. GTDB lineage: Bacteria > Pseudomonadota > Gammaproteobacteria > Burkholderiales > Burkholderiaceae_C > Rhodoferax. The sequence goes on from JBBAPO010000001.1 coordinate 7,002, forward strand.
GTGGACGCCATCTACGCCGAGGCCCGACCCCGGTTTGGCGCGCTGCGCGACCTGACGGCCGAGGAGCGGCCCAAGGCACGCGAGCGCATCAGTTCTGACATCCGGGCCCGCATTGCCGACGTGCTGACGGCCGAGCAAAAAACCAAGTACGCCGCGCTGGTGGCCGCCCTGGCCGGCCGCCAAAGCACACGCGGACGCATCTACCTGATGGGCGCCGACGGCAAGCCCGTGGCTTACGCGGTGCGCCTGGGCATCTCGGATGGCAGCAGCACCGAACTGCTGCTGGGCCCCAATGCGCCCCAGGCAGCGGTGCTTAAAGAAGGTGCGCTGGTCATCATCGGCACCCTGGCGACCGGCACTGCCCCGGGCGGCGGACCGACTGGCCCACGCCTGCCGTTCTGATGGACATGCCCGCGTTGTGCCTGATCGAGGCGCGTGAGCTGGTTAAGACCTACACCATGGGCGACCAGACCGTGCACGCGCTGCGCGGCGTCTCGCTCGACATTGCCAAGGGCGACTTTGTGGCCATCATGGGCGCCTCGGGCTCGGGCAAATCCACATTGATGAACATCCTGGGCTGCCTGGACCTGCCCACTTCGGGTGAATACCGGTTGGCTGGCGAAGTGGTCGAGGCCATGGCGCAGGACCAACTGGCCTCTATTCGCAACCGGCGCATCGGCTTTGTGTTTCAGCAGTTCAACCTGCTGCCGCGCACCAGCGCCCTGGAAAACGTGGAACTGCCTATGCTGTACGCCGGCGTCAAGGCGGCGGCCCGGCGCGAGCGGGCGCTGGCGGCCCTAGCCCGGGTGGGGCTGGCCGAGCGGGCCAAACACAGCCCGTCGGAGCTCTCAGGCGGCCAGCAGCAGCGGGTGGCCATTGCCCGTGCGTTGGTCAACCAGCCGCAACTCATTTTGGCGGACGAGCCCACCGGCGCCCTGGACACCAAAACCAGTGACGACATCATGCGCCTGCTGACCGAGCTCAACGCCCAGGGTATGACGGTGGTGATCGTCACCCACGAGACCGACATCGCCGCCTGGGCGCGCCGCAAAATGGTGTTCCGCGACGGCCTGATCGTGGAAGACGTGCGTCAACTGGGCGGGGTACCGGCATGAACCTGTATGTGACGGTGCGCATCGCGCTGCGCGCCCTGGCCGCCAACACCCTGCGCTCCATCCTCACCATGCTGGGCATCATCATCGGCGTGGCGGCGGTGATCACCATGATCGCGGTGGGCAACGGAGCCACAGAGCGGGTGCAGGCCCAAATGAAGGGCCTTGGCTCCAACATCATGCTGGTGATCCCGGGCGGCGTCACGCAAGGCGGCGTTCGCTTGGGCGCCCAAACTGGGCAGGGCCTGACGGAAGAGGACGCTTATGCCATTGCCCGCGAAGTGCCCGAGGTGCAGGTGGCCGCGCCCAGCTCGCGCACGGGTGCCCAGGTGGTGGCTGGCAATACCAACTGGAGCACCTCCATCCTCGGCACCACGAATGACTACCTGGAGGCCCGCGAGTGGCCGCTCTCAGAGGGCCGCAGCTTCGATGCTGCCGATCTTCAGGGCTCGGCCAAGGTGGCTGTTGTGGGCCAGACCGTGGCCCGCGAGCTGTTTGGTGATTCCGACCCGCTGGACCAGGTGATCCGCATTAAAAAAGTGCCGGTCACCATTATTGGGGTGCTGGCGCGCAAAGGCCAGAACGCCATGGGGCAAGACCAGGACGACGTGATACTGGTGCCCATTTCCACCTACCGCAACCGCATCCAGGGCGGCGCCAGCGGCAAGCTGCGGCGCATCGGCTCGATCAGCGTCAAGGTGCGCGAGGGCCAGAGCATGAAGGTGGCCGAGGACAACATCAAAGACCTGCTGCGCCAGCGCTTCAAGGTGCAGCCCGGCGGCGACGACCCGTTTTCCGTGCGCAACCTGACCGAGATTTTGCAGGCGCAAGAGGCGTCCAGCCGCATCATGACCCTGCTGCTGGCGGCGGTGGCCGGCATCAGCCTGATCATTGGTGGCATCGGCATCATGAACATCATGCTGGTGAGCGTGACCGAACGCACCCGCGAGATCGGCCTGCGCATGGCCCTGGGCGCGCGCGGGCGCGACATCCTGTCGCAGTTTTTGATCGAGGCGGTGACCTTGTCGTTGATTGGCGGTGCCATTGGTGTGGCCCTGGGTGGCCTGGCCACCTGGGCCACCGAGCGCTTTGCCGGCTGGCAGGTCAGCATGACGCCGGCCTCCATCCTGCTGGCGGTGGGTTTCTCGGTGTTTGTGGGCGTGTTTTTTGGCTTCTACCCGGCCCGCCGCGCCTCGCGTCTGCTGCCGATTCAGGCGCTGCGCTACGAGTGAGGCGGCGTGGATAATCCACCATGGATGCCCGGTCAAGCCGGGCATGACGGAGGGCAGTGGATGCCCGGTCAAGCGGGTATGACAGCGGTAGCCGTCATTCCCGCGCACGCGGGAATCCATGACTTCCACACACGCTGACAACTAGGACACGCCTTGGACATTGCATTGCTGATCAAAGCCGCCATCATGGGCGTGGTGGAGGGTCTGACCGAGTTTCTGCCGATTTCATCCACTGGGCACCTGATTTTGGCCGGCGCGCTGCTCGGCTTTGACGACGAGAAGGCCAAGGTGTTTGACATCGCCATCCAGACCGGCGCTATTTTTGCGGTCATCATGGTCTATTGGCAAAAAATCAAGAGCACGGTGGTGGCCCTGCCCACGCAGCGCCAAGCGCAGCGGCTGGCGCTCAATGTGTTGATCGCTTTTTTGCCGGCTGTGCTGCTTGGCCTGCTGTTTGGCAAGGCCATCAAGGCGCATCTCTTCACCCCCACCGTGGTCGCTAGCACCTTCATCATCGGCGGCCTGATCATCCTGTGGGCCGAGCGTCGCCAAACGCACAACCCGGCGGTGGCCCGCATCCTGGAGGCCGATGACATGACAGCGCTGGACGCGTTCAAGGTGGGTATTGCGCAGTGCCTGGCGATGGTGCCTGGCACCAGCCGCAGCGGCGCCACCATCATCGGCGGCATGCTGCTGGGCCTGTCGCGCAAAGCCGCCACCGACTTTTCTTTTTACCTTGCCATCCCCACCCTGATAGGCGCCGGCGCCTACAGCCTGTACAAGGAGCGCGCGCTGCTCTCGCTGGCTGATTTGCCGGTGTTCACCGTGGGGCTGGTGTTCTCTTTCCTCAGCGCCTGGCTGTGCGTACGCTGGCTGCTGCGCTTCATCGCCACCCACAGCTTTGTCGGCTTTGCCTGGTACCGCATCGTGTTTGGGCTGGTGGTGCTGGGCACCGCCTGGAGCGGGCTGGTGACCTGGGCGGCTTGATCGACCCAGGCCTGCTGCCGGTGTGTCAGGGCAAGTGCGGTGACAGCACCAGCTCGTAGCTGCTACCACGGCCGATGCCATCGGTTTTTGTCAACAGGCCCTTTTGCAACAAATCAGTGATGTCGCGCAGCGCCGTGTCGGATGAGCTCTTGGTCAGAGCAGCCCATTTCTTGTTGGTCAACTTTCCCTCGAAACCATCGAGCATGCGGTTCAACACCTTGATCTGCCGCGCATTCAGAGGCGTTTGCGACCAGCGCTGCCAAAATTTTCCCTTGCTCAGGACGCTGGTCAAAGTGTGCTCTGCGTCATGCAGCGCGCGCAGCAAACAGCCCAGAAACCAGATCAGCCAGGCGGTGGCGTCCAGGTTGCCTTTCTGGGTCTTTTCCAACAGATCGTAGTACTGCCGGCGCTCCTTTTGGATCTGTGCCGCCAGGCTGAAAAAACGTTGCGTGTGCTGGTCGGCGCGGGCCAAGGCCATATCGCCAATGGCGCGTGCGATGCGGCCATTGCCGTCGTCGAACGGGTGGATGGTGACAAACCATAGGTGCGCCAGGCCAGCCTTGACCAACGGGTCCAGCGCCTGCTTGCCTTCAAGCCACGCCAGAAATGCCAGCATTTCGGCGTCCAGCCAGTGCGCTGGTGGTGCTTGGTAATGCACACGGCGCCGGCCCATGTCGCCCGACACCACCTGCATGGGGCCCTGTGCATAAACGCGCCAGGTGCCGGCATTGATCTGGCTTAAACCGCTGTAGCCGGTTGGGAACAGGGCGGCATGCCAGCCCGATAAACGGTCCACGGTCAACGGCTGTGCGAAGCCCCGCGTGGCGTCGAGAACCATCGCCACCACGCCTTCAACATGACGGTCAGCCGGTGCGATGGCCCCGATATCAATGCCCAGCCGCCGCGCGATGGATGAGCGCACGGCCGCAGGGTCAAGCAGTTCACCCTCAATTTCACTGGTTTTGAGCACATCTTCCGTCAATGCCAGCAAAGACGCCTGTCCCTGGGACCCCAACCCCTGGTCTCGCATCCGACCCGTGAGCTGACCCAAGGCCTGATGCACCTGGGGCAGCAGGGGCGTCAGTTGGTCGCCGTCAAACCGCCAATTCGGCCAATCGGTTTGCTGCCAGACATACAGGTTTTCACCGCTATTCATGCGGCGATTAGAGGGCAATTACGCCGCAGTGTCAAGACCGGCAGTGGTTCAGCCGGCGCTGACCAAGCCCAGTAGGGCCGCCTCAACCGCAGCAGCAGTCGCTTCCGGTTTCTCCATCGGAAACAGGTGGCTGCCGTCCAGCATCATGATGCGACCGCGCACCACTTGCGCGGTCATGGTCATGCCCACCTGCCGCATTTCGGCCGATTGCAGGCCGCCGATGAAAGCCACTTGGCACTTGAGCGGGTGGCGCTTGAGCAGGCGGTCCAGGTTGTCGGGCAGGGTGTTGTAGATGGCGGTTTCCACATCTCGGTCAAAGCTCAGCACGCGCTTGGCGTCGTCGCCTTCGCCCTCGTCGTGCGTGCCGTGGGCGATGTAGTCTTGCAGCACCTGTGGTTCCCAGCGGGCAAACATTTTTTTGTTCTGAAAGTGGGCCAGTGCCTCGGCCTGGCTTGCCCAGCTGTTGCGCCGGCGCCGGCTGACCGCCCCGGGCGACACCGAGCCCACAAGCTGCGTGCTTTTGAGCGCACCCAGCGTGGTGGCACGCCAGCCCCCCAGCAGCGGCGAATCGAGCAGCAGCACGCCGCGCGCCAGTTCGGGCTCGCGGGCGGCCGCCATCAGGCTGACAAAGCCGCCGAATGAGTGGCCGACCAGCCAGGCCGGCTGCCCGGCCCGCTCTACCTCGGCGCGGGTGAAATCGATCAGCTGCTGCACCAACTCGCGCCAGTTGTTGCTGACGGGGTAGCGCGGGTCGTGACCAAAGCGCTCAATGGCGCGTACCTTGAAGCCGCGTGCCTTCAGGTGGCGGAACAGCACCCGGTAGGTGCTGGCGCCGAAGCTGTTGGCATGGGAGAAAACGAGCAGGGCCACGGCGTTAGATCAGTTTTTCTTGCGGCGTGCTGATTTTTTTCAGCGGCAGGCTGCGGCCCGATTGCGCCAGCAGCGGCACCTCAGTGGCCTCGCCGTTCCACATCGGGTCTTCAATGCTGTCAAACACCTCGCGCAGCTTCTGGCCCCAGCTGTTGTGCAGCATGCGGAAATAGGGGTTGTTCTCGTCGATACACAAGACCTTGTCGGTCTGAAAGCGGTCTGCCTCGTACACCACCATGTCCAGCGGCAGGCCCACCGACAAATTAGATTTGAGGGTGGAGTCCATCGACACCAGCGCGCACTTGGCGGCCTCGTCCAGCGGCGTGTCGGGGGTGATCACGCGGTCCAGCACCGGCTTGCCGTACTTGGATTCACCCACCTGAAAATAGGGCGTCTCGGGCGTGGCTTCAATAAAATTGCCGGCGGAATACACCTGGAACAGGCGCATGCCCTCGCCAGCAATCTGGCCGCCAAAGATCAGCGACACATTGAACTCCACGCCGGCCTGCTTGAGCGAGGCGGCGTCGCGCTCGTACACCCGGCGGATGGCCGCGCCCAGCACCCGGGTGGCGTCGAACATGCTGCGCGCGTTCCAGATGGTGATGGGTTCGCCGCCCTCGGCGTCGGCCAGTTGCTCCACCTGCAAGATCTCACGCACCGACTGCGACACGCTCAGGTTGCCGGCCGACAGCAGCACCATGAAGCGCTCGCCCGGCTTTTCATAGACGATCATCTTGCGGAATGTGCTGATCTGGTCCAGCCCGGCGTTGGTGCGGGAATCGGACAAGAACACCAGCCCGGCTTTGAGTTTGATGGCGACGCAGTAGGTCATGGTTCTGGGGGCAAAGGCTCGAGTGTAGATGGCCGGGCTGCCGTAAACCGCCTGATAGACTGAGTCGGCATGACCGACACCCCAGCCCCAGCACCGCTGCCGGTTCAGCCGGAACCGCCCTACGCCTGGGTGGTGGTCTGGGCCTGCTTTGGCAGCCTGGCGCTGATCTTTGGCGTGTCGTATTCCTTTGCTGCCTTCTTTGCGTCGTTTGCGGCCGAATTTGCCGCGCAGCGGGCGGATGTGGCCCTGGTCTTTGGCCTGTGCGGGCTGATTTACTTTGTGCTGGGTGTGGGCGGCGGCATGCTGGCAGACCGGTTTGGCCCTCGCGCCGTTTGCATGACCGGCATGGTCTGTATTGCGGCCGGCCTGCTGGGCACCAGCCTGGCGCAATCCATGGCCACGGTGTACCTGTGCTATGGCGTGGGCATAGGTATTGGCATTGCGCTGGTTTACACGCCGTCCATCGCCTGTGTGCAGCCCTGGTTCACGCGCCGGCGCGGCCTGGCAGCGGGTATTGCCAGCGCTGGCATTGGTGCCGGCACGCTGGTGGTGCCGCTGCTGGCCACAGGGGCCATTGCCTGGCTGCAGTGGCGCGACGCGCTGCGGCTGTTGGCGCTGGCCGTGCTGGTGCTGGGTCTGGGCTGCGCCGCTCTGATGCGTCGTGCCCCTGCAGCCCAGGCCGCCAGCGGTGGCGCCAAACTGCCGCTACCCGGCTACACCCTGCGCGAGGCGCTGCACAGCCGCACTTTCTGGTGGCTGTACCTGGGCGCGGTGCTGGCAGCGCCCTCGATGTTTGTGCCCTTTGCCCATGTGTCAGCTGCGGCGCGCGACGCCGGCATCGACACAGCACAGGCGGTGGGGCTGGTGGGCTTGATCGGCATCGGCAGCCTGGTGGGTCGTCTGGTCATCGGCGCCCTGGCCGACCGGCTGGGCCGCACCCTCACCCTGGTACTGATGCAGGGCGCCATGGGCGCCACTTACCTGCTCTGGGCGGGGGCGGCCAGCTACCCCCTGTTTGCACTGTTCGCCCTGTGCTTTGGCCTGAGCTATGGCGGCATCGTGTCTCTGCTGCCGGCCCTGTGCATGGATTACTTTGGTGCCCGCGCGGTGGCCAGCATCATCGGCATGCTCTACAGCGGCGCGGCCTTGGGTAACTTGCTCGGCCCGGTGCTGGCCGGACTGGTGTTTGACCACACCGGCAGTTACAGCCTGGTGATCTGGGCCTGCCTGGCGCTGTCGGCCCTGGCGACTGCGGTATCGGCGCGTTTGGTGGTTGGTAAAGACAACGGACCACCGCAGGTTGCCACTTGATTCTTTTTGCCAACTTAATTGGCGCAACGACCCTTACTTGAGTCCGTACCAAACTCCGCGCCCGCTGCCTTGCTGATTCAAGTGGCCACGTTCGACCAACTGTCGGAAGTGTTGCTTGAGCGTATTTCGACTGACACCCGTCAATTTGATGGCATCGCCGATCGTGATGCGTCCATGCTCACGAGTAAATTCGACGATCAGCAGCGACAGGTCTGGCAAAGTGGCCAAAACGATTCTTTCGCGTTCGACCTTCTTTTCAAGTCGCCTGACCTGCTCAGCCATTGAGCGCAGGAAGAAAGCCAACCAAGGCTGCCAGTTGGGTGCATCCGATCGGATTGAGCCCTGCGTCTGCCGCAAGGCCAGGTAATAGGCTTCTTTGTTAAGCTCGATCACGCTTTCAAGCGAGCTGTATGGCACATAGGTATAACCCGCCTGGATCAACAGCAAGGTCGTCAAAATACGACTCAGGCGGCCATTGCCATCCTGGAATGGATGTATCTCGAGGAACACCACGACAAAAATGGCGATGATCAGCAACGGGTGCAAAAGTGCTTTGTCGCGCTCATCATTGAGCCAGGTCAGCAGTTCGCCCATCAGGCGAGGCGTGTCAAAAGGACTTGCCGTCTCGAACACAATGCCTATCTGGACACCATCTTCGTCAAATGCTGCCACACTGTTTGAGTTAGTCTTGTACTGTCCCCGATGCCGCGAGTCTTTTTCACTGTGGCGCAACAAGATCTGGTGCGACTGCTTGACGTGGTTCTCATTGAACGGGATGTCTTGCCACGAGCTGTACACCAAGTCCATCAATTCTGCGTAGCCAGCCACTTCCTGCTCATCCCGGGTTTCAAACGACTGGATGGCGAGGTTTGAGAGCAGCTTGTCTACTTCCCGATCGGTCAGTTTGCTGCCTTCTATACGAGTGGACGAACCAATGCTTTCGATGGTTGCCACCCTTCGCAAGGCTGAAAGACGTTCTCGCGCAAGAGTACCCATGGCTCGCCAAGCGCCTTTGAACTCGTCAATCCGAGCGATCAGGCTGAGTGTCTCAGGAGTGATGTGGAGAGAGTCGGTACGAAACATAAAACCAATACTACACCCAATTACATCCAATTAAGTACTTATGAGAGTGCAAGCTTTCCACTGCCGATGCGGCTTACATCGCAATGCTGAGCGACTGCGCGCCTAAGCGCCTGAACGGCCGGGGGCTTTGCGGCAGTACCTTTGGCACCGGCTGTGCTGCTGCTGGCACCCGGTATGGGACGTTTTGTCGCATCGGGCTGGTGCCCGGCCCGCGTCGCTTAGACACTGCGACTCCCAACCCTAACGGAGCCTTTTATGTCCTTATCTTCAACGCCTTCAACGCCTTCAACCCGACGCTCATCGCTGGCGGCCGGCCTGTTTCTCGCCACCTGCGCCAGTTTGCTGGGCGCGGTGCCGGCGCAGGCCGCTGACCTGACGGTGGTGGTCAGCAACATGACCTCCAACGCCGGCAATGTCATGGTGGGCCTGTTCGACAGCGCGGCGGCCTTCCCCAAAACAGTGACACAGGGTGTCTTGGCTGCTGCAGCCGGACGCGACGCCACCGGCCGGGTGAAGCTGGTGCTGCGCGACCTGACCCCTGGCACCTACGCCGTGTCGGCCTACCACGATCTGGATGCCAATGGCCAGCTCAACAACAACATGATGGGCCTGCCGACCGAGCCCTACGGTTTTTCCAACAACGCCCGCGGCAGCTTTGGCCCACCCAGCTTTCAGGCCGCCAGCGTCGCCGTGCCGACCCAGGGGTTGGCGATTGAGCTCAAAGTTCAATAAGGGCGTCGCACCATGACCATCCCCACTGCATCGCCACTGACGCGTCGCACGTGGGCAGTCTGGACCGGTATGAATGGTGGTCGCAGGCGCCGCTGATTGCGCTGGTGGTGAGCCGTGCCGATTTCTGTGTGCAGCGCTTTGAGCTGCCTGATGGCGGCGTGTTCCACCTTGGCAACGCCAGGGAAGAGCAGGGCGTGATAAGGCTGGCGTATGCCCGTTCCAGCCGCCGCCCTGGCCGACGGGCCTGTGGCACAGCTGGCGCTGCCCTACGGTCTGCCGTTGGGCCTGCACGGGCAGTTTGTCGTCCATTAACCTGAAAAACTACCTATCTGTAGCCTAATTCACTACCTGTGTTTACCAATAGGAGTACGGGGTTTCGAAAGGGGAAAGGCGCTCTGCCAGCATACTCAGCGGCGCCCAGGGGAGCCGATTAAGGGGTGTTTAGCCTGATCATTTCGCCGGAGGAGGGTTATCCTGTGTGACAGGTTTGTGAAGTTTGACAAAATCATCTCACCAGGCATCGCACCGACAGATCCTGGGCGTTTATGGTTAATCAACTATTCAACAGACTGGAGTTCTAAATGGGCATGACAATTTTCAGGAAAACCGCCACCTTGCTGGCCATTGGCAGTTGCATGGCGGGGCTTGGCAGCCCGGCAGCAGCGCAGGAAACCAAGCTGGCGCTCGGCATGTCAGGCTGGACCGGCTTTGCGCCACTCACACTGGCCGACAAGGCCGGCATCTTCAAGAAAAACGGCCTCAATGTTGAACTGAAAATGATTCCGCAGAAAGACCGCCACCTGGCCCTGGCCGCCGAAGCCATCCAGTGCGCCGCCACCACAGTTGAAACCCATGTGGCCTGGAATGCTAATGGCGTGCCCATCGTTCAAATTTTCCAGATGGACAAATCCTATGGCGCTGACGGCCTGGCCGTGCGCAGCGACATCAAGAGTTTTGCTGACTTAAAGGGCAAAGCCATAGGCGTAAGCGCCCCCGGCACGGCGCCTTACTTTGGCCTGGCCTGGATGCTCAACAAAAACGGCATGACCCTGAAAGATGTGACACTGGTGTCGCTTGAGCCACAACCTGCCGCCCAGGCTTTTGTGGCGGGTCAGAACGACGCCGCCATGACTTACGAGCCCTATTTGTCCCTGGTACGAACCAACCCGCAAGCAGGAAAAATTTTGGCCACCACGCTCGACTACCCCATGGTGATGGATACCGTGGGCTGCGCCCCCACCTGGCTCAAGGCCAACCCCAAGGCGGCTCAGGCGCTGACCAACTCGTACTTTGAAGCCATCGAGATGATCAAGACCGACCCCGCCAAGTCCAACGAAATCATGGGCGCGGCAGTCAAGCAGGGCGGTGAACAATTTGCTAAGTCTTCGGCTTTTTTGCGCTGGCAAGACAAGGCGGCCAACCAGAAGTTTTTTGCGGGTGAGTTGACGCAGTTCATGAAAGACGCCGTGCCCATCCTGCTCGAATCCGGCGTGATCCGCAAAGCCCCCGACAACCTGGCCGTCACCTTTGACGCCAGCTTTATCAAGTAAGCCTTCAACCCATGAAATCGACCCCCTCCATCTTGCCACCGGCGATGCAGCGCCGGCGCCCGGTCTTTGCGCCGCTTGAGCCCGTGAGTCCGCGTGCGCGCTGGATGCTGGGTGTTGGTTTCTTTGTGCTGTTCGTTATGGTCTGGGCCGCCTTCACGCTGAGCGGCTTTATATCGCCCACTTTTCTGGCCAGCCCAGTCACGATGGTGCGTGAAGGCTGGCTTTTGTTTACCCAGTACAACTTTCATGAAGACATTGGCATGACTGTGTGGCGCGTCTTTGGCGGGTTCGCCATGGCGGCGATCGTCGCCGTGCCTCTGGGCATTGCCATGGGAGCCTACAAACCGGTTGAAGCGTTTTTGGAGCCCTTTGTCTCTTTTTGCCGCTACTTGCCGGCCTCGGCCTTTATTCCTTTGCTGATTCTTTGGGCCGGATTGGGCGAAGCCCAAAAACTACTCGTTATTTTTATTGGCTCGGTGTTTCAGATCATTCTGATGGTGGCCGTCATCGTCGGGGGCGCGCGCCGCGACTTAGTGGAGGCCGCCTACACGCTGGGCGCCAGCAGCCAGGGCATTGTCAAACGGGTGCTGATTCCTGGTGCAGCCCCCGGCATTGCCGAAACCCTGCGCTTGGTGCTGGGCTGGGCCTGGACATACGTGATCGTGGCGGAACTGATAGGGTCTTCATCGGGCATTGGCCACATGATTACTGACAGCCAGGCGCTGCTCAACACCGGGCAAATCATCTTCGGCATCATCGTCATTGGCGTGATTGGCCTGATTTCTGACCTGGCCTTCAAGGTCCTCAATCGCCGCCTTTTTGCCTGGAGCACCTTGTGACCCCTCAACTCTCCATTCGCGGCGTATCCCGCACCTTCACGGGCACCAAAGGCCTGCAGACGCAGGCTTTGCTGCCCGTTGATTTTGAGGTGCGCGAGAACGACTTCGTTACCATCCTTGGCCCTTCGGGCTGCGGCAAGTCAACCCTTTTACGCATCGTGGCGGGGCTGGACTTCCCCACCAGCGGCCAAGTCATGCTCGATGGGCAGACCATTCAGGGGCCTGGCGCTGACCGCGGCGTGGTGTTTCAGAGCTACACCCTGTTTCCCTGGTTGACGGTTGCGCAAAACATCCGCTTCGGCTTACGTGAGCGCAGCCAAAGCGAGGCCGAACAAAAAGAGCGCAGTGAGTTCTTTATTGCCAAAGTGGGGCTGCGCGGCTTTGAGCAGCATTTCCCCAAGCAACTTTCGGGCGGCATGCAGCAGCGCACCGCGATCGCCCGGGCGCTGGCCAACGACCCCAAAATGCTGCTACTCGATGAGCCCTTTGGTGCACTGGACAACCAGACCCGCGTGCTGATGCAGGAGTTGCTCTTGGGCATTTGGGAGTCGGCTCGCAAGACGGTGTTGTTTGTTACGCATGACATTGACGAAGCCATTTTCATGGCTAACCGTGTGGCGGTGTTCAGCGCCCGCCCGGGCCGTATCAAGACCGAAATTGCGGTGGACTTCCCGCATCCGCGCCACTACACCATCAAGACTTCGCCCGAGTTCATGGCGCTCAAAGCCCGTCTGACCGAAGAGATTCGCGCCGAGTCAATGGCCGTGGCTGAGCACTGAGCTGATGGCCACTCAATCCCGCGCAATCGCCACCAAGGCCCCCGCCCTGGCCTTGTATGAGCAGGTCAAGGAGTTCATCACCCGCAAAATTCAGGACGGCTCATGGCCCGCCGGTCACCGCTTACCCTCCGAGCATGAATTGGTTGTGCAATTCGGCATTTCGCGCATGACGGCCAACCGGGCGCTGCGCGACCTGGTGGAGCAAGGCCGAGTCGTGCGCCACTCGGGGGTCGGCAGCTTTGTGGCGGAGTGCAAACCCATGTCCACCTTGCTGCAAATCGGCAATATCGAAAGCGATATCAAGGCGCGTGGGCACGATTACCGCTACGAGCTGTTGGTGGCCGAGCGCGTGGCGGCGTCGCCCGATGTGGCCGTGTGGCTGGACCTGCGCAGCGGCGAGTCGGTGTTTCACACGCTGTGCCTGCATTATGAAAATGGCAAGCAGGTGCAACTGGAAAATCGCTATGTGAACCCCCGTGTGGTGCCTGATTTTCTGAGCCAGAACCTGACCGTCCTGCCACCCAGTGAATACTTGGTGCGCGAGGTGCCATTCGACGAAATTGAACACTTGGTAGACGCCGTCGTACCGACCCCGGAGCAGGCCGACTACCTGGGCGTGGCCAGTCACGAGCCATGCCTCTTGCTCACCCGGCGCACTTGGACGCGTGGCGTGCCGGTCACACTGGTGCGCTGCCTGCACCCGGCCTCGCGCTACCGGTTGGGCAGCCGCTTTAAAACCGAAGGCAACCCGACTGCAGGCTAGCGCGGCACTTTTCACCTTTTTCAGACGGTTATTTATGTCCACTTTTTGGGGTTATAGGGCCGTTCAGGCCTCCAGATGTGTCGGCGACGGTCGAAAGCTGTCTGCTCCTTGGGACGAGTTGCAGGCAAATGTTTCATTGCTGCCGCCCCTCAGCCCCCTGCCAACTTCTTGAGCTGGTACAGCGCCTCCAGCGCCTCGCGCGGGCTTAAAGTGTCGGGGTCGATGCTGGCCAACGCGTGGTCCACGGCGCTGGTTGGGGGTGGGGCCTCGTCGGGCGCTGCGGCAAACAGGTCCACCTGGGCCTGTGCGGCGCTGGCCTGTTGCTCCAGCGCGTCCAGCGTATGGCGGGCCTGGTTCAGCACGGCGGCGGGCATGCCGGCCAGCCGAGCCACCTGGATGCCGTAGCTGCGGCTGGCCGGGCCGGCCTGCAGCTCATGCAAAAACACAATGTCGCGGCCCGATTCGGCCGCGCTGACATGCACATTCACCGCCGCATGGTGCGTGGCCGGAAACTCGGTCAGCTCGAAGTAGTGGGTGGCAAATAGGGTGTAGGCCTGGGTGCGGTCGTGCAGCTGGGTGGCAATGCTGGCGGCCAGCGCCAGGCCGTCAAAGGTGGAGGTGCCGCGCCCGATCTCGTCCATCAGCACCAGCGACTGCGGCGTGGCGCTGTGCAAAATCTGCGCGGCCTCCAGCATCTCCAGCATGAAGGTGGACTGCGCGTTGGCCAGGTCGTCGGCCGCGCCGATGCGGGTGTGGATGGCGTCAATCGGCCCCAGCCGGCAGGCGCTGGCCGGCACATGGCTGCCGATGCTGGCCAGCAGCACGATCACCGCCACCTGGCGCATGTAGGTCGATTTACCGCCCATGTTGGGGCCGGTGATGATCTGCATGCGCTGCTTGGGGCCCAGGTGCGTGTCATTGGCAATGAAGCTGCCCCGGCTGGTCTCGGCCAGCCGTGCCTGCACCACCGGGTGCCGCCCGGCGGTGATGTCCAAGCAGGGCTCGCGCACAAACTGCGGTGCGCACCAGTCCAGCGTCAGCGAGCGTTCGGTCAGGGCGCACAGCGCGTCCAGCGTGGCCAGCGCGGCGGCCAGCCGGGTCAGCGCCGGCACCGACGGCTGCAGCTGGTCTAGCAGCTGCTCGTACAGCCATTTCTCGCGGGCCAGGGCGCGCTCTTGCGCGCTCAGCGCCTTGTCCTCAAAGGCTTTCAGCTCGGGTGTGATGAAACGCTCAGCGTTTTTGAGTGTCTGGCGGCGCCGGTAGTCGTCGGGCACCTTGTCGATCTGGCCCTGCGTCACTTCGATGAAAAAACCGTGCACCTTGTTGTACTGCACCCGCAGGTTGGCAATGCCGGTGCGGGCTTTTTCGCGGCCCTCCAGGTCCAGCAGAAAGCTGTCGCAGTTGGTCTGGATGGCGCGCAGCTCGTCCAGCTCGGCGTCAAAGCCGGTAGCGATCACGCCGCCGTCGCGCACCATCGCAGCTGGCTCGGGGGCGATGGCCTGCAGCAGCAGCTCGGCCGCGCCGGGGGGCGCTGCCAGTTGTGCGGAAATTTGAGCCAAATAGGGCTCCAGCCCTTGCAGCGCGGGCATCATGCGCTCTGTTTTTTGTAGCGTCTGCTGCATCGCCACCAGTTCGCGCGGCCGCACCTGCCGCAGCGCCAGCCGGGCGGTGATGCGCTCCACATCGCTGCTGCCCTTGAGGGCGTCGCGCAGTGCCTGCCAGGGGCCGCTGCGCAGGGCGGCAATGGCGCCAAGCCGGGTGCGCGCCTCGTGCCGGTCGCGCCGGGGCGTGAGCAGCCAGTTGCGCAGCAGGCGGCTGCCCATGCCGGTGATGCAACTGTCTAGCAGCGACAGCAGCGTGGGCTGGTCTTCGCCGCGCAGGGTTTGCGTCAGCTCCAGGTTGCGCCGGGTGCTGTGCGGCAGGTCGATCAGCTCGTCGTGGCGCTGGACCTTGAGGCTGTGCACATGGCTCAGCGCCCGGCCCTGGGTGTGCTCGGCATAGGCCAGCAGCGCGGCGGCGGCGGCGTGGGCTTGCGGCAGGCCGTCCGCCTGCCAGGCGGCCAGGCTGGCGGCCTGTAACTGCTCTTGCAGTTTGCGCTGGCCCAGGGCGGCATCAAATTGAAAATCTGGCCGCACCGTCAGTGATACCGTGAGCGACAGGCCGGGCAGCGCGCGCAGCCGGCCCTCAAAGGCCGGCGTGGCACCGGCGCTGTACAGCAGCTCGCCCGGGCCAATGCGTGCCACCCACTCGGGCAGCTCGTCGGGCGTGCACTCTGCCAACAGCACCTCGCCGCGCGTGATGCTGAGCCAGGCCAGGCCGCAGCGCTGGCGCGGGCCCTGGTGCACCGCCAGCAGCAGCGATTCGGTCTTGTCCCCCAGCAGCGCCATATCGGTCAGCGTGCCGGGCGTGACCACCCGCATCACCTTGCGCTCGACTGGCCCCTTGCCACCCGCCTCACCCACCTGCTCGCAAATAGCCACCGATTCACCCAGCTTGATCAGCCGCGCCAGGTAAGTTTCTACCGAATGAAACGGCACACCAGCCATCAGCACCGGCACCCCGGCCGACTGGCCGCGGCTGGTGAGCGTGATGTTCAACAGCCGCGCCGCCTTCTCGGCGTCGGCATCAAACATCTCGTAAAAATCCCCCATGCGGTAAAACAGCAGGGTGTCGGGGTAATCCGCCTTGAGGCCCAGGTACTGGGCCATCATGGGCGTGTGCGCGGCCATCGGGGCTTCAACGAAGGGTTGTGAAGAATTCTCTTTTGACATCAATGACTTACGTGATCACAAAGAAGTCGCACACAAAAAATGTCTGCCATTTAAATCTATTCGGTGCCTGACTTATTTGATCAGGGTGGCTTGAAAAAACCGTTTGTTGACGGGCACTTACGGAATTCCGACATTGTCGATCATCCGATAGGATCATGAGAAGGGACAAAAAAATTAGTCGAAAAGGGGAGCGTGGGGGGACCAAGACCGAACTGTATGGGGACTTCCCAAAAACAGTCCCCCTTTTACGCGAGGCGGTCTATCAAAGTGTTGAAGAAATTCAAGAATTCTTTTGAATTCAACAACTTGATAGAGAAAATCCCATCAAGATTTCGTATTGGGGTTTTTTCACTGGACAAACCGACGAATTTCAAATCTCTTATGAAACAGCGCACCTCTAAATCGCTCGCTTAAAAAGGTTATTGCAACCATTCGCTTGTCAACGAACGTTTTCATCGTCGTCATTTGCGGTGCCTTGCCAATTTGGAAAGTAGGTAAGACGATACAGAGCCTACCAGCTCGATGCTCGCCTTCGCCTCATCATCTTTGAGTGTGGGCAGCCACGGGCGCCCATGGCCAGTCCCTTCCTTGTTGCGAAGCCGGTTTACGGCAATGGCCGCTTGGAACAGCCCACGCTCTAGGCCCTTGACCGGAGCCTCGCCAGCCTGAGCCGGCAATTCAGGGACGGCCAAATCGAGAGCGATGAATGCCATGCCAAGCAGGCTATGGAAATTTGCGCCGCTTGGATAGACGCCGTTTACGGTTTGCAAAACATGGGCGGCGGTCGCCTCCAGCAGGTCTTTGCCTGTGCCCGCCAAGAGAGCCGCGTCATGCGCCCCCTTCTGAGCACGGTCAGCGTAGGCCCTCAACGCTGCCGTCAGCTCGGGGCCTTGCAAAGCGGAGAGAACCTTTGGGCTGATGGAGCCATCGGAGGCAAGCAAAAATCCTTCGGTGTCGAAGGCGTTCTTAACATTGGCGATGGCCTCGGTGCCAACGAAGTTTGGGGACCCTTCACGGAATCCGCCGCATGCGCGGACCTTGGCCAAGATCGACGCGATTAGGGCGGAGCCGGCCGCCGCGTCGTCTGTCAACGCTGCATGTAAGACCGCTCTAACGCGTTTGGCTTTGCCAACGGTCTGGCCCTGTCGCTTTGGGTCACTGGCGGTGAGGCCTGCTTGCGAGACATAGAAGTCGATGTCGGAATGGGTAGGGTCGCGGTATTCACCGTTAGACTTGGAGTCGTCAATGAGTTGTGCGACAGCGGCGATGACCGTGTCGGTCAGAGGGAGAGCCACAGGCATGGCTACCTGTCGATCGCACTGCAACTTGGCGATGTCGTTGCGAGGTGAATGAAAATCATCGGGCGCTCCTCTTTGTTAACCTTTGACAGATATTACAAGAGGCGACGGACTCCATGGACACGCGGCTAGCACCGAGTGACTGTTCGCGCATGCGAGCCGTTAAGATACAACGATATCAGGGCGCCCAGCTCGATGCACTTCTTTAGGATTGCACAATGAACGATGATGCCAAACTTGTCGAATCGCTCAAAACCATCGCGAGCGAATACTGGCGGCCCGATTCACCGATTTATCTCAGCAACGTCCCCAGAATATTGGCGAAATTGTTGCCTAATTTCAGGGAAATTCTCGGAGAGCGAACGCTAAAGAACTTCGCGAAGGCTACCGAGGCTGGTGGGGCATATTGTGTGATCGAGCATCCCACACAACGCGAGAGAATTGTATTGGCTCCCGCTGACAAGGCATTTCAATTTTCAGCTGACGACCGGGCCCAGTCTGCCGTTCCTGTGGAATCGGGTGATCGTTCGTTTAAGACTCGGGCGAAAACGCTGGATTTCTTTGCATGCCTGGCTCATCTCACTGAGCAAGAAAGGGCACAGGTCATAGTCCCAACCGCCATCTTGGTCAAGTTACTGCAAAGGTAATGCGAATTCTTCTGTGTCTCGTATCGGACGATAAATCCGTGCGCGATGTGGTGAATTCCGCGAAGAGCGAAATTGTTCCCCACACCTATCGCGAAACAGCTGAAGTCAAAGCAATTGGCCCCAAATTCGACGTGCGTGCGGTTGAGTTTGGAAAAGATTTTGCGATCGAGCGATCCATCCTTGCTGAACTAGAGCGTTGGGATGGCGTTTGCCTGCTCACCGATAACTTAGAGAAGCTTTCGCAAAGACTTCGAACCTCTTGCTTTGTGGGCAAGATCGACCCCAATCTGGAATTGACGGAGGTGATAGCGATCACGGTCAGGGTGCTATCGAACTACTTCCGTGTTCTGCCATACATGCAGGATAAAGGAAGCATGCAAGCGCTTGCGTTGCCGCTAGAAAACTTCGATGCTGACGAACTCCGGGAATTGATTGCTCTTTTCGCTCAGGGCGGCGCAGACAATTTGTTTTTCAGAAATTTTCAGAGTTTGTTCGCGAAGCTGCGGAAGCGGCATGTGCCTCGGCGCCCCAAGAACGAATATAAAAAACACTATTTCCAAGACGACCAGAAAAAGCATTTCGATTACGGGCCCGAAGATCATGGCCAATTCGATACGGCTGAGCCCCACACGCCACTTTGCGAAATTTCTGGCAATTTCCGCTTTGGCTGGAAAATTCCAACCAAATATCATTTCAACATGATGAAGGCATCTAAGAAAGGCACCTACATCGATGGCAATTTCCCAGGCTGCCACAACCAGATAATCAATATACCCGGACAGACGCATGTGAACATCTTTGCCAACGACTTTCACAAGCCGAAATGAATAAGCGGGCCCAATTTTTAGTTGGGGTCCCGCTTTTCGGCTAGTGGCATAACTTCACTGTTTCGGTTTACGGTCGGCCTTCCGAGCTTTTTGTGCTGGATTAACAGCGCTCTCATCGGTTTAGCATAAACAGACACTACCTGCCACTTCCGAACTAGAGATCTAGTGCGTTATGGGTAAAGAGTGCGAACATAGCCACCCGAGTCTAACACTCGCATCGACCGGCGTCAAATCCTAGCCTTGCGAGGGTTCACAGAACTTAAGCAGCTAAGAGACGTGCAGGCATGGCAACGAAGGTTCAACTTAGAGGAGTGAAGGCGGGTATGCACGGTCTTGCTCAATAGCGTCAATCTTGCGGACGTCGATAGTGAACTCGGATTCGCCCAAGTAGAGCGAGTGCTTCGAGGGGCCGGCGATGATCGCGGAGACCGGAACGTCGGAGCGCAGGACCACGCCGCCCTTGCTGACAGCATTGAGTCCCTTCGCGAACATCTCGGCCGTCTCTTGTTTGTCGGTCCATGCGGTGCCGATGCGGCCGGCCTCGAAGCGGTCGATGTTCTCTCCGCGATACAGAACCATGTCGGAACCCTGGTATCGGGGCAGCCAGACCCAGAGCATGTCGATCAGCAGATCGTCGTCATCCACGAGCTCGCGCAGGTAGTGGTGGCAGACATGCCACTGGGTATGGAAGTGCTCCGCGAGCTGTTTTGACGAGGGCGGAAGACGTGCCAAATCGCGGATCAAATCACACCATTCAGCCTGATGTTTTGGCCTGTCGGGGCTGCGAAGAAAGGGCCCGAATTCCTTGCTGGAAAGGACGTGCGAAAGCAGCGTTGGATAGGCCGCGAGGGCCGCTTTGTCGCGCGCTGTGGCGCCGCCAAGCGCCGTCATTTGTCTACACGATCGCTGGGGATCATATGGGGACCAAGAGGGCGACTTATCGCTGAATATTTAGTATTCATGCGCCTTTAAAAGTCATGCGCGGGTAGTGGACCATCATGGGGGTGTGGGCGGACATTGGCAGGCCTACCGCGGCTTTGGCGCTGTCAGGTTTTTCTTTTTGCATGAACGAATTGGTGCCTTATCGCGTTTGGGCTGCGGTTTCAAGCTGCCTTGGAGTGTGCAACCAAGCTGACCTGCAGGCGCTGGCGCACGGCCTGAAAAATGGAAGCCAGATTGTCCATGCTGGGGTTGCCTGCGGGCGATAGCATGCGGTGCAAGCTCTTGCTGGGCTTGGCGGTCAGCATCGCGAGCTGCTCGAAACCTAGGGTGGCGTTGACAAGGTCACGCAGGATGAGTCGGGCGGTTTCCGGTTCTCCGTTGAGGAAAAGGGTCGCGGCTTCGTCCAAGAGGGCCTGCGCAAATGTTGGATCACTCTGCACCCGCTCCAAGACCGTAACTTTGAAATCTCTAGTCAGTGCCATAGCATTTACCCCTTGTGTTTGCCTACAAAACTCGCTGCCATCGCCTTCTTGCGGGCCTTGTATTCAGCCAATAATTCCTTGGCTCTGTCGATGTCCCGCTGCTGGCGCCGCTTGGTGCCGCCGCCAAACAAGACTATCAGCGTGTCTCCATCTTTGGCGAGATAGATGCGGTACCCTGGACCCCAGTCGATGATGTACTCTCCCATGCCATCAAACCACTTGATACTGGACGTGTTGCCAAGTTCCATTCGAAGTTTTGCAACGGTTACTTTTGCGGCCGCTTGCGCCGACAGACTGTCAAACCATTGCTTGTACGGGCTTGACCGATCCTCGCGGAGGTACTCTTCAACTTTAAGTGCCATGCATAATGGTAACACTTGTGTTACCTTTGGCCGCACAGGCTGTTGCCTTCGGCGCGCCGACTAATCGTGCGTCTTCATCATCGCCTGGTGGGTGAGGCAACAAGTTGAAACGAGGTGTTCGAGGTGGACTGAAATCAAATAATTTTGAGCTCGTAGGTCATCTATGCGGCACGGGGATTCAACATGGTTTTTCGAAATGGTTTGTACGACCGCCTCATTTATGACGATGAGGTGAGCGCGCTGGTCACTTTGACAGAGCAACACCGGGCTTTGTTGGAGACGCCAACCGCGTACCAACGCCGCGAGCAATTCTTGGACGAACTGGTCCAGTGTTTACCCGAATTGTTGGACGCAGCGGCCGCTGGCGGGGTCGATGCTGCAGAGAAGGCCCGGCTCGAAATTGAGTTCATTCGGCGCTTGCTGATGACCATGCGAACGCAAACCAGCCAACCAGCGCGCAAACTGGCAGTCCCACCTCAGCGGCTCAAGTCGGTCCACAGCCCCAACACCGAGGTGGCCTATCCCGGTACGGGATTGCGCCACCCTTGGCTCTTCACATCAGCCAAATCCGACCCCTCCTTGCTGCATGAGTTGCGCGCTGAGCTTCAGTCGGCGGATCGGGTGGATATTCTGGTCAGTTTCATTACCTGGAGTGGTGTTCGCAAGTTGATGGACGTGCTGACCCAAGTGACGGCATTGGACGGTGCCGGCAACCCCAGGACCCGATTTCGAATACTGACAACGACCTACATCGGTGCGACAGAGGCCCGTGCGGTAGATGCCCTAGCCAGATTGCCCGGGGTGGCGTTGCGTGTTTCCCTGGACGGCCGGCGTACGCGTCTGCACGCCAAGGCATGGATTTTTCATCGAACAACTCACTTCGGCACTGCTTTCGTTGGTAGCGCCAACTTGTCAGAGTCTGCGCTGATCGGCGGTATCGAGTGGACCGTCAAGTTCACGCAAACGGGCATCGCTTCAATGTTCGACGCCGCGATCGCGAATTTCGAAACGCTTTGGAATGATCAGGAATTTCAGACCTACGATCCGTCGAATGAGCTGCATCGCGAGGCCTTGATACGAGCCCTATCGGACCAAAAAGGTGGCGGGCGTGTGGCTGCTGTCCATCCGGTGGCGCTGCAGACATGGTTTGACCTGCAGCCCAAGGCCTACCAGCAAGAAATGCTGGATCGGCTGGATGCTGAGCGCCGAATGGGCCGCCGCAGAAATCTGCTCGTGGCGGCGACGGGCACAGGCAAGACGGTCGTGGCAGCATTTGATTACCTTCGGCTGAAAGAGGCCGAGGGTGCCGCGCCGCGCTTGCTATTTATCGCGCACCGCACCCAAATCCTGCAGCAGGCGCTATCGACATTTCGGCAGGTACTGCGTGACCCGGCTTTCGGCGAGGTGCTTGATGGGGAGAACACGCCAGACCGCTATGAGCACCTGTTCGCCACCATCAACACGGTGCACAGTCGCCAATTGGTCACGCAATTGGGCAGCGATTTCTGGCGTGTCGTCATCGTTGACGAGGCACATCATTTGCCGGCATCGACTTTCGACCAGTTCATGCGCGCTGTCCAACCGCACTATCTTTTGGGTTTGACTGCCACGCCGGAACGCGCAGACGGTCAAAATCTTGGGTTGTATTTTGATGCGAGACCGGATGGTTCGCCGGCGGTCTCTTTGCGGCTGTGGGATGCACTCGATCAACAACTGCTCGCGCCTTTCGAGTACTACGCCAGTGCGGACGAGACTGATTTGACCACTGTGGACTGGGGGCGCGGCGCTGAGGTGTCACAACTGGCCAACCTCATTGACGGTAATTTGGTGCGGGCCAGAACGGTCGTTAATGCTGTGGCTCGCTATGTGTCTGACCCCCGCACTTTGAAGGGTTTGGCCTTTTGCGTCAGCGTGGCTCACGCTAAATTCATGGCGGGTTGCTTTACCCAAGCGGGCTTGGCTGCAGTTGCCTTGAGCGGGACAGATTCCCAAGAGACGCGGACCGAAGCGGTTAAGAAGCTGCGCGACGGCGTCCTGAAGGTGATTTGCACCTGCGACATCTTCAACGAGGGCATTGATATTCCCGAGGCCAATGCCGTGTTTTTGCTGCGACCCACACAGAGCCCCGTGATCTTTCAACAGCAAATTGGTCGCGGGCTGCGGTTGGCCCATGGCAAAGACGCCTGCCTCGTGCTTGATTTTGTGGGCCAGTACCAGGCTGGTTTTCGCTTCGATGTGTTGTTGCGCTCCATCACTGGTTTGTCGCGTCGCGAAATTGCTGAATCGGTCAAAGACGGCTTTAGCAAATTGCCGGCCGGCGTTCATATCCAATTCGACCGAGTCGCGCGTGACCGTGTTTTGGAGAACCTGCGTCAGGCATTGAATTTGAACGTGGTGCGCCTGAGTGCTGAGCTCTCTGCCTGGTCAGCGACGCGCCGCTTTGGCGAGGTCTCCCTTCGTGCCTTTCTGCTGGACAGTCAACTGGAGTTGTCAGACATTTATACCGAGGGGTCCAACGCCCGTTCATGGACCAGTTTGAAGCGACGTGTTGGGCTCGAGACCCGACCGGAAGGTGCGCGGGAATCCGACCTTGCGCGTCGGGTCTACAGCGTGCTGCACGCGCAGGAGCCCAACGTGCTGGCGGCTTGGCACGACGCTTTGAATGGGAATCTGGTGCAACCGGTTGCCGTACAAATGCTCGCGCACCAACTTCTGCCCTCCCGCAGCGAGCGGATCAGCGCGGCGTCTTTTGTCGATTTGGTGAATGAGAACCCGGTTGTGCTGGACGAATTGCGTGAAGTCTGTGACATCTTGCGCGAGCGCACCTCGTTGGCCCCTATTCACTTGCCAGATGCACCCGCTACCTGGCCGTTGGCTTTGCATGGTCGCTACAGCCGCTCTGAGTTGTTGACAGCCGTCGGGTTTGCCAATGAGCTTGTTCGCCCGCTATCGGATGGTGGTTGCCTGCCCTTGGAGGCACAGAAAATTGAGTTGTTGTTTGTGACCCTGGACAAAAGCGAAGGTTTTGCTGAGCACGTGCAGTTCAAAGACTACGCCGTCAGCCCGACGCTGTTCCATTGGCAAACCCAGAACAGGGCAGGGCCCGACAACGCTACCGGTCGCCGCTACCTGGAGAGTGCGAGCAATGGCTGGCGGTTTCAGCTCTTTGTCCGAGAGGACCGCGATACGCCCTACGTGGCGGTCGG
The DNA here is from genome assembly GCA_040400795.1 of Rhodoferax sp. Lineage (GTDB taxonomy): Bacteria > Pseudomonadota > Gammaproteobacteria > Burkholderiales > Burkholderiaceae_C > Rhodoferax. The sequence continues at coordinate 30,783 of JBBAPO010000001.1, forward strand.
GCCCGTGAAGCTGCTGTCCCATGAAGGAGATAGGCCCATCTCGATCACCTGGCAAATTCAAGCGCCCTTGTCGGCTGAGCTTTTCCGGCGCTTTAGCGTGCTGCGCGGGTGACTTGACTCTGATAGCAGCGCTATCTGCTCGCTGAGTTCGGTGCTCGCTTGTGTCTATCACGTCTGCGTCGAAGCTTCACTGCCCAGCAGGTGGCCGACCTTCGCTTAACGGAGAAGGCGGGGGGCGATCGCAACTTGCAAAAAGTCGGCGGAGAGCGAAGCGAGCGCCTCAGAGCAGGACTAGATTTTGCTGCCGGAAACCCACGACGGCGGTCGTGAGGATCCCGCCATTGGTTGTCACCAACCTAGACCCGTTGCTCACCGCAAGGGCTAGAAGGTAGACGTCAGTAATATGGTCTGATGTAAGCATCACCGCTTGGTTGAAGACCGAGGGGTTGATCAAGCTCACGCTGTCTGGCCAGAACTGATGCTCGGGTTGGGCAGACATCGCGGCGAGCAATGCCAGCGTTGCCTGAGGCGGTTGCTTGTTTGGGTAGCCTTTGTTGCCGATGATGCGAGCCGTGCCGTTTTGAGTTAGGGGGCACGAGGCCCATCCGTGGACGGGCGCGTTCTGCGTGAACCACGCCCCCACTTTGACGTGGTTCACGTGGTTCTTATCGATCAGGGCAATCAGTGCGCAAACGTCCAACAAAGCTCGCATGGGTCAAAGACCCTCGTTGTTCTGCAGCTCGCGTACGAGCTCGTCGGTGACGAGAGGCGTCTCCGGATTCCGAGCGAACGGAATCACGCCGAGCGCGAGCAGCTTTCGGTCGAGTTCGGACTGATCAGCCACGCCCACCGCCTTGTGGACTGCGCCTTGCTGAATTCCTTGCCGCGCGAACTCGCTCACCACAGAGCCCAGGCTTGAGCTGTTGGTTTTGCTGATGCTTCGCGCCAATGCCAAGATGTCATCGTCGATGTCGATAGTGGTTCTCATAGAGCCTCTTGATGGGTGATGTTTGATGTTTGATGTTATCAGTTTGGTGTTGTCGACCGCTCCAAGACGACAATCAGCGTGTCTTGGGACATTACCTACTAAAGCCTTCCGCGAATTGGCTTACTTCCGCCCATACGTGCTGTCGTGGTCAGGTGCGACGGTCGGTTGTTCAAGTCAAGGCGAACAGGGGCTTCGCTGGAACCCATCCGTTTTACTTGCCCTGGGCGGCAGCAGCTAGAAGGGCATCAGTCTGAACGTCAGATGCAGGGTGTTGCTTTGACCATTCCAGAGCCCGTGCCAAGTCGGACGCCGCTTGTGTTTCGTGCAGCCAGCGCTCGTTATCAGGGATAACGGTGGCGGTGCGAATCAGCCAAACACCTGTTTCTTTTTCTTCGACCAAAACTTGATGTTGAGCTGGGACGCGACCGTGCTGCTGTACTTGGTGTTTGCGGCCGGGCTGATTTTGAGGACTTCAATTCAAATATGCTTTGTCGCTTGGGTGCTGCAGACGCGGCGTCTCGCCTACCCAAATAGTTCGCAATAATCTTGGCAAAAAATTAACTATAAGTTATAAAATTAGTCTTTAAATCAATTATTTAAAGATAAATTTAACTTGGCAAAATAGTTCTATGTTTACCCAAACACACCAATTTGAGCCGCTGCTGCCTGCAGATGCTCACTTAGAGCCGCTGCTGGGCAAAGCCCATGAGTTGACCCGCGCGGCTACGCTCTTGGCTGGCACACGCGTTCCGCCCGAGTTGCGCGCCTTGCTGCGAAGCATGAACTCTTACTACACCAACCGCATCGAGGGGCAGCACACAAGACCCCACGAGATCGATCAGGCACTTAGAAAAGACTTCTCAAAAGACGCCAAGCTGGCCGCCAAGCAGCGACTGGCTGTGGCGCATATCGAGGCTGAAGTTGCCTTGGAGCAGCGTTACGGCGGCTTCGATGCTGCCCCCGGTCTGTATTCCGCAGACGCAGTGCAAGTGATGCACCGGGAGCTTTTTGGCAGACTGCCCGCCCACGACTTGATGACCGACGAAGGCGAGCAGGTTGTGCCGGGCCAGTTCCGCCAGCGTGAGGTCAAAGTGGGCCAACACGTGGCGCCGGCATTTGACAGCGTGCCCACATTCCTGCACCGCTGGGCCAGTTTGTATGGCCGTGTGCGGCGGGGTGAGGCTGCATTGGTGGCATTGGCCTGCGCGCACCAGCGGCTGGGTTGGGTTCACCCGTTTATCGATGGCAATGGTCGAGTCATGCGTCTTCACACCCATACGCTTTTGAGTGCGCTGGGCTACACGGGCGGGTTGTGGTCGCCCCTGCGGGGGTTCGCCCGCAGCACAGAGCGCTATTACGCACTGCTGGCAGATGCCGACAGCCTCCGCCGGGGTGATCTGGATGGGCGGGGTAACCTCAGCCAGCCGGCCTTGATAGCCTGGGCGGACTATGTGCTGGAGGTGTGCCGGGACCAAGTGAGCTTTATGGGCAGCATGCTGGACTTCAAAACCCTACTGCCCCGTTTGGAGGCGTGCCTGGTCTTTGAGTCCACGGTTGAAAAGTCGGGTGTGCGACAGGAGTCACTTCGTGGATTGCACTATTTGTTCCTGAGCGGGCAAGACATGTCGCGCGGAGACTTCAAGTCAATGCTGGGCGTCAGCGACCGGGCGGCCACCGATGCGCTTGGTGCGCTGGTCAAGCGAGGACTGCTCAAATCTGATACGCCGCAGGGCAAAGTGCGCTTTGGCTTGCCGCAACATGCACTTCGCTTTTTGTTTCCAAGCTTGTGGCCAGAGGCTGAAGCGGACGCAGCGAGCACCATGCACAGGCGGTCGACATGTTGAATGCGGGCGTAGCCGCAGCCCTGGGGGCCGCGCTGCTGTTTGGCGCCGGCACGCCGCTGGCCAAGCTGCTCTTGGGCAGCGTGGGGCCATGGATGCTGGCGGGTTTGTTTTACCTGGGTTCGGGCTTGGGCCTGACCCTGTACCGCCTAGCCACCCGGGCAGCGCCGGTCAAGTTGGCCCGGGGCGAGGCCGTTTGGTTGGGGGGGGCGACGCTGTCTGGCGGCGTGGTCGGGCCGCTGCTGCTGATGACGGGCTTGCTCGGTATGCCGGCATCGGGGGCGTCTTTGTTACTCAATGCCGAGGGGGTTTTTACGGCGGTGCTGGCGTGGGTGGCTTTTCGGGAAAATGTTGATCGGCGGATTGCGCTGGGTATGGGCTTGATTGCCGCCGGGGCGGTGGTGCTCAGTTGGCCAGAATCGGTGAGCTGGGCCGGCCTGTGGCCCGCTCTGGCCGTATTGGGCGCCTGCTTCGCTTGGGGGCTGGACAACAACCTGACCCGCAAGGTGGCGCTCAACGACGCCACCTGGATCGCGTCGGTCAAGGGCCTGGTGGCGGGCAGCGTCAACTTGGTGCTGGCCTTGGTGGTCGGGGATAAGTTGCCAGGCGGCGTAACCGTGGCGGTGGCCATGGCGGTGGGTTTTCTCGCCTATGGCGTGAGCCTGGCGCTGTTCGTGGTGGGCCTGCGGCATTTGGGTGCGGCTCGCACTGGCGCTTATTTTTCAGTGGCTCCGTTTTTTGGTGCGGCCCTGGCCTTGGTGGGCGGCGAGCCGGTGTCCCTGACCTTACTGGTTGCTGGCGTGCTGATGGCAGCGGGGGTGTGGCTGCATCTGACTGAACAACATGCGCATGTCCACGCCCATGAAGCGATGCTGCATGACCACGAGCATGAGCACGATGAGCACCACCAGCACACCCATGCTGACGGCCAGTTCACAGCGGGCAAGCATGCGCACCCGCATCGGCACGAGCCACTTAGCCACGCCCATGCCCACTACCCGGACGCTCACCACAGGCACCGGCATTGAAGGGCCGGTGTCATGGATGGGTCGGTTTATCTGTCAATTATTTCGAGTATCATGGAAATATGGAATCAATCGCTGTTGTTAAAGCCCTGGCCGCGCTCGCCCAGTCATCACGGCTGGAGGTGTTTCGTTCACTGGTGGTGGCTGGTCAGGCCGGTTTGACCCCGGGCGCCTTGTCTGAAAGCCTGGGCGTGGCGCCCAACACGCTGTCATTTCATTTGAAAGAACTGGTGAATGCCGACCTCATCAGCCAGGAGCGGGTTGGGCGCAACCTGGTTTACCGTGCCCAGTTTGACCGCATGAACGCGGTGCTGGCCTACCTCACCCAAAACTGCTGCCAGGGCCAACCCTGCCTGCCGGCGCTTGCCAACGCATGCGACTGTTAACCACCGACCTGGAGCTACCAACCATGACTACCCCACTTAAACCCCTCAACGTACTTTTTCTGTGTACGCACAATTCCACCAGAAGCATCCTGGCCGAAGCACTTTTGAACGCCATGAGCGGTGGCCGCTTCCGCGCTTATTCGGCCGGCAGCAGCCCGCGGGAGAACCAAAAGCCGAATCCGCTGGGTTTGAAGGCGCTGGAAACCGCTGGCATCGCCACCGAGGGCTTGAACAGCAAAAGTTGGGATGTGTTCGCGGGGCCGGATGCGCCCCACATGGACTTGATCATCACGGTGTGTGACAACGCAGCCGGTGAAGTCTGCCCGCTTTGGCCCGGGCACCCGGCTACTGCGCATTGGGGTTACCCGGATCCGTCTGAGGGCGATGGTTCTGAAGACGACAAGCGTGAGGCAACCCGCAAAACCCTGCACGCCATCAAGCGACGACTGGAGTTGTTGTGCAGTTTGCCCGATGCTAAGCTGCAACAGGCGGTCTTGCAGACCAGCGCCCGGCAGTTGGCCCTCGCCTGAGGATTGATCCATGCAAGCTGAACCTGGCGTCAATGCCAAGCCGGCCGCAGGGGTTGCCATGAGCGTTTTTGAACGCTACCTGACGGTGTGGGTGTTCCTCTGCATTGCCGTGGGCATCGTTCTGGGCCAGTTCTTTGCACCCGTGTTCCAGGCCATTGGCCAGATGGAGTTTGCCAAGGTCAACCTGCCAGTGGGCTTGCTAATTTGGGTGATGGTGATCCCCATGCTGGTCAAGGTCGATTTCGGCGCCCTTGGTGAAGTGCGCAAGCACGTCAAGGGCATTGGGGTGACGCTGTTTGTCAACTGGCTGGTCAAGCCTTTTTCTATGGCCCTGCTGGGCTGGTTGTTCATTCGCCATTGGTTTGCGCCCCTGCTGCCGCCGGATCAGATCGACAGCTACATTGCTGGGTTGATCTTGCTGGCCGCGGCACCGTGCACCGCCATGGTGTTTGTCTGGAGCCGCCTCACCGGGGGAGACCCTCTGTTCACGCTGTCGCAAGTGGCTTTGAATGACAGCATCATGGTGATTGCCTTTGCACCGCTGGTGGGCTTGCTGCTGGGCATCTCGGCCATCATCGTGCCTTGGGACACCCTGCTCACGTCCGTGGTGCTGTACATCGTGATCCCCGTGATCTTGGCGCAAATTTTGCGCAGGTCGCTCTTGGCCAGGGGCGCAGCTTTTTTTGAGGCGACCATGGCCAAAATTGGTCCCTGGTCCATAGCCGCGCTGTTGCTCACATTGGTGCTGTTGTTTGCGTTCCAGGGTGAAGCCATTCTGAAGCAGCCGCTGGTCATTGCCTTGCTGGCGGTGCCTATCCTGATTCAGGTGTTTTTCAACTCGGCCCTGGCCTATTGGCTCAACCGCGCGGTGGGCGAGAAGCATTCGGTGGCCTGCCCGTCGGCTTTGATTGGCGCGTCCAACTTCTTCGAGCTGGCGGTAGCGGCTGCCATCAGCCTGTTTGGTTTTAATTCTGGCGCGGCCCTGGCGACGGTGGTGGGTGTGCTGATTGAGGTGCCGGTGATGCTGCTGGTGGTGTACATCGTCAACAACTCCAAAGGCTGGTACGAGCGCGGCGCCTCAGTGCCAGGCGCTTGAACTGCGATGACCTTGCCCTCAGAAGCCATTGATGCGGCCAGTTTCAGGCTGCCAAGCCAGAGCCAGTTGTCGGCCACGGCCCCGTCAACCCACCCGCCCAGAATTTTGATGCTGTACGGCTCGCTGCGCGAGCGCTCTTACAGCAAGCTGTTGACGCTGGAGTCGGCGCGCCTGCTGGAGGCCATGGGGGCTGAGGTGAAGGTCTTTGACCCGCAAGATTTGCCGCAGCCCGATGCCGCACCCGAGACGCACCCTAAAGTGCGTGCATTGCGTGACTTGGCCACCTGGTCAGAAGGCATGGTGTGGTGCTCGCCCGAGCGCCATGGCGCCATGACCGGCATCATGAAAAGCCAGATTGACTGGATCCCCTTGTCGATAGGCGCCGTGCGGCCGACCCAGGGCAAGACCCTGGCGGTGATGGAGGTCAGCGGTGGTTCGCAGTCCTTCAATGCCGTCAACCAGATGCGCATTCTGGGGCGCTGGATGCGCATGATCACCATCCCCAACCAAAGCTCGGTGGCCAAGGCCTTTCTCGAGTTTGACGAGGCCGGGCGCATGAAGCCGTCCGCCTACTACGACCGGGTGGTCGATGTGATGGAGGAACTGGTGAAGTTCACGCTGCTGACGCGTGATGTGGCGCCCTACCTGGTTGACCGTTACAGCGAGCGCAAAGAAAGTGCCGAAGCCCTGTCCAAACGCGTGAACCAAAAAAGTCTCTGAGGGCTCTGCACCAAGGCCCGCTTGCAGCCGCAGTAAGATCGGGCGCTTCATCCTGAGGAGCCCCTTTTGAGACACATCATCGACCTGGACCGTTACCCCCTGGACCGTGAGGGCAGCCAAGCCTGGCACGACATGGTGGCGGCTGCACAGGCTGCGTTGCAGCAGGGTGGCATGTTCAGCCTTGAGGGGTTTTTGCGACCCGGTGTGGCGGCCAAGGCGGCGGCTGAAATTGCGCCAGTGATGGCCAGCGATTCTTACCTGCACCAGCGTCGCCACAACATCTATTTCAAGCCCGAAATCCCCGGCCTCGCGGCCGACCACCCGGCGCTGCGCCAGGTGCAGACGACCAACCACACGGTGTGCGCCGACCAAATGCCCGGCAGCCTGGTAATGGCCGTGTACGAATACCCCCCGCTGGCGCAGTTCTTGGCGGCCACCATGGGTCGGCCGGCTTTGTATGTGATGCCGGACCCGCTGGCCTGTGCCAACGTCATCGCCTACCGTGCCGGGGAAGCGCTGAATTGGCATTTCGACCGGTCCGAGTTCACCACCACACTGCTGCTGCAAGCGCCCGAGGAGGGTGGTGACTTTGAGTACCGAACCAACCTGCGCACTGACACAGACCCCAACTATGAAGGTGTCGCCAAACTGCTGGAAGGCCGCGACCCCGAGGCTCGCTTGCTGCATCTGCAAGCAGGTACCTTGAATGTGTTCCGTGGCAAAAATACCGCCCACCGGGTAACACCGGTGCAAGGCGCCGTAGACCGGATGATTGCCGTGCTGTGCTACTACGAGACGCCGGGCGTGATGTTCAGCCCGGAGGAGCGCTTGGGGTTTTACGGTCGCGCTGGCTGAGTGGGTTAAAGCCGGTCACCATCATGGTGGCCAGTAACACCAGCGCGCCGCCGGCGTAAGAGGCGAGGGTGAACACCTCGCCCAAAAACAGATGCCCCCAGACCACGCCAAAAATGGTCACCATGAAGGTGGAGCTGTGGGCCGCCACTGCGCTGACATGTTGCACGATGCGCATGTATTGCCAATAGGCCAAGCCAGAGGTAATGATGCCCATCAGCGCCACTGCTGAAAGGGCAGACCATGAAAATTGGGCCTGGGGTAGTTTCCAAAGGGCACCGGGCAGCAGCAGCAAAAAACCGAAGGCGTGGATGCCGGCCGTGATGCTCAAGGGCGGCATGCGTTGGATAGCCCTTTTGAGCAGGGGCATACTGAATCCGGTGAAAAAGCAGGCGCCCACCGCCAGGGCCGTACCGGCCAAGACCTCGGGCGAGGGGTCAATGGGCCCCAGTCTGACCACCAGTGCCACACCGGTAAAGGCGAGCAGGCAGCCCACCAGCTTGGTCCAGGTCAGCGTGTCTTCTTTCATCCAGGCAGAGGCAAAGGCCCCAAACAGCACAGACGTGACGGCCACCACAGCGCTGTACCCCGATGGCAAATAAAGCGATGACCAGGCACTCAGAAAATGCGGCAATGCAATGGCTGCGGCGCCAAGCAGCAACAGTTCTCGCCAGTGTTGCCACGGCCAGTCCAGCTTCTGGTGCCGCATGATCATGGCCAGCGTGATGGCGCCCAGCCCGATACGCGCGGCTGCGGCAACGCTGGGCCCCAGCACTGGGGTGGCTATCCGGGTCAGTAAAAAGCCGGTGCCCCACAGCGCCGACAAGGCGACCAGCTGGAAGAAGTACCGACTCTTCACGGGGCGGGTTTTTAGAGCGCGTTAGGCTCCGGCGGGGACGCGGCGGCTAGCTCCGCGGTGGCTTGGCGCACGGCGGCTTTGTCGCCTGCGCCGGCAAACTTGCTGTACTTGCCTAGCAGGGCGACCAGTTGACCGTAGATGCGCGGTGTGCCGGCGAGACATTCTTTTTGCTCCAAAAAGTCTGCCTCGCCGGTGAAATTGCCAACCAAACCACCGGCCTCGGTCACCAACAGCGAACCGGCCGCGACATCCCAGGGCTGCAGCCCGGTCTCAAAAAAGCCATCGGTAAAGCCGGCGGCTACGTAGGCCAGATCCAGTGCCGCAGCACCGGGGCGTCGCAGCCCGGCGGTGCGCTGCATCACGTCGCCCATCATGCGCAGGTAGGTGTTGAAGTCATCGCCCTGACGAAACGGAAAGCCGGTGGAGATCAGGCATTCCTGCAAGCGCACACGCTTTGACACGCGAAGCCGTCGGTCGTTCAAAAAAGCGCCGCGGCCTCGCGTGGCGGTGAACAGATCGTTGCGGGTGGGGTCGTAAATCACCGCTTGTTCCACTTTGCCTTTGACCGCCAACGCGATGCTGACGCAGTAGACCGGCAGGCCGTGGATGAAATTGGTGGTGCCGTCCAGCGGATCGATGATCCACACATAGTCTGAATCCTGAGCGCCATGGGTCCGGCCAGATTCTTCCGCCCAGATGCCATGCCCGGGGTAGGCCGCCAACAGGGTTTCGATGATGGCAACCTCGGCGGCCTGATCGACTTCGGTAACAAAGTCATTCACCTGCTTTTGCGAGACACGGACCGACTCCACATCAAGTGCCGCTCGGTTGATGATCGCGCCGGCCGCGCGGGCTGCCTTGACGGCCACATTGATCATGGGATGCAGATTGGGGGATGACATGACTTCTGAATTGTGTGGGCCACTGGCAGGTTCTGCAGTGGCCGCTGGGGTAAGAACAGGGCAGGGCAACCCGGCGATGCGGGCAGCGACAATGGCTTGATTTTAACCGGCGCTAGGCCTGTGCTTGCCGCTGCAGCCATGCAGACACGTTTCATTCTGATCAACACCAGCCACGCAGGCAACGTGGGCGCCGCCGCGCGCGCCATGAAAACCATGGGCTTTGACGATTTGGTGCTGGTTGCGCCGCGCTGGCCCAACGTCTTGCGGCGCGAAGAAACCATTCAGCGGGCCAGCGGTGCGCTGGATGTGCTCAGTAGCGCACGCATCGTCGCCACCCTGGATGAGGCGCTGGATGGCATGACCCACCTGTGCGCCACCGCCATGACACCACGCGATTTCGGGCCGCCGACGGTTGCGCCTCGCGAGCATTTCGAGTCGCTATTAAAAAAGGAGCTAGAACCCCAATCAGGACAAGGGCTAGAGCCCGAAATCGCTCAAAATTCTGGCGTGGCTTTTCTGTTTGGCTCGGAGCGCTTTGGCATGCTCAATGAGCATGTGTACCGATGCCACGCCTGCCTGAGCATCCCAAGCAACCCGCAGTTTGGCTCGCTCAACCTGGGTGCAGCCTTGCAGGTGATTGCCTATGAGTGGCGCTTGGCGCTGGGTGCTTACCCGGTTCAGTCGGCCACGCCGGCGCCTGCTTTGGCTGATGCCAGCCAGGTGGCAGGCATGCTGGCGCACTGGGAGCAGGCACTCACCGCGATCGGCTTTCTTGACCCGCAAGCGCCGCGCAAGCTGATGCCCAGGCTGAACCAACTGTTCAACCGGGCCACGCTGACTCAGGAAGAAATCCACATCCTGCGCGGGATTGCCAAGCTGATGACCAAGGGTTCCGGCCCTGACCGCTAAACTGCACCTCATGTTGTCTCGTCTTCGTTCCGATATTCAGTGCATTCTTGACCGTGACCCAGCGGCGCGCAGCACCTGGGAGGTCATCACCTGCTACCCCGGCCTGCACGCGCTGATCTTGCACCGGCGGGCCCATTGGTGCTGGCAGCATGGCCTCAAGTGGCTGGGGCGGTTTATTTCGCACATTGCCCGTTTTCTGACCGGGATTGAAATCCACCCTGGGGCGCGTATCGGCGAGCGGGTGTTTTTTGACCATGCCATGGGCGTGGTGGTAGGTGAGACGGCTGAAATTGGTGACGGCTGCACCATCTACCAGGGCGTGACACTGGGTGGTACGGCCCTGTACAAGGGTGCCAAGCGCCACCCTACGTTGGGGCGCAATGTGGTGGTCGGCGCGGGTGCCCAGGTGTTGGGCGGCTTCACGGTGGGCGATGGTGCCAAGGTCGGCTCGAATGCGGTGGTGACCAAGCCGGTGCCAGCCGGCGCTACGGCAGTGGGCAACCCGGCCCGCATCATTCAGGCGGATCTGGATGTCAAACGCGAGGAGGTGGCGTCCAAAATGGGGTTTTCAGCCTATGGCGTGACCCAAAACGATGACCCGCTGAGCCAGGCCCTGAGAGGTCTGATTGACAACGCGTCCGGCCAGGATCACCAAATTGCGCTGCTGTGGCAGGCGATTGAAACTTTGCAAAAGAGCCAAGCCGCCAATTGCGTGCCGGCAGACGCCGCGCGCCAAGAGCATTTCGAGGCCGACCGGCTTAACGAATTGGTGGGTCGGTAGGCGCCTGCGCCGTTCAGGCCGCAGCCGCCGTGCGCTGGGCTGACTTCGGCCGAAAAGCCTTGCAAACCGTGTCCACCGTTTCCAGGTAGGGGCCGCCAATCAAGTCCACACAGTAGGGTACGGCGGCAAAGATGCCCGGCAGCACACTGGCGCCCTCGGCGTCACGCAGGCCTTCCAGGGTCTCGCGAATCGACTTTGGCTGCCCCGGCAGGTTGATGATCAATGTTTGCCCTCGAATGACCGCCACTTGGCGTGACAGGATGGCTGTCGGCACAAATTTCAGGCTGATCTGGCGCATTTGCTCGCCAAACCCGGGCATGTCCTTGTCCGCCACGGCCAAGGTGGCCTCGGGTGTCACGTCACGCTTGGCGGGGCCAGTGCCGCCAGTGGTGAGCACCAAGGCGCAGCCGGCGTTGACCAGTTCAATCAGCGTGGCGCTGATCAGGGCTTGCTCGTCGGGGATCAGCCGGGCCTCAAAGTCAATCGGGTTCTTCAGGGCACGCGTCAGCCAGTCTTGCAGCGCGGGCAGGCCCTGGTCGACATAGACGCCGCTGGACGCGCGGTCGCTGACCGACACGATGCCGATGCGCACAGGGTCATGGGCCGCAGGGGTGCTGGTGCCGGTGCTGGTGTCAGAGGCGGTCATCATGGTCTTTGGTCTGCATCGTAGGTCACGGCTGTGTCGGCCTCAGGCTCGGGCACACGCTCAAGCTGATCTCGCACGATTTGAAAAATGTCGCGGTACGCGCGCCCGTGGCGCACAGCTGCACCTGGCTTTTCTGGTTGTGCATCCTTGCGGGCCTGCCGAATCAGGGCACGCAGTTGCTGCGCGTCGGTTTCGGTATGGGCGGTCAGCCAGGTGCCAAGGGCATCGTCGTCGAGCAGCAGGCGGTCACGCCAGAGTTCGGCCTGGTGCAGGCGCAGCTTGTCTTGCGCCGAGCCGCCCAACTGATCGTTCAGCGCGGTCCGCACCTCGTCAAGCACCGAGGGGTCCACCAGCCGCATCAGTTTGCCTATGAACTGCATCTGTCGGCGCTTGCCTTCAAAATTGGTGATGCGCTTGGCCTCCACCACAGCATCCTTGAGCTTTTCCGACACAGCCAGCCGCGCCATGAGCTCAGGGCGAAGGGTCAGCAGGTCCTCGCCCAGTTTTTGCAGTTCGGTGCTCTCGCGCTTGAGCTCAGTGCGGCTTTGCTCGTTGGTGCCCTTGAGCTCGGCCTTGAGCTCGAGATCGCGCTCGCTGCCTTCAGCGATGAACTCGCCCCGAACGAAATAGCCTTTTTTCAGTTTGCGTGACATAGCCAAGTATCATAGCCTCCGATATGAAGAACCCTAACCCCACGAAAGCCGCGCCCAGCGCCGGCAGCGGCTTCAGCTACAGCCGCCCATTCTTTGAAAATTTGGTCGACAGCGCGCTGGCGCATGCCAAAAAAATAGGCGCCACTGACGCGGCGGCTGAAGCCTCGGAGGGCAGTGGCCTGAGCGTCTCTGTGCGCAAGGGCGAGCTCGAAAACGTCGAGCGCAACCGCGACAAGTCCCTTGGTGTCACGGTCTACATCGGCAAGCGCCGGGGTAATGCCAGCACCTCTGACTTTTCTGCGGCCGCCATAGAGCAGACGGTTCAAGCGGCGTTTGACATCGCCCGGTTTACCGCAAAAGACCCCTTCGCCGCGCTGCCAGATGCCCGTGACATCGCCCCGACCTCGCGCCAGCGCACCGACCTGGACCTGTTTTGCCCTTGGGCCATCACGGCTGAAGAAGCGGCGGCTTTGGCACTGCGCGGCGAGAGTGCGGCCCTTCGGGTTGACCGGCGGATCACCAACAGCGAAGGCGCGGGTGTGTCGGCCCAGCAGTCGCATTTTTTCAGCGCCCACACCCGGGGCTTCCGGGGTGGCTACGCCAGCTCGCGCCACTCGATGTCGGTGTCACCGATTGCCGGCAAGGGCAATGACATGCAGCGCGATGCCTGGTACACCTCCATGCGCTATCCGGAGGACCTGGCCGAGCCCGAGGCGGTGGGCCGCTACGCCGCCGAGCGGGCCTTGAGCCGGCTCAAGTCGCGCAAGATCGCTACCACCGAATGCCCGGTGCTGTTTGAGTCGCCGCTTGCGGCTGGGCTGCTGGGTGCTTTTGTGCAGGCCATCAGTGGTGGTGCGCTGTACCGCAAAAGCTCGTTCCTGCTCGATTCACTGGGCAAGCGGGTTCTGCCGGCGCACATTGATATTTTTGAAGATCCGTTTGTCAAGCGCGGCAAGGGTAGTTCACCGTTTGACGATGAAGGCGTGCGTGTCAAGCCGCGTCAGGTGGTGGAAGCAGGGCGGGTGCAGGGCTACTTTTTGAGCAGCTACTCAGCTCGCAAGCTGGGCATGAAGACCACCGGCAACGCCGGCGGCTCGCACAATTTGACGCTGCACTCGCGCAAGACCCGTCCTGGTGACAGCCTGGATGCCATGTTGGAGAAGCTGGGTACCGGTTTATTTGTTACCGAATTGATGGGCAGCGGCGTCAACTACGTGACGGGCGACTATTCCCGGGGAGCCAGCGGCTTCTGGGTAGAGCGCGGCCGAATTGCCTACCCAGTGCATGAAATCACCATCGCCGGCAACATGAGAACCATGCTCAAGGGCATCGTGGCCGTCGGCGCCGATACCTACAACTACGGCGCCAAAGAGGTGGGCTCGGTGCTGATCAACCGGATGAAGGTGGCGGGGAGCTGAGGCTTCAGTAAGGTGAGCAGAGTCAGCTGCTTTACCCCGCCAGCGCCGCCTTGACGGCGGCAGATACCTGGCCCATGTCGGCCTTGCCGGCCAGCCGAGTTTTGACCGCACCCATGACTTTGCCCATGTCGCCCGGACCCTTGGCGCCGAGTTCGGTCACGATGGCCTGAACGGCGGCGGTCACCTCTTCTGCGCTGAGGCGTTGAGGCAGGTAGGCCTGAAGCACGGTGATCTCGGCGGATTCCTTGTCAGCCAGGTCTTGTCGTTGGGCCAGCAGGTAGGCGGCCACCGAGTCTTTGCGCTGTTTGATTAACTTATCCACGATCGCCACCATGGCAACGTCGTCCAACACCATGCGCTCGTCGATTTCTTTTTGCTTGGCAGCAGCTAGCAGCAACCGGATGGTGCCCAGGCGCTCGCTGTCGCGGGCGCGCATGGCGGTCTTCATGTCTTCGGTGATTTGGTCTTTGAGTGACATTGCAGTGCTCCTGGCAAGTGGGGATAGAGAGGGTAGCAAAACGGGGCGACATAAAAAAAGCTCGCCTGAGCGTCCCCGGCGAGCTTTGATGTGGCCTGGCAGGCCACTGACCGGGGTGACCCGATCAATACATCTTTTTGGGCAACTGCATGGCGCGGATGCGCTTGTAATTACGCTTGACGGCAGCAGCTTTCTTGCGCTTACGCTCGGCAGTCGGCTTTTCGTAGAACTCGCGTGCGCGCAAGTCAGTCAAAAGACCCAGTTTCTCAATGGTGCGCTTGAAACGGCGCAGGGCTACATCAAACGGCTCGTTCTCTTTTACACGGATGGTTGTCATTACGTCATGTTGTCCAAAAGGTGCAGTGTTCAGCCAATGGAAGATCGGGCCATGTGACGGATGTTCTGCGATGTTCCCCGCTTAAAAATTGATCAGGCAGCGGGGGTTTGCCAGCAAAGCCGTGGATTATAGCCTTACAAGTTTCGGGTTTCAATCGAGTTTCGATACCCAGATTCAGGCGCTGACAGTAGCCGGCCGCAGGCGCGCCGCCATTGCCTGGGCGCAGGCATAGCCGCTGGCCCAGGCCCACTGGAAGTTGTAGCCCCCCAGCCAACCGGTGACGTCGACGACCTCGCCAATGAAATACAAACCCGGCTGGCGAGACTCCATGGTTTGGCTGGACAGGGCCCGGGTATCCAGGCCCCCGGCCGTGACCTCGGCCTTTCGGTAGCCTTCGGTGCCAGTGGGCGTCAGCGCCCAATTGGCCAGCCGGTCAGCCAGTGCGGTCAGGGCTTTGTCAGAGGCCTCGTTGATGGGGCGCAGCCAGTTATGGCCCAGGGCTGAGCCCTGCGCCACCCAGGCGTCGGCCAGCCGGGCGGGCACCAGCGCGCCCAACTCGTTGGCAATCAGCCGGCGCGACGTGGCTTTGGCCCGCGCCAACCAGTCTGTCGTGTCGTGCTGCGGCGCCAGGTTAAGTCGGATTGGCGTGCCAGGCGCCCAATAGCTCGATATTTGCAGCACACCCGGGCCGCTCAAGCCTCGGTGGGTGAACAGCAGGTCTTCGGCAAAGCTCATGTGCCCCTTTTTGCTGCCGGTCTCAAGGCGCACCGGGAGCGCCAGGCCGGCCAGTTCGGCATACGGTGCCCAGGCGGCGGCGTCAAAGGTCAGCGGCACCAGCGCGGGTCGCGGCTCGATCACCGGCAGCTCAAACTGACGGGCAATGCGGTAGCCCAGGTCACTGGCACCAATTTTTGGGATGGACAGGCCGCCCGTGGCCACCACCACCGCCCCGGCCTGCACCTGACCCAGATCGCTACTGATTTCATAGCTGCCTAGGCTACTGCCATAGGGGCTGGTAACCGAAAAGGCAATGGACTGCATGCGGCAGGGCTGCCAGCGCGTCACGCCGCCCGCATCGCACTCCGCCAACAGCAGGCGGATGATGTCTTCGGCCGAGTGGTCGCAAAACAGCTGGCCCCGATGCTTTTCATGCCAGGCCACGCCGTGTTTTTGCAGCAGGGCGATGAAGTCCTGAGGCGTGTAACGCGCCAGAGCCGAGCGGCAAAAATTGGGGTTCTCGCCCAGAAAGTTGCTGGCGTTGGTGTCGCGGTTGGTGAAGTTGCAGCGTCCGCCGCCCGAGATACGGATTTTTTCGGCCACCTTCTCACTGTGGTCGATGATCAGCACCTTCAAGCCCAGCTGTCCGGCCACGCCGGCGCAAAACAACCCGGCCGCGCCGGCACCGATGATCACCACGTCAAAACTCTGCATGGCGGCAGTGTAGTGCGGCGCTTTTGTTGAATGCGAAAATTGCCGGCATCGACCCTACTGGAGCGCTGAATGCTGCTGACCAACCCGCACCTTGTGCGTTGTGCTTACCCCGCGCCTCTGCAGCAATTGCTGAACATCGATACAGCCCAGGAGAGCCGGCGCTGGCTCAGCGGTTGGCGCTCTCAGTTCAGCGGCCCTTCGCCGCTATGGGCTTTGCCGGGTCTAGCCCGAGAACTCGGGGTATCGCATATCAGCCTAAAGGACGAGTCGAGCCGCTCGCCCCTGGGCAGTTTCAAGGTGCTGGGCGCCCCGGTGGCGCTGTTGCGCTTGATCCTGCGTCACTGGCCCGACGCTGGTTTTTTGCCGGCCGATTTGCTGGCGGGCCGACATGCGGTTCAACTCAAAGACTGGGTGGTGATCAGCGCCACTGACGGCAACCACGGCCGGGCGTTGGCGGCGGCAGCGCAAAGTGTGGGCTGCCGATGCGTCATCGTGCTGCATGCTCAGGTCAGCCCCGAGCGCGAGACGCCTATCGCCGCCCTGGGCGCTGAGATCGTGCGCATCGCCGGCAATTACGACGCGTCGGTGCATGAGGCTGCTCGGCTGGCGGCAGTGAACGGCTGGCAAGTGGTGTCTGACACCTCCTACCCCGGCTACGACGATGTGCCGCGCGACGTGATGCAGGGCTACGCTGTGATTGCCGACGAGCTTTGGCCAGCCGACCAGGCCCCGGCCCCGGACTACAGCCATGTGATCCTTCAAGGTGGCGTGGGCGGCTTTGCGGCCGGTGTGCTGAGCTATTTCTGGGAGCGGCTGGGGGCGCAGCGGCCGGTGTTTGTGGTGGTGGAGCCGCAGCAAGCCGACTGCCTGTACCAGAGCGCGCAGCAAGGTCAAGCCGCCGCCACAGCCGGTACGGTGGATTCGGTGATGGCCGGGCTGGCTTGCGGTGAGGCCTCGCCGCTGGCCTGGCGCTTCCTGCAGCCGGGCGTTGACTTCTTCATGACCGTCTCGGACCAGGCGGCGGTGCAGGCCATGGGGGTGCTGGCGCGCGGTGACGCGGGCGATGTCCCGGTGCTCAGTGGCGAATCAGGGGCCGCCGGGCTGGCCGGTTTGCAGGCGCTGGCGGCCTCTCCGGCCTGGCGCGATCAGGTCGGTTTGGATGAGTCATCCCGCGTTTTGCTGGTCAATACCGAAGGGGCGACTGCCCCGGCCCTGTACAAAGATCTGGCTGGCCGCTCTGCTGAGCAAGTGCTGCAGGCGCAGGCGGACTGGCTGACCCGCTGAGGCTCAGGCGGCGCGAGTCCTCGCGCTAGCGACAGCCAGCAAACCCTTCAGCACGTCGCCCACCACGATCACACTGGGGCTGCCCAACTGTTCCGCCGCCAGGGTGTGGTGCAACTCCGCCAGTGTGCACACCGCGTGGCGTTGCTCAGGCAGGCTGGCGTGTTGGATGATGGCCACCGGCGTCTGGCCGGGTAGGCCTTGCAGCAGCGCCTCCTGAATCCGTGCCGCACCGCTGACCCCCATGTAAATCACCAGGGTCAGGCGGGCTTGGCGGGCCGTGGCCGCCAGCGCCGGCCAGTCGGTGCCAGCATCGCCGGGTTTGGCGTGGCCTGTCACGAACACCACGCCGTGGGCGTGTTCGCGGTGCGTCAGCGGCACGCCCAATGCTGTGACGGCCGCCAGTCCGGCGGTGATGCCGTTGACCACGCCCACAGTGATGCCGGCAGCCTGCAGATGGGCCATTTCTTCACCGCCACGGCCAAAAATGAAGGGGTCGCCACCCTTGAGCCGCACCACCCGCTCGCCGTCCTGCACCGCGCTGACCATCAACTTTTCAATAAAAGCCTGAGGTGTTGACTGGCAGCCGCCGCGCTTGCCCACGTACACCACACGGGCGCTGGGGGCAGCAAAAGCCACGATGGCGTCGCTGACCAGGTCATCAACCAGCAGCAGGGTGGCGGCCTGGATCGCCTTGAGCGCCTTGAGCGTCAATAATTCCGGGTCGCCTGGGCCGGCGCCCACCAGAGTGCAGCTGCCCAGCGAGCGGGGAGGGTTGGCGGTGGTACTCATGGCGCCATGGAAGAAGATGGGCCCCGGGCCAGCCGCACCAGGTGGCTGACCTGAAGGGCGATGGATTCTGGCACCGGCCGCTGGCCGTTCAGCACCGATTCGATCCAGCGCCCGGTGCTGGCTGCGTCGGGAGCGGGTAGGTCTGGCAACTGGGCCAGGGGGCCGGCCTGTGCCTCTTGAACCCGCTGAGCCTGGCCGTTGGCAAAGGCATCCATGGCGGGTGTGCGTCGCGGGTCGGCCACTGGCTCGCCTTCAGTGCCGCGCAGCAGCAGGGCGCTGGCCTGCACCAACTGCAGGGTGGCGGCCATTGATTTGGCGTATTCCGGGTGGGTGTAGCTGCCCACCACCAGTGCGGTATGGCTGCAGGGGTTCATCAGCTTGACCAGGCTGTGCGCCGGGTTACGCAAGCCCACCACCCGACGAACATCTAGCAGACGCGCCAACCCGGGGCACAGCAGGCCGGTCGGAAAGTAGCGGACGCTGCCAATCGCTATCGGTTCTATAGCTAACTCTGCCCTGATACCAAGGGTTTCAAGCACATTTTGTGTGGAAGTCCGGCTGTTTTCGGTGGCCATGCCGTGCACTAGCACAGCCAGTCCTTCGCGCGCCAGCAGCAGGGCCAGCAAGGGCGTGAGCACCGGCAACTTGCGCGCCCCGTTGTAGCTGGGCAGCACCACGGTGGGCTGGTCGGCGTTGGGCACCAGCTGCATGCGCTGCCGCGTGGCGTCCAGAAAGCCGGCCATCTCTTGCGGTGTCTCACCCTTGATGCGCATGGCAAGGCAGAACGCACCCACCTCCAGGTCGGTCACCGCACCGTCCAGAACCTGGCCCATCAGGTCAGCCGCTTGCTCGCGATTCAGCGGGCGTGCGCCCTCCTTGCCGCGGCCGATTTCCTTGATGTAGTTGGCGATGCCCATAAACGGATTGTCCCTCTGGCTTGATGACTTGGCGCTATGAGCTTATGTCGGAGGCCAATCCCCTAAACTTGCCCGCTATGTTGAACAACGCTCTGGTGCTTGGGATTGAGTCCTCCTGCGACGAAACCGGGGTGGCACTGGTGCAGTTGCAAAGCACAGACACGCCGGTCTTACTGTCACAGGCCTTGCACAGCCAGATTGAGATGCACCAGGCCTATGGCGGCGTGGTGCCTGAGCTGGCCAGTCGCGACCATATTCGCCGGGTGTTGCCGCTGGGCGCCCAGGTGTTGGCGCAGGCCGGGCGCACGCTGGCCGAGGTCGATGTGGTCGCGTTCACCCGAGGCCCGGGCCTGGCTGGGGCCTTGCTGGTGGGTGCTGGCGTGGCATGCGCGCTGGGGGCAGCCCTGGGCAAGCCGGTGCTAGGCGTGCACCACCTGGAGGGGCATTTGTTGTCGCCGTTTTTGAGCGCCGATCCGCCCACTTTCCCGTTTGTGGCCCTGCTGGTGTCGGGTGGTCATACCCAGCTGATGCGGGTGGAAGGGGTGGGGCGCTACACGCTGCTGGGCGAAACCATTGACGATGCCGCTGGTGAGGCCTTTGACAAATCGGCCAAGTTGCTGGGGCTAGGTTACCCCGGTGGTCCGGCCTTGTCGCGCCTGGCCGAGGGCGGTAACCCTGCGACTTTTAAACTGCCGCGCCCACTGTTGAATCAGCCCAACCTGGATTTCTCGTTCGCTGGCCTCAAGACCGCCGTGATGGTGCAGGCCAAGCGTCTGGCCGCTGAACATGCTGGCACGGTGGCCGAACTGCCGCTGCAAGTGCGGGCTGATTTGGCAGCCTCGACCGAGGCCGCGATTGTGGAGGTGCTGGTGAAAAAGTCGCTGGCTGCCTTGGCTCAAACCGGGCTGGGCCGGTTGGTGGTGGCTGGTGGCGTGGGCGCCAACCGCCACTTGCGCCAGCAACTCAACCAGGCCTGCCAGCGCCGGGGCGTGCGGGTGCACTACCCGGAGCCGCACCTGTGCACCGACAACGGCGCCATGATTGCCATGGCTGCGGCGATGCGGCTGCAGTCTGGCGTGCAGGCGGCCAGCTGGGCCTACGCTTTTGACGTTAAGCCGCGCTGGCCGCTCGATGCCCTGTGAGCAAGGTGCTGGGCCTTAGTTGACCGCCAGCTCGGTGACGCGGCTTACCGGCACCTGCTTGGTCAGCTTGAGCGTGAGCACGCCGTTCTCCAGCCTGGCTTCGCTGCTGGCCACATCGATGTCTTGCGGCAATTCATAGGCTGCCTTGTAGGCGCGGGGCGCACCTTCCTTGCTGTTCAGGCGGACGATGTTGCCCTCAATCCCGATGCTCAGTTGGTCTTTCGAAATACCGGGCATATCGAAAGTCAATGTGTACGACGTGTCGTCCTGGCTAGTGACAGCGCTCTGCTGGCGGCCGGCGACTTGGGCCTGATTCAAAAAACGTTCGAGCGAGAGGCCGGCTGGCGAATAGATTTGACGACGCAGGGCGGCGGGTGATGTGGCGAAAAACATGAGTAGGCTCCTAGTACACTGAGCGCGGTTCGACATGAACCATCGCATGCACTGAACGTGCGAATGAAGCGACCGTTTTCAAGAGAAATTTCCACATGTTTATTGTTTGCGGCAGGGTCTTGAAATGGCTGCTGCTGGCGCTAGTTGGCCCGACCCTGGTGTTGGCGCAAACCCCTGCGGCGCCGCCACCGATCAAGCTGGCCTTGATTGAAACCCTGAGTGGGCCGTTCGCCAACACCGGCGAGGCGGTGTTTCGCAATCTTTTGTGGGCCGTGGAGAGGGTCAATGTGCGCGGCGGCGTCAGGCTTCGAGATGGCAGTGGCGCGCGACTGCTCAGCCTGCAACG
Organism: Rhodoferax sp.; assembly: GCA_040400795.1. GTDB lineage: Bacteria > Pseudomonadota > Gammaproteobacteria > Burkholderiales > Burkholderiaceae_C > Rhodoferax. The sequence continues at coordinate 51,506 of JBBAPO010000001.1, forward strand.
GCACGACAACAAGGGTCAGAACGAAGAGGCTCTGTCGGTTCTCAAGGCCGCTATTGACGACGGCGCCGCTTATGTCTTGCAAGGCAACTCATCAGCGACGGCAGCAGCACTGCTGGATGCCATCAACAAACACAACGAGCGCGAACCGGCGCGCCGTGTGCTCTTCCTCAACTACTCGGCTGTTGACCCGGTGCTGACCAATGAAAAGTGCAGTTTTTGGCACTTTCGGTTTGATGCCCACGCCGACATGCGTATGGCCGCTCTGATAGCGGTGCTCAAGGACGACCAGTCCCTGCGAAGCGTTTATATCCTCGGCCAGGACTACAGCTTTGGTCAGGCCGTGGCGCGCGATGCCCGGCGCCAATTGGGTCTGCTGAGGCCCGACGTTCAGATCGTGGGTGATGAGCTTCACCCCATGGGTCGGGTCAAGGATTCTTCGCCCTACATCGCCAAAATCAAGGCCAGCGGTGCCCAGGCGGTCATCACCGGCAATTTCGGTAATGACCTGACGCTGCTGGTCAAGGCAGCACGGGAGCTGGGCTTCGAAGGCCGTTTCTACACGTTCTACGGCAACGCGCTGGGCGCGCCAGCAGACATCGGCGAGGCAGGTATCGGCCGCGTGATGGCCGTGGCCGACTGGTTGCCCAATGTGCCTGGCCCACAGAGTGAAGCGTTTTACCAGGCGTTTCGGCAGCGCTTCCCGCAGCCCGCTGATGACTACGTGCACCTGCGCATGCAATTGATGGTGGAGGCGCTGGTCCAGGCCATCGAGCAGGCCGGTACGCTGCAGCCCGTGACGGTGGCCAAGCAACTCGAACAGGCTCGTGTCAACTTGGCCGGGCAGACTGGCACCATGCGGGCGGCCGACCATCAATTTCAACAGCCTTTGGTGGTGGGTGTGATGGAGCGCCAAGGCAATGCTGGCGTGAAATTTGACGTCGAAGGCTCCGGTTTTGGATTCCGCGTTGTCAAGACGCTCACTGCCGCACAAGCTGAACTGCCAATGCGTTGCACTATGCAGCGTCCGGGCTGACCCGTTATTTTCAGGAGCGATTCATGCGCAAAGTTATTCTTAATCTTGCTGAAAGCCGTATCCGCGAGGTCGCCAACGCGGGTATGGGGCGCAGCGATGTGCTGGCGTTCTGGTTTGGTGAAAGCGATGAGGTCACGCCTGAGGTCATTCGCCAGGCGGCGATTGCCTCCCTTCAAAAGGGCGAGACTTTTTATTCTCAGAACCTGGGGCTGCCCGAGTTGCGGCACGCGGTGGCTGAGTACATGAGCGCGCGCCATGGCCCGATCTGGCTCGACCGATTGGCCATCACCAGCGGCGGGGTCAACGCCTTGATGCTGGCCATACAACAGCTGGTCGATGCCGGTGATGAGGTGGTGGCGGTAACGCCAGTCTGGCCCAATTTGACGGCCCAGCCCGCCATCATGGGTGCGCAACTGCGCTGTGTGCCCCTGACGCCCCAGGATGGGCAATGGCAGCTCGATATGAGCGCCTTGCTGTCAGCGGTGACTCCTCAAACCAAGCTGCTCATCGTCAATGCACCCAACAACCCCACCGGCTGGACCCTGACGCGTGAAGAGCAGCAGCAAATCCTGGACCATTGCCGCCAGACCGGGACCTGGATTCTGGCTGACGAAGTCTACGAGCGGCTTTATTTTGAGCCCAGCGCCAATGGCTGTGCCCCCAGTTTTTTGGACGTTGCTGCGCCCGACGACCGGCTGGTGGTGGTGCACAGCTTCTCCAAGAGCTTTTTGATGACGGGCTGGCGTCTAGGCTGGTTGGTGATGCCCCCGGACATGACGCCTCAGATCAGCAAGCTGATCGAGTTCAACACCTCCTGCGCCAGCGTCTTCACCCAACGTGCCGGCATCGCCGCGCTGCAGCACACCGATGCCATCACACCTTCGGTGGTGGCGCACTTGAAGCTTTGCCGCGACACCCTCATCCCCTTGCTGCAGGCAGTGCCTGGGGTTCAGGTGGCGCCTGCGCGGGGCGGTATGTATGCATTTTTCAAGTTGGCGGGGCATCCGGACTCGCTGCAGACGGCGAAGCGGCTGGTCCTTGAGGCGGGGCTCGGCCTGGCCCCGGGCGAGGCGTTCGCGTCCGAGGCGCAGGGCTGGTTGCGCTGGTGCTTTGCCTCGCGCGACCTGCAGCGCTTGGTACAGGGCGTTGAACGCCTGCAGCGCTGGCTCGCCGCGCAGCCCTGAGGCGTGGGTGCATCTGGGTCAGGCTGGACGGGTTGCTTCAGCTATACTACAAAGGCTTTGCACACTGCATAAGCACACGTCCGGGGCAGTTCCAGCGCCGCACGCAAGTTCAATTTACACAGGAAAATGACATGATCGCATCCAGCATCAAAGCCGCTGTCGTCAAAGACAACGCACGCCAAGCCGGCGACACAGGCAGCCCTGAAGTTCAGGTCGCCTTGTTGACCGCCCGCATTAACGAGCTCACCCCCCACTTCAAGACCCACGCCAAAGACCACCATGGTCGCCGTGGTCTGCTGCGCATGGTGAGCCGCCGTCGTAAGCTGCTGGACTACCTCAAGTCCAAGGACGCTGACCGCTACACCGCGCTGATCTCCAAGTTGGGTCTGCGCAAGTAAACGACCCATCGGATGATGAACGCCTGAGTTAGCTCTGCTGCTCAGGCGTTTTTTACTTCGGAGAAGGCGAAATCAGAGCGAAGCTGTGTCATTCCATCGAAATTTGAGCCCATCGGCCCGGTTTTCTCTGGAATGGCATCGTGTTCTGTCAGGCTGTATCCGGGCTCGGGCGAGGTGGCCTGCACCTCCCGCATTGTGATCAGGAGATATCAATATGAGCATGTTCAATAAAGTGACCAAGACATTCCAGTGGGGCCAGAACACGGTCATCATGGAAACCGGTGAAATCGCCCGCCAATCTGGTGGTGCTGTGATGGTGAATATCGAAGGCACAGTGGTGCTGGCGACCGTGGTGGCGTCCAAGAACGCCAAGCCTGGTCAGGATTTCTTCCCCCTGACGGTGGATTACCTGGAAAAAACCTATGCTGCTGGCAAGATTCCCGGAAGCTTTTTCAAGCGCGAAGGTCGGCCCAGCGAGTTTGAAACCCTCACCAGCCGTCTGATCGACCGCCCGATTCGCCCGCTGTTCCCCGAAGGCTTCTTCAATGAAGTTCAGGTCGTGGTGCATACCCTGTCGCTGAACCCTGAAGTCGATGCAGACATCGCCGCCCTGATCGCCACCAGCGCTGCCCTCTCCATCAGCGGTATTCCATTCACCGGCCCGATTGGCGCCGCTCGCGTTGGCTACATCAACGGCGAGTATGTGCTCAACCCGGGCCAGACGGCACGCAAGGGCTCCATCATGGACCTGGTGGTTGCCGGTACCGAAGCCGCCGTGCTGATGGTGGAGTCTGAAGCCCAGCAACTCAGCGAAGAGATCATGCTCGGCGCCGTGGTGTTTGGCCATGAGCAGGGCAACATTGCCATCAACGCCATCCACGATTTGGTTCGCGATGCCGGCAAGCCACTCTGGGACTGGGCTGCACCCGCCAAGGACGAGCCTTTGATTGCCCGCGTGAATGCGCTGGCAGAAGAGCGCTTGCGCGCGGCTTATCAAATTCGCAACAAGCAGTCCCGTACCCACGCCTGCCGTGAAGCCTATGCTGCGGTCATGGCTGACTTGAAGGCCGACGGCGTGGCCTTTGACGGCGTCAAGGTCGAGGGCATGCTGTTTGACATCGAAGCCCGCATTGTTCGCAGCCAAATTCTGGCCGGCGAGCCGCGCATTGACGGTCGTGACACTCGCACCGTGCGTCCGATTGAAATTCGCAACGGCGTCCTGCCGCGCACCCATGGCTCAGCCCTGTTTACCCGTGGCGAGACCCAGGCACTGGTGGTGACCACGCTGGGCACCGAGCGCGATGCCCAACGCATCGATGCCCTGGCTGGCGAGTATGAAGACCGCTTTATGCTGCACTACAACATGCCTCCGTTTGCCACTGGCGAAACCGGTCGTGTGGGTACGCCCAAGCGCCGCGAAATCGGCCACGGCCGTCTGGCCAAGCGCGCCCTTGTGGCCTGCCTGCCAAACAAGGAAGACTTCCCTTACACCATGCGCGTCGTCAGCGAAATCACCGAGTCCAATGGTTCCTCGTCGATGGCTTCGGTCTGCGGCGGCTGCCTGTCCTTGATGGACGCTGGTGTTCCCATGAAAGCGCACGTGGCGGGTATCGCCATGGGCCTGATCAAGGATGGCAACCGTTTTGCGGTGCTGACTGACATTCTGGGTGATGAAGATCACCTCGGCGACATGGACTTCAAGGTCGCAGGCACCACCAACGGCATCACAGCCTTGCAAATGGACATCAAGATCCAGGGCATTACCCGTGAGATCATGCAAGTTGCTCTGGCTCAGGCCAAGGAAGCCCGCATGCACATCCTGGGCAAGATGCAAGAAGCCATGAGCGAGGCCAAGACCGAAGTGTCCAACTTCGCGCCACGACTGTTCACCATGAAGATCAACCCGGACAAGATCCGTGACGTGATCGGTAAAGGCGGTTCGGTGATTCGTGCCCTGACTGAAGAGACCGGCACCCAGATCAACATCGAGGAAGACGGCACCATCACCATCGCCTCAGCCGATCCGGCCAAGGCCGAAGAAGCCAAGCGCCGCATCGAGCAGATCACAGCTGAGGTTGAAATCGGCAAGATCTACGAGGGCCCGGTCACCAAGATTCTTGATTTCGGCGCACTGATCAACTTGTTACCCGGCAAAGACGGTTTGCTGCACATCAGCCAGATCGCCCACGAGCGGGTCGAAAAAGTCACTGATTACCTGTCCGAGGGCCAGATTGTCAAAGTCAAGGTCATGGAGACTGACGAAAAAGGTCGCATCAAGTTGTCCATGAAGGTGCTGCTGGATCGTCCGACACAACACGGCGACCACGCTTGAGCAACATCTGCCTTGATATGAAAATGATAGCGCCTGGTCCAAGCGGGACAAGGGCTATCAGCTGATATGACCATGAAAGTTGTTGAGATTTCGGCCTTTGGCGCGCCCTCGGTGCTGCAATTGGCTGAGCGGCCGATGCCGGTTGCGGGTGCCGGAGAGGTCTTGATCCGGGTCGCAGCCAGCGGCGTCAACCGGCCTGACGTCTTGCAGCGGGCCGGCCTGTACCCGGTGCCGCCAGGGGCGTCCGATATTCCCGGCCTAGAGCTCGCCGGCGTTATTGTTCAGGGCGACGCCCAGGCGATGGCTCAGGCCGGACTGGCGATCGGTGATCGAGTCTGTGCCCTTGTGGCGGGTGGTGGCTACGCCGAGTACTGTGTCGCGCCTGTGCAGCAGTGCCTGCCGGTGCCCACGGGGTTGAGCGACATCGAGGCCGCGTCATTGCCCGAAACTTTTTTCACCGTCTGGAGCAATGTGTTTGACCGCGCTCGTCTGCAGCCAGGCGAACGCATCCTGATTCAGGGTGGCTCCAGCGGCATTGGCGTGACAGCCATCCAAATAGCCAAAGCCTTTGGTGCCCATGTGCTGGTCACAGCCGGTAGCGACGCCAAATGTCAGGCCTGCCTGGCTTTGGGTGCCGACCACGCCATCAATTACCGCAGTCATGATTTTCAGCAGGAAACCATGCGTCTGACCAACGGCGCTGGCGTCGACGTTGTTTTGGATATGGTGGCTGGCACCTATGTCGCCAAAGAAATCGAATGCCTGAGTGAAGATGGCCGATTGGTCATAATCGCCGTCCAGGGTGGCGTCAAGTGTGAATTCAACGCTGGGTTGGTGTTGCGTCGGCGGCTGACTGTGACCGGCTCGACCTTGCGGCCAAGGCCGGTGGCCTTCAAGGCGGCCATAGCCATGGCGCTTCGTGACAAGATTTGGCCTTTGATCGAACAGGGCCGTATCAAGCCTGTGATTCACAGCACTTTCGCTGCTGCCGACGCCGCACATGCACATGAACTGATGGAATCCAATCAGCACATTGGAAAGATCGTGCTGACCTGGGGTGCCGCATGAAGAAAACGCTGATTGCTGGCAACTGGAAGATGAATGGCAGTTTGAGTGCGAACGAGGCCTTGATCCACGCGTTGCGCGTGGGGCTGCCAGCGACGGTGGCCTGCCAAGTTGCGCTGTGCGTCCCCTCCGTTTATCTCGCCCAAGTTCAGAGCCTGCTGGCGGGTAGTGGATTCGACCTCGGAGCGCAGGACCTGTCGGCCTACGAGGGCGGTGCCTATACAGGGGAAGTATCGGCTGCCATGCTGCGCGACAGTGGTGTGCGCTATTGTCTGGTGGGTCATTCCGAACGGCGCCAGTACCATGGCGAAACCGATGCGATGGTGGCTGTGAAGGCACAGCGGGCTCTGGCTTGCGGCATCACGCCCATCGTGTGCGTGGGCGAGACCTTGGCTGAGCGCGAGGCGGGCGCCACGGAAGCGGTTGTCAAGCGTCAACTGGCTGCAGTGATCCATGTTAATGGGCACTGCATCAGTGAAATCGTGGTGGCTTATGAGCCTGTCTGGGCTATAGGCACGGGCAAGACCGCCAGTGCCGCGCAGGCCCAGGAAGTGCATGCCCTGTTACGCGCCCAACTGAAGGCGGCCTCCTCACAGGCTGACCGGGTGGCCATTTTGTATGGCGGCAGCATGAACGCCGTCAACGCGGCTGAGTTGCTGGCGCAGCCCGATGTCGATGGCGGCCTTGTTGGCGGGGCCTCGCTCAAGGCACCAGATTTTTTGTCAATCATCGCTGCAGCGCGCTAACGCCATCCTGCTAAGCTATCCTTTCCGGAGTAATTCATGAGTATCTTGTTGACGATTCTTCTCGCTGTTCAAATGTTGTCGGCAGTGGCCATGATAGGCCTTATCCTGATGCAACATGGCAAGGGTGCCGATATGGGTGCTGCCTTTGGCAGCGGTGGTTCAGGTAGTCTGTTTGGGGCTACTGGTAGCGCCAATTTTCTGTCGCGCAGCACGGCAGTCCTGGCAACTATTTTCTTTGTCTGCACCTTGTTGTTGGCCTATTTCGGAATGGCCCGGCCAGCCGCACCTGCAGGCAGTGTGCTGCAAGGGGTTAGCGTTTCAGCACCTGCTGCCGCGGCGTCCGCACAGGTGGTGCCAGCCTCGGGCGCTGCCCAGATTCCATCAAAGTAATGCCCTTGAAATACCCTCTAGACGTTAAAGAAACAAGTCGTTTTCAGGGTAAACTCTAGTTGTGTTCGGAGAGCAATTCGCCATACAGCGCCTCATGCCATCCGGACTCTTGAAAGCCGCCGTCGTGGTGAAATTGGTAGACACGCTATCTTGAGGGGGTAGTGGCGAAAGCTGTGCGAGTTCGAGTCTCGCCGACGGCACCAGATAAGAGGTTTGCAGCGTTTACCTGCAGCGGACCAATAACTTGATCAGCATCACCAGATGAATCTTGAACAGTACTTGCCAGTCATCTTGTTCGTTCTGGTTGGTATCGGTGTTGGCATCGTCCCCCAGGTTTTGGGTTACGTGCTTGGACCGAATCGGCCTGATCCAGCCAAAAATTCCCCCTATGAATGCGGCTTTGAAGCATTTGAAGACGCACGCATGAAATTCGATGTCCGCTACTACCTGGTGGCCATCCTGTTCATCTTGTTCGATCTCGAAATCGCCTTCTTGTTTCCGTGGGCGGTGTCGCTCAAGGACATTGGTAGCCTTGGCTTCTGGGCGGTCATGGTTTTTCTGAGCATTCTGGTCGTGGGATTTGTCTATGAGTGGAAAAAAGGCGCTCTTGACTGGGAATAAGCGGGGAAGATGCAATGATCGAAGGCGTACTGAAGGAAGGCTTTGTCACCACCAGCTATGACTCGGTGATGAACTGGGCCAAGACCGGTTCGGTTTGGCCGATGACCTTCGGGTTGGCCTGCTGTGCTGTCGAGATGATGCATGCGGCAGCAGCGCGTTATGACATCAGCCGCTTTGGCGCTGAGGTGTTCCGTGCGAGCCCGCGGCAGTCTGACCTCATGATTGTTGCCGGTACGCTGTGCAACAAAATGGCCCCAGCCCTGCGCAAGGTTTACGACCAAATGTCAGAGCCTCGCTGGGTCATCAGCATGGGTTCCTGTGCCAACGGTGGTGGTTACTACCACTACAGCTACTCGGTGGTGCGGGGTTGCGACCGCATTGTGCCGGTCGACGTCTATGTGCCGGGTTGCCCGCCGACCGCTGAGGCTTTGCTCTACGGCATCATGCAACTGCAGCAAAAAATCCGCCGCACCCAAACCATTGCCCGAGTCTGAGGGATTGCGATGACTGTTTATGCTGTGAATCCTGAGGCGCTACAAGCCGTTGTGGCGGCCGCGTTGGGTGACAAGGTGCTACACATCGGCGTCGCCCGTGGCGAGTTGAGTGTGCACGTTGATGCGGCTGTATTGCGCCAGGTGGCCCTGACACTGCGTGATGCGCCGGGTTGCCAGTTCGAGCAGCTGATTGACCTCTGTGGCGTCGACTATTCGGATTACAAGGGCGTCGGCCTTGACGGCCCGCGCTTTGGTGTGGTGCTGCATTTGTTGTCGGTCAGCTTGAACCAGCGCCTGCGCGTTCGGGTATCAGCACCCGATGACGACCTGCCGATACTGCCTTCGGTCACTGCGGTCTGGAGCTCGGCCAACTGGTTCGAGCGCGAGGCGTTTGACCTGTTCGGCATTGTGTTCGAGGGGCATGATGACCTGCGGCGCATTTTGACCGACTATGGATTTATCGGGCACCCGTTCCGCAAGGATTTTCCCCTGAGTGGCCATGTCGAAATGCGCTACGACGCAGAGAGCCGGCGTGTGGTCTATCAGCCCGTCACCATTGAGCCACGTGAAATTACACCGCGCATCATCCGGGAAGACAACTACGGAGGCCTGCACTAGGCGGTATACGTCATGGCTGACATTAAAAACTACACCCTGAATTTTGGGCCTCAGCACCCGGCAGCGCACGGCGTTTTGCGCCTGGTGCTTGAGCTTGATGGCGAGGTTATCCAACGCGCCGACCCGCATATTGGCCTGTTGCACCGCGCCACTGAAAAGCTTGCCGAAAGCAAGACATTTATCCAGTCGCTGCCCTACATGGACCGGCTCGATTACGTCTCGATGATGTGCAACGAGCACGCCTATTGCTTGGCCATTGAAAAGCTGATGGGTATTGACGTGCCCTTGCGTGCGCAGTACATCCGCGTCATGTTTGCCGAGATCACGCGCCTGCTCAATCACCTGATGTGGCTGGGCTCCCATGGCAACGATTGCGGGAGCTCAACCATTCTGATCTACGCCTTTCGTGAGCGTGAAGACCTGTTTGACATGTACGAGGCTGTCAGTGGCGCGCGCATGCATGCCGCCTATTTCCGCCCGGGCGGCGTCTACCGCGACCTGCCCGACAGCATGCCGCAGTACAAGGCAAACAAGATTCGGAATGCCCGTGGCATCGCCCAACTGAACAGCAACCGGCAGGGCTCCTTGCTCGACTTTATTGACGACTTCACCCAGCGCTTCCCGACCTATCTCGGCGAGTACCACACGCTGCTGACAGAGAACCGGATCTGGAAACAGCGCACGGTCGGTATCGGTGTTGTCACACCGGAGCGCGCGCTCAATTTGGGCTTCACAGGGCCTATGCTGCGTGGCTCAGGCATCGCCTGGGACCTGCGCAAAAAGCAGCCCTATGACGTCTATGACCGTATGGAGTTTGACATTCCCGTAGGTGCCACAGGCGACTGCTATGACCGCTATCTGGTGCGCATGGAGGAAATGAAGCAATCCAATCGCATCATCAAGCAGTGTGTCGATTGGCTGCGCCTCAACCCTGGACCGGTGATCACCGACAACCACAAAGTGGCGGCACCTGATCGCGAATCCATGAAGTCCAACATGGAAGAACTGATCCACCACTTCAAACTCTTTACCGAAGGCTTTCATGTGCCCGAAGGCGAAGCCTACGCCGCGGTCGAGCACCCCAAGGGCGAGTTTGGTATTTACCTGATCAGCGACGGTGCGAACAAGCCCTACCGCCTGAAGATCCGACCGCCAGGCTATGTGCATCTGGCTGCACTCAACGAGATGGCCGGTGGACACATGATCGCCGATGCCGTTGCCGTCATCGGCACCATGGATATCGTGTTTGGAGAAATCGACCGATGAGCACATCAGTTGTTTCAGAGGCAGGCCTGGCGCGGTTTGCGCGCGAAGTCGCCAAGTACCCCCCTGAGCAAAAGCAGTCGGCGGTAATGGCCTGCTTGGCCATCGTCCAGCAGGAAGCCGGCTTTGTCAGCGCAGAGAGCGAAAAGGTGGTGGCTGACTACCTTGGCATGGCGCCCATTGCGGTGCGTGAGGTCACCACTTTTTACAACATGTACAACCAGCGCCCGGTGGGCAAGTACAAGCTCAATGTCTGCACCAATTTGCCCTGCCAGTTGCGTGATGGCGGTCGCGCCTTGAAGCATCTCGAGCATAAGCTTGGCGTGCACATGGGCGAGACCACACCGGACGGCATGTTCACTTTGCAGCAGTCGGAATGTCTGGGTGCTTGTGCGGACTCGCCGGTGCTGCTGGTCAATGACCGCACCATGTGCAGCTTCATGACCGACGATAAGTTAGACCAACTGGTAGATGGCCTGCGGGAAGCGGAGAAATCATGATGAACGCTGACCAAATTTTGAGCCAGTTCCAAGCCAATGGCGTGCAAACTTGCTTTCATGACCGGCATATCAACCCGCAGATCTACGCGGGTTTGAATGGCAGCAACTGGCGGCTCGCCGACTATGAGGCGCGCGGCGGCTATGCGGCGCTGCGCAAGATCCTCGCTCGTGATGGCGGCGAAGGCCTAACCCAAGACCAAGTCATTGCGACGGTCAAGGAATCGGCCCTGCGTGGCCGTGGCGGCGCAGGGTTCCCGAGCGGGCTCAAGTGGAGCTTCATGCCACGGCAGTTTCCGGGCCAAAAATACCTGGTCTGCAACTCGGACGAGGGTGAGCCCGGGACCTGCAAAGACCGCGACATCCTGCAGTTCAACCCGCATATCGTGATCGAAGGCATGATCATCGCAGCCTATGCCATGGGCATCACGGTAGGCTACAACTACATTCACGGCGAGATCTTCAAAAGCTACGAGCGTTTTGAAGAGGCACTGGACGAGGCGCGTGCTGCCGGTTTGCTGGGTGACAAGATCTTGGGGAGTGGCTTCAGTTTTCAACTCCATGCAGCGCACGGCTTTGGCGCCTACATTTGCGGCGAGGAGACCGCCCTGCTTGAATCACTGGAAGGCAAAAAAGGGCAGCCGCGCTTCAAGCCCCCGTTCCCTGCCAGTTTCGGGCTGTACGGTAAACCGACCACCATCAACAACACGGAAACCTTTGCCGCAGTGCCTTGGATCATCCGCAATGGTGGCGCAGCCTACCTGGCCTGTGGCAAGCCTAACAATGGTGGCACCAAGATATATTCAGTCAGCGGCGACGTGGAGCTGCCTGGCAACTACGAGGTGCCCATGGGTACGCCGTTTGCCAAACTGCTGGAAATCGCCGGTGGTGTGCGCAGTGGTCGTCAGTTAAAGGCGGTGATTCCAGGCGGCTCCTCCTCGCCCATCCTGCCCGGGACCATCATGATGGACCTGACCATGGACTACGACGCCATTGCCAAAGCCGGCTCAATGCTGGGATCAGGCGCGGTCATTGTGCTGGACGACTCCCGCTGCATGGTCAAGAGCCTGCAGCGTCTGAGCTATTTCTACATGCACGAGTCGTGTGGGCAGTGCACCCCCTGCCGCGAAGGCACGGGCTGGCTGTCGCGCATGGTTGACCGGATCGAAACCGGACATGGTCGACCCTCTGACATGGATTTGCTGAACTCAGTGGCTGACAACATTCAGGGGCGCACCATCTGCGCCCTGGGTGATGCTGCAGCGATGCCCGTGCGCGCCATGATCAAGCACTACCGTCACGAATTTGAATACCACGTAGAGCACAAGACCTGTATGGTCCCAGCCTACGTCTGAGCGAGTGCTGCCATGATTGAAATTGAACTCGACGGCAAGAAGGTGGACATTGTTGAAGGCAGCATGATCATGCATGCGGCCGAGAAGGCTGGCACCTACATACCCCATTTTTGTTACCACAAGAAGCTCAGCATCGCCGCCAACTGCCGCATGTGCCTGGTCGATGTGGAGAAAATGCCCAAGCCCATGCCGGCTTGCGCCACGCCAGTCACGCAAGGCATGATCGTACGGACCAAGAGCGACAAAGCGATCAAGGCGCAAAAGTCAGTGATGGAGTTTTTGCTGATCAACCACCCGCTGGATTGCCCGATCTGCGACCAAGGTGGCGAGTGCCAGTTGCAAGACCTGGCAGTCGGCTACGGCGGGTCGTCATCGCGCTATGAAGAAGACAAGCGGGTCGTGGCAGTCAAGGATGTCGGACCGTTGATTTCCATGCAGGAAATGAGCCGCTGCATCCACTGCACCCGCTGCGTGCGCTTTGGCCAGGAAGTGGCCGGCGTGATGGAGTTGGGCATGTCGCACCGCGGCGAGCATGCCGAGATTGAAACCTTTGTCGGCCAGTCGGTGGATTCAGAGTTGTCGGGCAACATGATTGATATTTGTCCGGTCGGTGCCTTGACCAGCAAGCCCTTCCGTTACAGTGCCCGCACCTGGGAGCTGTCGCGCCGCAAGTCAGTCAGCCCGCATGACTCCACCGGAGCCAATCTGGTGGTGCAGGTCAAAAATAACCGGGTGATGCGCGTGGTGCCTCTCGAAAATGAGGCCGTCAACGAATGCTGGATAGCAGACCGTGACCGCTTCTCTTATGAGGCGCTGAACAGCGATGAGCGCTTGACCAGCCCCATGGTCAAGCAGGGGGGCGTTTGGCAGGCAGTGGACTGGCAGACGGCTCTGGAGTATGTGGCTAACGGGCTGACGCAAATCAAAGCCGAGCACGGCGCGAGCAGCCTGGGGGCCTTGTTGAGCCCACACAGCACGCTTGAAGAACTGATGCTGGCCGGTGCGCTGATGCGCGGGCTGGGCAGTCACAACATTGACCATCGCCTTCGTCATGCCGAGTTTGTCCCGGCCGACGGCGTGCGCCATCTCGGCCTGCCGATCGCAGCCCTGTCTGACTTGCAGCGCGTTCTGGTGGTGGGTTCTAACTTGCGCAAAGACCACCCCCTGTTTGCACAACGCATCCGGCAAGCCGTACGCAAGGGCGCCGCGGTCAGCGTGTTGACTGATCAAGTGCAGGACTGGGCCATACCTGTCACCCATTCGTTGGTGCAACCGGCCAGCCATTGGGCTCAGGCATTGGCCGATGTTGCCGCTGCCTTGGCCGCCGAGAAGGGCGTCAACCCGCCCATGGGGTCTGGCCAAATCACTGAGACGGCCCGCGCCATAGCCTTGTCACTGTTGGGTGGTGAGCGCAAGGCAGTGCTGTTGGGCAATGCGGCCGCCCATCACGCCAAGGCATCCAGCCTGTTGGCGCTGGCCAACTGGATTGCCGACCACAGCGGCGCCACGGTGGGTTATCTCACCGAGGCGGCCAACACCGTGGGGGCGCAGTTTGCCTGTGCCTTGCCTGGCCACGAAGGACTCAACGCCGGCCAGATGCTTGCCGGCGGTCTGAAAGGTGTGCTGCTGCTGAACACCGAGCCTGAATTCGACTCTAGCGCTGGCGCAGCGTCGGCTGCATCCTTGGGACAAGCGCGCATGGTGGTCACATTGAGCCCGTTCAAGGCCAATATGGCTTTCAGTGACGTGTTGCTGCCGATTGCGCCATTCACCGAAACATCGGGCACCTTTGTCAATGCCGAGGGGCGGGTGCAGGGCTTCCATGCGGTGGTCAAGCCAATGGGCGAAACCCGGCCAGCCTGGAAGGTCTTGCGCGTGTTGGCCAATTTGTTGGGTCTGCCAGACTTTGATTTTGACTCTTCGCAAGCAGTGTTGAGGCTGGCCCCTGCGCTGAGTCAGCCAGGTGTGACGCATATCCCTGGTGACTTGATGAGCAATTCCACCAAAGCTGCGATGGACGCTACGCCTGTCTCGCACGTGCCGGTCGTGGCCGGCATTTATGCCTTGGACGGCCTTGTGCGCCGGGCCACCAGCCTGCAAATGACCGCCGATGCCCGGGGTCACACCGCGGCTAAGGAGGTCGCAGCATGATCGATGCCTTGTTCAATTTTGGTCAGGGTTTGCTCTCGGCGCCCTGGTGGGCGTTGGCCGGCTGGCCCGTTGTCTGGACCCTCATGAAAATCGTGGCGGTGGTCCTGCCGCTGATGGGCGCCGTGGCTTACCTCACTCTGTGGGAGCGCAAGTTTCTGGGCTGGATGCAGGTGCGCGTTGGCCCGAATCGGGTTGGGCCGCTGGGCCTGCTGCAGCCAATCGCTGACGCACTCAAGCTGCTTGCCAAGGAAATCCTGGTACCCACCGCAGCCAGCAAGGGTTTGTTCTTCATCGGGCCGATTCTGACCATCATGCCGGCCCTGGCTGCCTGGGTTGTGATTCCATTTGGGCCAGACGTGGCCTTGGCCAACATCAACGCCGGCCTGTTGTTTGTAATGGCCATTACGTCAATGGAAGTTTATGGCGTCGTCATCGCGGGCTGGGCCTCCAACTCCAAGTACTCTTTCCTTGGCGCCTTACGCGCCTCAGCGCAGATGGTGAGCTATGAAATCGCCATGGGGTTTTGCTTGGTGGTGGTGCTGATGGTGTCAGCCAGCATGAACCTGACCGATATTGTTACCGGCCAGGGTAAAGGCTATTTTGCCCAAATGGGCCTGAATTTCCTGTCCTGGAACTGGCTGCCCTTGCTGCCCATTTTTGTGGTGTACGTGATCTCGGGTCTGGCTGAGACCAATCGCCACCCCTTCGACGTGGTGGAGGGCGAGGCTGAGATCGTGGCAGGACACATGGTGGAGTACTCTGGTATGTCCTACGCCATGTTCTACCTGGCTGAGTACGCCAACATGTGGCTGGTGTCGATTCTGGCGGCCATCATGTTCCTGGGCGGCTGGATCGCGCCCGTCGACAGTGCACTGTTCAATTGGATTCCGGGTTGGGTCTGGCTGGGCATCAAGACCTGTGCCGTCGTGAGTTTGTTCATCTGGGTGCGCGCCACGTTTCCGAGGTTCCGCTACGACCAGATCATGCGGCTGGGTTGGAAAATCTTCATACCAGTCACACTGGTTTGGTTGGTGGTCGTTGGCGCCTGGATGCAGACCTCTTTCAACATCTGGCAGTAAGAGGATTCACCCATGTCGACCATTGCTCCAGCGCGTCCGGCCTCCGCCTTTTCGCTCAAAGATTTTTTAACCAGCTTTTTACTGCTGGAACTCTTCAAGGGCATGGCCCTGACCGGGCGCTACCTGTTCAAGCGCAAGGTCACGGTGCAGTTCCCCGAAGAGAAAACGCCCTTGTCGCCGCGCTTTAGAGGCCTGCACGCCTTGCGACGCTATGAAAACGGTGAGGAACGCTGCATCGCCTGCAAGCTCTGCGAGGCGGTATGTCCGGCCATGGCGATCACGATTGAGTCCGAGGTCCGCGCAGATGGCTCACGTCGTACCAGTCGGTACGACATCGACCTGACCAAGTGCATTTTTTGCGGTTTCTGTGAAGAGAGCTGCCCGGTGGATTCGATTGTTGAAACGCATATTCTGGAGTACCACGGTGAAAAACGGGGAGACCTGTACTTCACAAAGGAGATGCTGCTGGCCGTAGGTGACCGCTACGAAGGCGAGATTGCGGCAGCCAAGGCGGCCGACGCCAAGTACCGCTGATCGGCTGCACGAAAGAAAACCAAGTCATGGATGTCAAAACAGCTTTCTTTTATGCGTTCTCGGCGGTGCTGCTGTTTGCAGCATTCCGTGTGATCACCGCCCGTAACCCAGTGCACGCGGCCCTTTTCCTGGTTTTGTCGTTTTTCCAGGCGGCCATGATCTGGATGCTGCTTAAAGCGGAATTTCTGGCCATTACCCTGGTGCTGGTGTATGTCGGTGCGGTCATGGTGCTGTTCTTGTTCGTGGTGATGATGATGGACATCAATGGTGAGAGCATCCGCCAGGGCTTTTGGAAGCATTTCCCCCTGGCTGCCGTGGTGGGCGTGTTGATAGCGCTTGAAATGGCTGCCGTGCTCATGGGCGGTTTTCGCGTCAGCGAGGAGCCCCAGGTGGCGGCAGTGCCGGGCCAAGCGGTGGCGCAGTTGTCCAACACCCGCGAGTTGGGCAAGGTGCTTTACACCGAATACGTTTACCCACTTGAAATAGCTGCCGCGATTTTGCTGGTGGCCATGATTGCTGCCATCGCGCTCACACTGCGCCAGCGCAAGGACAGTAAATTCGTCAGTCCTTCAGACCAGGTGCGGGTGAAAGCGCGCGATCGACTCACTGTGCTGACCATGCCTGCCACCCAGGCTGCCTTGCCGCACAGCGATGACGGTGCCCCTACGTCGGAGACTAAATCATGACCCTGACCCTCGGACACTTTCTGTCGCTTGGCGCGATTCTTTTTGCCCTGTCGGTGATCGGCATCTTCTTGAATCGTAAAAACCTGATCGTGCTGCTGATGGCGATTGAACTGATGCTGCTGGCGGTCAACACCAACTTTGTGGCCTTTTCCCATTACCTGGGTGACATGCACGGTCAGATTTTCGTGTTCTTCATCTTGACGGTGGCGGCGGCAGAGTCTGCCATCGGCCTGGCTATTTTGGTGCTGCTGTTCCGCAACAAGTCCAGCATCAATGTGGACGAACTCAACACGCTCAAGGGTTAACAACAATGAGTCAAACCCTGAACGCTTCAACCTTGCTGGCGGTCCCAATGGCGCCGCTGGTGGGCGCTATCCTGGCTGGCGTCCTTGGAACCCAATTCGGCGGTAACTGGATCGGTCGGCGTATGTCGCATTCGCTGACCATTCTGGGGGTGTTGCTGTCCTTTGTCTTGTCGGCCATGACGCTGGTCAGTGTGGCATTTGACGGCGCGCGATTCAATGAGACGCTCTACACCTGGATGGTGGTCGGTGGGCTGAAGATGGAAATCGGCTTCCTGGTCGATGGGCTGACCGCCATGATGATGTGCGTGGTCACCTTTGTATCGCTGATGGTGCATCTGTACACCGTGGGCTACATGGAAGAGGACGAGGGCTACAACCGCTTCTTTGCCTACATCTCTTTGTTCACCTTTGCCATGCTGATGCTGGTGATGAGCAACAACCTGTTACAGCTGTTCTTTGGGTGGGAAGCGGTTGGTTTGGTCTCTTACCTCTTGATCGGTTTCTGGTTCAACAAGCCGACGGCCATCTTTGCCAATATGAAGGCCTTCCTGGTTAACCGGGTCGGTGACTTTGGTTTTATTCTTGGCATTGGTCTGATCGTGGCCTACGCCGGCTCACTGAATTACGCTGAAGTGTTCGCCAAATCAGGCGAGCTGGCCAAGATCGGCTTTCCGGGTACCGACTCGCTGCTGGTGACGGTGATTTGCATCTGCCTCTTCATTGGTGCCATGGGCAAGTCGGCACAGTTCCCCTTGCATGTTTGGTTGCCGGACTCCATGGAAGGTCCAACGCCCATCTCAGCCCTGATTCATGCGGCTACCATGGTCACAGCGGGTATCTTCATGGTGGCCCGCATGTCACCGCTGTTTGAGCTGAGTGACACAGCCTTGAACTTCGTCATGGTGATTGGTGCCATCACAGCCTTGTTCATGGGCTTCCTGGGCATCATCCAGAATGACATCAAGCGCGTTGTGGCGTATTCAACCTTGTCTCAGCTGGGCTACATGACCGTGGCACTCGGTGCCTCGGCCTACTCAGTGGCTGTGTTCCACCTGATGACGCACGCCTTCTTCAAGGCGCTGTTGTTTCTGGCGGCCGGCTCGGTGATCATGGGCGTGCACCACAACCAGGACATCCGCTGGATGGGCGGGCTACGCAAGTACATGCCCATCACTTGGATCACCGCCCTGCTGGGCTCGCTTGCCTTGATTGGCACGCCGCTGTTTTCGGGCTTTTACTCCAAAGACGAGATCATCATGGCGGTTCACGCCAGTACTTTGCCAGGCGCCGGGTTCGCTTATTTCGCAGTGCTCGCGGGTGTGTTCATCACAGCCTTTTACTCGTTTCGCATGTATTTCTTGGTGTTCCATGGCAAGCCACGTTTTGACCAGAATCCCGATGCGCATCAGCATGTCCATGACGCAGCGCACCATGATGACGGACACGCACACCCACACGGGCACCATGCCGCAGATTCCCATGCGCCGCACGAGTCGCCCTGGGTCGTCACGTTGCCGCTGGTCCTGTTGGCTATTCCATCTGTGCTGATCGGATTCATCACCATCCAGCCCATGCTGTTTGGCGATTTCTTCAAGAATGCGATTTTTGTCAACCTTGAGTTGCATAAGGCGATGGTGGTCTTGCGCGAAGAATTTCATGGCCCGCTGCAACTGGCACTGCATGGCCTTAGTGCTGCGCCATTCTGGCTGGCGCTGGCTGGTGTTGCCAGTGCCTATTACCTGTACATGGTGAATCCAGCTTTGCCGGCTGCGATCAAAACCCGGTTGCAACCTCTTTACACGCTGCTTGAGAACAAGTACTACATGGACTGGTTCAATGAGAATGTCTTGGCGCGGGGCGCACGCGCACTGGGCACGGGTTTGTGGAAGGGGGGCGACCAGGCGGTGATTGACGGTGTGCTGGTCAACGGTGCCTGGAAACTCGTCGCCTGGGTCGCTAGCGTGATTCGTCGAGTGCAGACGGGTTACCTGTACCACTACGCCCTGGTCATGATTCTTGGTGTTTTTGTGCTCATGACGTACTTCGTCTGGCTCAAGTAGGAGAACAATAAAAATGGGTTTGCTGAGCCTGGCTATCTGGACGCCTATTGCTTTTGGTGTGGTGCTGCTTGCACTTGGCCGCGACGAGCAGGCACCCATGGTGCGCTGGGTTGCGCTGGCTGGCGCTCTGGTCAGTTTTCTTGTCACCCTGCCCCTGTATGAGGGCTTCAAACTGGGCACAGCTGCGATGCAGTTTGTGGAGCGGGCGCCCTGGATTGCCCGATTCAATGTCAACTACCACCTTGGGCTTGATGGGATTTCGCTCTGGTTTGTGTTGCTGACAGCGTTCATCAACCTGGTGGTGGTGATCGCAGGTTGGGAGGTGATCACCCGGCGTGTCAACCAGTACATGGGCGCCTTCCTGATTCTCAGCGGGTTGATGATTGGCGTCTTTTGTGCCCTGGATGGGCTGTTGTTCTACGTCTTTTTTGAAGCAACCCTGATCCCGATGTACCTGATCATCGGCATTTGGGGTGGGCCCAACAAAATTTACGCGGCTTTCAAGTTCTTTTTGTATACCTTGCTCGGCTCGCTGCTGATGCTGATCGCCCTGATTTACCTCTACACCCACTCCGGTGGCAGTTTTGACCTCGCTGTGTGGCACAAACTGCCGTTGGGCGGCAGCGTGCAAACCCTGTTGTTTTTTGCCTTTTTTGCGGCCTTCGCGGTCAAGGTGCCGATGTGGCCGGTACACACCTGGCTGCCGGACGTTCACGTTGAGGCGCCCACAGGCGGCTCGGCAGTGCTGGCTGCCATCATGCTGAAACTGGGCGCCTATGGCTTCTTGCGCTTTGCGATGCCTATTGCACCCGACGCGGCACGGGAGTGGGCCTGGTTCATGGTCGCGCTGTCGCTGATCGCGGTGGTCTATGTCGGTTTGGTGGCGATGGTGCAGCAGGACATGAAAAAGCTGGTGGCTTACTCCTCAGTGGCGCACATGGGCTTTGTCACCTTGGGTTTCTTTATTTTCAACAATTTGGGCGTATCCGGCGCGATCGTTCAAATGATTGCCCACGGCTTTGTCTCAGCGGCGATGTTCCTGTCGATTGGCGTGCTGTACGACCGTGTCCATTCACGCGAAATTGCCAGCTACGGCGGTGTGGTCAACACCATGCCGCGCTTTACAGCCTTTGCTTTGCTGTTTGCCATGGCCAACTGCGGGCTACCGGGTACCGCTGGCTTCGTGGGCGAATGGATGGTGATCCTTGGCGCCGTGAAAGCCAATTTCTGGATCGGTGCCTTGGCTGCCAGCGCCCTGATCTTTGGTGCGGCTTACACGCTGTGGATGTTCAAGCGGGTGTACCTGGGGCCCGTGGCCAACGATGACGTGAAGGGCTTGGTCGACATCAACAGCCGTGAGTTCCTGGTGCTGGCGCTGCTGGCGGTGGCCACGATCTACATGGGCGTCTACCCAAAACCATTTACCGACGTGATGGACAGCTCAGTGACGGAGTTGCTCAAGCACGTGGCGCAGTCGAAGCTGCGTTGATCAGCCTGCCTTGGCTTCAATGACATAAGAGACGGAACATGATCGACAAACTCAGCTGGATCTCGGTGTTGCCCGAGATCATTCTCTTGGTGATGGCCTGCGTGATCGCGCTGACCGATCTCGCTGTCAAGAGCCCTCGCCGGACCGGTACCTACGTCATGTCGCTGGTCACGCTGGCGGTCGTGGCCACCTTGCAGGCGCTGTACGCCAACAGTGCCAGCACGGTCTATGGCTTTAACAACATGGTGGTCAGTGATCCTTTGGGTAATTTGCTCAAATGCTTTGCCACTGTGGCGGTGATGGTGACCTTGGTCTATGGTCGGCCCTATGCCGGCGACCGCGATATGTTGCGCGGCGGTGAGTTGTTCACGCTCAGTCTGTTTGCCCTGTTGGGCATGTTTGTCATGATCTCGGGCAATAACTTTTTGGTCTTGTACATGGGGCTGGAACTGCTCACGCTCTCCAGCTACGCCCTGGTGGCGCTGCGCCGCGACAACGCCACCGCGACCGAAGCCGCCATGAAGTACTTTGTGCTGGGTGCACTGGCCTCTGGTTTCCTGCTCTACGGCTTGTCAATGATGTACGGCGCCACTGGGTCACTCGACGTCAACGCGGTGTTCCGCGCCATTAATTCGGGTCACGTCAACCACCAGGTGCTGGTGTTTGGCTTGGTGTTTGTCGTCTCGGGACTGGCCTTCAAGCTGGGTGTTGTGCCGTTTCACATGTGGATTCCAGACGTTTACCAGGGCGCGCCGACTGCCGTGACGCTGATGATCGGTGGCGCGCCCAAGTTGGCAGCTTTCGCGATCATGATCCGGCTGCTGGTCGAAGGCATGTTGCCGCTGGCGATTGATTGGCAGCAAATGTTGATGGTGCTGTCAGTCGGTTCGCTGCTGATCGGTAACTTGGCGGCGATTGCGCAAACCAACCTCAAGCGCATGCTGGCTTTTTCGACCATCTCCCAGATGGGTTTTGTGCTGCTGGGCATGATGTCGGGCGTGGTGAATGGCCAGGTCGATTCGGCGGCCAACGCTTACAGCTCGTCCATGTTTTACGTCATCACCTATGTGTTGACCACGCTGGCCAGCTTTGGTGTCATCCTGCTGTTGGCGCGGGACGGTTTTGAGAGTGAAGAAATCGCTGACTTTGCCGGGCTGAACCAGCGCAGTCCGCTGTATGCGGCAGTCATGGCCGTCTGTTTATTCTCGCTGGCGGGTATTCCGCCGATGGTGGGTTTCTATGCCAAGCTGTCGGTGCTGCAGGCGCTGGTGGCTTCGGGTCAGGCTGTGTCAATCGGATTGGCAGTCTTTGCGGTGATGATGTCTTTGGTTGGCGCGTTTTACTACTTGCGCGTGGTGAAGGTCATGTACTTTGACGAGCCTATTACGGCTACCACGGTGTCCGCGCCGCTGGACGTGCGTGTGGTGCTGTCCATCAACGGGGCACTGGTGCTGGTGCTGGGCCTGCTGCCCGGTGGCTTGATGGCGGTGTGCGCACGTGCTGTCGTGCAAATGCTCGGTAGCTGAAGCCTTGCTCGCAAAGCTGTGGCATCCTGACAGGGTCTTGTGGCGGGCAGCATGACTGATCCAGACCAACACCTGACCGAAATCAAGCTCAGCAGCCAAGAGCTGCTCAAGGGCGGGTTTTTGCATGCCTTCAGCGACTCGGTGCAACTCCCCAATGGCCAGGTGGCCACGCGCGAGTATGTGGTCCATCCGGGTGCTGTGATGGTGGTGCCCATGCTGCAAGACGAGCTTGGCCACTGGCGTGTCGTGCTGGAGCGGCAGTACCGTTACCCGGTCAAGCGAGTGATGATCGAGTTTCCGGCGGGCAAGCTGGATCCGGGCGAGACAAGCCTGGCCTGCGCCCAACGTGAATTGATGGAGGAGACGGGCTACCGGGCCACGGAATGGGCGCGTGCTGGCATGTTGCACCCGGTGATCTCCTACTCAACCGAGTTCATTGACATCTGGTTTGCCCGTGGTGTGACAGCTGGCGAACGGCAGCTCGACGAAGGCGAGTTTTTGGATGTCTTCACCGCCACCCCAGACGAGCTGCTTCAATGGTGCCTGAGCGGGCAGGTGACCGACGGTAAGACGCTGGCTGGTGCGCTGTGGCTGCAAAATGTGTTGAGCGGGGCCTGGGCATTGGATTGGCACACTGCCGCAGGCCCAGGGCGCGCTGCATAATCGTGCCATGAAAGTTTTGAATTTGGCCTGTTCGCAACAACACCTGTTTGAGGGTTGGTTTGCGTCCGAGGATGATTTTGTCGCCCAATTCGGCCGTGGCTTGGTGGAGTGCCCTGTTTGTGGCGACGCCAGCATCACCAAGAAACTTAGCGCACCGAGACTTAATTTGGGGGCAACCCGTCCAGAGGTCAAGCCGGTTCAGGATGTCGCCCTGACGGACCAGCCTGAACAGGCAATGCAAATGGCCTGGATGGCGATGGCCCGACGCATCTTGGCCAACACAGACGACGTGGGCGACAAGTTCGCCGAAGAAGCGCGACGGATCCATTACGGCGAGGCCAAGGAACGCGGTATCCGGGGCAAGGCCTCGGCGGCTGAGACTGAGGCCTTGATTGACGAGGGTATTGCCGTGATGCCGCTGCCACTGCCAGAATCGCTCAAAGGCCAGTTGCAGTAAAGCCGGCAGCCGTTTAAGCCACGAGGTCGACGATACGGCCTGTGGCGTGCCCTTGGGCATTGCGGACTGGATCGGTGTCGGGGCGCATCTTGAGCGATGTCCCGCTGGCCATACGTTCACCGAGTGTCGCGTTGTATTGCTCCACAATGAAGTCCTGGAAGGAAGGTGGCAATACGGTTCTTGTGCTGCGCACCGGCGGGCGGCTGTACAGGCCTTCTACTTCCTGCAGGCGGGCCGCCAAATTGCGCATGCTGGACTCAAGCTCAGCCCGATCGGCCTGTTGCCGTTTTACCCTGGCCTCAACCTGCGCCGCCGCGGCCTCCCGCCGGGCTTGCCGTTCAGGCGCGTCCACCCGCTGCAGGGGCAGCGAGGGCGTCGCGCTATTGACGGCAGTGACGGCAACCATGCATGTAAATCAGTTGGGTGGAGATCGTGGCGTTGGTGGTGACATAAGTCTACGCGGCTTAAGGCAACAGATCAATGCCTCAGACCAATACTCAGGCGTTGAACTGCAGCGCGGCCAACCCGGCGTAGACACCGCCTTGTGCGACCAGCTCGGCGTGCGTTCCCTGTTCTACCAGTTGGCCATGGTCCAGCACCACAATGTGGTCTGCCTTTTGCACCGTGGCCAGTCGGTGTGCAATGACCAGCGTGGTGCGGCCGCGCATAGCTGACTCAAGAGCTGCCTGAACCATGCGTTCGCTCTCAGCGTCTAATGCGCTGGTGGCTTCGTCGAGCAGCAGAAGCGGTGGATTTTTGAGCATGGCGCGGGCAATCGCAATGCGTTGGCGCTGGCCACCCGACAGGCGAACGCCGCGCTCGCCCAGGAAGGTGTGGTAACCCTCGGGCAGGGCGCGGATGAATTCGTCGGCAAAGGCGGCGCGGGCGGCGGTCTCCACCTCGGCGTCGCTGGCCTCGGGGCGGCCGTAGCGAATGTTCTCCAGCGCGCTGTTGGAAAAAATCACCGCGTCCTGAGGCACGATGCCGACGCGCTGGCGCAGGTCGTGCAGGCTCAGCGCGCGGGTGGCCACGCCATCAAGCAGGATGCGGCCCTCTGCAGGGTCATAAAAGCGCAGTAGCAGTTGGAACACCGTGCTCTTGCCGGCGCCGCTGGGCCCGACGATGGCCACGGTTTGGCCCGGCTTCACTGTCAGTGAGAAGTTGCTCAGCGCGGCCTGGTTCGGGCGGGATGGGTAGTGAAAGCGGATTGCTTCAAATTCAATAGCGCTACCTTCAAGCTGGACGGGGGCTGGAACCGGTTTTGATGGTGAAGAGATGGGGGAGTGGCTGCCCAGCAACTCCATCAGCCGCTCGGTCGCGCCCGCCGCGCGCAGCAAGTCGCCATAGGTCTCGCCCAGGATGGCAAAGGCGCTGGCCAGAATGATCACGTAGACCACGGTCTGCCCCAGATGGCCAGCACTGATGCGCCCGGCCATCACCGCCTGCGTGCCCTGGTACAGGCCCCACAAAAGCGCGGCCGAGGTGGCGATGATGATGAAGCCCACCAGCACCGAGCGCGCCCGCGTGCGCCGGATCGCGGTCTGGAAAGCGTTGTCGGTGGAGACGTTGAAGCGCTTGGCCTCCCTGGCTTCGGCGGTGTAGCTTTGCACCACGGGAATGGCGTTCAGCACTTCGGCGGCGATGGCACTGGAGTCGGCCACCCGGTCCTGGCTGGCGCGCGACAGCTTGCGCACACGCCGGCCAAACCAGAGCGAAGGCAGCACGATCAGCACAAGCACCAGCAGCACCTGCAACATCACCACCGGGTTGGTCCAGATCAGAATCCCCAAGGCGCCGATGCCCATCACGGCGTTGCGCAGCCCCATGCTCAGCGATGAGCCGACCACGGTCTGTACCAGGGTGGTGTCGGCGGTCAGGCGCGACAGTACTTCGCCGGTTTGCGTGGTCTCAAAAAATTCCGGGCTTTGCTGCAGCACATGGCCATACACCGCGTTGCGCAGATCGGCCGTGACGCGCTCGCCCAGCCAGCTCACCATGTAAAAGCGCGCGGCTGAAAACACGCCCAGTGCCACCGCCACGCCAAACAATGCTGCGAAGTGGTCGCGTAGCCCCATCACCTGCGCGCCCTTGTCGCTCTGCACCAGGCCGCCGTCAATCAGACTGCGCAGCGCCAGCGGAAAGGCCAGCGTGGCCAGTGCCGCCATCACCAGAAACACGCCGGCCAGGGCAATCTGCGCGCGGTAGGGACGCAAGAACGGCAGCAATCCAGACAGGGATTTGGGATTTTGTGATTTGGCGCGTTCGTTGCTCATGGTGTTCCAAGTGGGGCCGACAGGCGGCAAGGCAAGCGCGTGGTGCGGCTAGAGTTGCAAGCGGCCGGTGTAGCCTGTCATTTCGAGGTAGCCCCGGCCTACTGTGCGGCCGTTGCTGTCAATCAGCTCGCTCAGGCCTTCCCAGTAGACCGTGCCGGTGGAGGCTCGGCTGTCCAGCTCCTGATTGTCAACGATCGCCCGAACGGTGTAGATGTCGGCTGGCGTGCGCACCAGCCATTCGACAGGGTAGCGGGCCCCGGTCAGGGGGCTGACCCAGTACCGCACCGGCCGGAAAACCACCTCGCCCGGGCTGAACACATGGGGCAGTTTGTCCAACCCCATGGCGGGGTGGCGAAAGGATCCGCCGTCCCACAGCGCAGCGCCCGCCTTGGTGCGCAGCTGAAAGGCGGTTAGCGCGCTGCCGTCTGCCAGGTTCATGCCGATCCAGTCCCAGCCGACCGCCTGCGGGTGCAGCAGCTCGTCGCTCCACTCATGGTCCAGCCAGGCCTTGCCTTGCACGGCCAGCGCCTTGCCACTGACTGCCTTGCCGCCCAGGCGCAGCGTGCCGCTGGTGCGCAGCTGCGGCAGGCTGTAGTAGTAGCTGGCCTGCTTGGGCTCGGGCCCCTTGCGCGACAGGCCGCGGTCGCCTTGCAACAGCAGCGGCTGGGTCTCGGTCAGCGTCAGCGTGAAATCAAAACCAGCCCCGGCCGCCTGCGCCAGGTAAGTGTTGCCATCGCGCCGCAGCGACCAGTCGCGCAGGCGCACATCGGTGTCGGTCTCGCTGGCCTTGGCCACGCCAAAGCCGGCGCGCGCCAGGCGCTGGTCGTGCCACAGCTTCTTGCCCGCCACATCGGTGACGGCAGCGTGGGCAAACAGCAGTTGTTTGGCGGCAAAGGCGGAGGTCATGCCCTGGGTGGCCGCCACCCGACTGCGAAAAAATGTGAGCTGAAAACCAAAACTCTGCGCCGGCGTCTCGCCTGTCAGGCTGCCAGTGATGTACCACCACTCGGTGCGCATGTCCGGGTGGCTGCCCAGGTCACGCGGAAACTGCAGCCGCTGCGGCGTCAGTGCGCCGGCACCTGTGGGCAAGAGCGGCAGTGCCAGGGCGGCCGCAAGCAAGCGGCGGCGTGGCAGGCCGGGCATGGGGAGTACCATGGCAGGACGGGTTGACAAAGGCATGCTGATGATTGTGGCCCCATCCGGTGCCCGCATGCTAAATTCAGCGCAAAAGGAGGGCTGGCAACGGGCCCATAACAAGACAAACCGCATGACCGCCAACGCATTTCACAACATCGCCCAAGTCGAAGCCAGCCTGTGGGAGGCTGCCGACCTGCTCCGCGCCAACTCCAACCTGCCCAGCAGCGAGTACTGCATGCCTGTGCTGGGCGTCATCTTTTTGCGCCATGCCACCAACCGCTACCAAACGGCACTGCAAACCATAGAAGCAGAACAAGCGGCAGGCACCATGCCAAAGCGCCCGCTGGGCAAAGCTGATTTCATCAAGCGCCGCGCCCTCATGTTGCCCACAGCAGCGCGGTATGACACGCTGCTGAATCTGCCATCGGGTTCAAACTTGGGCAGCGCGCTGGTGGCCGCCATGAACGCGATCGAGGCAGACTTTCCCCCGTTGCAAGGCAGCCTGCCCAAAGACTACGACCGCTTCGACAACAAGCTGCTTGAAGACCTGTTGCGCTGCTTTGACAGCCAAGCCCTGCGCACTGCCACCGGTGATGTGTTTGGCCGCATTTACGAATACTTCCTGATGAAGTTCGCCATGCAGGGTGCACAAGACAATGGCGAGTTCTTCACGCCGCCCTCACTGGTGCAAACCTTGGTCAATGTGATTGAACCGACCCATGGGGTGGTGACCGATCTGGCATGCGGGTCGGGCGGCATGTTTGTGCAAAGCAGCCACTTCATTGAGCAGTCCGGCCAGGACACCATGAAGCGTGTCACCTTCTACGGCCAAGAGAAGACCCGCGCCACCATCCCATTCGCCAAGATGAACCTGGCCGTGCATGGCTTGGAGGGCGACATTTTGGAGGCCAATACCTTCTACGACGATCCGCATCGCCTGCAAGATGGCCGTCCACTCTGGGGCAATGTCGACTTCATGATGGCTAACCCGCCGTTCAATGTGGACACCGTGGATGCCGACAAAGTAAAGGGTGACCGGCGCCTGCCCTTTGGTCTGCCCGGCGTCAACAAAGACAAACACGTCTCCAACGGCAACTACCTGTGGATCTCGTACTTTCACAGCTACCTGTCTCCCACCGGGCGCGCGGGCTTTGTCATGTCGTCCCAGGCCAGCAGCGCCGGCCATGGCGAGAAAGAAGTGCGGCGCAAACTGGTAGAGACGGGCGATGTAGACGTGATGGTCGCCATCCGCGCCAATTTTTTCTACACCCGCACCGTTCCCTGCGAGCTGTGGCACTTTGACAAGGCCAAGCCAGTAGCGCGCCAGGACCAGGTGCTGATGCTGGACGCCCGCAACGTGTACCGCAAAGTCACCCGCAAGGTTTACGACTTTTCACCCGAGCAGCAAGCCAACCTGGCCGCTGTGGTGTGGCTGTACCGGGGCCAGCAAGAGCGCTTTTTGGGGCTGGTGCAAGGCTACATCACCCGCCTGGGCATCGCCGCGGCTGCCGTGGAGGGCACGCTGAGGGCATTTGAGTCAGTCCTGACGGCCTGCCGCGAACCGGTGGCAGCCTTTTTGCAAAACCTGCGTAACATCGAAGCGCTGCCCCCAGCCCCGCGCCAACCCGCTGAGGATGCGCTTACCGAGTGGGTGGAGGCCACCCGCAGCTACGCCAGCGACCGCGCCGCCTTGGTCACCGGCTTAGCCGTGTTTTGCAAGTCGGCGGCCAAGCCAGTGCACACCAACCAAGCCCAACACGCCGCCCGCCAAGCCTTTGACCCCCTGGCCGAATCGGCCCGGGGTCTGGTCAAACAGATTGACCTGCTCTACAAACTGGCCGCCCGCGCCGCCCAACTGGCGAATGAACTGGCGCAAGCATTGGGGCAGGATCTGGCAGCACGCGCCGAGGCCACTGAGTTTTATGACCGCCGGGCCGTGGGCAGGGCCATCAAGCAGCTAGACGAAGACCGCCAAGCCGCCGTCGAACAGCTCAAAGGCTGCGCCTACCTGCACCGCCAGGTGGCCTGGCTGCAAGACCGCTTTCCCCAGGCTGCCATGGTGGACGTGCCCGGCCTGTGCAAGGTGGTCACCCGCGCCGACATTGAAGCCGCCGACTGGAGCCTGACCCCCGGCCGCTTTGTGGGCGTGGCCCCGGCCGAGGTGGACGCGGACTTCGACTTCGAACAAACCCTGCGCGACATCCACCTGGAGTTGGCGGACTTGAACCGCGAGGCTGTGGACTTGGCCGCCAGGATTCAGACCAACTTTGAGGCGTTGGGGGTATGACGAGTGCTGATTGCTATGGTTTTAGTAGCTGCTTGGCTTTATTTCATGAGGGCTGCAGGCTGTTTTTATGATAATTGGTCTGCAAAGCATGAACTGGCCACAAGTTAGATTTGAGGACGTTGCATTGCCAGTAAAGGGTTCGATTGTCTCTGGCCCATTCGGATCAAACATCGGAAGTCGGTTTTTTGTTGATGATGGTGTCCCGGTAATTCGTGGAAACAATCTGACTTTTGGACATAGACGCTTTGTTGACGATGGCTTTGTGTTCCTGACTGATGAAAAGGCGGAGGAATTCAAGAATTGCCAAGCCATCGAGGGCGATTTGGTTTTTACGCGGCTGGAACCATCGGTCAGGTTGGGATTATTCCTGCTGGGACCCGCTTTGATCGGTACATCATTTCAAATAAGCAGCTTCGTGTCAGGAGCGACAAAAGCAAAGTCAATCCGCTATTCCTCTTCCTTTGGTTTACCACGCCAGGAATGAGACAGCACATCATCAACAAGAACAGCGGGAGCACGATCCCACTGATCAATTTGGGAATTTTGCGTGGCTTACCAGTGCCATTGCCGCCGCTTGAGATACAAAACAGGATCGTCGACTACCTCTCAACCTACGACGACCTCATCGAAAACAACCGCCGCCGCATGGCCCTGCTCGAAGAGTCCGCCCGGCTGCTCTACCGCGAATGGTTCGTCCGGCTGCGCTTCCCCGGCTATGAACACACCCCTGTTGTGGATGGCGTGCCAAAGGGGTGGACGCAGGCACCGCTGGAGTCTGCTTTGGTTTTACAACGTGGCTTCGATCTACCAACGCAAGACCGGCAAGAAGGCGGCGTCCCGATCTACGGCTCGACCGGCATCCTGGGTTACCACGACAAAGCCAAAGCGGTAGCACCTGGGGTGGTGACTGGCCGAAGCGGCACTTTGGGCGAAGTGCAATACGTTGCAGAGGATTACTGGCCGCTCAATACCGCGCTTTGGGTCAAGGAGTTCAAGCGAGTGACACCATTATTTGCACTACACCTGCTGAGAGAGATGGACTTGAAGCAATTCAACGGCGGGTCATCCGTACCTACGCTTGATCGCAAGTCCGTACACCGGGTTGAAATCCTGATTCCGCCCGCGCCAATACTTCGGTCATTTGATGAATTTGCGTCGACGGTCTTTCTGCAGATGGAGAGCTTGCGCACGCAAAACCAAAAACTCCGTACCGCCCGCGACCTGTTGCTGCCGCGTTTAATGACTGGGAAAATCCAAGTATGAAAATTAAGTCTTTTGAATTTACCTATATCAAGGCTTTCAAGTCCCTCAAATTCGACTTGGAAAGAACCTCGGTCCTTGTTGGTCAGAATGATCATGGAAAGTCGTCAATTCTCAAAGCCATTGACATTGTTCTGAATCAGCTAGATGAAGATGCGCTCAATCGTGGGGCCTTACACCCAGATTTAGCCGAGCGACTACTGCCACTTTTCCCGGTCAATTCCAAAGCCCGTCGGATCACAATCAAATATTCTTCAAAAGGAGTTGACAAGGTCTTGCACATCACGGTTCGTACAGACCTGACTTTTACGGTTCTCGAAACCATTGAACGAAGTGCAAAAACGACCCCAGCGGCAATTGCCGTTTTGAAACAACTTCGTGAGCACAACAGATTTGTCTTGATCCCTGCGATGCGTGACGCAACTTCGCCAGCCTTTCAGGATTTGTTTTCCCGGATGCTCCGAGTTCATGGTCTCGCAAAGATCATCCCGGAAAAAGCCGGCGGTACACCAAAGGAATACCGTAAGCTGAAGGAAATTAGGGACAGTATCTCAACCACAATCAAACCATTCATAAACGCCGCGCTGTTGCCGAAAATTGAGGAGCAGTTCGGATACAAGACGCAACATAAACTGGCTCTGAAGTTTGATGTTGACGTGCAGGATATTGGTGAATGGATACTTGATAACCTGAGTTTGGGATTTGAAATGCCAGGCGATAGTGATGCGACATTGGCACTTTCTGAAGCGGGTTCCGGTGTTCAAAGTGGCGTGCTTTTGGCCCTTCATCGGGTTGAACAGCAAGCCGCAGAAAACCCTGGTATTCAATTCATTCTGGCAGTTGAAGAGCCAGAAGCATTTCTACATCCACAAAAGCAAAAGGAACTTTATCAAGGCATACGTGCTGCTGCGTCAGCGAATTTACGGGTGATCGTCACCACCCACAGTCCCTACATCATTGCAGAGACTCCTTTTACCCGGCTGGGCCTTGTAAAAAAAGACGGGCAGCACTCAGCACTGCATGTGGCGGAGGTGAATAGCCAGGGTGAGCAGGAAACATTTGACGCTTACAGTGATGAGGTAAATTCATCCCTATTCTTCGCTGACAAAGTCATACTTGTAGAGGGTGAATCAGACTCAAGAGTGGTCAAACTACTGCTTGAAAAGAAGTTCGGTGCGCACGCTCACCGAATATCGGTGTTGTCTGCGTCTGGCAATAAAAATTCCTCACCTTTTTTGCGAATGATTCGAGCTTGGAGCTCTGCAAAAATTCCTCACTTGGTCGTGACTGATTTTGACTCGTTGACAAAGCCTTCAAATCGTGCTGTTTTGAAGGGTGCCAAAGACGCCGGTTACACACCAATTGGCGAGGCTGGTTTTCTGTCAAAAGTAGATGCGGCCCTTGATAAGGGTGAGCCAGAATATGCCGGGGCCGCAATCGATGCTACAGCCTTTTTCAGCACGGCCGGCCTAAACGTTTTTGTGTTCTCATCTGATTTGGAGTATTCCCTTCTAACCACAGTAAACAAGGCAGCTGTTTCAACAGTCCTAACCAGCTTGTCTACCACGGGAAATGACTTTTCTAACGGATACAGCCTCGATGACTTGCGTCGTCAAATTGGCAGCAAAGGATTGCCGATAAGACCGAATGACGATGCCACCTTCAAGAAGCCGTTTGTTCATCGAAAAATTGCAGACACCATCGCACTGGGAGACCCGCACCCAGACATTGCTCGATTGATTGCCGCGATTGATGCGCTGTAATTGTCAATAGGCCTCTTTATGTCCCTCGAAGGCCACCACACCGACCTCAAGTCTCTGCGCACCGTCACCGGCAAGTCGGCGGACTGGGAGGCGTTGGCCAAAGATTGCGTGTGCTTTGCCAATGGCGGGGGTGGCCGCTTGTTGATTGGCATCGAAGATGGACAAACCTTGCCGCCTGCCGGCCAAGTGGTGCCGTCAGAGCTGCTTGACCGGTTGCGCAAGCGCATGGGCGAGTTGACGGTGAATGTGCAGGCATTGCCCAGCGTGCAGCTGGCGGCCAATGGCGGTGAGTTCATCGAGCTTGTGATTGACCGAGCCCCCAGCGTGGCATCTACCAAAGATGGCCGCTATTTCCTGCGCGTGGGTGACACCTGCCAGCCGGTGCTGGGCGACGACGTACTGCGCCTCGCCAATGAGCGGCCGGGCAGGCCGTGGGAGGCGATGGACAGCGGCGTGTCGCGTGGCGCTGCTGCCGCCGACAAGCTGGCCGCTTTTGTTAAAGGTATTGCGGCATCGGGCCGGGTCAAAGAGTCTGTCAAGGAAAAAGGTGCGGATGCGCTGCTGACCCATTACGGGTTGGCCCAAGGCGCAACGCTGACCCGCCTGGGTGCGCTGCTGCTGGGCACTGCCGCCGACCGCCGCGCCTTGGGCACTGCGCCGCTGGTGCAGGCCATCAAGTACGACGAGCAGGGTCAGAAAATCAACAAATGGGTGTGGGACGACTGCGAGCTATCCCCCGTGGAGCTGGTAGATGCCGTGTGGCGCGAGGTACCCGATTTTCGCGAGAGCTACGAGGTGGCCGAAGGCCTCTACCGCCGTAGCGTGCCCGCCTACGACGAAAAGGTGGTGCGCGAGTTGCTGGTCAACGCGCTGGTGCACCGGCCTTACACGCAACAGGGCGACATTTACCTCAATCTGCACCCCGAGCGGCTGGAGGTGGTCAACCCCGGCCGCTTGCCGCTGGGGGTAACCCCGCGCAACATGCTGCATGCCAGCCGCCGGCGCAACGAAGGGCTAGCGCGGGTGTTTCACGACCTGGGCCTGATGGAGCGTGAGGGCAGCGGTTTTGACTTGATCTATGACCGGCTGCTGTCCCAAGGCCGCCCGGCACCCGTGCCCGAAGAGGGCGTGGATTGGGTCAAGGTGACGATTCAACGGCGCATTGCCAAGCCTGACGTGATGCGGCTGCTTGCCGAGGCCGATGCCCGCTATCAGCTCACCCAGCGCGAGCGCATTACCTTGGGTGTGTTGGCACAGGCCGAGGGCATGACTGCCCGCGAACTGAGCGCCGTGCTGGAGGCGGAAGGCGGAGATGATTTGTCGGTATGGTTCGGGCGCTTGGTTTCTGCCGGCCTGGTCCATACCACGGGCAAGACTTCGGGCATGCGCTACTTTGTGGCACCGGATTGGTTACGTGGTGCGCAGCTCGACCGCAAAACCACGCTAACCCGCATCACACCGCACCGCCTGCATGCCTTGATTTTGGAAGACCTGGCGCGGTACCCCGAATCGTCCAGTGCTGACATTAACCGGCGCATTGGGGTGGAGATATCGGCAAAAACGGTCAAGCGGGCTTTGGATCATTTGTTGGGCACCAATGAGGTGGTTTATTCAGGCGAGCGGCGCTGGCGGCGTTACCGATTGGGTGCGTAATGTCTAAAGGACAAAAGGGAGGGGTGTTTCATGAAAAATAATGGCTTTAAGCCCCGCATGCGTTCCAAGTGGTTGATTTGTAATGGTTTTTATAAAGGACAGTCGTTGACGCTGTCCTTTATGACCGATGGCTCTGTCCGATAGAACCCATGGCCTACACCGACATCAACAGCGAAGACCGATTGGTGCAGGCCACCTTTGCCGAGCATCTGGCGCATTCGCTGGGCTGGGACAGCGTGTATGCCTGGAACCAGGAAACCTTTGGCCCCAATGGCACGCTGGGCCGCGCCAGCGAGCGTGACGCGGTGCTGGTGCGCGACTTGCGCAGCGCATTGGTCCGGCTCAACCCGCAGCTGCCCGCCCCCGCCATTGAAGAGGCCATCACCAAGTTGACGCACCACGAGTTTTCTCGTTCGCTGTTGCAGCACAACCAGGCGTTTCATGCGCTGATCCGCGACGGTGTGCCGGTGAGCTACCGCAACGCACAGGGGCAGCTCAGCCACGCACAGGCGGCGGTGATCGACTTTCGCAACCCGGTCAATAACCGGTTTCTGGTGGTGCGCGAGCTCAAGCTCACCGGCCTGCGCACGCCCAACTACAACCGCCGGGCCGATCTGGTGTGTTTTGTGAACGGCTTGCCGCTGGTCTTTGTTGAGCTCAAAGCGGTTTACAAAAACATCCGTGCTGGCTTTGACGGCAACCTGCGCGACTACATGGACGAGAACGTGGTGGCCCATGCCTTTCACCACAACGCGTTTTTGGTTGTCAGCAACGGGCACAACGCCCGCTTTGGCTCCATCACCAGCAGCTGGGCGCATTTTGGTGAGTGGAAGCGCCTGCACGAGCAGGATGTGGGCAACGTGGCCGCAGAGGTGTTGCTCAACGGCATGCTGGCCAAAGACCGCTTGCTTGACCTGGTAGAAAACTTCATTTTGTTTGACGCCAGCAAGGCCGGTGCCGTGCGCAAGGTGGTGGCCCGTAACCACCAGATGCTGGGTGTGAACCAGGCCGTGGCCGCCGTGGTGAGGCAGGAAGCACTGAAGCGTGAGTTCCCGACCGACAAACGCCTGACCCACCGCACCATTGCGCTGCCCTCTGCGGACAGAGATTACGCGGCCAATGATGCCTTGGTGGTTTACCCGATGGCTGCTCAGCCTGTGCCCGAGTACCTGCAAATCATCGAACGTGCGCACCCTGATCTGGGCCGCTTGGGGGTGGTGTGGCACACGCAGGGCAGCGGCAAGTCGTATTCGATGGCCTTCTTTGCCGAGAAGGTGCGCCGCACGGTGCCGGGCAATTTCACCTTTGTGCTGATGACGGACCGGGACGACCTGGACAGCCAGATTTACAAGACCTTTGTAGGCTGCGGGGTGGCCGATGGCACAACCCCGCGCGCAAGCTCAGGGCGCGAATTGCAGCGCCTGCTGTCTGAAAATCACCGTTTTGTGTTCAGCCTGATTCACAAGTTCAACCAGGAGGTATCGCCCGATGCGCCGTACAGCAAGCGCGACGACATTATTGTGGTGTCTGATGAGGCTCACCGCACCCAATCGGGCAAGCTGGCGCGCAACATGCGCATGGCGCTGCCCAATGCGGCCTTTATTGGCTTTACCGGCACGCCGCTGTTCAAGCACGACCAGCTGACCAAGCGCATCTTTGGCGACTACGTGTCGCGCTACGACTTCAAGCGCAGCGAAGAAGATGGCGCCACCGTGAAGCTGGTGTACGAAAACCGGGGCGAGAAGTTGGGCCTGGCCAAGTTGGACCTGAACGATCGCATCGCGGCCGCTGTGGACGCTGCCGACCTGGACCCGGACCAAACGGCTTTGCTGGAAAAGCTGCTGGGCAAGGATTACGAGGTGATCACGGCTGACGAGCGCTTGGACCGCGTGGCCAGTGACTTTGTGGACCATTGCAGCACCCGCTGGGAAGCAGGCAAAGCCATGATGGTGTGCATCGACAAAATCACCTGTGCCCGCATGCTCAAGCTGATTGGCCCCAAGTGGAAGGCCAAGGCCGCCGCCGTGCGCACAGACGCTCAGGCCAAACTGGCTGCTATTGCCGCCGCCGATGATGACGAAACCCGTCAGATACTGCATGCGCAGCGCGACCGGCTGGTGGCCAAAGCCGATTGGATGGATGACACCATCATTGAGCTGATCATCAGCGAAGCCCAAAACGAAGTGGCTGACTTCAAAAAGTGGCAGTTCGACATCATCTCCCACCGTTCGGTGATGAAGCTGGGATTTGAAACGAAAGACGGCCAGCGCGTCGATGTAGAAACCTCGTTCAAAAACCCCAAGCACCCGTTCCGCATCGCCATCGTGTGCGCCATGTGGCTCACCGGCTTTGATGTCGAATGCCTCGCCACGCTGTACATCGACAAGCCGATGCGGGCGCATACGCTGATGCAGGCCATTGCCCGTGCCAACCGGGTGTACCCGGGCAAGGATTTTGGGCTGATCGTGGACT
The DNA here is from genome assembly GCA_040400795.1 of Rhodoferax sp. Classification (GTDB taxonomy): domain Bacteria; phylum Pseudomonadota; class Gammaproteobacteria; order Burkholderiales; family Burkholderiaceae_C; genus Rhodoferax. The sequence continues at coordinate 87,297 of JBBAPO010000001.1, forward strand.
ACAACGGCATGCTCAAGAGCCTGCGCGAAGCCCTGGCCCAGTACGCGCTGGGTGACGATGGTGGTGACGCTGAGATCGTGGCTCCGATTGAAGAGCGGGTTGCTGCACTGGCCGATGCCATCACTGTGACGGAAGCACACCTGCGCGGCCTGGGCTTTGAGGCCAATGCACTGTCAGGTACCAAGGGGTTCACCCGCATTCAGTTGCTGGCCGACGCGGTAGAAGCGGTTTACACCAGTGAGGAAGCCAAGCGCCGCTATGAAATCTTGTGCCGTGTGGTGTTCGGCCGGTTCAAAGCATTGTTGGTAGAGCCCTCCGCATTGATCTATGCCGAGCGCCACGACAACCTGGAGGCCATCTACAAGAAGCTGGGCGAGCGACGCGACACGGCCGATGTGAGCGAGCTGCTCAAGCTGCTGCACCGCATCGTCAACACGGCCATTGCCTCCCATGGCCCCGGTGGCGACCAGGCCAGCGGGCTGACGGTGGACCTGTCGCAGATCAACATGGAAAAGTTGCGCGATGAATTTGCCAAAAAAATCAAACGCAAGGCGACGGTGATTGAGGACATCCGGCAAATTGTGGAAGACAAGCTGGCGCAGATGCTGGGGCGCAACCCACTGCGGATGAACTACGAAAAGCGCTACCAGGAGATCATTGCCGCTTACAACCAGGACAAAGACCGAGCCACCGTGGAGGACACGTTTGCCAAACTCATCGAACTGGCGAATGCCTTGAGCGCAGAGGAGCGTCGGGCTTTGGATGAGGACTGAGCGAAGAGCAGCTGGCCTTGTTTGACCTGGTGCAGCGTGATGATTTGACCCGCGCTGACCGTGAACGCATCAAGCAGGCCAGCCGCGAGCTGTTGGCCGGTGTGCTGGCGCTGATCGCGCCGCTGGACCGCTGGACAGAAAAGGAACAGACCCAGGCCGAGGTGGAGACCTTCATCCTGGACCAGGTGTACCAAACCCTGCCGGAGCCGCCCTACACCCCGGACGACAAGGCTCGCGTGGCGCAGGAGGTGTATCGGCATATCTGGCAGCAGAGCCTGCGGGCGCAGGGGGCAGGCTAGACCGTGTTGTGCGGGATACTCCAGCCTCTTAAAACTGCAAGCTCGCGCCATGTCCCCCACCCAATCCCTTTTCTCCCCCTTCAGCTGCAAAACCCTGCAGCTCCCCAACCGCATCGTGATGGCGCCGATGACGCGCTCGTTCTCGCCCGGTGGTGTGCCGACCGACGATGTGACCGCGTATTACCGCCGCCGTGCCGTGAGTGCGGTGGGCCTGATCGTGTCCGAGGGGACGGTGGTGGAGCGCCCGGCGGCGTCCAATGACCCCGATGTACCGCGCTTCTGGGGCGACGATGCATTGGCCGCTTGGCAAAAGGTTATTGAAGGCGTGCACGCCGTGGGCGGCCTGATGGCGCCGCAGCTATGGCATGTGGGCGCGGTGCGCAACCGGCGCACCAGTTGGCAGCCGCCCGGCCCATGGGATTCCCCGTCGGGCCTGTCGTCGCCTGGCAAAAAGATTGCCGAGCCCATAAGCGATGCCGACATTGCCGACACCATTGCCGCCTTCGCGCGCGCGGCTGGTGCTGCCAAACGGCTGGGCTTTGACGCTATCGAGCTGCATGGCGCCCATGGCTACCTGATCGACCAGTTTTTCTGGGAAGGCACCAACCTGCGCCAGGACGGCTACGGCGGCGCCAGCCTGGTGCAGCGTGGCCGGTTTGCGGCCGACATCCTGACGGCGGTGCGCGCCGAGGTGGGGCCGGACTACCCGGTGATCATCCGGCTGTCGCAGTGGAAGCAGCAGGACTACGCGGTGCAGATGGCCCGCACGCCGCAGGAGATGGAGGACTGGCTGCGGCCACTGGCCGACGCTGGCGCCGACATCTTCCATTGTTCGCAGCGCCGCTTTTGGGAACCCGAGTACGCGGGCTCGGACCTTAACTTTGCCGGCTGGGCCAAAAAGCTCACCGGCAAACCCACCATCACGGTCGGCTCAGTGGGCCTGTCGGGCGAGTTCATTGCCTCCTTTGGCGGCGAGGGCTCGCAACCGGCCGCGCTGGATGAATTGCTGCGTCGGCTGGACCGTGGCGACTTTGATCTGGTGGCGGTGGGTCGGGCCTTGATCAGCGACCCAGACTGGGTGCTGAAGGTGCGCGACGGCCGCGCCAGTGAGCTGTCGGATTATTCGCCCGCTGCCTTGGCCAAGCTGGTCTGATCGATCGATACGATCCGGCGGTGGATTAATCGTATGATTCAGCGTACTATCAAGCGCATTATTGACCCATCGCCAGGAGTTTGCAATGTCACACATCAGCGCCAATGACCTAAAGACCAAGGGTATCGCTGCCATTGAGTTGGCCCTGAGCACCGCGCCCGAGGCGATTGTGTCGGTGCGCGGCAAAGACAGGTATGTGGTGATGGATATGGCGCAGTACCACTACCTGCGCGAATGTGAGCTGGACGCCGCGCTGGCCCAGACTCGTGCCGACCTGGCCGCCGGACGCAGGGTGCAAGAGTCGCCCGAGGCCCACCTGGCGCGGCTGGACGCGATGTAACGCCTCCACCAGTTGCCATGTTTGCGCTGGTTTTCACCGAACAATACAACCGTCGGGCGGCCCGTTTTCTGAAACGTCACCCTGATCTTCGCCAGCAGTACCTCAAAACCTTGCAAGTCCTGGAAGCCAATCCGGCCCACCCGTCGCTGCGCCTGCACCCCTTGCGCGGCAAGTTGGACGGTCTGCATTCGGTGTCCATCAACCTGTCGTACCGCATCACGCTGGAGTTGTTGATTCAGGATGGGCAGATCATTCCGGTGAATGTTGGCGATCATGACGCGGTGTACTGACAGGCCGCGCCTCAGTCATCGCCGCCTTTGTTTTTGTCGCTCGCTTTGCGTTCGCTGCCACCTTCGCCCCCCTTGCCCTGAATGTCGTGTTCGTTGCTGCTGCGGTGGCAGCTCACGCAATGGGTTAAGTCGCGGATGCCTTCCTCCACGTGCTCGCGGCGGATGTTAGCCACCGTGTGTTCATGGCAGCCATAGCAGGTGTAGGTGCGGTAGTCGTTGCGGACATGGCAGGTGGCGCAGGGCGCGTTGTGGTCTTTGTCCAGCACAAAGTGCTTGGCGTGGTCAAAAGTAGCCGGTGTCCACTGGGTGCTGGTGTGGCACTGCGAACAATTGCCGCTGATCTGCCTATGCAGCGGGTCAGTGGGCGCGGTGTGGCAGCTTTGGCACTGGCTGGCGGTGTCTTTTTTCAATAGGCTGTGGTCAAAGCTGCCTTGCAGGTGGTAGCGGCGCACACCGGCGTGGTCGCTGTGGCAGCCGATGCAATTTTGGCTGGACAGCGCCTGGTGAAAGGGTGTGCGGCTCAGCGGCTTGGCAATCGGGGCGCCCAGGGTGGTCAGCTTGCCGATGTCGGCTGGCTTGTGGCAGCTGACGCACTTGGCTGCGCTGGCGCCGGTGAAAGCGCTGTGGCAGGCGAAGCAGTCGGTGTTGATGGCTTGGTGGCCTGGAATCAGCTTGCCCGGCGCCACCAGCAGATGCGGCCATGCAAAAGTGAGTGCCACCAGCAGCAGCAGGTTGATCGCCAGGATGATTTTTAGCGTGCGACTCATGCCCAGCCCCAAAACAAAAAGATGCTGACGATGTGCCCCAGCGCCAGCACGGCAAAGGCGATGAAGATGGGTATATGCAATTTGCGCCACTGCGCCATGGCACCCAGCGCCATCGCATCCCAGAAAACCGCCTGCTCAACCTCGGGCCGCGACAGGCCACGCAGCTCAAAGCGCTCGCGCTCGCCCTGCACATGGCGGCGCGCGGTCTTGAGCAAAATTTTCCCGACCAGGCCGCTGACCACGTTGATGCTCATGGCCACGGTGGCTAGCCAGGGCAGGATGCTGTTGAAGTGGATGCCGGCATGGATCAGCACCAGCAAAGAGCCCAGCCAGGCCGCGAACTCATGCGCCTTCAGCAGGGTTTTGGGGTCGCCGGCCGCAACCCAATGCCGCTTGCGCAGCGAGTAGTACAGGGAACCGATGATCAGCAGCGTGCCGGGTATGCCCAGGTAGCGCCCCACCCACACCAGGTTGAGGCGGTGCAGCAGGTAGTCGCCGGCGAAGGTAGCGGCTGCCAGCAGACTCAGCAGCAGCGTGAAGGGCAGCACATGGTCGCGCCACAGGGAGGGGTTAGAGCTTGTCATTCAGGCGTCCAAGGTGAGCGCTGTGCCGGGCGTGCTCATGCACATCAGGCAGCTGCCCGGCTCGGGTGTGTGGTCGGGCGCACGCGCATACCGCACCTGCCCGGCGCGGATGGTGGTTTGGCAACTGCCACAGCTGCCGCTGCGGCAGCCGCTGGCCACCTCGATGCCATTCGCTTCGGCAAAATCCAGCAGGCTGCCCATGCCCGGCCGCCATTCACAGACCTTGCCTGACGTGGCAAAGGTGACCGACACCGGCCCAGTGGCCGGGCTGCCCGTCGCTGGGCTGGTTGGGGTCAAGCCGGCTTTTTTGCGGGGGATCGAGGCCGGGCCAAAGGCCTCAAAGTGGATGCGTTCGTCTGGCACACCCCAGCCTTCCAGTGCCGGCACCAGGCTGACCAGCAGGGCGGTGGGGCCGCACAGGTAGAAGTGGTAGGGCTTGAGCGGCAGCACGCTGCGCAGCAATCGCAGGTCGATGCGGCCGTGGTGGTGGTGCTTCAGGGTCGCCCGCTCGCGTGGTTCGCGTGGTTCAGCTGTGGGCGGTGGCCCGCTGAAGCACAGGTGCAGGTGGAAGTTGGGGTGCTTGGCCGCCAGGGCCTGCTGCTGCGGCAGCATCACCCCTTCGGCGGCCTCGCGCACACCGTAAAACAACCAGACCTCGCGCTCGGGCTGCTCTTGCATCGCCGAGTTGACCATGCTCAGCATCGGTGTGATGCCAATGCCGCCGGCGATCAGCACCACCGGCGCCTGGCCGCGGTCAAGGTAGAAACGGCCAGCGGGTGCACGCACTTGCAGCAGGCTACCCACGCTCACCTGGTCATGAAAAAAATGCGACACAGCACCAGTGGCTGCCGCCAAGCTGCTCGCGGCTTGGACTGGTGCCGGTGCGCGTTTGATCGTGACCCGGTAGGCGTCAGCGTTTGGTGCGTTCGACAGCGAATAGCAACGCACCACGGCGGCCGTGCTGCCCTGTGCGGCGGGTAGGTCCAGCCGAAAGGTCAGAAACTGGCCGGGCAAGAAGGGTGGCAGCGGCACCCCATCGTCTGGCACCAGCTCGAACGAGCACACTTGGCCGGCCGCATCTTCCAGGGTTTTGGACCGTACCCGGAACGGGCGATAACCGGCCCAGGCGGGCAAGTCCGCATCGGCTGGCGCCGCATCAGCGGGGGCGGCTCCGGCGGGAGACGGCAGTTCAACCCCGCCTTTGATGGCCGCCGTGCGCAAGGCGGTGTAGGCCTGCCAATGCCGCGCAAACGCCAGTGCCATCAGGGCCGTCACCTGCAGCAGCAGGGCTCCCAAAATCCACTGCAGTAGCGTGATCGACGTCATCTCGGCCTGAGCCTAAGGCCTGCAGGCGCATTGACCCTTGACGGGCATCAAGGAAGCTTATGTGTATTCAATCATTGCCATTCAGCAGTTCGGTGTCGACCTCGGGGCACAACGCCGGAAAATAAAACCTCAAGGCATGGCTCGGTACGTGTACACGCAGCGGGCAACAAAATTTTTTCAACAACTTATAGAATTTCAGCAGCTTCACATCAACAATGGATATACGAATGGTTGACCTAAGCAAAACCCCAGACGACCTACCCACTCCACAGGATGACGGGGCAGCCAGACACCTTGTGGGAATGACGCTTCCTAGGCTGTCCCTCTTAGCTACAAACGGTAAGCAGATTGACCTTGGCTCGTTCAAGGATTTTCTGGTTATCTACTGTTATCCGATGACGGGACAGCCCAATGTCGCTCTGCCTGACGGATGGGACCAGATCCCTGGAGCTAGGGGTTGTACCCCACAGAGCTGTTCGTTCAGAGATCACTACCAGGAGCTGAAAGCTTTGAAGGCTGAAGTCGTTGGCTTGAGCGTCCAGACCACCGACTATCAAAAAGAAATGGCTGAACGACTCCATTTGCCGTTTCCTGTTGTTAGTGATGTTGCTTACAAATTTCAAAAAGCGCTGAACCTCCCAACCTTCGAGGCCGCGGGCATGACTTTATTGAAAAGACTAACCATCATCGCCAAGGATGGGAAAATTGTCACCGTTCACTATCCGATATTCCCCAGCGACAGTGATCCACCTTGGGTGATTGATTACTTGAAAAATAGTCAGTAATTTTTCGATAGAGGTGACCCTGGTCGTCAGGAGCCCCAAATCCCTTGTCCCTGTAAGGAGCCACCTTGTCGCAATCGATTGGGCTTGTGTCTATTTTGGTCAAGGACTATGACGAGGCCATCGGTGCCCAGATATTGCTGGCGAAGGCTTCAAATGACCAGCCTTACTTGCAATGACAATTCAAACTCGCAAAATTGACCTCATGTAGTCACAAGGGGATCGCCATGGAAACAGTGCAAATTCGCGAAGCCAAGGCCAGTTTTCCTGCGCTGGTGGCTGCCGCTGAGAAAGGTCGCCCAACACTTGTGAGCCGCCATGGTCAGCCCTGTGCATTGATCGTGCCGGTGGCCGACGGCGCACGCCTCTACCCGCCGGAGATGCCCAACCTGGCCAACTATCTTTTGGCCTTGCCTGAGCCGCTAGCGACCCAGCGCGACGCGACGCCACTGCGAGGCGTTGACTTTGGCTAACGGCTATTTGCTCGACACCAGCGTGGTGTCTGTCCTCGCACCTGGCCGAGAAGTCTTTGTGCCCACATGCCAGCGGTATTGCGGCCATCTGGGTCGCCTTGTCGGACCTGGCTGTACCGATCCTGCCAGGCTGCCATAAAGCGGGGCAATTCGGTGGACATGGGCGCCTCATGTCTGCCAACGGCCACCTGCTGTTGATGCCAGGCACCGGCTGTCATCACGGAGCCATCGGCAAGTTTGCGGTCGGCCGAGGCAACACGGCAAAAAGTTGCCCATGCACTCAGAGCAGGGCTTCGGGGCTGTACAGCTACCAAACCCGCCTGAAATTCCCGAATGCACCCAAGACCGCCACCAAAATCCCAACATCGCCACCCAAAATGCCTGGCGGTCTTCGGAAAATCGTGGCGGTCTTCGTTTTGTCCCCTTTTTTCATCATAGGACGGAAAAGGGGAACTTTGCAGCGGGTCGGCGGGTGCCAAACCGGTCATTAAGCGCCACTATCAGCGCGTCAAATGTGCTCATGCTACGTGCTGCCGCCCCCCCTCCAGTAGCGCTTTGGGCATCTCCCGTGAAAAGTCTCCGGTCGAGAAATGACGGGCTAACTTTTTCCCTGCCAGATGTGAAATCAGCGTGGACTGCACGCCACCGGAAGAATTCGAACTTTGCTGTACATTGCAGTATATCTACAGCAAAAAATACCGTTGAAAATCATGGCCACAGAGAAGACCACCACATTGACCTTTCGTATTGAGCCCAACATCAAAGAGGCACTTTGTATAGCCGCCGACCGCGATCACCGATCCCTTGCCAACATGGTGGCGGTGATGATCCGCGAGCACTGCGCGCGGGTGGGCATACCGATTCAGGACAAGCAAGCTGCGGCAGAGCCTGAAGCCGTCAAACCTAAGCCACGCAAGCGCTGAATCCGCCAAGGCATCAAAGATGAACGAACAGAACAATTGGGAGCCAAAGTAATGCTTGGACTGACTCTAAGAGAAGAATTCCGGGGTAAGCGCCTCAAAGGGACGGCCATTGATCTGTCGAATGATTCAAACACCGGCGCGACTCAGATCGCAGCCCAGGAGTTCTTGGAGATTACTTATCCGACCCACGATCTGCTCAAGGGCATCGAGGCGGTCGGCCCGAACCAAGGGCGTCCGGTCGTGGTGATCGGCGAGCGGGGCCTCGGCAAGTCTCACTTGATGGCCGCCTTGTACCACGCGGTCAACGACACGGTTTCGACAGCTGCATGGCTGAACTCGTGGTCGAACACCTTGAAAGATCCTAACCTCGCCAAGATCGGGCTGCGCAGCGGAATGACGGTGATCGGCGAGAGCCTGCACCGGCAGCGCTACAAGTTTCTATGGGACTTGCTGCTCGAGCGCCATCCCCACGGCACCTACATCAAGGGCAAGTGGGAGGGTATGGGCGCGGCAAAAACAGACATCCCGTCTGACCAGTTGATCCTCGAACTGCTGCAGCACACGCCGACGATGCTGCTGCTAGACGAATTCCAGACCTGGTTCGACACCCTGACGAATACCAAGCAGTACCCCTGGAAGAACTGGGCGTTCAACTTCATCCAGATACTGTCCGAGATAGCCAAGGAACATCCGGAATTGCTCGTGCTTGTGATTTCGGTTCGCAATGGTGGCAGCGACGCCTATCAACAAGTGCATCGCGTCAATCCGGTCGCCATCGACTTCATGGCGGGCGGGGACCCACAGCGGGTACAGCAGGATCGCCGCCGGATGCTGCTGCACCGCTTGTTCACCAACCGGCTAGATTTTGCCCGCGACTGGTCTGGCAAGCACAAGCGCAGATTGACGTCCGATTTGGATCAGGCGCTGGTGCTGATCGGTGCGTGCTTCGATGGCAGTGGCATCAACGCTTCCGACACGCTGAAGAACGAAAACTTCAAGCCCCACGTGGCGCTCAAGCCTTTGCTGGAATGGCTGCACAAGAACGGCCCGGATCAAGCCAGCCGCAACGCGGCCTCGCGCGCGGTCTCGATCTACAACGGCTGGGCTGCGACACAAGGTGTCAAGCCGACGCAGAGCACGCTGTTTGAGGAGTACTAGCTATGAATCCATACAACAACGAGGCGCTGGAAGCCATGCTGATCGATCTCGAATCGGATCGGGTCGAACGCAAGGAGTCATTCAAAGGCAACGCTCCGCAAACTGTCCGTGAGGCGGTGTGTGCGTTTGCCAATGATCTTGCCGGGCATGGTCAACCGGGGATGGTATTTATTGGCGCAAAGGATATCGGCGCACCCGCAGAGGGCTTTACGGTGACCGATGAACTGCTGCGTCAGCTTGCCGACATCAAAACTGACGGCAACATAGCGCCACCGCCAACGCTGCTGGTGGAGAAGCGGCGTCTGGCGAGCGCCGAATTTGCCGTGATCACTGTATGCCCATGCGACACCCCACCGGTGCGCTACAAGGGGCGAATTCATGTGCGGTGGGGGCCACGTCGTGGATTGGCCAGCGCCCAGGACGAGCGCATCCTCAACGAGCGGCGGCGTCATCGGGACCGACCGTTTGATGTGCAGCCCGTCATCATCACGACGCTGGAGGAGATAGATCGGCTGCGCTTCGAGCAGGAGTATTTACCCTCACTGGTGGCGCGCGATGTGCTGCTAGCCAATGACCGCAGCTTTGAACAAAAGCTCGCTGCTACCAAGTTAATCCTGTCTGAGTTCGAACCGGTACCCACTGTGTTGGGCTTGCTGGTATGCGGCAAATCACCCTCCGACTGGATCGGCGGTGCCTATACCCAGTTTCTGCGCTTCTCTGGATGCGACCTTACCGATACGGTACAGGATGAAGAAGTCATTCACGGCACGGTGGCTGATCAGATCCGCCGCCTGGAGGAAAAACTCGAAACCCATAATCGCCGTCGGGTGGATTTTGCCGAGATCGATAAGGAATCAGTTAGCGAAGACTATGCACTTGACGCGTTGCGGCAACTGGTGCGCAACGCCTACATGCACCGCAGTTATGAGGCGACAAATGCGCCGGTCCGTGTGTACTGGTTCAGTGACCGCATCGAAATTCATAACCCTGGCGGGCCGTTTGGCAGTGTGACGGTTGAAAACTTCGGCCAGCCTGGTGTCACGGATTATCGCAACCCCAATCTGGCCGAGGCCCTGCGGGCACTGGGGTATGTGCAGCGCTTCGGTGCTGGGATCGCAATTGCCAGGAAGCACTTCGGTAAGCGTCTGTCGTTTCAGGTGCAGCCTGGTGTGGTCGCGGTAGTCATTACCAAGGATAGGCCATGATCAGCATCGCGTTTTTCAACAACAAAGGCGGTGTTGGAAAAACCTCGCTGGTGTATCACGCGGCATGGATGTTTGCCGAGCGGGGATACCGGGTGCTGGCCGTGGACCTTGATCCGCAGTCGAATCTGTCGATCATGGCTTTGGATGAAGATCGTATGGAAGCACTGTGGCCGGACAATGCGCACCCGGATACCCTGTTTGGTGCGGTTGAACCATTATTCAGCGGCACCGGGGACATTCGTCCTGCCCATATCGAGCCTTTGTCGGATGCACTGGGCTTGATTGTTGGCGACTTGGCGCTGTCACGTATCGAGGACGATCTGTCGACCGAGTGGCCACGTTGCCTTGAGGGACGGGAGCGCGCGTTTCGCGTGACCACAGCGTTCTGGCGGGTGATGAAAGAAGCGGCCGAGCGCCATCGGGCGGATGTCTTGCTAATTGATGTTGGCCCAAATCTGGGTGCTATCAATCGCGCTGCGCTTGTGGCGGCAAGCCATGTTGTGGTCCCCGTTGCACCTGATTTATTCTCATTGCAAGGTTTGAAAAACCTCGGGCCAACACTTCGTCTCTGGCGCGAAACTTGGCTGCAGGCCAGGCCCAAGGCTGCGGCAAGCCTGGGTGAGCAGCCTGGCGGCGAGATGGCTGCTGTCGGTTATGTATTGATGCAACATGCTGAGCGGCTGGGGCGACCAACCAAAGCCTACGCCAAATGGCAGACGCGACTGCCGCAAGCCTATCGGGATAGTGTGCTGCGCGAAGAGGCTGCACTAACCGAAACAACGCCGGACCCACAACAGATTCAACGCATCAAACATTACCGCAGCTTGATGCCCATGGCGATGGAGTCACGCAAGCCGATGTTTGCATTGAGGCCAGCAGACGGGGCGATTGGGGCGCATCAAACCAATGTTCAGCAGTGTTATCACGATTTCGAAAGCCTGGTCAAAGAAGTGGCGAGACGTGTGGGGCTCGATGATGGTGGTGACACATGAAACAAACCATCGACACAGTGTGGCGGCGTCGCGGCACGAGCTGGATTTGGGACGAAGTGGCGCGCAATCAGGTTTGCGTGGCCAGCGAGGTCTGGAGTCTGCGCCAGTTCTTGCAGGCGGCGGGTCATTGGCCCGACGACTTGCCGAGCAATGGCAATAACACACTCGTCGTCGCGGGCCTGGAAGGCGGCCTCGATCTGCTGACGCCCGAGGACGCAGAGACTTGGCTGGGCGATGGAGTCAAAGATGCGATCCTGTCGTTTCAGTCCTACTATGAGGGTGAGGCTGCCTTGATTTTTTGGCTGCCGTCAGGTCACGGACGAATCAAGTTTCATCCCGCAACAGACGCCGTAGAGTGGCGCTGCGCGGCACCGCATAGCGACCGATTGCTGACGTTTGGCCGTGTTCTGTGGGGCGAAGCTAACGAGTATCCGCAGGAGATACTGCTCCGCGAAGGCAGCCAGCCTGCTGGCTTGTTCCATTTGCGGATTACCTGAGGTCGGCGCATGGAAGTAGAGACTCAGCTCAAGCCCGGCGAGCGGATTACCCATCATGAATTCGGCCAAGGCGTAGTTCTTGAGCCTGCCCGCGACGGCTACCTGCGCGCGTTCTTCGGCGTGGGTGAACGCCGTGTGCCGATTGACTCGGTGCGCCGCCAACTGTCCCGCACAGAACGCATCTTGCGTGCAGTGGATGGCAGCGCCGACCGCGCACGCAAGGCATGGTTGTCGTATGAGGCCCATGCCCTGCCGGTGATGGAGAGCGCCTCGGCACTGACATCGGCAAAGATTGACTTGCTGCCCCACCAGGTAGTGTTAACGCACCGGATTGCTACCGCATCACCCCGCCGATTCCTGATTGCGGATGAAGTTGGTTTGGGCAAGACCATCGAGACCGCGCTGATCCTGCGCGAGTTGGCAAGCCGGGGTGAGTTGGTCCGGGCATTGATGGTGGTACCTGCCGGGCTGGTGAACAACTGGCACCGTGAGCTCAACGAGGTTTTCAATCTCGAATTCGAGGTGTTTGGCTCCGAAGGCGACATTACAGACCGCAAGACCAACGCATTCGCCAAGCATGACCTGCTGATTGCCAGCATAGACACCCTGAAGCGTCCGGCACGCATCAAACGCCTGTTGGATGCACCGCGCTGGGATTTGGTGGTGTTCGATGAAGCCCATCACCTGACCGCTTACCGCGTCGGTGGCAAGGTCAGGAAGACCGAAAACTACAAGCTGGCCGAGGCGCTGAAGGATCATTCGCGTGATCTGATGTTGTTGTCTGCCACGCCGCACCAGGGTAACCATTTCCAATTCTGGATGCTGGCGCAATTGCTGAACCCGACGCTGTTTGGCAGCCCGGAAGACATGTTGGAGCAGCGGCACCGCCTGAACACAGTGATGTTCCGCCGAACCAAGGCCGATGCCTGCCAACCCGATGGTTCCCCCTTGTTTGCGCGGCGCTGGGTGCACACCGAATCCTTCGTGATGGGGGAAGAAGAGCGCCGGTTCTACGAGAAGCTGCGTGAGTATCTCGAGGACGGGTTCAATCTGGCGCGCCGCCAAGGCGGCAAGGGCCAAGCTCTCGGCTTCCTGATGGCCATATTCCAAAAAATTGCTGCATCGAGCTTTGCCGCAGTAGGGAGAACGCTGAAACGACGACTATTGATGCTGACCTTGCACGAAGCGTTTCTGCGCGACAAAGACCTAGACATTGAGGGCCGTGAACGCCTAACCAATGAAGCGCGCGAACTGATCTACGAGGAGTTCAAATTCTCGCGGGACAGTATCGGTCGCAGTGAAGTGGATCGTGTTCTCGCTGACCTCAAGTATCGATTGGTCAAGAAGCTGGACGAGGAGGCTCTGGAGATGGCGTCTGACCCCTACGGCAGTGAGTATTCAGCTGCGCACGCGGAAGAAGCTGCATCCGCTGTGGTTGAACTGCATCTGCCTGAAGAGCGCCTTCGTATTGGCGATCTGCTCAAGGTTTTTCCACAGCAGCGTGAAACCAAAGCACAGAAGCTGCTCGACGGCCTGGGCATTTTGTGGCGGCAGAACCCGAACGAGAAGATTGTGATATTTGCCACCTACCTTGGCACGGTGGATTTGATTGCACGCGAGATTGAACAAACCTTCCCCGGGCAAGGCGTGGTGGTACTGCGGGGCGGCGATCACGGGGCCAAGGTGGCGGCAGAGCGCCGTTTCCGACTCAAGGACGGACCGCGCGTCATGGTCTGCACGGCGGCGGGCCGAGAAGGTATTAACCTTCAGTTTGCGCGAATCCTATTTAACTTTGACCTGCCGTGGAATCCGATGGACATAGAGCAGCGCATCGGTCGCATCCACCGTTACGGTCAGAACCATACGGCGCAGGTCTACAACCTGGTGCTGTCGGACACGATCGAGGGGCGGATTTTCTTGCTGCTCGACGAGAAGCTCACAGAGATCGCCAGAACCGTCGGCAAGGTCGATGACCAAGGCAATGTTGCCGAAGACCTGCGCGCGCAAATTCTTGGGCAGTTATCCGAGCGACTCAACTACGACCGCTTGTACCAGGAAGCGCTGTCCGATCCCGAGCTAAAACGCACCCAAGTGGAGCTTGAGGCAGCCCTGTCTAACTCACGGGAAGCACGGCAAGTGGTGTTCGATCTGTTTCAGGACCTCAATGGCTTCAGCCTGGATGAATACAAACCATTCTCTGACGTGTCGTCGGGCCTGGGCCGGCTGGTGCGATTCCTGTCGGCGGCTGTTGCGGATCGCCAGCAGCGCCTCGTCAAGGTTGATGAGGAAACCTACGATCTTGTGACCGTTGACGGTGCTCGCCGGGCGCGGTTCACTCTGAACCGAGACACGGCCGCAGGTAGCGACGACGTGGAATTGATGGGGCTGGATCATCCCCTGATGCAAGAAGAACTAGGCCGGTGGCGCAGTGTGCCGCCAGAAGAGATAGGCATAGCGGTCGCAAGTGATGTGGAGGAGCCCGTAATGCTGTCATTCTGGATGGTCGAGGCATCAGCCAGCAAAGGTGAGCGCCGTGTCGTGGTGCAGCCGATTGCAGTCAAGCGCGACGGCACGCGGGTGCCTGTCGTGGAGCGGCAGTGCGAGCGCTACTTGCAAATGCCCCCAACTGCACCGAAGTTTTCACCTGAGCAACGGATAGACCTGTTCTCGCGCGTTGTGGAGCCGACGTTACAGCGGGAGCTGAAGCACAAGGGCGCTGCGAATGGGGATGGGAGCTATTCGGCGGAATTGATTGGGTATGTGGAGATTTGTTGAGATGAGCGATTCCACGTGTTAGCGCCGGTCTCGCGCGAAAGGTGTGCCTTCTCGGCTGTAGAGGCGATGCCACCGCGCGCGTCGACCACCTGTCTAAGTGCGGTGAGGTAGGTCTTAGGGTCGTCGTCTTCTCCTGCAGCGTTGAGATATTCGGCTGCAAATTCTGCGTCCTTCAGCTGCTCAAACAGCCAGTCGTCATGTTTGGTCATTACTTTCACGTGTTTCTCCTTGTCTGTCACTCTTTCCATCGGCTAATTGCTCAACTGATGTCTGCACCTTGGGTGCGCTTGTCACCCCCGTGGCACAGCAAAACCAAGCGCTTGTTGTCTGTAGAGTAATGACTGACCGCTGATAGGCCAGCCCTCACCAATCCTCCTTCACCGCCAGCACCGCGTCGCGCCCGGCGGCCGGGCGGGCGCTGAGCCAGGCGGTCACGGTGCCGGCCATCACCACGGCCAGGCACAGCAGCAGCAAGCGTGGCCAGGGCAGCATCAGGTCCATGGTCCAGTGAAAGCTTTGCGGGTTGACCACGTGCACCAGCACCGCCGCCACCGCCAAGCCCAGCCCCAAGCCGGCGATCGCGCCCACGCTGGTCCAGACCGCGCCCTCGGCGGTGACCACGGTCAGGATCTGGCGCCGTGTCAGGCCCAGGTGGGCCAGCAGGCCAAACTCTTTGCGCCGCGCCAGCACCTGGGCGCTGAAGCTGGCTGCCACGCCAAACAGGCCAATGCCGATGGCCACCGCCTGCAGCCAATAGGTCACAGCAAAGCTGCGGTCAAAAATCTTGAGCGAGGTGGCGCGGATCTGGCTGGCGGTGCCAAACTCCAGCAGCGCACCTGCGCCCGGTGCCTCCTGCTCGGCCAGCGCGCGTATGCCCTGCTGCACGGTGGCCGGGTTGGCGCCGTCCTGCAGCCAGAAGGCCAGGTCATTCACGCGCCGGTCCGGGCTGATGCGTTCATAGGCGCGCCGGTCCATCGCGATGCTGCCCGACTGGCGGGCATAGTCGCGCCACACGCCCGCTACAAAAAAAGGAGCTATACCCTCAGTAATGACGTGGTCTGGAGGCCAAAAATGCTTGTAAAGAGGGGCAAATTCAGCACCCGGCTGGGCACCGTACAAGTCCACCATGGCCTCGCTCACGTAAATGCCGATCTGACCCGGCGGCACCGGCATTGCCTCACCGACCAGCGGCAGGCTGCGGGCTGGGTCGTCGATCTGGCTCACCAGCAGCGCCACCGGCGGCCGCGCCGGGTCCAGCAGCAGCGGCAGCTGGCGCTGGGGGCGCAGCGCCCGCACGCCAGGCAGTGCGGCGGCGGCCTGCACCAGCCTGGGGCTGAAGAACAGAGTGTCGCTCTCGCGCAGGGTGGTGGCGCTGCGCACATACAGGTCGGCTGGGAGCAACCGGTCCAGCCAGTCGGTGACCGAGTCACGAAAGCTGGCCACCATCACGGTCAGTGCCACCGCCAGCGCCAGCGAGGCCACCACGCCGCTCAGCGCCACGGCGGCGCTGTCGCGCTGACGCCGCGCCCGCTCCACCGCCAGCAGCGGCAGCAGCCAAGCCTGCACCCAGGGGCTGAGCCGGTTCAGCAGCAGCCCGATCAGCCAGGGCAGGGCGCCGATGCCGCCCACCAGCAGCATCGCGATTGACAGGTAAGCGGCTACCGGCAGGTCAAAAATGGCTGGAGCCCTTGTCAATGCTAGGCTGGCCGCTATCAAAATCATACTGATCCAGCCCCGATGCGGCTGCATGCGGGTATCACCCAGGCCTTTGAGGGTTTGCGCCGGCGGCAGCGCTTGCGCCTGCCGGGCTGGCCACCAGCCGCCCACCAATGCCGCCGCCACCCCCAGCAGGCCATAGAGCAAGGCGGCGCCACCCTGCCACTGCAGCTGCGGCGCCACACCGGGGAAGTAGCCGCCGCCCAGGTCGCCGCCCAGCAAGTTCAGCGCCAGCGCTGCCAGCGCCGTGCCCAGCGCTATGCCGGCGGCGCTACCCACCAGGCCGAGCGCCAGTGCCTCCCAAAGAACCAGCGCCAGACGGTCGCGGCCAGCCAGACCCAGCACACCCAGCAGGGCAAACTGCTGGGCCCGTTTGGCCACACTCAGCGCCAGCACCGAAAACACCAGAAACGCCCCGGTGAACAGTGCGATCAGCGCCAGCACCGTCAGGTTGACTCGGTAGGCGCGCGACAGGTTGCCCAGCCGCTCTGCGGCATCGCCCGGCTCGGTCAGGCCCAGGCCGGCGGGCCAGCCGGGGCTGGCCTGCAGCTCGCGCAACAGGGCCGCGCGATCGGCGCCGGCTTTTAGGCGCAGGTCAAGCCGGCTGAGCTGCCCCTGACGGCCAAACAGGTCTTGTGCTGCGCCAATGTCCATCACCGCCAGCGGAGCACCGCCGCTTGCCAGGCTGCCGGCCACCACCACCGGATGCAGCTGCAACCCGATTTGCAGTTGTACGCCGTTGCGGCCCAACCGCTGGCGCGCGCTGGCGTTCAGGAACACGGTGGCCGGGGCAAACAGCGCCAGCCGGTCGGCGTCAGCGTCGGGCCGGGGCAGCAGGTCGGGTGACACGGTTGCCACCAAAATGGCGTCCACCCCGACCACGCGCAGCGACAGCCGCGTGCCGGTGCTGTCGGTGGCCTGTGTATTGATCTCCAGCACCGGCGAGGCACTGGCCACCTGCGGGTGTTGTGCCACCAGCGCGTACACCGCTTCGTCAAAGCTGCCCTGGGCGCTGCTCAGGCTCAGGTCGGGCTGGCCACTGACTGAGCGCGTGGCCTGGGCAAACTCATCGAGCGCCGAGGCGTTGATCAGGTGCACCGAAAACGCCAGTGCCACGCCCAGCATCACCGCCAGCACGGCCGAGGCATTGCGCCAGGGATGGTGACGCAACTCCTGCCAAGAAAAGGTGCGCAGCAGCTCGATCATGCGCCTCAGAGCGTGCGCCTTAGCGCCTCAAAAAACAACTCAGACTGCTGGCGTTCGCTCTCGGCTTGCCCACCTACCCGTGCCGCCAGTGCTGGGTCGCAGGGTGCCAGTGGGCGGCCGGTGGACTGGGCCAGCACCTGCATCATGCAGGCGCGCTCCAGAAAATACAGGTCGTCGTATGAATGGGCGATCTGGCGCCCGCACACCACCACGCCGTGGTTGCCCAGAAACGCGACATCGGCGCCGTGCATGGCCATGGCGATGCGCTCGCCCTCGCCGGCGTCCAGCGCCAACCCGTTGTAGTGGGGGTCCGCCGCTACCCGGCCATGAAAGCGCATCGCGTTTTGCGACAAGGTGGTGTCCAGCGCCCGGTCCTGGGTCAGCGTCAGCGCCGTGGCGTAGGGCATGTGGGTGTGCAGCACGCAGGCCTTGCGGGCCAGCCGGTGAATGGCCGAGTGGATGTGCATGGCGGTCGATTCCACCGGGTGGCGCCCGGCCAGGCGCTGGCCCAGCACGTCAATCAGCACAATGTCGTCGGCCTGTACCTCCTGCCACAGCAGGCCCTGCGGGTTGAGCAAAAAGCGGCCCGAGCCGTCGGCCAGTTCCACGCTGAAATGGTTGCAAATGCCCTCGGACAGGCCGTGGTGGGCGGCGGCGCGCAGGGCAAGTGCAAGGTCAGCTCTTGCCTGGGTGACGGCGAGGCTTTGGTAGTCGAGTTCGTGTTGGGTCATGGGGCGTGCTTCAGGTTGGGGTGAAGAGTAATGCATTATTGCGATGGAGATGGCGTTGGCGTTGGCGTTGGCGTTGGGCAGGGCCGGCGTGCCTGATTCCGCTCGTGTCCCCCGGGTCCAGCAGCCTGCCGGCTTCTGGTCCCTCCGCCTTGACCTCGCTGCACCAGGCACGCCGGCCCCGCCTTGGTTGGGCAAGACGTCGCTCCGGCAGGCGGCTCCGCGTCATTCCTGTAACTGTCCCGTCATTCCCGGCCACGATCGGGAATCCAGGAAGTCATGGATCCCCAGTCAAGCTGAGGATGACGCGGATAGCTGAGGGTGACGCGGATAGCCGGGGACGACAGGCGTTAGCAGGGACGACAGGGTTGGCCGGTTCCCACTGCTCGATGGCTATGGTCGTCAAGGTGGTGCCGGGCTGAGGGGCGGAGCGAGGTAAAGGGGGAAAGACGCAGGGGCCCGCAGGGCCTGTGCGTCTGGAGGACACGAGCGCAGCCGCTCAGCCCGGCGCCGCCTTGACTGGTGCGCCAACCACTGGCCTTGACAACTAAGTCCGGGTAAAAAGCCCCTGTGCCGTCAGCTGCAGCACCCGGTCGGCGCGCTCGGCGGCCGCTTGGGAGTGGGTCACCAGCACCAGCGCGGCGCCGTGTTCGCGGGTTTGGTTCACCAGGGTGTCGAGCACACGCAGCGCGGTGCTGGGGTCCAGGTTGCCGGTGGGCTCATCGGCCAGCAGCAGGGCCGGGCGGTGTACTAAGGCGCGGGCAATGGCGACCCGCTGTAACTGGCCGCCGCTAAGTTGCTGCGGCAGGCGCGCGCCCAGGCCATCTAAGCCCACGGCCGCCAGCATGGCCTGCACCCGGGCCGGGTCGTTGCGCCCTAGCAGCATCAGCGGCAGCGCCACGTTTTGTGCCACATCCAGGTGTGGCAGCACGTGAAAGGCCTGGAACACAAAGCCGATGTGTTCGCGCCGCAACCGGGCCAGTGGCTCGTCGCCCAGGCGCCCCAGGTCTTGCCCGTCCAGCAGCACCGTGCCCTGGTCCCATTGGTCGAGCCCGGCCAGGCAGTTCAGCAGGGTGGATTTGCCCACGCCCGACTCACCCACGATGGCCACAAACTCACCACTATTCACCTCCAGCGAGACCTGGCTGAAGACCACCGAGTCGCCATAGTGTTTGGCTAACTTGCTCACACTCAGCTGCATCCGTCGTCTCCATTTCGCGCAAAGGCCCGCGCCATCGCCAACACCTGTGCCAGCGCATCGGGCGCCTCGCAGGGTATGGCCCGGCGCTCTGGGCTGGCGCGCAACCAGGTGATCTGGCGCTTGGCCAGTTGCCGGGTGGCAAATATGCCGCGGTCGCGCAGCTCGGCGATGGGCCACAGGCCGTTAAGCGCTTCCCAGGCCTGCCGGTAGCCGACGCAGCGCATAGACGGCAGGTCCGGGTGCAGGTCGCCGCGCGCGCGCAGAGTTCGCACCTCGTCCAGCAGGCCGGCGGCCAGCATGGCGTCAAAACGCTGGGCGATGCGGGCGTGCAGCCAGGCCCGGTCGGCAGGTTCCAGCGAGATCAGCAAGCGCTGGTCTGGCTGAACTTGTGAACCATTTTGGCCCTCAGGCCTCGTGGATATTGGGGTTATAGCTAGCTTTTTTATAGCGTGAAGGCTTGACATGGGCTGTCCGCTCAAGCGGCACACCTCCAGCGCGCGTTGGATGCGCTGCGAGTCGGCCGGGTTCAGGCGTGCTGCCGTGACCGGGTCTAGCAAGGCCAGTTCGGCATGCAGTGTCGGCCAGCCCAGCGCTTGTGCCCGTGCCTCGATCTCGGCGCGCAGCACCGGGTCGGCGCGCGGCATGTCGTCCAGGCCCTCAGCCAGCGCCTTGAAGTACAGCATGGTGCCGCCCACCAGCAGCGCCAGTTTGCCGCGCGCCGTGATGTCGGAGATCAGCCGGCGCGCGTCGGTGCCGAATTCGGCCGCGCTGTAGGCCTGCAGCGGGTCGCGGATGTCGATCAGGTGGTGCTGCACCGCGGCCAGTTCGGTGGCGCTGGGCTTGGCGGTGCCGATGTCCATGCCGCGGTAAACCAAGGCCGAGTCGACGCTGATGATCTCGACCGGCAGCTCAGCGGCTATCGCCAGGGCGGCAGCGGTTTTGCCGGACGCCGTGGGGCCGGCCAGGGCCAGGTAGCGCAGGGGTTTAGCGTGGGGCCTCACGTGCGGGCTCACGGTTCAGCGCTTGCCGCTCTGACCATGGCGCCGCACCAAGGTCCAGGCCACCAGGGCCGTGACGGCGCTCCAAAACCACACGCCCAGCGCCAGCGGTAGCACGCTGCCGTCCATGTGTGTGCCCAGCCAACTGCCCACGGCAAAGGCCATCAGCATCACCAAAAAGCCGTTCACGGCCGACGCTGCGCCGGCCACCTCCGGAAACGGGCCCACCGCGCCGCTTTGGCCGCAGGGCTGGTGCACGCCATGGCCAATCATGAACAGGCATTGCGGCAGCAGCAGTGCCCAGCCCGATTGCACACCGGCCAGGGCCAGGGTGCCCATCAGCGTGCCGGCAATCAGCGTGACGCCCCCAGCCAGCACCACCGAACGGCGCACGCCAAAGCGGGTGATCAGGCGCCGGCATAAAAATGTACCGGCCATGTAAGACAGTGAATTGGCCAGCATCGCCAGCCCGTAGCCTGTTTTGCTCCAGCCCAGCACCTGGATGTAGACGAATGACGAGGCCGCCAAAATGGTGAAAAGACCGGCGTAAGACACGGCGGTCAGCGCCGAAAATGCCTGAAACGTGGGGTGACGCAGCACCATCAGCCAGTTGGCCAGCAGTTTGCTCGGCGCCAGCGCCTGCGGGTTTTTTTGCGGAACGGTCTCCTCATAGCCCCACAGCAGCAGCGCCAGTGTGACCAGGCTGTACAGGGCCAGAGTGGTCAGCGCCACCCGCCAGCCAAACAGGTCAGACAGCAGACCGCCCAGCGGCGGGCTGGCGCAGGCAATCACTGCCAGCCCGCTCATGGCCTTGGACATCACCCGTGCGCCCTCGGTCGGTTCGTACAGATCTCGCACCACGGCGCGTCCGCAGACCACCCCGGCGCCCATGGCAGCGCCTTGCACGGCACGCCAAAAAATCAGCAGGTCCATGCTGGGCGCCATGGCACAGGCGACCGAGGCCAACGCATAAGCCACCATGCCGACCAGCAAGACCGGGCGGCGGCCAAAGCGGTCGGATACCGGGCCCCAGAACAGCTGCGAAATACCCAAGGCCAAAACCAGCGCGGTCAGGGTCAGCTGGGCCTGCGTCATGCTGGCACCAAAACCGGTGGTCAGCGCCGGTAGGGCTGGCAGGTACAGGTCGGTGCTGAGGGGCTGCAGGCCAATCAGCAAGGCCAGCAAGAGCACGACCCGCTGCGCTGGCATGGCGGTGCGGGTGGTCGCGGTTGTGGCGGTGGCCGGGCTAAGCGGCAATGGCTGGGCGGGCATGGTTTGAGCGTATCAGATGGTTGCTGGCCACACGGTGTAGCAGGGCGGTCAGGGCCAGGGCGGCCACTGTCAGTGCCACCACCAGCGCGATCCAGAAACCGTGCGCGCCCATGGGTTCTGCCGGCCCGAACGGCAGCCAGCTTGGCGCCAGACCCAAAACGCAGCCCAGCGGCAGTGACAAACCCCAAAATGCCAGCATATGGATGACCATGGGCGCGCGCGTGACCTTGTAGCCGCGGATGGCACAACTGGTGGCCACCTGGGAGGCGTCGGTCAGCTGGAACAGTGCGGCCAGCAGCAGCAGTTGAGCCGCCAGCGCCGCCACGGCGCGGTCGCTGGTGTAAGCGGCAGCGATCTGCTGGCTGAACAGCGCCATGAACAGTGCCGACACCCCGGCAAAAGCCAGCGCCACGCCAATGCCTACCCAAGCCCGAAAGCGCGCCGCCAGTGCGTCGCCAGCGCCCATGGACTGCCCCACCCGGGTCAATATCGCCACCCCGACACTCATCGGCAGCATGAAGCTGAAAGACGCAAAGTTGAGCGCGATCTGATGCGCTGCCACCTCATTGGTGCCAAAGCGGGCCACCAGCAGCGCAATCAGTCCAAAGGCGCTGGTCTCGGCAAAATAGGTCACGCCAATGGGCAGGCCCAGTCGCAGCTGTGCGGCCAGGGTGGGCCAATGCGGCGGCTCGAAATGGCTTAGCGGCCAGGTGCTGCGGTAGGCCGGGCTGCGCCGCGTCCACCACACCAGGGCCAACAAGTTGAACCACATGGCGGCCGTGGTGGCCCAGGCGCAGCCCAGGCCGCCCAGGCGCGGCAGCCCAAGCAGGCCATAGACCAGCAGTGCGCTGAGCAGGCCGTTAAGCAGCAGGGCGGTGACCGCAATCACCATCATCGGCTTGGTCTGGTTCAGGCTGGCGCTGTAGCCGTAAAGCACCCGGTAGCCGGCATAGGCCGGCAGCCCCAGGCCGGTGATGCGCACAAAGCCCTGCGCCAGATCCCGCACGCTGGGCTCCAGCGCCAAGTGGTTAAACACCAGCGCGGCCAAATTCATCAAAGCGACCGCCACCAAGCCCACCGCCAGCGCTTTCCACAGCGCCTGACGCACCGCGTGCGGTATCTGGGCGTGGTCGCCGGCACCCACCATGTGGGCCACGATCGGGTTAATGGCCATCATCACCCCAATCACCGTGGTGGTGGTGATGTGAAAGATTGACGCGCCCAGCGATACCCCAGCCAGGTCTTGCGCCGAGGCGTGGCCAGCCATCATCACCGCCACCATCGACAAACCCACGGTGGCCAACTGCCCGATCAGGATTGGCCAGGCCAGCTGCCACAGGGCGCCCGCCTCTTGCCGCACTCGGGCAGCCAGGGTGGGGTTGGCCGTGCCAACGGCGGTGGTGGGTGTCATGGCAACAGGCCTTAGCGGCCGCGCAGAAACAGGGCGTCGAGCTCGCCCAGGCGCAACTGGCGCCAGGTGGGGCGGCCATGGTTGCACTGGTCGGCGCGCTCGGTGGTCTCCATCTGGCGCAGCAGGGCGTTCATCTCGTCCACCGTCAGGCGCCGGTTAGCGCGCACTGCCCCGTGGCAGGCCATGGTGGCCAGCAGCTCATCTTGCGCGCGCGCCAGCACCGTGCTGGCGTCCACTTGGGTCAGCTCGGCCAGCACGCTGCGTGCCAGTGCGGTGACGTCGCCCTGCGCCAGGCTGGCCGGCACGGCTCGCACCGCCAGCGTGCGTTCCGACAGGGGTGTGATATCCAGCCCCAGTAGCGCCAGTGTGTCCGCGTGGGCCTGCGCTGTGGCCACTTCGGCTGGCGTGGCCGCAAATGTGGCGGGGATCAGCAGCGGCTGGCTAGCCAGCGCCGCCGGGCTGGCGCCGTTGGCACCTGCGTCAGCCGCGCGCTGCTGCCATTGGCCCTTGAGGCGCTCATAAACAATACGCTCGTGCGCTGCGTGCATGTCCACAATCACCAGGCCCTGGGTGTTTTCCGCCAGGATGTAGACGCCCTGCAACTGCGCCAGCGCCCGGCCCAGCGGCCAGTCGCCCGGGGGCAGGGCGCTTGCGGTCGGCATCTCTGCATAGGCCGGCGTAGCTGTCGATGGATATTGCACAGCGGGTTCGCTGCGCTGCCACAGGGCCCCCAGATCGCTCACTCGGTGGCCGACCGTAGCCTCAAAGGGCATCTTGTACTGGTTGGCATACATCGGCACGGCGGCAGCTTGCTGCGCCAGAGGCAATGCGTTGTCAGCGTAGGCACCGGCTGCTGGTAGTGTGCCGGGCAGCGTGCCGTGCAGGCCAGCCGCCAGGGCCGCCGCTGCCGCACGCGGCGCTGCCAGCGCGTCCTCAAGGGCGTGGCGCAGCGCCTGGTGCACTTCACGGCCGTCGCGAAAGCGCACCTCGATCTTGGTCGGGTGCACATTCACATCCAGACGCTCCGGCGCCACCTGCAGGTAGAGCGCATACACCGGTTGGCGCTGGCCGTGCAGCACGTCTTCATAGGCACTGCGGGCCGCATGGGCCAGCACCCGGTCGCGCACAAAACGGCCATTCACATACACATACTGCTGGTCGGCACGGGCACGCGCGGCATCGGGTATGCCGGCAAAGCCCGCCACCAGGATCAGCGGCGCGTAGCGCTGGCCGCTGGCGCTGCTGCGGTAGTTGACCGCTACTGCGCGTTGCACAAAGTCTTCGCCCAGCACGTCGGCCAGGCGCTGGGCCAGCGCGTCCGCGCCCTGGCAGCGGCGCCACTGCGCCACCAGCTTGCCCTCGTGCCAGACCGCAAAGCCTACGTCTGGCCGCGCCAGCGCATGGCGGCGCACCGCCTCTACGCAGTGGGCCAGCTCGGTGGCGTCGGTCTTGAGAAACTTGCGCCGCGCTGGCGTGCTGAAAAACAGCTCTTTCACCTCTACCGTGGTGCCAGTGCTGCGCGCCACCGGTCGCAACTCGCCGCTGCGGCCCTCTAACACATAGGCATGATTTTGGCCCTCAGCCCTTGACAGGATTGAACAGTCTGCTATGGAGTTGATAGCGGCGAGGGCCTCACCCCGAAACCCCATGGTGGCCACAGACTCCAGGTCGAGCAGGCTGGCAATCTTGCTGGTGGCGTGGCGGCAGAACGCCAGCGGCAGCTCTTCACGCAGGATGCCGCAGCCGTCATCCTCCACCGCAATCAGCCGTACGCCGCCGGCCAGCAGCCGCAGCGTGACCTGGCTGGCGCCAGCATCAAGCGCGTTGTCCACCAGCTCCCGCACCACCGAGGCTGGCCGCTCCACCACCTCGCCCGCGGCAATCTGGCTGATCAGCTCATCGGGCAGGGGCTGGATCGGGCGGCGGGCGGGGAGGGTAGTTGCGGATTCGGCGGGCACCGGGGGATTCTAGGCGGGCCATGGCGCGTCATGGCTGAGCAGACCCCGTCATTCCCGCGAACGCGGGAATCCATGTTGACGGGTTACAGTCCAAGAAAATCGAGTGCTGCTTGATCGACATAAAGCGGGCCAACCAAACAGGGTTTTATGCATGGATGACGTTTTCAACTTCCGCAACCGGCTAATTGGCGAATACAGCTCGTTTTCGCGCAGCTTCTCCAAAGTAGCGGCACCAGACATCCTGGTCAAGGTGGAAGCGAAATACGCCCGTGGCAGATACTGGCCCGAGCCGCTGATCCAGATCAACCCTAACTACAAACGCAGCGGCGCTGGCAGCTCATGCCTCCGCCAGTTTGATGTTGTTTGGCGAGTGGTGCGAAGCACGCGCCAAGCTGGTACAACCGTATTTCACCCAAGCTATTGGGAAGCACTGGAGCAGACGGCGCATTGAGTGGAATCGGCTGGGCCGAAGCCATGAAAATCTGAGTTGATATGCACGCTTTTTTACCCACCATCGAATCCCTGACTGTTGAATTCAAGAGCGACTGAAAACGCCTGTCCGACATCGAATTGGTGGAGGCCGTCGTCTGTCTGGCCAATGCAGAAGGAGGCGACTTGTGGCTGGGGGTTGAAGACGATGGCAAGCCTTCCGGGCTCCACCCCGACCATCAAATGCTGGCGGGGTTGGCCGGCATGGTGGCTGCGCGTACGTCGCCATCGGTCAGTGTCACTGTGTCGTCAGTGAAGGTTGGCGGGGTAACGGTGGCCTGCATCAAGGTGCCCAAGGCCCAAAGCGAGGTGGCCACGCAAAGCGGGGTCTACCTGCGCCGGCGCATCAAGCACGATGGCACACCTGAATGTGTGCCCGTGCTGCCGCACGACCGTGTTAGTCGGGCCAGCAGTTTTGGCATGCTGGACGTGTCAGCCCAGCCTGTGGCTGGGGCTACGCTGGCGGACTTTGATCCGCTGGAGCGCGAGCGCCTTCGCCAGGCGGTGCAGCAATATGGGGGTGACCGGGTACTGCTGGATTTGGACGACGAGGCCCTCGATGGCGCGCTGGGGCTTTCAGCCCGTCAGCCCGACGGCAGCCGCTTGCCCACGTTGACCGGTTTGCTTTTGGTGGGGCGTGAATCGGCATTGCAGCAGTGGGTGCCAACGCATGAGTTCGCCTCTCAGGTGCTGGCTCAGCAGTCTGTGAAATTCAATGAATTCCGGCGTTACCCCTTGCTCAAGGCGGTGGAGTGGCTGGAGACCAATTTCCGCCCCTACAACCCGGAAGAGGAGTTGCAAGTGGGCCTGTTCCGCGTGCCGGTGCCCATGGTGGACATGGGGGCCTTTCGCGAGGCGGTGGCCAACGCACTGATTCACCGCGACTTTCACCGCCTGGGTGCGGTGCATATTCGCCTGGAGGATGATGCGCTGGTGGTGAGCAACCCTGGCGGCTTGGTGGATGGCGTGACCTTGCGCAATTTGCTGGTGACGGAGCCCCGCCCCCGCAACCGGGCCCTGGCCGATGCCATGAAGCGCATTGGCGTGGTGGAGCGCTCTGGGCGCGGGGTGGACACCATCTACCGCGGCATGCTGAAGTTTGGCCGATCGGCCCCCGACTACACCCGAACGGATGCCCAAAACGTGGTGCTGCGCATGCCCACGGAACCTGCTGATTTGGAGTTTCGGCGCCTGGTGGTTGACGAGGAGCGCCGCCGCAATGCAGAGTTGCCGATTGACTCCCTGATTGCGTTGGGTGCCTTGCGACAGTTAAAGCGACTGTCTGCGGAAGAGCTGGCCGAGCGCATCCAGCGAGACGTGGCGTCAGCCAAGCGCACGTTGGAGGCGCTGACCGAGGCTGGCTTTGTGGAGGCGCATGGCGCCACCCGTGGCCGCACTTACATGTTGTCTGCTGCGGTTTATGGTGCTGTAGCAGACAAGGCCGCATACACCCGCCAAGCTGGGTTTGCGCCTATCCAAAATGAACAAATGGTGCTCAGTTATGTGCGCCAGCATGGCCGAATCAAGCGGGCAGAGGTGATGGAGTTGTGCCGCCTGAGTGAGGGCCAGATAAAGGCGTTGCTAAAACGGATGTGCAAATCCGATTTACTTATGCTGGAGGGGGCGGGACCAGCCTCGTTCTACAGAATCGGTTCATCAAATCGGATTAATTCGGATGGAATTGGATGAAATCGGATCAATCAACCAATTTCGTTGCCGTCATGAACCCACTTCAGCGCGCCCTCATTGAAAAAGCGGGCCACGACAATGGCTTCGAAAATGTGTTGCCAAGTGGTGGGCCGGGCGTGGAGTTGGGCTCCGCCAGGCACCCGGCGAAAGTGAGCGTGACGGCATCGGGGGATGGATTTTGGGGTGCTATCCAATCAGGCTCGGCCACGCTGGCGCAAGAGCTTGCAAGGGCCTTCCCCGTGTCCGGCGTGCCGGCGCAAGGTTTCGCCCTGGCGACGGAGGCAGCATTGGCCCGTTGGCTGCGTCGTGCCGCCGCGCTGTCGCAAGCATTGCCCAACCAGGCGGTGGTGGCCTTTGAGGCGCAGTTGCAGCAAGCGCTTGCCGCCATGCCCGCAGCTGCCGCCCAGACCACCGAAGTCCAACGCATGGTGCGCCAGAGGGTGGGGCAGCAGGCCTACCGGCAGGCCATGTTGGATTACTGGGGCGGAGCCTGCGCGGTGACCGGCCTGGCATTACCGCAAGCCCTGCGCGCCAGCCACGCCAAGCCCTGGGCTGAATGCGCGTCAGATGCCGAGTGGCTGGACGTGTTCAACGGCTTTCTGTTGAGCGCTAACTTGGATGTGCTGTTCGACAGCTTCCTGGTCAGCTTTTCAGAGGCCGGCGAATTGATGGTGTCTAAATCTATCCCCCCAGGCGACAGGCAAAAATTAGGCATCACCGAAAGTATGTCCTTGAGGTGGATTTCAGCTCAGCATGGCCCTTACCTGGACTTTCACCGGCAGCGCTTTTGCAATATGGACACCGCCCCATAACCACTTGCGCCCCTAGCTTGCCCAATTCTCCAGTTGGAGGCCAGTGACGCGCTTGAACTCGCTGGTGTTGTTCGTGACAAGGGTAGCGTCTAGGGCGAGAGCGTGGCAGGCGATCCAGAGGTCGTTGGCGCCTATGGGTGTCCCCGCAGCGCGCAACTGGGTGAACTGTTTGGCGTAGTGCACACACAACTCGCGGTCGACCGCGTAGCGCACGGGGATCACACGTGTCAGTGCATCCAGTTGGCGAATCACATCTGGTTGACGGGTGCTGCGCTCGGCGCCTTTGAGCAACTCGGCAAAAGTAATGAATGACATGCACAGCTCAACTTGGCTCTCAAGCGCATTGATGCGCTGCGCGACGCTAGGCGGCTTGTTCTTGATCAGGTAGATCAGGATATTGGTGTCGAGCATGTACGTCACAGCGGCTCCCGGTCCTGCATGGTTGATTGTTCGGTTTGCTCAGCTTCGACCAGGGCGACAAATTCATCATCGAAGGCGTTGAGCGCGTCGAGCAGGGCGGCACCCCGATCCGTGGCAATGGGGTGCAACACCAGATCGCCGTCGGCATTAAGAAAAATTTGCACGCGGCTGCTGCTAAGCCGAAATTCCTGGGGAATCCGCACGGCTTGGCTGTTGCCGTTCATGAAGACTCGACTGATGGCTGTTTGCATGGCAATTCCTTGTGTACACACGTTTATGTGTGTATTGTATAGAGCGGCCTGAAAAACAGTCTGGCAGATCCACCTGAAGTCCACCAGTGAATCGGGGTTGCCGCTTAGGGCGAGCGCGTTGTCATTAGGTTACAACTCTGGCACACATGGGATATCTCTGAGCCATTGCGCTGCCGCCAGTCGCTGGGTTTTGTCCAGGCTGGCGAAGTGGGTCATGCCGCTTCTGGCGGCTACCGCTAAATGCAGGGCATCTGCACCACGCACCAGGCAACTGATGCCAGGTACCACCCGCTGCACGGCGCTGTAGTCTTCACGCAGCACGGGCAGGCGCTGCAAGGCGCCAACTTCAAGCAAGCGTTCGATGGATTGGTTAATCGCATGTGCCACGTCAGCCGGTGTCTCGCCGCGAAGAACCTTGGCGTGCAGAGCGCAGTCAAACTCGGCCAGAGTCCAGTCGCTGACGCAAACCTGCGTCCACTGCGGCTCTTGCAGCAGTGCCAGTGCGATGGGCTGGCCAGGTTCATTGCTGAAGGCCGCCAGCAGCAGGCTGGTGTCTACATAGACGTTTTTGGGCATCGCAGATTAAAACCGCTCATTTTGCGCACGCCAATCTGCCACAAAGCTACCGTTGACAAAGGTCTGGCTGGGCTTTGACTGCATGGCCAGCGCCGTGGTGTCAGGGAAAGCAGAGCGCAGCGGCGCTGGGATGATGGGCAGCAGCCGATAAGCAGGCCTACCCCGGTTGGTAATGATCACCTCTTGACCCGCATCAGCCTGCCGGGCGATGGCTGTGAACCTGGCTTTGATATCCGCTACGCTGACTTGCATGGTGGCCTGCTCTTTCAACTTAACTATTTAGATGGTCAAGTATATCGCTTGGCAGGCCCTAAACCCCCACCGGCTTCAGCTTGTGCCGCTTGGCGTTCTTGGCAAGTACGGCATCCAAAGTCACCATGCCTGCCGCTTATGCTTGCGATTCGGTCAACTGGCCTGTGCGTTGCTTGATGCCCAAAGCACTAGCAAATTCTGTGACACGATAAAGCAACTGTTTTTTTGTAGCTCTGCATTTCTTTTTGAATAGCTTGTTTGACTGGTCACTCTTACGCTCATTCCTTGCCGTGAAGCTGATATCGCGGAGTCCCGAGTTCGACAGTTCACGCCACTTTCGGAAGTCCGCCCCCATGCATTGATGCGCTGCGTGACGCTGGGCGGTTTGTTCTTGATCAGGTAGATCAGGATATTTCCGGCGAAATGAAACTAATCTAATTTTTGCCGGAAACTGCCGTTACGACTTGGCCATGTTTCCGGCAAAATATATAGAATAAATAAATTGCCGGAAACGTCATGAAGCTTTTGTCAAATCAGCAACGACTGCACCAGGTCAACACCGGTCAACTTTTTGACAACTACCGGACTGCTCTGGCGCATGCGGCGTCCTACACCTACGCCATGCGTTGGAAGACAGTGCGAAATACTGAATACCTGTTCAGAGACCGGGACCGGCGCGGGAACGGCACTTCCCTTGGGCCTCGATCAGCCCAAACCGAGGACCTTTTGGCGGCCTTTACGGCCGGACGTGGTGCGGCAAAGGAGCGTCTGCACCTGATCAGGGAAAAAATTGAAGAGCAGGCAAGGCTCAACAAGGCCTT
The DNA here is from genome assembly GCA_040400795.1 of Rhodoferax sp. GTDB lineage: Bacteria > Pseudomonadota > Gammaproteobacteria > Burkholderiales > Burkholderiaceae_C > Rhodoferax. The sequence continues at coordinate 117,434 of JBBAPO010000001.1, forward strand.
AAGGCTGAATCGGGTACCACGCGTCGTGGCTCGTGTGCTGCGTGAACTTGATGAAGCCGGCCTTTATGACAGTTTTACGGTGATTGGTACTCAGGCCTTGTACGGCTACGAGGCTGCAGCAGGCGCGCATTTTCTGCTGGAATTACTTGCCTCTGGTGATGTTGATTTGCTCTTTGACACCCGTCAACGGATGACGGTGGTGTCGGAAAAGCTAGACGGCAATGGCCTGCTGGGTTTACTCAAAAAAGCCGACAAGACGTTTGAATGTGTTCGCGAAAACGGCTACCGCGCCGCCAATGCCGGCCAGTTCATGGTGGATCTCGTGATCGCACCTCGTGGCATGTCTGTCGCGGAAAACATCACGTTTGCCGAATCGGATCTGGTGGCCACTGAAGTGCCCGGCCTGCAATCGCTGTTGAACTCGCCCAAACTCGACGCTGTCGCCGTCGACGAGGATGGCTGGCCAGTGCCCATGCGCGTGCCGGATCCGCGGGCTTTTGCCTTACACAAAGCGTGGTTATCTGGCCTGCTCACGCGCGAACCCATCAAAAAAACACGTGATCTTGACCAAGCGCGTGCCGTCGCAAGGCTTGTCCAAGATGAAATGCCACACCTCCCGTTTGAAAGCACGCTGACATCGCTGCACGGCGATGTGCGGAAAATGCTGCCAACGCTATTGCGCTAGCTGTTCCGGCCCTGCAGCAGGTAAGTCATGACCAGCCAACTGCCACCAGTTTCAACTTGTGCCGCTTGGCATTCTTGGCCAGTACGGCATCCAAAGTCACCATGCCGGTAGCTTTTGCTTGCATGGCACATGCAAGATGCAAGGCATCACCAGCCCGCAAGCCTTCGGCCACATTCATGGTCAGCATGGCAGCTTTGTGAAATGTGATCGCCTCCACGGGCAGCAACTGCAGGTCATTGGCGCACATGCGCTCAAACTTGACCCAAGCCGCTTGTGCTTGCGATTCGGTCAACTGGCCTGTGCGTTGCTTGATGCCCAAAGCACTCGCAAATTCTGTGACACACCAGGCGGCGGATGCCAATTCGTCGGTGCATGCTGCGTACCAATTGACGACGTCGGCCGTCTTGGCTTCGTTGGTACACAGCGCCACCAAGACGCTGGTATCGACGTACAACATCAGTAGCGCGCTTCTTGTCGCAGTTGCGCCATCACGGAGGGCCCCATGGGCAGCGCATTGGCGTCGCGTGTCAGTTCCTCAGCGAAGGCGTGGCGGCTCCACCGTGCTGGCAGTCTGAGATTCAAAGCGCCATCAGCGCCCACCTGCGCCACCAGATGATCACCCTCCTTCATGCCAATTTTTCGCACATAGTCTGCCGGAATGCGAACCGCAAGGCTGTTACCCCATTTGGCAATTTGTAGATTCATCATAGTTAAAATTGATATTCATCGTTGTAGATACATTCTAACCCGCTGCACGGCCGCGCGACAGTCACTCATGCGAGGGCGCGCCAACAGCCTAGTTCGTCATAGACAAGTTCAGTCGCTGGTGTTCAGCCTGCCGCCCAAGAGGTAAGCCTTGATCTGCCCCAGCTCCTTGCACTCCTGCAAACCGTTTTCTTGCAGGGTAAACGCGTCTTTGAGCAGCTCATAGGTGCTGGTCGACACCTGGGTCTGGCAAATGGGGGCGGTGGATTCCATGCGGCTGGCTTTGCCGCAGTTGTTGCGCGGGGACCGGCGCGGGCGCCGCGTCCTGGTGGTAGACGACAACGAGGCCGCGCGGCTTGTGCTGGGCCGCTTGCTGGAAGACCTGACCTTTGATGTCGACGCGGCCGAATCAGGTACGCAGGCGCTTGACTTACTGGACTGTGCCGTCTCCCAGGGGCGGCCCTATGACGTGATTTTCACGGACTGGCAAATGCCCGGCATGAACGGCATTGAACTTGCCGAGAGGGTGCGCGCGCGTCCTTACAACGTCTCGCCCAAGCTGGTCCTTGTGACGGCGTATGGGCGCGAGGAGGTGATGCGCAGCGCTGAGCAAATGGGTATCGGCAACGTGCTGGTCAAGCCAGTCAATGGTTCGGTGCTGTTCGACTCGGTGACCCGAATTTTCAGCACCGCGCAGTTCAGCGTTCGGGAGGCACCAATGGAGAAATCCGAAGTGACGCTCGCCGCCATCCGTGGCGCCAAGGTGCTGTTGGTGGACGACAACGACCTGAACCAGGAGGTGGGAACCGAGCTGCTGCGCGGCGCCGGGCTGGTGGTGGATGTGGCCGAGAACGGCCAGGTGGCGGTGGATAAGGTGCTGGCCGGGCAATTTGATTTGGTGCTGATGGACATGCAAATGCCGGTGATGGATGGCGTGACCGCCACCCGGGCCCTGCGTGCCATGCCACAGTTTGACGAGTTGCCCATCATCGCCATGACCGCCAATGCCATGCAGTCAGACCGTGAAGCCTGCCGCGCCGCTGGCATGAACGACCACGTGGCCAAACCCATCGAGCCGCGTGACCTGTTTGCCTGCATGCTGCGCTGGGTGCGCTACCGGGCGCCGGTTGATGACAAAGCGTCCGCTAAACCCGGCGAGCTGGCTGTGCTGGGGGGCAGTCAGGCCGGTGCTGAGCCAACTGTACCGACAGGCGTTACCGGCTTGGACGTGGAGCTGGGCTTGCGCCGCGTGCTGGGCAAAAAACCGATGTACCTGAACATGCTGCGCAGGTTTGTTGCTGGGCAACAGGCCGCTGTGGACAAGGCCCTGCAGTCCCTTGATGCTGGAGACTGGGACACCGCCTTGCGCACCGTGCACACCACCAAAGGCGTGTGCGGCAACATTGGTGCAGCCGGCGTGCAGAGCCGGGCTGGAGAGCTGGAAGAAGCTATCAAGGAGCGCCAGCCACTAGAGACGCTAGACGCCCTGGCGGCCCAGCTCCGCAGCACGCTGGAGCCGCTGGTCGCAGCCATTGTGGCCTAGCTACCAGCTGAATCGACCGTGCAAGCATCAGCCGCTGTGGATGAAGCCGCGCTGGAGCGGGTGACGGTACAGCTGCGCGCGCTATGCGCCGACATGGACTCCGGTGCCGAGGACCTACTGGGCGAGCACGCTGCAATGCTGCACAGTGCTTTTCCCAAGCATGCGCAGGCCATCAGCGACGCCATTACGGGTTTCGACTTTGATCTGGCTGTTGAGCAGCTCGACGCCGCGATGCAGGCTAAAGCCAGCAGCGCTGCAACTTAGCCGTTCAAAGGTATGCCGCCCTGAGTCGCTTGGGTTTGCAGGTTGATCCTGCGTCGATCACAATGACGGGTCTGGACGATGTGCTCGGTCTCGGAGTGCTGAAATCCCGCCCAGCAACCATTGTGAAAAGGCCCGACATGATTGATGTCCCCCCACTGATCCAGCGCCAAACCTTCACCCGCCCTGCGCCCGACCAAGTAGAAGCCCTGCGCGGCACACCCACCGGTTTCATTGTGGACGCCATGGGCGGCAGCGGCGCGCTGGACTATCGGCTAAGGCCGGCCATTGCCGAACAGTACGCCTTTTGCGGCGTGGCCTTGACGGTGGATGCTGGGCCCGGCGACAACCTGGCACTGGTGCATGCCTTGCAGGATGTGCAGCCCGGCGATGTGCTGATGGCCACCACGGGCGGCTTTACCGGCTGCGCCATCACCGGTGACCTGGTGCTGGGCATGGCTAAAAACTGCGGCGCCGTGGGTTTTGTGACCGACGGCTGTGTGCGGGATCTGGTGGGTTTGCGTACCGTGGGTCTGCCAGCCTGGGCGGTCGGCGTCACACCCAACTCGCCCCAGCGCCACCGGCCCGGCACCATTGGCTTTGCCATTGCGTTGGCTGGGCACCCGGTGGCCTCGGGCGACATTGTGGTGGCCGATCTGGACGGCGTGGTGGTGGTGCCGCAGGCGCGCCTTGCCGCAGTGCTGGCTCGTCTGCCGCAGATCCGGGCGGCAGAAGCCCGGGCCGATGCGGCGGTGCGCGATGGCGCCAGGCTGCCGTCTTTTCTGGCGGTTGATACCACGCCGGCAGCGCCCAAGCCATGAAAGTCGCCCTGATTGGCACCGGTGCCATGGGCTGCATTTTTGGTGCGGCACTGGCGCGTGGCGGTGCCGAGCTGGTCTGCCTGGACCGTAATGCCGATGTGGTGGCAGCCCTGCAGCAGCACGGTATCCGGGTGCGCGGCGTGTTGGGTGAACAAACTGTGCCGGTCCGTGCCACTAACGACCCAGCCCAACTTGGCCTGGCCGACATGGCCTTGGTGCTGGTAGACGCCGCAGCCACGCCGGCTGCCGCAGCCATTGCCAAGGCCTGCCTCAAGCCAGACGGTTTTGCCCTGTCGCTGCAAAACGGCATTGGCAACCTGGAGGCCCTGGTTGAAACGCTGGGTCCGCAGCGGGTGATGGCGGGCATCACCTACAACAGCGGCACGGGGGAGGGGCCCGCACGCTCCTGGCACACGCACCTGGGCCTGACCACCATGGGCGAGGCCACGGGCACGATGTCGCCAAGGCTGCAGGATGTGGCTGACAGGTTTCGCGCCCAGGGTATGGCGGTGGAACTCACTGACAGGGTGGAGGCATCGATCTGGAGCAAGTTTGTGCACAACTGTGCCATCAACCCCATCAGCGCCCTGACCGGCCTGCGGCCGGCGCAGATCATGCAAACGCCACCGGCGCGGGCGCTGATGGAGCACGTGATAGATGAAATTTTGCAGGTGGTCGATGCCCTTGGGATTGTGTTGCCAGAGCATGACGCCCGCAGCGAAATCTTGCAGCATTGCCGGGAGCGGATGAACCAGCCCTCAATGCTGCAGCACCTCCGGGCCGGCAAGCCCACCGAGATTGGCGCCCTGAACGAGGCCCTGGTGTCGCGTGCCGCAGCCCTGGGCCTGGCCGTGCCGTTTAATGCGGCGGTGGTGCTGGCCATCCGCGCGCTGGAGGCCGCGGCTGCCTTACCGCCAGTGCCTGATGGCGTCTGACAGCGTGTTGGCTGCAGATGGGCTAGGGTTTTCCATCGCAAAATGCCCCGTCCGATGCCATACTGTTTGTCACTTTCTCGGTTTTTTATCTGTAAGGGGTTTGCATCAATGATTGATACCTACAAAAGATGGGCGCTGAAGGCGGTGCTGATTGGCGCTGCGTCGGCTACCGGTGGCTTGGCTCTTGCGCAGAGTGGTGCCTGGCCCTCTCAAACCATCAAGATCATTCTTCCGTTCGCAGCGGGTGGCGCCACCGATGTATTGGCGCGGGCCTTCACCGACAAGCTGGCAATTGCGCTGAAACAGCCTGTGGTGGTGGACAACCGCCCCGGCGCGGGCTCGACCCTGGGCGCCGCTCAGGCGGCCATGGCCAAGCCTGACGGCCACACCTTGATGATCATGTCGACCTCGCACCTGTTTGCGCCCGCGCTCTACAAAGACCTGAGCTACGACGCACTGACCAGCTTCACGCCGGTCACCCGTCTTGTGGGCAGTGGCTTTGTGATGGTGGTGCATCCGGCACTCCCCGCCGCGAACGTGCGTGAGTTCGTCGCCCTGGCCAAGTCGCAGCCGGGCCGTTTGAATTTTGGCTCCTCAGGCAATGGCGGCAACCAGCACCTGGTCAGCCAGATGTTTTTGAACGCGACCTCAACCGATGTGAAGCACATTCCCTACAAGGGCAGTGCGCCCGCCACGACCGACCTGATCGGCGGACAGGTGCAGATGAGCTTCATGGCTTTGTCGAATGCTATCCCTCACGTGAGGGCCGGCAAAATGCGCGCTTTGGCGGTCACCACCACGCAACGCTCTGCCGAGCTACCCGGCATACCGACCATGGTAGAGGCAGGTGTGCCCGGCTTTGCAGCAACCGCCTGGCTGGCCTTGGTGGCGCCAAAAGGAACCCCGCCGCAGGTGGTTGCTCGGTTGAATGCTGAGTTGCAAAGAATCATGGTGGAGCCCGACACCGTCAAGACACTGGCCAATGCGGGTTTTGACATTGAACTTGCGGGACCGGAAGAACTGGGAGCCTACATGCGTGAAGAGTCTGGCAAATGGCTACAGCTGGCTAAAAATATGAATCTCTCCCAATGACCACAAGCGATAAACCCCTTTCGTCACAGACAGCAGTCGCCCATGGTTCGAAGGAATCTATACGGGGCGGCACGCCAGGCAGTTGGTCGGCGGGTGGTGAAGAGCATTGGACCCACAAGGGCGACGTGCGGCTGTTCATGTGGCGCAAACGCCGTTTGGACGTGCCTCAAGCTGGGGTGATCTTGTGGATTCACGGGTCCTCCATGGCCTCGCAGCCCACCTTCGATCTCCATGTGCCGGGCCGGGCTGATTCGTCCATCATGGATTGGTTTGCCTCCAAAGGCTTTGACTGCTGGAGCCTGGACAACGAGGGTTATGGCCGCTCTGACAAGACCCGCCCAGTGAATGCCGACTTGGCCAATGGCGTAGACGACATGGTCGCAGCAGTTGACTACATTCAGCAAGCCACTGGTGTGGTGCGCATGCATCTGTACGGCATTTCGTCTGGGGCACTCAAGGCGGCCATTTATGCCGCCGCGCATCCTGGTCAGGTGGGGCGCCTGGCCTTGGAAGCCATGGTCTGGACCGGAGCCGACAGCCCGACCCTGATCGAGCGCAGGAAAAAACTACCGCAGTGGTTGGGCAGCCTTCGTCGGCCCGTAGGCCGTGATGACATTCGCCGGATATTCACCCGCGACCGCGAAGGTCTGGCAGACGAAGACACGGTCAACCGGTTCGCCGATGCCGTGTTGTCTCTGGATGACTCCATACCCAACGGCACTTACGTTGACATGTGCTCCAAATTGCCCTGCGTGGACCCGGCGGACATCCAGGTGCCCACGCTCATACTGCGTGGTGAGTTCGACGGCATTGCCTCCTACGCCGATGTCGCGGCTTTCTTTGAAAAGATTCCCAATATGGACAAGCAGTTTTCCATGTTGAGTGGCATTGGCCATGGTGGGTTGCAAAGTCACAACTACCAGGTGGTGTACCACCAGTTACACGGCTTTTTCTCGCAGCCCGCAGCCCGTCTGACGGCCTAGACAGTGAATCGGGGGCTTTGAGCGGCCAGCCTTGGGGCCAGCCCCGGCAGATAATCCGTTCCCATGGAAATCATTACCTTTTTGCTCGACTTCATCCTCCATGTAGACAAGTACCTGGAGGCCTTTGTCCGCGACTACGGCCTGTGGGTCTATGCCTTGCTGTTTTTGATCATTTTTGTCGAGACCGGTGTGGTGGTGATGCCATTTTTGCCGGGCGACTCGCTGCTGTTTGTGGTGGGGGCCATGTGCGGGGTGGGGCTGATGAGCTACCCCCTGTCGGTGAGCCTGCTGCTGGTGGCCGCCGTGCTGGGCAACCAAACCAATTACGCCTTGGGCCGTCGTATTGGCCCCAAAGTGTTCCAGTGGCAGGATTCGCGCCTGTTCAACAAGGCGGCCTTTGACCGTACCCATGCGTTTTATGAGCGCTACGGTGGCATCACCATCGTGGCGGCGCGCTTTATGCCGTTTGTGCGCACGTTTGCCCCGTTTGTGGCGGGGGTGGCGCGCATGACACGGTCCAAGTTCACGTTTTATGACGTGACGGGCGGCGCCTTGTGGGTGGTGGGCATCATCACCGTCGGTTATTTCTTTGGCAATATGCCCTTCGTTAAAGCGAACCTAGACAAAATCATCTGGGCCATGATTTTTATCCCTGGCTTGCTGGTTTTGTGGGGCAGCTGGAAGGCGCGTAAGGCATGAGCCTGCCCGGTTCCCGGACCGGGTCAATAGCGCCAAGCCCGCGCGATGCACCACCGGCTGACCTGGCCGAGCTGGACGGCTGGTTGCAGGCCACAGAGGCGACTGTCACTGACCTGCGCCCCGGCACCAACAAGGGCATCGTTTGGCAAGGGGCCGACCGGCAGCGCCGGCCCTGGGCGGTGGTGTACCTGCATGGTTTTAGTGCCAGCCGGCTTGAGACCGCGCCGCTGGCTGAGGTGGTGGGTCAGGCGCTGGGCGCCCACGTTTTCTATGCCCGGCTGACCGGGCATGGTCGCAGTGGCCAAGCGATGGCCGAAGCACTGCCGCAAGACTGGATGGCCGACACCGTAGAGGCCTTGCGCATCGGCAATTTGCTGGGACAAAGGGTGCTGCTGATGAGCTGCTCCACCGGCGCCACGCTGGCGACCTGGCTGGGCACCTCCGCCCTGGGTAGCCAGGTGGCGGCTAATGTGTTTCTATCGCCCAATTTTGGCCCTAAAGACTGGCGTGGCGAACTGGTGAACTGGCCCTGGGGCCGCCGGTTGGTGCTGACTATGGCGGGCGAGAGCCGAGGCTGGGTGCCCGGGTCTGAGGCTGAAGCATTGGCCTGGACCTGCCGCTACCCGACCCGCGCGGTGTTTCCGATGATGGCCTTGGTCAAGGCTGTGCGTGACAGTGATCTGGCCAGTTTTAAAGCACCGGTGCAGATGTACTTCAGTGAGCAGGACCAGACGGTGAGCCCGGCTCGCATCAAGGCAGCCTTTGCCCGGTTCGGCTCGCTCCAAAAACAACTGGTGCCAGTAGGCTACAGCCAGAGCAAAGGTCAGCATGTGCTCGCAGGGACCATCATGGACCCGGCGGCGGTGGCACCGATGGCCGAGGGCATCGTCAAGTGGGTGCGTGGCTTGGCTTGCTGACGTTGCCCGGCCCTGCAAACCCTGCTTTCTGGGCATAGCCACGCACAATGGCAGTGAGCTCGTCCTGGCTGGCCACGGCATGAATGTCTTTGAAGCCATCAGGCGCCCGGCTCTCGACCAGATCAATGACCCTCTCTGGCCCGCCAGCGCGGTTGCTCAGCACAATCTCTGTCGTTTTGGCCAAGCGCTGAGCTTCGTAGCGCACCAACGCACCTGCTGGATCGCCCAGCTCAGCCGCCAGGCTTTGCGCCAGGCACTGGGCGTCCAGAACGGCTTGGCTCGCGCCGTTGGAGCCCACTGGGTACATGGGGTGAGCGGCGTCGCCCAGAAGCGTCACGCGGCCGTGACTCCAGCGCGCCAGCGGCTCGCGGTCGCACATGGGGTATTCATAGAACTCAGGGGTGGCCTTGATCAGCGCCACCGGGTCCAGTTCTGCCAGTGTGAACCGGTCTTGCACCAGCGGCAGCAGGTCGGCCAGGCGCCCGGGGCGGCTCCAGTCTTCTCGGTGGGGCGGCGGACCGGCCTCACCTTGGCGTGACGTGACAGCCCAGTTCATCAGCACCTCGCCCGGGCGCTCCGGGTCGGTCAAGATGGGGTAGAGCACGAGCTTAGCCCCCATACCGCCGGCAATAATCATCGAGCGCCCGCTTAAAAAAGGTGGCCACCATGTGGCGCCACGCCAAAGCATGATGCCGTTCCAGCTGGGTGGCCCCTCTTGTGGGTAAAACGCGGCTCGAACGCGTGAGTGGATGCCGTCGCAGCCCAGCAGCAGGTCGCCGCCGACGGTCGTCAACCCGGCGCTGGAACCAGCCTTGAAGCGCGCCCGCACGCCAGATGAATCTTGTTCAAAGTCCACCAATTGGTGACCGGTACAAATAGCTGCTGGGCCCAGCCGCTCAAGCACAGCTTGGCGAAACACACCTTGAAGCTTGCCCCGGTGAATCGAGAACTGCGGCACGGCAAAGCCCGCGGCCAGGCCTCTGGCTTCTTGCCAGATGCGCGAGCCCTGCCGGTTCATGTAGATCAGCTCCCCGGTGCGCACGCCGGCAGCGTCCAGCGCCGGCAGCAGGCCCAGCTGGGCCAGGACCTCAATGGCATGCGGCAGGGTGTTGATGCCCACCCCCAACTCGCGAATTTGGCTGCTCTGTTCAAACACCACAGACGTGATGCCGACGGCATGCAGGCTGAGTGCGGCGGCCAGCCCGCCGATACCGCCGCCGACAATGATGACTTTCATGCTTGGCTTTATGAAGTGCTGTCCAAACGCTCGGTCGCGGCAGCGCTTGACCGCGTTTCCCGCGCCATGGCTTTGACACGGTACATGTCTTCGTCTGCCAATTCCAGCAGACGGTCAATGTTCTCGGACTGTAGAGGGTAAAGGGCGATACCGACACTGGCACCGACCCGAACCGTGAGGTCACCTGCCTGGACAGGCTGGCTAAGTTGAAGTACTAACTTGTCAGCAATGGCACGGGCGTGGTTCATGCCGGTCACAGCTTCTACCAGGACAATGAACTCGTCACCGCCCACGCGCGCAGCGACGTCGGTACTGCGTACACCCGCAAGCAGGCGACGGCCGATTTCTATGAGCAACTGATCACCCACAGCGTGGCCGTACCGGTCATTGACCGGCTTAAAACCATTCAGGTCTAGCATCAGCACCGCGAACTGCGTGCTGTCGCGCCGGCTCCGCGCCACGGCCTGCTGCAGTTGCTGTGTGAGCTGAGTGCGGTTTGCCAGGCCGGTCAGGGGATCGTGATGCGCCAGTTGTTTCAAGGTCACTTCGCTTCGTTGCAGACCTTGAATACGGTTTGCCATAGACAGTGACAGCAAAAGCATTTCAAAAAATGACCCAATCAGCATGCCATTGGAGGTCAAGAAATTGGTGGGCACCCAGCCCATCATGCGCAAACTGAAGGCGGAGGCGCCGATCAGCAATATCATGGAGCCGCCCAGGTACAGCGCGGCCACAGGCACTCTTTTTTTGACCGCCAGCAAGCCAATGCCGACCGCGCCGAAGGAAAATGCGGCACCGAGCAGCGTTGCTGTGATGGTAAAAAAAGGCCAGTCAGTTATCAGGGCGCCCGCCGCTACCAGCAAAAAGGCCATCTGCACATAACGCAACAGTTGATCCAGTCGGGGTGCCCAGTCGCGCACGCCCAACAAGCGTCTGGAGAACAAAGCGCCGAACAGGCCGACCAAGCAATAGCCTGCCGGTCGGATCAGGTCGCCACCGCGTGGCCAGTCGGGCCAGAGAAACTGTGCCGTCAGCCCCAAAATGCCGGCTTGGGAGATGGCCAGGCTGGCCAGAAAAGCCACGTAGATCAGGTAAATCGAATCTCGCAGCGACAGATAAAGCAGCAGGTTGTAGGTGCCCAGCGCCAGCAGCATGCCGAAGTAAAGTGACAGGATGCTGTAGGTGCGCTGGTCGCTGGCGTGCAGCGCGCCTGGCGACCACAGGGTCACCGGTACTGTGAGGCTGCTGCGGGACACCACCCGCAGGTACACCGTGGTGTCTGTCCCGGGGGACAGCGTCACGGGGAACACCAGTTGCCGATGCACAAAGGGCCATGACGAAAACGGCAGGGTGTAACCTGAACTGAGCGTGACGGGCGCACCAGTCAAGTCGGCATAAAAATCCACACGATCCAGCGCGGGGTAGGCGATTTCGATCAGGCTGGCCAGCGGAGCGTTGGCGGCTGATTTGAGACGGATACGCAGCCAGTAGGCCGAGTCGGTAAAGCCAAAGTTCAGGTCGCTGCTGCCGGCGACGGGCTCGAATTTGGCTTCAAAACCAGGGCTGGCCACCTGCTGAAAAGTCAATTGCCGGCCAGTGTCCTCAAACACTTCCACATAAGACCGAAGTGCCAGGCTCTCTAATTGGGCCGGCACCGCTGCTGACACCATGGCATGTGTGCTGGAGGCCAGCCAACACAGGGCTGCAATGGTCAACCATCGAAGCAATTTCACGGGTACGAATGAGGTAGCAGGCATACAAAATAGGTAGGCCAATGCTAACCCAGGCTGCCAACACCAAATGGCGCTGTCTGTGGCCCTCACTTTGGTTAACGGTCGCCGCGCAAGACCTCTGCCCGAGCCGGTGGCTGGCAGCCTGCCCGGGTGCAGTTGATGGCCGCGGCGCGCATGGCCTGCTGCAAGGTGTTTGCTACCCGGTCGGCAGCGCCGGCGGGTGCCAAGGCCCAGTCGGCCAGGCAATTGCCCCAGAACGTGTCGCCAGCACCCACGGTATCCACCACCTTTACGGCCGGCGCGGCCTGCTCGGTGCTTTGGCCGTCCACCTGCAGCCAGGCGCCATCGGCCCCATAAGTCAGCGCCACACGGGTAGCACCTTGTGCGGTGAAGTGGCGGGCCATGTGAGCCGCGTTGTTGCGCTGGACCCGGCCAAATCCCAGCACCTCTAGGTCTTCATCGCTTAACTTGAGCCAGTCGGCCAGGGCCGCTACCTCGTGCACGGCGCGTACATAGCTTGCCAGATCATGCGCCATGCGTGGGCGCAGGTTCACGTCCACGCTCAAGGTCCAGCCCAGTGCCTTGGCGCCGCGCAGCACCGCCAGCACCTTGTCGTGCTCAGGTGGTACCAGCAGCAGCGAGCCAGTGTGCAGCACGCCCGGCGCCTGTGCGGCCAGCAGCGCCAGCACGCCGTCGACCGCGTAGTCACGGTCAGCGATGCCTTCGCGGTAAAAGCCATAGCTGGGTTGGCCTTCGCTGATTTGCACCACGGCCAGTGAGGTTGGCAGTGCGCTGCGGCCACCGGGCAGTTGAACGCCGTCTTGTGCCAGTTGCGCCTGCATCTGCTGGCCGAACCGGTCAGAGGATAGCGGGTTGAGATAGACCACGTTCGCGCCGCGCAGGGCCGCAGCACGGGCCAGGTTGAACGGGCTGCCGCCCATGAAGGGTCGCAGGCTGCCGTCAGGCTGGGCGACGCAGTCCATCAGCGCCTCACCCAGCACGTTGATGGCCATGGCGCTGGCGGTTGCGCTCATTTCTTCAGCAGGTGCTGGCGGCGCAGCACGTCGATCCAGACCGCGATGATGACCACTGCGCCGATGGCCATCATCTGCTTGAACTGCGAGATCTCCATCAGGTTCATGCCGTTGCGGATCATGGTGATCAACACCGCGCCCAGCAGGCTGCCCCAGATGCTGCCACGGCCGCCAAACAGCGAAGTGCCGCCCAAAATCACCGCGGCAATGGCGTCCAGCTCGAACATCTGGGCCATCTTGCCGCTGCTTGAGTCCATGCGCGCCATCAGCACCACGGCGCCCAGTGCGCAGCTCAGGCCCGAGACCACGTACACGCCCAGTTTGTACCAGCGGATGTTGATGCCGACCTGGCGCGCGCCCATCTCGTTGGAGCCCATCGCATACACGTAGCGGCCGAGCTTGGTGCTGGACAGCACAAAGGCCATCACGACGAAGAAAATGCCGGTGATCCAGATCGGCATGGGCACGCCCAGCAGCGTGCCATAGCCCAGAAAGGGCAGGGGGTCGGGCAGGCCGGCGTTGTCAAAACCGCCGGTCAGGTCAAAGGCCAGGCCGCGCCAGAGTGTGAGGCCGCCCAGCGTGACGATGAAGGACGGAATACCGACAAAAGCCACCAGATAGCCGTTGAAGGTGCCCACCGAAGCGCCAATGACCAAGGCGGCCAGGATGGCGACGTAGGGGTCAACGCCCAGCTTGATCATCAGGTGGCCGGCCACGGCCCCGGCCAGCGCCGTCAGGGCACCCACCGCCAGGTCAACGCCGCCGGTCAGGATGACAAAGGTCTGGCCACCGGCCAGCAGTGCAATCACCGAGGCCTGCACCAGGATGTTGGTCAGGTTGCCGGGGGTCAGGAAATAGGGGGAGGCCACGCTCAGCAGCAGGCCCAGGACCAGCACGGCCACCAGTGCGCCATACCACTCTTGCCGGGTGATGGATTTCATGAATTGGGTTCCTGGGACAGGGTGGCGACCGCCCCGCGGGCGGTCGTCCATGGCCCACCCAAGCGGGTGGGCCGGGGAGCATGCTCAGCTGCGGCTCACTTGGCCTTCATGAACTGGCCGACGCCAGAGTCTTTGGCGAACTTGTCCACGTTGGCGGGCAGCACCAGGAAGGAGCCGGTGTCGATGCGGGCTTCGACGGTCTTGCCTTGGGCTGCGGCAATCGCGGTTTCCACGCCCACCTGTCCGATCTTGGCCAGCATCTGCGCAGCGTTGGCCTGTTGCCAGCCTTGCTTCATCATGTCCAGACCGCCGGGCGAGCCGTCAAAGCCGGCAATCTTGACGTCACCCGGCTTTTTGCCGGCGGCCAGCAGTGCGGCCTTGGCACCCAGAGCGCCGCCGTCCCAGGCGCAGGCAATCACCTTGGCCGTGGGGTTGGCGCGCAGCGCGGCTTCCACGCCGTTTTGGGCCATGGTCTGGTCCCAGGTGGTGGCCACGTCCACGATCTTGACGTTCTTGCGCACGGCATTCAGGCCATCCACAAAGCCCTTCTTGCGCTCTTGGCCGGTGGACTGGCCCTGGTCGCCGGTCACGTAGATCACGGTGTCGCCGTCCTTGACCTGCTCGGCCGCCCACTTGCCTTGCACCATGGCGGCCTTGATGTTGTCGGTGGCCACATAGGAGGTGATCTTGGCGCCGGTGATGCCGGTGTCCACGGCCACCACCTTGATGCCGGCGGCCAGCGCCTTGTTGATGGCCGGGGCGATGCCGGCGCTGTCCACGGGTGCGATGGCGATGGCGTTCACCTTGCGGGTGATCATGTCTTCCACGATGGCCAGCTGCTTGGACAGCTCGCCTTTTTCAGCGGCCAGTTCAATGAACTTGACGCCCTTGGCGGCACCGGCCTTCTTGGCGCCACCGTTGATCAGGGTCCAGCCCTCGTTGGTGTTGCCGTTGGTGATGTAGGCGATGGTGGTCTCAGCCAGGGCGGCTGACATCATGCCAGCGGTGGCCAGGGCGATGGCCAGACGGCCCAACATGCGTTTTGTGCTCATGGAAATCTCCGGATTTAGGTTGTTTCTAGCAGCACAGAAGACGCTCTGGGCTTGCTGGGAATGGATTGAATCACAAAACCATATTAAATAAACCTAGGGGTTTTACTAATACCGACGACGCTCCGGATCTGGCATGCTCGGCTACCAGTTCATCAAAGAGACGGCCATGACCACACCCACCCCTGTGCTGCAAATCCGCAGCCTGACCAAGCATTACGGCGGCGTCAAAGCCCTGACCGACGCCGAGTTCAGCCTGCTGCCTGGCGAGCACGCCGCCATCGTGGGTGACAACGGCGCTGGCAAGAGCACCTTTGTGCGGCTGATCACTGGCGTGGAGCAGCCCAACAGCGGCGATATCCTGTTGGATGGCAAAAAAGTCAGTTTTGCCTCGCCGCTCGATGCGCGTGAGCAGGGCATGGAAACCGTGTACCAGACGCTGGCGCTGGCCGAAGACCTGGATGTGCCGGCCAACATCTTTCTGGGGCGTGAGCTGACCCGTTTCAACCTGGGGCCGCTGTCGGTGCTGAACCACAAGGCCATGCGTGAGCAGTCCAACGCCATGCTGGCCACCACCGGCGTCAAGATTCAGGACATGTCGGAGAGCTTGCGAGGCATGTCCGGCGGCCAGCGCCAGTGCGTGGCCATTGCCCGAGCTGCTGGCTTTGCCAAAAAACTGATCATTCTGGACGAGCCTACCGCCGCACTGGGCGTGGCCGAGACGGCACGGGTGGAGCTGATCATCAAGGGCCTAAAGGAGAGGGGCGTGCCGCTGATCATCATCAGCCACAACCTGCGCCAGGTGTTTGACCTGGTGGATCGCATCTGGGTGTTCCGTCAGGGCCGCATCATTTGCAGCCGCCTGACGCGGCAGACAAACCCGGAGGAAGTCGTGGGCCTGATCACGGGTGCCATCGACCCGGCTCGGCTGAGCGCCGAGGAGGCAGTGGCATGCTGAAAGGAATCGACCCCTTGTTGACGCCAGAGTTGCTGATGCACCTGTGCGCCATGGGCCATGGCGAATGGGTGGCGGTGGTGGACGCCAATTTCACAGCGGATTTTTTAAGCCAAGGCAAGCCCTTGGTCCGTCTGCCCGGCAACAGCCTGGCGCGCGTCAGCCAGGCGGTGTTGTCGGTGATCCCATTGGCAGCCGATGTGGCACAACCCGCGGCCTATATGAGGGTCTGTCACCAGCCGGCAAGTTACCGCACCGCGGCGCAGCAGGCAGTGGTGGATCTGCTGGCCCAGAGTGGATTGCCGTCCGATCGGGTTGACGGCGTAGAACGCTTTGCCTTTTATGACAAGATTCGGGGCGCCAGCCTGATTGTGCAGAGCGGCGAAGCCACGGCCTACGGCAACGCCATGTTTTGCAAGGGCGTGATCCTTAACTGACTTGAATCCTGTTTTGAACGACACCCCAGACTTCGTCCGCGACCCGCGCCTGATGCGCGGTTCCAACCACAACGGCATGCGCCAGTTCAATGAGCGCATCGTACTGCAGGCCATACGCCACCACGGCGCCATGGCCAAGGCTGATCTCTCGCGCCTGACCCAGTTGTCCACCCAGACGGTGTCCATCATCGTGGACCGGCTGTTGGGCGACGGCTTGCTGCTCAAGCAGGACCGGGTGCGAGGCAAGATTGGGCAACCTTCGGTTCCGCTGTCGCTCAACCCTGACGGCGCCTTCAGCCTAGGTTTGCAGGTGGGTCGGCGCAGCCTGGAGGTGCTTGTGTCTGATTTTTTGGGGCAGCCGCGCCACCGCCTGCATTTCACCTACCCATATCCGGACCCCGACGTGGTCTTGCCCAATATCCAGCAAGGCCTGGCACACATGCAAACCGCCATGGGCGCCGACTGGGCCCGCCTGGTGGGCGTAGGCCTGACCGCGCCTCTGTCCATACACCAGTGGTCTGAGCTGTTGGGTGGCGCGGCAGCAAACTCCTTACAACGCTGGCAGCAGATTGACTTGCTGGCCGAGGTTAAAACCCTGACCGGCCTGTCAGTGCAATTTGCCAAGGACACCACAGCCGCCTGCATGGCCGAGATGCTGCAAGGGCAGGGGCGACAGGTTGAAAATTACTTGTATGTGTTTGTTGGCACCTTTGTGGGTGGCGGCCTGGTGCTCGCTGGCCACATCATGGCCGGATCGCGGGGCAACGCTGGCGCTATTGGCTCCATGCCGATAGGCCTGGGCGAACCCGGCACCCGGCCGCCGCAGTTGCTACAGCTGGCCTCAGGCTGGCAGCTGGAGCAGGCCCTGGAGGCGGCTGGTTTCGACCCGCTTTTGGTGCACAAGGACCAGATCATGGACGAAGCCTATGCCGGCTTCACCGGACCCTGGCTGGGCCAGGCCAGCCGGGCGTTGGCCATGACGGTGACCAGTGCCGCCGCCCTGCTCGACTTGGACGCGGTGGTGATCGACGGCTCGCTTGGGCGCGGCTTGATCGAGGCGCTGCTGGCAGCCACCCGCGAACAGTTGCAGTACTACAAACCAGAGGGCCTGAACGCCCCGGCCGTGCTGCCGGGCCAGGTGGGCGCGCACGCCCGCGCCCTTGGTGGCTCGCTGCTACCCTTGCACACCCAGTTTTTCCCGCTTAAAGATATTTTTCTCAAGCAGGACCTGTCATGAAGCTTTACATTGATTCGGCCGACGCCCGGACCTGGGCGCTGCCCCCCGGCTGCCCGCCGTTGCAGGGTGTCACCACCAACCCCAGCCTGCTCTACCAGGCTGGCCTGCCGGTGACACTGGCCAGTGGCGAGCGGCTGCTGCAAGCCGCCGGCGATCAGGGTCTGACTGAGCTGATGCTGCAGCTGTCCGTGCCAGACCCGGTGCAGGCGCTGCACTGGCAGGCCCGGCTGCGAACGGTGGCACAGGCGGCGGGCGTGCGCCTGACCTTGAAACTGCCTTGTCACCCAGACTGGTTGCCTTGTATTTGCGCACTGCAAACCACTGGCCAGGCACTGCTGCTGACCGGCCTGTCCAACCCGGTGCAACTGCTCTGGGCGCAGTCGCTGCATGTGGCGCATGTGGCGCCTTACATTGGGCGACTGGTGGCCGATGGTCGTGATGTTTGGCCGCTGCTGCAGGCCTGTGTGGCGGTGCAGCAGCAGGGTGGCCCGGCGCTGCTGGCCGCCAGCATCAAAAGCCCCGAGGTGTTGGCCCGGCTGATCGCCTGCGGCGCGGCCGCAGTGACCCTGCCGCCTTCCAGCTTGCTGGCCTGGGCCGGGGATGCGATCACAGATGCCGCCATGGCCCAGTTCGACCGCGATACCGCCGCCAGCGGCGAGTTTTTAGATAAATAGGCCGCGGCGCCGCGCCTGTGCGCATCGGTCAGCGCTTGCTGATGCTCGTCGGTGGGCACGTCGTGGGTAGTCCGGCGCCACCCATTTCAAGCGCGATTTGTTGCAAATGGAAGCAGCTTCAAAAGATGTCATTTGTATGTCATTATGCCTTGTTATATTTTGACAATTTTTGAATTCATCCACACGCATCACGCACTGAAGGTCAAACATGAAAATTGGCATCAATGGCATGGGCCGCATCGGACGCTTGGCTTTGCGAGCCGCATTTGGCGCCGCCGAGCGGCAAGCAGACGACCCACGTTCGGGCAACCGACTCGATGTGGTGCACCTGAACGAACTCAAGGGTGGCGCAGCCGCCACTGCTCATTTACTCACCTTTGACACCGTGCAGGGCCGCTGGCGCGAGGACATTGCTGCCGTGGGCGAAAACCACATCCGTATTGGCGGCAAACAACTTGGATTCTCGTCCCACACCACAGCATCAGAAATTGCATGGGGTGACATGGGTGTGGATGTGGTGCTCGAATGCACCGGCAAATTTTTGACTTTGGAGACACTGCAAGGCCATCTGGACCGGGGTGCCAAGCGTGTGATCGTCGCAGCACCTGTGAAGGTTGGCAATGTGCTCAACGTGGTGGTGGGCGTGAACCACCAGTTGTACGACCCCGCGCGTGACCAAATCGTGACAGCGGCCTCCTGCACCACAAATTGCCTGGCCCCCGTGGTCAAAGTGGTGCACGACGCCATCGGCATTCACCATGGCCAGATCACTACGCTGCATAACCCCACCAACACCAATCTTGTGGTGGACGCACCGCACAAAGACCTGCGCCGCGCCCGCAGCGCGATGATGAGCCTGGCCCCCACCACCACCGGGAGTGCGACCGCCATTGCGCTGATCTACCCTGAACTCAAAGGCAAGCTCAACGGCCATGCGGTCCGTGTGCCTGCGCTGAATGCATCGCTCACCGATTGCGTGTTTGAGATGAAACGAGAAACCACAGTCGAAGAGGTGAATGCGCTGTTTGCTGCGGCGGCCAAAGGTCCTCTGGCTGGCATTCTGGGCTATGAGGAGCGCCCGCTGGTCAGCGCCGATTACGCCCGCGACACGCGCAGCACGATTGTCGATGCCTTGTCCACGATGGTGACGGATGGCACCCTGCTCAAGGTCTATGCCTGGTATGACAACGAAATGGGCTATGCCTGCCGCATGGTGGACCTGGCCTGTCACATGGACCAGGTGGGTATCTGATATGGCCGGTACTGCGCTCACCGCCCAGCCTGGCAGCGGTGGCGCGCGCAATTACGCCATTGTCACCAGCGCCTATTGGGGCTTCACACTTACCGATGGCGCACTGCGCATGCTGGTGCTGCTGCACTTTTACAAGCTGGGTTACTCGCCCTTTGCGCTGGCATTGTTGTTTTTGCTGTACGAAGCGGCCGGCATTGTTGCCAACCTGATTGGCGGGTGGTTGGCAACGCGCTACGGCATTGCGCGCATGCTGGCGGTAGGACTTGCGACCCAAATCATTGGTTTCCTGCTGCTTTCTGCGCTCTCACCCGACTGGACAGCGACCCTGTCAGTGGCCTGGGTGGTGTTGTCGCAGGGGGTCTGTGGTGTGGCCAAGGACCTGACTAAAACGGCCAGCAAATCCGCCATCAAACTGACGGCGGGCGAGGCCTCGGGCCAGTTGTTCAAGTGGGTCGCGTGGTTCACCGGCAGCAAAAACGCGATGAAGGGCATTGGCTTCTTCCTGGGTGGTTTGCTGCTGGAACTGCTGGGTTTTCGGGCCTCGCTGTGGCTCATGGCCGGGTTGCTGGCTATGGTGCTCATGGGGGTGGTGCTGTTCGTACCCAAGCTTATGGGCAAAGGCAAGGCGTCAAAATCGGCCAAAGAGCTTTTCGCCAAAAACCAGGGTATCAACCTGCTGGCTGCGGCCCGGGTGGTGCTGTTTGGCGCGCGGGACGTGTGGTTCGTGGTGGGTGTGCCGGTTTTCTTGTACGCCTCGGGTTGGTCACGCCCCATGGTGGGCGGTTTTCTGGCGCTGTGGACGATCAGCTACGGTGTGGTGCAGGCCTTTGCGCCGCACCTGGTCCGCCGAAGCAGTGACGGCCTGAGTACCGAGGTGCCTGCAGCGCGCCTGTGGTCGGCCGCACTCGCAGTGGTGCCCGTGGCCTTGGCCATCGCTGTGTTTATGAATGTGCCGAATCTGGAGTGGGTGGTGGTGGGTGGCCTGGGCGTGTTCGGCTTTGCCTTTGCCGTCAACTCATCCATTCACTCCTACTTGGTGTTGGCTTATGCGGGCTCGGAGAAAGCTGCCGAGGACGTGGGTTTTTATTACGCCGCCAACGCCGTGGGGCGATTCCTGGGAACGCTGTTGTCTGGGTTGCTGTACCAATGGGGTGGCCTGCTGTACGCGCTGGTGGGCTCGGCGGTGATGCTGTTGGCGTGCTGGCTGATTACCCTGGGGCTGCCCACAAGCAAGCCGCAGATGAGGATTGCCCAATGACCGAACAAGCCGTGGTGCGAGCGCTGGCTGCGTTGGCCCAACCATGAACGACAGCCTCTCGGCAGGCTTTTTGGGCTAGGGAACGCGCCGCCGCCAAGCCCAGCCGTCACCAAACCCCAGGCGTCAAAGGGTGCGGTTGCGCGCCAGCGGCGGGTTTTTAGAGAAATAGGCCGTGATGCCGCGCATCAGCGCATCGGCCAGTTGCTCCTGGTACTCGTCGGTGTTGAGCCGGGCTTCCTCGTCGGGGTTACTGATGAAGGCAGCCTCCACCAGCACGCTGGGAATATCGGGCGCCTTCAGCACCGCAAAAGCCGCTTGCTCGACGTTCGGTTTGTGCAGTTTGCCGATGCGGCCAATCTCGCCCAGCATGCTGCTGCCCAGGCGCAGACTGTCCTTGATTTGGGCGGTGGTGCTCATGTCCAGCAGGGCGTGGCGCACCTGCGCGTCGCGGACGCCAACATTCAGGCCGCCGATCAAGTCGGCCTTGTTCTCCCGCTCAGCCATCCAGCGCGCGGCCGCGCTGGAGGCACCGCCCTGACTCAGCGCAAACACACTGGCCCCCTGCGGCCGTGGTGTGTAAAAGGCGTCGGCGTGCAGGCTAATAAAAAGGTCAGCCTGAACGCGGCGGGCTTTCTCTACCCGCACATGCAGCGGCACAAAGAAGTCCCCATCGCGGGTGAGGTAGGCGCGCATCGGGTTGCCATTAACGGCTGCGGCATTGATGCGCTCGCGCAGCCGCAGGGCCAGTCGCAGCACCACGTCTTTTTCGCGGGTGCCGGCAGGGCCGATCGCGCCGGGGTCTTCACCGCCATGGCCGGCATCCAGCGCGATGATGATCAGGCGCTCGGTGGCCGGTGCGGCCGTGCGCAGGCTGGCTGCCGGGCTCGCAGGTTCAGGGTGTTTTAGGGCTCCAGCCCCCGTGGTTATTGGGGTTGTAGCTATTTTTTGTGTAGCAATTGGTGTGCTGGCCGGGGTCGCTGAGGTTGCCGGGGCTGGCGCGCTGCCAGCCTGCTTGCGGGCGATCAACTCGCCCAGCGGGTCTGGAGATGACGCTGGCAAAGATGCCTGAGCCGGCGTTGGCGTTGGGACGGGCGTTGCCTTGAGACGCTCATTAATTAGTGCCTGCAGTGGGTCTATCGCTTGTGCGGGGTACAGGTCAAACACCAGCCGGTGCCGGTAGGCGGCCACCGGCGCCAGCGTGAACACCTGCGGCGCCATCGGTTGCTTCAAGTCCAGCACCAGCCGGACCACGCCTGGTGCGTTCTGTCCGACCCGGATGCCCGCGATATTGGGGTCGTCCTGCCCCAGCTTGGTCACCAGCTCGCGCAGCGTGCTGTCCATCTCCACGCCGTCTATGTCCACCGCCAGCCGAGGCGGGTCGGCCACCAGCGTGGTGAGGACCTTGAGCGCGGTGTCGGATTCGATGGTGATGCGGGAGTAGTCGGGCGCCGGCCACAGCCGCACCGCCAAAATGGTGGCACCGCGCGCCAGCGTTTGCCAGGCCAGCAGCGCCATACCGGCACAGGTGATCAAGGCCCGGCGTTGCATGGGCGCTCAGGCCTCCCTGCCTGTTTTGGTGATGGCGGGCAGCAGCATGGCACCCAGCGGGCTTTGGGCCGTCAGGCGCACCTCGCGGGACTCATCGTCTTGTACGGTGAGTCTGATCACCAGGTCGGCGGTGGGCATATAGCCGGCTGCTTTGTCCGGCCACTCGGCCAGTTTGAGCCCGGGGCCGGCAAAAATATCGCGAAAGCCCGCATCCTCCCACTCGCGGGGGTCGTTCAGGCGGTAAAAATCAAAGTGCCAAATGCTCAGCCCCGCAAGCTCATAGGGTTCCACTACCGCATAGGTGGGGCTTTTGACCCGGCCCTGCACGCCAAGAGCGCGCAGCAGGTGCCGCACCAGCGTGGTCTTGCCGGCCCCCAACTCACCCCGCAACTCAATGACGGCTTGGCCCAGACCAGGCTGGCCGGCCAACTCGGTGGCAAAGGCCTGGGTGCTTGCCTCATCGGGCCAGACCAGGTTTTTTACAATCGGCGTGTGACTACTCAACTCACGCATCACAGCCAGCGCCTGGTGGCAGACATCCAGCAATGGGCACGGGCGCTCGGCTTCTCCCAAATTGGCATCGCGGGGGTGGATTTGTCCTCATCTGAGGCCGGATTATCAGCCTGGTTGGCCAGCGGTTTTCATGGTGACATGCACTACATGGCCGCCCACGGTCTGCGCCGTGCCCGCCCGGCCGAGCTGGTGCCGGGCACGGTGAGCGTGATCACGGCTCGCATGGACTACCTTAGCGCCGCGACTGAGCCCAACTGGCAAGGCCGCGAACTGGCCCGCTTGCAGACCCCCGGAGAGGCCATTGTCTCGCTCTACGCCCGTGGGCGGGATTACCACAAGGTGCTGCGGCAACGCCTGCAGCGGCTGAGCGACCACCTTGCGGCGGCGGTTGGGCCCTTTGGCCACCGGGTGTTTACCGATTCAGCGCCGGTGCTGGAGGCCGAGTTGGCATCGCGCAGCGGCCAGGGTTGGCGCGGCAAACACACCCTGCTGCTCAACCGCGAGGCCGGATCCATGTTTTTCCTGGGCGAGATTTATGTGGACCTGGCATTGCCGCCCAGCGAGCCCGTGTCGGCCCATTGCGGCAGTTGCAGCGCCTGCATTGACATTTGCCCGACCCAGGCCATCGTGGCGCCGCACCGGCTTGACGCCCGGCGCTGCATCTCTTACCTGACGATAGAGCACGCGGGCGCCATCCCGCTGGAATTGCGCCCGCTGATGGGCAATCGCATTTACGGTTGCGACGATTGCCAGCTGGTGTGCCCCTGGAACCGCTACGCCCAGCGCAGTGCCCTGCCGGATTTTGACGAGCGCCAAGGCCTGGTCGGTCAGCAATTGGTGACCTTGCTGGGCTGGAGCGAGGCCGATTTTTTGCGCCTGACCGAGGGCAGCCCGATCCGGCGCATTGGCCATGAGCGCTGGTTGCGTAACGTGGCCGTGGCGCTGGGCAACGCGCTGCGCACAGCCTCGCCCGAGGCAGCCGCGCCCTGGCTGGCGGCCCTGCAAGCCCGCCTTGAGCACCCCAGCAGCCTGGTGCGCGAGCACGTGGCCTGGGCCCTGCAACAATCACCGACCGAGCCGACCGTGCCGACCGTACCGTCCGTGCCGACCCTGCTGAACTGACCCAAGGACCTGTCATGCGCCCCTGTGAACTGCTGATCATCGATCCGCAAAATGATTTTCTGGACATTGAGGGCGCGGCGCTGCCGGTGCCCGGCGCCCAGGTCGACATGAGCCGGCTGGCTGACTGGCTGCAACTGCACCGGGCGGCAGTGCAAGCGATCACCGTCACCCTGGACTCGCACCCCAGTGTGGGCATTGAGCGCACCAGCTTTTGGCTGCAGGCCGATGGCAGCGCGGCAGCGCCCTTCAGTGTGGTGACGGCGGCGGCCGTGCGGGCCGGCCAGTGGCGCCCGCGTGACGCGGGCAGAACGCCTGACGTGCTGGCCTATCTGGACGCGTTGGAGGCGCCGGGGCAGCGGCAGCTGGTGGTCTGGCCGGTGCACTGCGTGCTGGGTACCTGGGGCCACAACATCCACGCCGGCCTGGCCCGCAGCATCGCCGACTGGGAGATGCACGGTGGGCAACTCTGTGACAAAGTGCTCAAGGGCATGAACCCGATGACCGAACAGTACAGCGCTTTTCGCGCCGAGGTGTCGCGCGCTGACGACCCGCGTACCGCGCTCAACCAACCCTTGATGACCCGTCTGGCCGCCGGCGCAGGGCTGCTGCTGGTGGCGGGCGAGGCGCTCAGCCATTGCGTGGCGGCGTCGGTGCAAGACATGCTGGCCCAACTGCCCGCCGCACGCCTGCGGCAAACCGTGCTGCTCACCGACTGCATGAGCCCGGTGACAGGTTTTGAGGAATCCGGTCAAGCCTTTTTGGCGCAGGCACGGGCCGCCGGTGTGCGCACGGCGACTCTGGCCGAACTGCCTGCGCTGGGCTGACGCCATCTGACTCAGGCAAGGCGCTAAGCGCAGATCCACCCCCCAAGCCTGAGCCGCGCCGTTCATGGTTTTCCAGGGGTGCGAATTGTCAAATTTTGGACAGACGGCAAGCGGTGGCAGGGGGAGACTATGGTCATCCCTCACTCATAGGCCGCCCTATGTCCAGTGTCATTCTGAAAGATTTTTCTATTCCGGCATCCGCCTGTGTGGAGGCTATGGCCCGTAACCGTGTGGACCATGTGGTCACGGTGCCCGACTGGGTGCAACTGGCCTTGCACCAACGGCTGGAAGAGGGCTTGCCTGGGGTCAGGCTGGTGGGCTGCTGCAGTGAAAACCAGGTGGTGACTGTGGCTGCAGGCTTGGCCTTGGGCGGCAAACGTCCCTTGCTGATGATGCAAAACCAAGGGCTGTACAACTGCATGAACACCCTGCGCGCGGTCTGCCTGGATGCACAAATGCCCCTGGTGTTCATGGTTGGACAGTTTGGGCGCGAATACGCCAACCTGGGGCAGCCCAGTACGGCGTCACGGCGGACCATGGTTCGCATCATGGAGCCTTTGCTCACCGCCATCAAAGTGCCTTTTTTATGCATGGACTCTAAGGCCGACTTGGTCCGAATGGACGAGGCCTACGCCCTGGCCCATGCCCAGCGCACCGCGGTGGTGTTGCTGGTGTCCGCCCCGATGGCCTGGAGATAAACCACATGATGAACTTAATTCAAGCCTGTTCCGTGGTCGCCCAGCAACGTCCCGCCGATTCTTTGTTGGTGGCCACCATGGGTGCCATGTTTGCCTTTGACCGCATCGAGCTCGAAGCCGCAGGTGGGGACGCCAGCCGGCGACCACCGGGGCGGATCAGCTCGGTGCCCCTGATGGGTGGCGCCGCGGGTCTGGGCTTAGGTCTGGCACTGGCTATGCCCGAGCGGGCCGTGGTGGTGGTGGATGGTGACGCGAGTCTGCTGCTTGAGCTCGGCGGGCTGGTCACGGTTGCCACGGTGCGCCCCGATCATTTCTTGCATGTGGTCATTCGCAACGGCACCCAGTTTTCCGGGCTGGGAAACCTGGCCACCTTGCAACCTGCCTTGTCTTTTGCGGGTTTGGCGAAAGAAGCGGGGTACGCCCATACCGAAGTGATCGACAGCGCCGAGACCTGGACGCAACGCTTCCCGCAACTGTTAAGCCAGCGCGGCCCGACCCTTGTCGAGCTGATGGTGGAGCCGGTACCACCGCGCACCGGCCCAAGTTTTGAATTGCCTGAGATGCCTGATTTGCAATTTTCAAGGATGGGCCTTGAACTGGCTGCCCTGCAACAGTGGCTGGGAACAAAGACTTGAGTACGCCCAGCTACGACTATGTGGTGGTCGGGGCGGGCTCATCGGGCGCAGCCTTAGCCCACAGGCTGGCACAGCAGCCAGACACCAGCGTGCTGCTGCTCGAGGCGGGCGGTGCCCACCACAATGACTTTTGGGTGCGAACCCCTTTGGGCATTGGTCGGCTGCTGCAAAACCCCAAGTACGTGTGGCCGTTCTTTACCGAGCCGCAAGAGCAAGTCAACAACCAGAAGGTGTACTGGCCACGCGGCAAGATGCCTGGGGGGTCTAGTTCGATCAATGGCATGATTTATGTGCGCGGCGATCCACGGGAATACGATCATTGGCGTGACCTGGGGTGCACCGGCTGGGGCTATCAGGATTTGTTGCCGTACTTCAAGAAACTTGAATCCGCGCCCCTAGGAGACGACGCCTACCGTGGCCGGCAGGGCCCGATTCGAGTCACGTCGTTGGCCGAAGACCCGCAGCCGCTGGGGGATGCGTTTCATGCAGGGTGTCTGGAAGCCGGTATTGCCGCCAACCCCGACTACAACGGTGCCCGCTACGAGGGTGTGGGTTATTTGCAGTTGTCCACCCATCAGGGTCAGCGCAGCAGCACCGCGCGGGCTTATCTGGATCGGTTCACCCCGCCTCGGCTCACCCTGCAAGTGCAGGCTCAGGCCACCTCGGTGATGTGGGAGGGCACGCGGGCGGTGGGCATTCGCTACCTGCACAATGGCCAAGCGCTGCAAGTGCTGGCCCGCCGCGAAGTGATCCTCAGCGCTGGGCCCATCGTGTCGCCGCAGTTGCTGGAGCTATCTGGCGTTGGCCAGGGCAATCGCTTGCGTGAGCTGGGCGTGGAGGTCAAAGCCGATGTGCCTGGTGTGGGTGAAAACCTCTGTGACCACTTGCAGGGGCGCATCACTTTTGAGTGCACCCAGCGCATCAGCCTGAACGAAATTGTCGCCAATCCGATCCGCCAGGTCTGGATGGGCGCCAAGTATTTGCTGACGCGCCGGGGCATGATGGCCACGCCGTCGGCCACCGTCCATGCGCTGGTTCCTGCACACCCCGACGAGCCGCGCGCCACGGTGAAGATCCAAATGACGCACCTGAGTGCCAACAGTCGCTACACGCGCAGCCCCGGCGCCGGTCTTGACCCCTTCCCGGGTTTTGGGATCGGGTTTTTTCAGTTGCGTCCACGTTCGCGTGGTCATGTGCATGCGCATTCCCCAGATGCCTTGAAGGCGCCCTTGATGGATCCGCGCTATTTGCAACACCCTGCCGATCAGGACGACATGGTGCGCGCCTTTCGCATGGCTCGCCATGTCTCTGGCCAACCGGCTTTGCAGGGTTTGATCCGGCGTGAAACCCGTCCCGGGTTGGATGTGCAAAACGATGCGGCGGTGCTGGACTACATCCGTCAGTGTGGACAAACCTCTTGGCACCCCATTGGCACGTGCAAGATGGGTACCGATGCCATGGCCGTGGTTGACCCGCAGTTGCGTGTTAAAGGGGTACAGGCTCTGCGGGTGGTTGATTCCTCGATCATGCCGACCATGCCCTCGTCCAACACCAACGCGGCCGCAATTGCCATCGGCGAAAAAGGTGCCGATTGCATTCTTCAACATCCCTTCTAGGTCAACGCATGAAGTACTCGTGGGACTCGCCCGCCAACCCCGCCGAGGGGTATCAGGGCACGATTGGTAAAACGCTGAAAGACTCCAAGCCGTGGTGGCGAGAGCCCACCCGTGCACCGCAAGGCGCGCCCAATGTGGTGGTGATCTTGCTCGACGATTTGGGTTTCTCGGACTTTGGCTGCTTTGGCGGTGAAATTGCCACGCCCCATATTGACGCCCTGGCCGGTGCGGGTTTGCGTTTTACCGGGTACACCACGGTCCCGATGTGCACACCCGCCCGTGCTGCCTTGCTGACAGGGAAAAATCCGCATGCGGTTGGATGTGGTTGGCTGACCCATAACAACCCGGGCTATCCGGGTTATCAGGCCGGTGAGATGTCACCCGACGCGCCCACCATGCCCGAGCTCTTGCGCGGCCAGGGTTACTCAACCTATGGCGTTGGCAAGTGGCACAACACGGCGGACTACCACATTGGCTCAGGCAGTGACCGACAGGCCTGGCCATTGCAGCGCGGCTTTGACCGTTTTTATGGTTTTTTGGGTTCAGAGACCCATTTCTTCTCGCCGCACCACCTGATCGACGGCAATGAATTTTTGAGCATCGACGCTTACGCACCCGACTACTACGCGACGCGGGACTGGACCGATCGTTCGATTCAATACCTGCGGGGCCATCAGAGCAGTACGCCAGACAAGCCTTTTTTTTTGTACCTGGCCCACAACGCACCCCACGTGCCGCTGCAAGCGCCGGCAGAAGCCATCGCCCGTTACGCCGGCGTTTACGACCAGGGCTGGGACCGTCAGCGCGAACTTCGGTTTGCCCGCCAGCGCGCCATGGGCTTGATCGGGCCGGACTGGCGCCTGTCACAAGCCAACCCTGGTGTGCCGCGTTGGGACGATGTGCCCGAGGAAAAGCGGCCGTTGATGGCGCATTACATGCAGGTCTACGCCGCGATGGTTGAACTTGTTGACCAGGAGGTGGGTCGTCTGGTGGCCGAACTCAAAGCCTTAGGCGTTTACGACAACACCTTGATTGTTCTCACCTCAGACAACGGCGCCAATTCAATCGGCGGACCTGATGGAACCGTGAACACCATGGAAAAAAGGGTGGCGCGTGCCACCGAGGCGGAAATGGCCCAAAAAGCGCAGCAAGCCTTTGAGCAGGGCGCGGTGGGCGGCTCTGACACCTTTGTGGCTTATCCGGTGGGCTGGGCCAATTGCTCCAACACGCCGTTTCGTTTTTACAAGCGCACCCCCATGAACGGCGGTATCCGGGTGCCTTTTATCCTGAGCCACTCAAAGAGCGTGAAAGATGCTGGTGCGGTACGGACCCAGTGGATTCACGTCACTGACACCTTGCCCACCGTGTTGGAGATGATTGGTGCCAGCTACCCGCAAAGCTTTAACGGGCACGCGACGCGGGGCTTGGACGGTAGCAGCTATCTCGACACGCTAACGCAGGCTCAGGCGCCTGCCCAACGGACGCGTCAGCATTTTGAGCTTGAAGGCAATCGGGGCATGATCATGTACCCGTGGAAAGTGGTGTCTTTGCAGCCCATGAGCAAGGCCATTGACTTGAACAACTGGCTGCTGTTTAACCTTGACACTGACCCAACCGAATGCGACAACCTGGCTGTGCGCCACCCCGACATCCTCCAGCAGTTGATTGCAGAATTCGAAATCGACGCCCAAAATAACCAGGTCTATCCGCTGGACAACCGTGACCTGCGAAAAACGCTGGCGGTACCCCCCTTTTTGGAGCAAAAGTTTTCAGCGCCTTTGCATTTTTACCCTGGGGTCGAGACGATTCCGCTGCAAAACTTTGCGCCCTTGATGTCTGACCGCGATTACTGTCTGGAGGCCCATTTCACCTGGCAATCTGGCGTTGAAGGCGTGATATTTTCTATTGGCGACAACATGGGTGGTGTGAGCGTGTTTGTCCAAGCCGATCAGGTTGTCGCGGCTTTTGTAGGGACGCGTGGTGCCGAGCGGCAGTGCCGTATGCAGTTGACCTCTGGCGCACAACATCTGCGACTTGAACACAGTGCCCGGGGTCAACGGCAAGGGGTAGGGCAGTTGGTGTTGAATGGCATCATGGCCACCGAAACTTTGACCATGACGCCCACGTTCATCAGACTGGTTGGCGAAGGCATTGATGTGGGTTTGGATCGTCGGCGCAAGGTCAGTGCCGACTGTGAGGGTCGTGGCGTGTACAGGTACGGCGGTCACATTGACCGAGTCACCCTCATTCCCGGCCCGCAAGCGCCGGACAGTTTTGCGAATGTCCCCGAGGCCATCGCACAATGGGATTGATCTGGTTTGATAGTCATTAATAAGGAGCACACATGAGCAGTTTTATCTCTAGACGTCAGCTGTTAGGTGGTTTGGCGGTTGGTTCAGCTTTGCCCGGCTTACTCTGGGCCCAAACCGCATGGCCAACCCGGCCGGTGAAGGTGGTGGTCCCGTACCCTGCGGGCGGCTCACCCGATCTGTTTGCCCGGGTCGTAGCCAAAGAATTGAGCGCCATATATGGTCAGCCTTTTAACGTCGATAACAAACCCGGGGCTGCAGCCTTGATCGGCGCACGGGCCGTTTCACAAAACCCCAATGAGATCCACGCCCTGGCCTACATCACCTCAGGCCACGTCACCGTGCAGGCGATGGACCCATCATTTAATTTGCTCACCGAGTTCAAATTAATCAGCCGGATGAGCAATTCGCCTTACGTCTGCGTCGTCAACGCCAAGTCGCCCTACAAGACCATGGCCGATTTGGTGGCGGCGGCCAAAGCCAACCCCGGTAAATTGACCTATGGTTCGGCTGGTGTTGGTTCGCCCGCTCACATGGCGGCGGAGTACCTGGAAGAAAAACTGCCGGCCTTCAAAGCCTTGCACATCCCCTACAAAGGCGCGGTCGAATCTGTCAATGCTATTTTAGGTGGACAGATTGATTTCAGCATCATGGTGCTGGGAACTGCGGTACCCCATCTCAAAGGCGGGCAGTTGCGTGCCTTGGCTGTGACGACCAACAAATCGGTGCAACCTATTCCGGAGGTGCCTACGATCGGCGATACCGTCGCACCCGGCTATTTGTTTGGCGCCTGGGGTGGCTTTGCCATGCCCACCGGAACGCCCGATGATGTCATTGCGCGCGTGCACAAGGCGTTGATGACTGTCTCCACGTCTGCGGCGTTGATCGAAGAGACCAAACGCACCGGCTCGATCATCAGCATGAGCGAAAGCCCCAAAGAGTTCGCCGAACAAATCGCCCGCGATGTGGCCATTGAGGCGGTGATTGTGAAAAAACTCGCCCTAAAGTGACGACCCGCGCACAAGAGGTTTTGCAGCAGACCCAACAACTGGCTGATGAGTGGGTGCGGCCACAGGCTGAACGCTGGCAGCGTGAGCGTGTCATGGGGCTGGAGGCGGTGCACGAAGCGGCTCGTCTTAATCTTATTGGTGTTCAAGTGCCGGTGGAGCAGGGCGGCTTGGGTTTGCCCTTTAGCGTCAAGTCGGGTATGGCGGCCATCCTGGCCGAGGCAGATTTTGGCTTTGCCTTGTCCTTGATCAACACCCAGGGGGTTGCCTCCACGTTGGCCAACTGGCTGCCGCCCGAGGTCTCACAGCGCTGGCTGGGCGATTTGCTGACCGGCCAGCGCATGGGGTGCACCTGCCTGACCGAGCCGGGCGCCGGCTCAGATTTTGGCGCCATTCAAATGCAAGCCATGCCCCACGGTGCGGGTTGGCGCTTGCAGGGTGAAAAGGCCTGGATCATCAACGCGCAGGTGGCCGAGGTGATGGTGGTCTACGCACAAACCCAGCCGGGAAGCGGCGCCAAGGGCATTGCCGCTTTCGTTGTGGATGCGGCGCGACCGGGCTTTCATCGCACCGACCGCGGCCGTACCGAGACGGTGGCGTCGCTGGGGACGGGCGGCTTTGTGCTGGACGGCTACGAAACGCTTGCCGACGAAATGCTGCACCCGCCCGGCATGGCGTTCAAGCGCGCCATGAGTTCCATCAATATGGCACGCACCTATGTGGCGGCCATGGCAACAGCCATGGTGGTAGACAGCTTGCGCATCGCCCGTGCGCACGGCGAGCAGCGTCACACCTTTGGCCGCGCCTTGCAGGAGCACCAGGGTTGGCGTTGGGTGCTCGTCGACGCCATGGTCGATGTTGAGGCGGCGCAGTTGCTGATCGAACAGGCCTGTGTGGCAGCGGACGCTCAAGCGCCCATGGACGCCCTGGCTGCGCAGGCAAAAATTTTTGCCACCCGCATGGCGGGCAAGCACATTGCCGCTTTGTTGCATGCGCTGGGCGCGGCCGGGCTGAGCGCGCAATACCCTTTGAGCCGCCATTTGGCCGGCGCCCAGGTGGCCACGCTGGTGGATGGCGCCACCGAGATGCTGCTTGAACGTGTGTGGGCCAGCCAAGTCCGATCAGCCCCGACCGCCAAACACGCCACCCAGCAGGAGAAATTGAATTGAAAGCCGCTGTTTTTCATGGCCCAGGTCAGCCGATGACCATCGAGAGCATCGAGATCGACAAGCCCAAGCGCAGTGAGGTGCTGGTGCGAACCAGCGTCAGCGGGCTATGTCACAGCGATCTGCATTTTATGGAGGGCAAGTACCCCACGCCCGTGCCCGCCGTGCTGGGCCATGAGGCTGCCGGGGTGGTCGAGGCGGTGGGTGAAGATGTCACCCACGTCAAGCCAGGTGACCATGTGGTCACCTGTCTGTCGGTGTTCTGCGGCCACTGCGAGTTCTGCGTGACGGGCTACCAGACCATCTGCAGCAACACCGCGGTCAAGATGCCGCCCGGCAAGGCCAAACGCCTGCGCTGGAAGGGTGAGCACCTGAACCAGTTCCTGAACCTATCGGCTTTTGCCGAGCAGATGCTGGTGCACGAAAACGCCGTGGTCAAAATCCGCGAAGACATGCCGCTCGACTTGGCGGCGCTGCTGGGCTGCGGCGTGCTCACCGGCTATGGCTCGGTGGTCCACAGCGCCCGCATGGAACCCGGTACCACGGTGGCCGTGCTCGGCTGCGGAGGCGTGGGTCTTTCCACCATCCACGCGGCGCACTTGGCGGGCGCGGCCCGCATCATCGCCATTGACATTGATGCCAACAAGCTGCAAATGGCCAAGACCTTCGGCGCCACCGATGGCATGGATGCCAAAGACCCTGACATGGTCGCCAAAATCATCGAGATGACCCAGGGCGGCGTGCACTATGCATTTGAGTGCATCGGCCTCAAGCCCACCACCGAAGCCTCTTTCGCCATGCTGCGTCCTCGTGGCTTGTCCACCATTGTGGGCATGATTCCCCTGGGTACCAAGATCGAACTGCACGGGTTCGACTTTCTGCGTGAACGCCGCATTCAGGGGACGATGATGGGTTCTAACCATTTTCGTCTCGATATCCCCCGCCTGGTGCAATTCCACATGCAAGGACGCATGAAGCTTGAGCAGTTGGTCTCGAATCGGCTCAAGCTGGCGCAGATCAACGACGGTTTTTCGGCATTGCAGCGCGGTGGAATCGCCCGCAATGTGGTGGTCTTCGACTAAAGGCCGCTGCCCCAGTGGCCCGCGCTGGCTTAACTGGGCAATGCCCGCCAGTGCACTGATTTTTGCGTGGTGATTTCATGGAAAAACTCCATGCCATAGCCATGGCCCAGACCACTCGCCTTGACGGGCTCGGAACTGCCCCCCGGCGCCTTGCCACGCAGCGTGTTGACTTTGACTATGCCGGCGCGCAAGGAGTGAATAGCGCGTAGGGCGCGCGGTGCCGACGTAGTCATGACCATCGACGCCAGGCCAAAGCGTGTGCGGTTGGCCATCTCGATGGCCTCGTCAAAATCATCAAAAGCGATGCAGGGTGCGACCGGGCCGAAGGTCTCTTCCACCATTAAGCGAGATTTGGGGTCTGGATGGCTGATGACGGTGGGCGGATAGAAGAAGCCTTTTCCTGCCAGTCGTGCGCCCCCGTGGTGCAAGGTCGCGCCTGCGTCAAGAGCTTCTTGGACCTGAAGCGACACAATTTGCAGTTGCTGCTGGCCGACCAAGGGCCCCATCTGAATGCCAGCCGTTAATCCGTTGCCTTGGCGGATGGCCCGTGCCTGCGCGGTCAGCGCCTCGACAAACTCGGGGAATATTTTTCGCGCCACGTACAGCCGTTCGGTCGAGGTGCAGATCTGCCCGGCATTCGAAAATGCCGCCTCTGCGGCCAGGCGGGCCGCTGCAGCGACATCGACGGTGTCATCGATGATCAGGGCGTCTTTACCGCCCAACTCCAACATGGCTTTCTTCAAGCTTTGACCGCAAATGGCGCCCAGGTGCCGGCCAGTTGCTTCACTGCCCACAAAGACCAGCAAATCCACCTGCGGATGGCGCACCAGGGCGTCGCCCACGGTCGGGCCGTCCCCCAGCAAAACATTGACAACGCCTGCGGGTAAGTGGTCAAAGATGCGCTCGACAATCAGGCGGGACGTCAACGGCGTTTTTTCTGACGGCTTCCACACCACGGTGTTGCCAACCAGCAAATTAGGCACCACGTTGTCGAGGCCTAAGGCCACAGGGAAATTCCAAGGCATGACGCAGGCGGCCACCCCCCGTGCAAACCTTTGTTGAAAATTGAGTTCAAGGTCAGCGGCCATCTGTTGACCACTGCGCAGATGGATCACCATTTCTGCGTTGGAGCGCATGCCTTCAATAGCTTTGTTAACCTCATTCAGTGAGTGCGACAAAGGCTTGCCCATCTCGCGGGTCAGCAAATGGGCCACTTCATCACGAATAAGTGTCAACCGGTCGATCGCGGTCAGGATGAATTGGCGGCGCTGCATGGGCGATCGTGCGGCCCAGGGCTCAAACGCGCGGCGGGCGGCTGCAACAGCAGCGTCGACATCGTTGGCGTGCCCTCGCGGGATTGTGTCGATCAGCGCTTCCGTGGCGGGGTCCAAAATGTCAATGGCGTCGCCTGAGCCCGGGAGCGCCTGGTTGTCGATCCAGTGGGTTTGCATCAAAGGCCTTTCTGGCGCTGCGGCACTTCAAGAGGGCTGCTGGCTTGAGTCGGCCGACTCAGGGTGTCACAAAAGCCAAACAGGCCGGCTTGACCACCGGTGTGAACGAAAACGATGTTCTCGTTCGCGCGGTAATGACCGCGTCGGACCCAGTCCATCAACCCGGCCATGGCTTTGCCGGTGTAGACCGGGTCGAGCAAGATGCCCTCCAGCTTTGCCACTTGTTGAACAGCCTCCACCATGGCGGGTGTGGGAATGCTGTAGCCCCCGCCCAGGTAGTCTGAATTGACTCGAATCGCCTCTGGCGAGAGCGCCGGCAAGTTTCCGATCCATTGCGCGGTGGCGATCGCCAGTGCCGATACTCTGGCGTGTTGAAGGTGTGCAGCTTGGCTCACAGCAAAGCCTTGTACTGCGACTGCGCTGGTCTGAGCTGCCACCCCAACCGCGAGGCCCGCTTGCGTGCCAGCGCTGCCACTGGCCACCACAATATGATCCAGGCGCAAAGATTTTTCCTGGGCTTGTTGCAAAAGTTCTTGTGCCGCCTTGACATAGCCAAGCGTGCCGACCGGGTTGGAACCGCCACTGGGGATCAGATAGGGTCGGCGCCCCTTGGCGCGAAGTTGATCGCCCATCTGCGTCAGTGCGGCAGCCATGTCGGTGCCCCCAGGGCGATAGACGATCTCGGCACCCAGCAAACCGTCGAGGAGGACATTGCCGTTATGCAAGTAGTCGGAATCCGGGTTCGGATGGCGGTGTTCCAGGAGGACGGTACAAGCCAGACCGAGGCGTGCAGCGGCGGCGGCAGTTTGCCGGACATGGTTGGACTGAAGTGCGCCCAGCGTGACCACATGGTCCGCACCCTGCTGCAGGGCGTCGCCCAATAAAAACTCCAACTTTCGCGCTTTGTTACCACCGAGCGCCATGCCGGTGCAGTCATCGCGCTTGATCCAAATCTGTGGGCCATCCAGGTGCTGTGTCAGTCGGGGCATGAACTCCAGTGGCGTGGGGGCGTGGCACAGCTCGATGCGCGGGAATCGGTCGAGGTTCATCGTGCAGACCCTGATACAGCATCCAGGCTAGCCCAGGCCTCTTCAGCCGATACGCCGGGTGGCGGCGTAAAGGCAATAAAGGCTTCTTCGCCCACGGCCTGTTGACCGCCATAGACCTCAGCCTTGGCCCGCTGCGCGGCTTTGGCCCGGTCGTCTTGCAACTGCGGGTCACAGATTGACAACAGCACCGGCGTGAGGCGTCGCTCGATAGTGTCTCCTTGCGCAGTGCCGCGCAAATCGTGCAGTTCATCGGGGTCGGCTTGAAGGTCAAAGGTTTGGGTCGGCATGCCCACATGGACAATCATTTTGTCGTTGTGCTGTCGCACCAAATAGGCCGCTGAGCGTGAACCTTGCGCATGGTATTCGGCAAACACGGGACGCTCCAGGTCGTCATGGCCAAGCGCTGCCGGCCACAGTGATACGCCAGGCAGGTCGGCATCCGTAGACTCCAATTGGGCACCGGCCATGTCAATCAGGGTCGGAAATAAGTCCACATGCGAGACCATTTGCTCAGAGACATGACCGGCTTGAATGCCGGGTCCTGCCAGGATCAGTGGCACCCCGACCGCGCCTTCGAACAGCGAACGTTTGCCAAACAATCCCTGTGCCCCAAACAATTCGCCATGGTCGCTGTTGTACACCATGCGGGTGTCGTCGAAAATTTGAAGGGATTTCATCTCCTGGAGCACGATGCCGATCTGCTCGTCCATGTGCGTGATCAAGCCAAAATAACTCGCGGCGATCCGTTGCAACACAGCCGGGTTGAGTTGGGGTGGCATGCCGTCGAGTTGGCGCGCGAACTCGACAGACGGATGAAAAGCCGTGGCCGTCATGTCAGGCGGTAGAGGCATGTCTTCCAGGGGGTACATGTCTAAGAAGCGCTTGGCCACGGTAAAGGGTGGGTGGGGGCTGATGTAAGACACGATGAGGACCGACGTTTTGTTGTCTATGGGCTCATGCTCACGCAGCCAGGTCACGGCCTGCTCGGTAATTTGACGGTCGTAGTCTTGGTAATGGGTGTCGCCCTCCTTGGACAGGTCGTCATACAAACCCATCATCACGCCGGGCTCTTTGGGTTTTTGTGCATCGAAGCCGCGCAACAGGCCCTTGAGAGCGCCTTTGCCTTCGTGCAGGTGCATGGGCAATATTTCTTTGGTGAAGCCGTTGTCGTCATCGCTGCTGCGGTAGTGCAATTTGCCGATGGCTGTGACGTGGTGCCCTTGCTCGCGCAGTCGGTGCATCCAGCTGGGAATAGCGCCGTCATAGGCCATGACGTTGTCCCAATAGCTGGTCTGGTGCGGATAACGGCCGGTCGCCATGGCCGCACGGGCCGGGCAGCACAGCGGGCTGGTGCTGTAAGCGTTAGCAAAACGTGTGCCGCGCTGGGCGATGGCGTCGATATGCGGGGTTTGTACCACCGGGTGCCCATAGCAGCCGACCACTGACCGGTTATGGTTGTCTGCAACGAAGATCACAAGGCGTTGTGGTGCGGGCATCGTGGGGTTCCTGAAGAAGTGATCGGCATAATTATGCTGGTAAACCAGCAAACCATCATATGTCATGCGGCTCTATCATGCGTGGTGTTCCACATCGCTTGCCCCAGTAAAGCCCATTTCACGTGCCTACCTCATCTCCTGCTGCGCACAACAAGTCGCCCCTCTACCACAGCATTGCCGGTGCCCTGCGGTCCTTGATTGCTTCTGGCGA
The DNA here is from genome assembly GCA_040400795.1 of Rhodoferax sp. GTDB lineage: Bacteria > Pseudomonadota > Gammaproteobacteria > Burkholderiales > Burkholderiaceae_C > Rhodoferax. The sequence goes on from JBBAPO010000001.1 coordinate 154,609, forward strand.
GTTGAACGTGGGCGCCCAATTGCCGACGATTGCCGCGTTGGCCCAGCGCTATCAGGTGGCGCCTGTGACCGTGCGAGAGGCATTCCGACTGCTGACTCAGGAGGGCTTGATTCGTGCGCGCCGCGGGAGTGGCACATTCGTCAATGAGGCGCCGCTGCGTCTGACGTCACCTGTCACCGAAGCAGGGTGGCCCCAGTTGCCGCAGAACCTGCGCGAGCACCGAGGGCGAATCCTCGAAGCAGATGACGCCACGCCACCCTTGTTGCCGCATGAAGGCACGCCGGCGGTCGCGTACCGGCGGATGCGCCGCGTGCACCTGGATGAGCGATCTGAACCGTTTCGGGTGGTGGAGCTCTTTGTGGCCCGTCATTACTACGACCAATCGCCGCGGCGGTTCGACCAGGAGATGGCCTTGGTGGTGCTGGAGGAGTTGGACGCGGTGCACCTAGTGGAAATGCGACAAAACTTTACGTTGACCATCGCCGACGCCGATGTGGCGGCGCATTTGGGTGTACGAGCTGGCGAGCCCTTGGGCCGGCTCCGTCGATCACTGGTTAATGTGCAAGGCGTGGTGGTGTATTTTTCGATTGCACTGATCCGTTCAGATCGGATTTCGCTGGCCTGGTCAATGCGTCGGTCCGTGCCGCCGAATCCCCCCGCCTAAGCCTTGTTGTTGGCCCTACAGGCCCCTGAGCATGCCCAGCGCAAATGGCAGGCTCACCATACCCAGCAGCGTGGACAAGGTGACTAGACCCGCCACATAGGCGCCGTCGTAGCCCATGCGCGCTGCCAGCACGTAGGCGCTGGGGGCGGTGGGCAGGGCCGAAAAAGCCAGCAGCACGGTGGTTTGAACCGGGTCCAGGCCAAACAGCCGAGCCAGGCCGAAAGCGGCCAAGGGCAGCAGCAGGTGCCGGATGGTCAGCAGGGTCACGGCCAATGATTTAGCTCGACCCAGCGCGCCGAATTGCATGCCGGCGCCCGCGGCCATCAGGCCCAGCGGCAGCGACGATGCGCCAATGCGGCTGACGGTCGGCTCCAGCCAACCCGGAATACTCAGGCCCAGCAAGTTGGCCAGCAGGCCACTGGCAGTTCCGATGATGAGTGGATTACGCATCAGTGCTGCGCCAAAACCGCGCTGGCCCTGACGCGCCATAGGCCAGACTGCGGCCACGTTGAACAGCGGCACACAGACGCCGATCAGTACCGCAATCAGCAGCAGGCCCTGGGGTCCGGCCAGCCGCTCGGCCAGTGCCAGACCGATGAAGGAGTTGAATCGAAACGCCACCTGGGTGCTGGCGGCGTGGTCCCGCGCGGGCACGTGTCGCCCGAGCCAGGGCCAATAGGGCAGCGAGTAGGCCAGGCCAATACCGATCAAGCCGACCGCCCAGCCTGCGCCGATCAGGCCCGAGGTCGAGCCGATGTCCAGTGGGCTTTTCACGATCGATTGGAACAGCAGCACTGGGAAAAACAGGAAATACACCAGCGTCTCCACCTGTTTCCACACGGGTCGGTTCAGCGGGGTGTAGCGGCACACCAGGTAACCGCACAGGATCAGGGAGAAATCGGGAAGGAGCAACTCGGCAAAATTCACCCGCGGAGAATAGCAGTGATTAAGGCCTCGGTTGCGGGTTTGCCCTTACGTGGAAGTCCTCGCTACTCGGCCTGCGACCCGGTTAATAATGACGCTGAACGCGTTTTGCTTTTGTTTTTCAGGAGATACCCCCATGATGCACCGTCGAACCCTTGTGGCCTGTTGTCTTTTTGCTCTTGCTGGCACCGCGCTGGCCCAGGGCTATCCCACTCGGGTGGTCAAGTTGCAGGTCCCGTTCGCGCCGGGCGGCACCACCGACATCGTGGCCCGCGTGATCTCTGAACCCTTGGGAAAGGCGCTCGGGCAAAACGTGATCATCGAGAACAAAGCCGGCGGCGGCGGCGTGGTTGGCGCCAATGAGACCGCCAAGGCAGTGCCCGATGGTTACTCGCTGGGCATGGCCACAGTCTCCACCACAGCGGCTAATCCGGCCATCAACCCCAAGATGCCTTATGACGCAGCAACTGATTTCACGCCGGTCATCAATATCGCTGCCACACCCAACGTGATCGCCATACACCCCAGTTTCCCGGCCAAGAACTACAAGGACTTTGTGGAGGTGTTGAAAAAATCGCCAGGCCGTTATTCCTATTCCTCCTCGGGCACGGGTGGCATTGGCCATTTGCAGACCGAACTGTGGAAAGGCCTGCAAGGCGTAGCGGTCACGCACATCCCCTACTCGGGTGCCGGCCCAGCGCTGCGCGACACCGTAGGCGGTCAGGTGGAAATCATTTTTGACAACGTGCCCTCTGCCTTGCCGCACATCCAGGGCGGCAGGTTGATTGCGCTGGCCGTGGCAGCGCCGCAGCGGCTTGCAGCCCTGCCTGACGTACCCACCTTCAAAGAGCTTGGCTTGGAACCTGTGAACCGCATGGCGTACTACGGCATTGTTGGCCCCAAAGGCATGCCGCGTGACATTGTTGACAAAATTAACGCCGCCACCCGCAAGGCGCTTGAAGACCCGGCTGTGCGCAAGCGCATTGAAGACACCGGTTCGGTGGTGCTGGGCAACACGCCCGAGCAGTTCGCGCAGCAGATGAAAGATGAACTGGCTGTGTACAAAAAAGTTGTGGAGACCGCCAAGCTCAAGCTCGAGTGAGCACCGAAGCGCCAATCGACGACTTCATTGACGCGCTATGGCTGGAGGAAGGCCTGGCGCGCAACACGCTGGCGGCGTATCGACGTGACCTGAGCTTGTATGCCACCTGGTTCACCAGTCAGGGCGGGGCGCTGCTGGCCAGCACCGAGAGCGACCTCAACGCTTACTTTGCCGCCAGTCACGCGGCCACCAAGGCCAGCACGGCCAACCGGCGACTGACCGTTTTCAAGCGCTATTTCCGCTGGGCACTGCGCGAGCGGCTGATCACGTCTGACCCAACCCTCAAGCTGCAGGCAGCCCGCCAAGCCCTGCGCGTGCCCAAGACCCTGACCGAACCTCAGGTTGAAGCCCTGCTGGCCGCCCCCGACCTTGGCGGTGCTCTGGGCGTGCGCGACCGCACGATGCTGGAGCTGATGTATGCCAGCGGGTTGCGGGTCAGTGAGTTGGTCACGCTGAAGGTACTGAACCTCAGTCTGGCGGACAACGTGCTGCGCGTACTGGGCAAGGGCAACAAAGAGCGCTTGGTGCCATTTGGTGAGGTCGCCAGCCTGTGGCTCACCCGCTACCTCAAGGTTGCCCGGCCGGAACTGCTGGCCGGCCAGTCGACGCAGGACCTGTTTGTCAGCACGCGTGGCGCCAACGCCGGCAGCGCCATGAGCCGGGTGATGTTCTGGATGATTGTCAAAAAGTACGCACGCCAAGCAGGTATAACCGCGCCGCTGTCACCGCACACGCTGCGTCACGCTTTTGCCACCCACCTGCTCAACCACGGCGCTGATTTGCGGGCGGTGCAGATGCTGTTGGGCCATGCCGATATTTCCACCACCACCATTTACACCCACGTGGCCCGCGAGCGGCTTAAGACGCTGCACGCCCAGCACCACCCGCGCGGCTAGTGCGGCTCAACTGCCCAGCAGTGCCAGTTCGGCTTCGTCAAAGCCGGCAGCCCGGCGCGCCGCCAGATTGAACGGCCCTTTGAGCTTTTGGGCGCTGTGCTGCGTGGCCAGTTCGGCAAAGGTACTGATCGGGTCCAGGTTTTGGGCTGAGCACAGGTAACGGTACCAACGGTTGCCGACCGCCACATGACCGATTTCGTCGCGCAGAATGATGTCCAGGATGGCTGCGCCGCGATGGTCGCCCACCGAGACCAAGCGGTTGCGAATCGCGGGTGAGGCGTCCAGGCCACGCGCCTCCAGCGTGCGCGGCACCAGCGCCAGCCGGGCCAGCAGGCTGCCCCGTGTTTTTTCGGCCATTTCCCACAGACCGTTGTGGGCTGGGAAGTCGCCATATTCAAAGCCCAAGGTCAGCAGGTGCTCGCGCAGCAGTTCGAAATGCAGCGCCTCCTCCCGCGCCACCTGCAGCCAATCACGGTAAAAACGCTCGGGCATGCCGGCAAAGCGCCAGCTCACATCCAGCGCCAGATTGATCGCGTTGGCCTCAATGTGCGCCAGCGCATGGATCAGCGCCCCCAAGCCCTCGCGCGTGCCTGGGGCGCGCGGCTTGAGTTGCTGGGGCGGCACCAACAATGGGCGATCAGGGCGCCCGGGCAGGCCCGGAACGTCGGCGATGGTTTGAGCCGGCAGCACCAGCAAATTGTCCAACTCGAGCTGACGCACCCTGCTCGCTTTCTCTGCCGGGTGGTCGATCCGCAGCAACTGTTGCGCGATGTGCCGCGCCGAGTTTGTCATGTCAGGCGGCATGGGGGTGTGCATCCTTACAATTCTACGGAACGCAGCAACAGGAAATGTGTCATGGCAATTTACGAACTCGACGGCATCGCTCCCCAGCTTGCCGAGTCGGCCTGGGTCGCTGACAGTGCGCAGGTCATCGGCAATGTCGCCTTGGCCGCCGACACCAGCATCTGGTTTGGCGCGGTGCTGCGTGGCGACACCGAGACCATCCGTGTCGGACGCGGCAGCAATATTCAGGACCTGAGTGTGCTGCATGCCGATGTGGGCAGCCCACTGACCGTGGGCGAAGACGTGACGGTGGGGCACCAGGTGATGCTGCACGGTTGCACCATTGGCGATGGCTCCTTGATCGGTATTGGCGCCGTGGTTCTGAATGGCGCTGTGATTGGCAAGGGCTGCCTGGTCGGCGCGGGTTCGCTGGTCACCGAGGGCAAGGTGTTCCCCGATGGCTCGATGATCCTGGGCAGCCCGGCCAAAGTGGTGCGGCAGCTCAGCCCCGAGCAACTCGAGGGCTTACGCATGAGCGCCAGTCACTATGTCGACAACGCCCAGCGTTTTCGAACCGGTCTGAAGAAACTGGGCTGATCCAAAGTGTCTGAACTGCATAAATTTTTGTTTGAAGGCCTGCCAGTCCGCGGCATGCTGGTGCGTGTCACCGATGGCTGGACCGAGGTCCTGCGCCGGCGTGAGGCGGGCAGCCCCGCCGGGCCTTACCCGGTGCCAGTGCAACATTTGCTGGGCGAAATGGTGGCGGCCGCCTGCCTGATGCAAGCCAATATCAAGTTCAATGGCGCGCTGATTTTGCAAATTTTCGGCGACGGCCCGGTGAAGCTGGCTGTGGCCGAGGTACAACCTGATTTGGCCCTGCGCGCCACCGCCACGGTTGCCGCTGAAGTCTCGCCCGGTGCCAGCCTGAGTGCCATGGTGAATGTCAACAACCAGGGAAAGTGTGCCATCACGCTGGATCCCAAAGACCGGTTTCCGGGCCAGCAGCCCTACCAGGGTGTGGTGCCCTTGTTTGGCGACCGGCGCGAGAAACTGGAGCAACTGAGTGAGGTGCTGGAGCACTACATGCTGCAAAGCGAGCAGCTCGACACCCGGTTGGTGCTGGCGGCCGATGGTCAGGTGGCTGCTGGTTTGCTGATTCAGCGCCTGCCCATGGAAGGGGTCGGCAATTTGGCCGGGCGATCGGCGCGTCAAGCGGACGAGGACGAGATTGGACTCAACGAGCATTACAACCGGATCGCGCTGCTGGCCTCCAGCCTGAAGCGCGAGGAGTTGTTAACGCTCGATGCCCAAACCATCCTGCGCCGCCTTTTCTGGGAAGAGGATCTGCGCCTGTTTTCGGCCGTCACCGGCGAGGCGGCGCCACACTTCACCTGCACCTGCAGCCGGGAGCGCGTGGGGCAGATGATCGTAGGTCTGGGGCGCGATGAGGTGGAGAGCATCTTGGCCGAGCGAAATGACGTCGAGGTTGGCTGCGAATTCTGTGGCTTGCAGTACCGTTTTGACCCTGTCGACGTAGCGGGCCTGTTCCTCGGCCCTGGCGCCCTGCCGCCGGCTGAGGCCGGGATTCAGTAAGACGCCAAGCTGCCTGCATTCCCTTAGATCAGGGCCAGGCCATTGCAGCAGCGGTGCCAACTCGTTCTGCCTGAGTCAAAGCGATGGCGTGCTGTTCGAGTACATGGGGGTACGGCCGTTTTGCCGGCACCATTAGCGCAGTGTCTCTGGCACCCATTCTGCCCGACCGCCGCACCCGTCGAGGGCTATGGTCAGCGCTTGTGCCAGGGTGGTCTTGCCCGTGGATTCTGCCCCCAGGATGGCGATCTTCACGGTGGTGCTGGCTTGGCTGTCAGCGGGCGATCTGCACGTAAATCTCGTTGGCTTTGACCATGCCGAGTTCAAAGCGCGCTTTTTCTTCGACCATGTCCAGGCCTTCTTTGAGGTCCCGCACCTCGGCCGCCAACCGACTGTTGGTCAGCTGGGCCTGTTGGTTCTTTTGCTGTTGTACCTTGAGCTGGTCAGACAGGCGTGCCACATTGGGTAAGCTGCCACGGCCGAACCACAGCTGCGCGTGGAGGATCACGAGCAAGCTGATCAGGGCGGCCGGGACAGCGCGGTGGCCCATCGGGTATCAGCGCAGGTTGTAGAACGCCGCGCGACCCGGGTAGGTGGCGATGTCGCCAAGGTCTTCTTCGATTCGCAGCAACTGGTTGTACTTGGCCATGCGGTCCGAGCGGCTCAGGGATCCGGTCTTGATCTGGCCGGCGTTGGTGCCCACGGCAATGTCCGCAATGGTTGAGTCTTCGGTCTCACCAGAGCGGTGGCTGATGACGGCGGTATAGCCGGCGCGCTTGGCCATTTCGATCGCGGCAAAGGTTTCGGTCAGTGTTCCGATCTGGTTGATCTTGATCAGGATCGAGTTGGCAATGCCCTTGTCGATCCCCTCTTTGAAAATGCGGGTGTTGGTGACAAACAGGTCATCGCCAACAATCTGCACCTTCTTGCCCAGGCGGTCGGTCAGTACTTTCCAGCCATCCCAGTCGCTCTCGCTCATGCCGTCTTCGATGCTGATGATGGGGTATTTGTCGACCCAGGTCGCCAACACGTCGGTCCATTCTTCAGAGCTTAAGGTCAGGCCTTCGCCTTCGAGGTGGTACTTGCCATCGCGGTAGAACTCGCTGGCGGCGCAGTCCAAGCCCAGCGCGATCTGGCTGCCGGCCACATAGCCGGCCTTGTCAATCGCTTCGAGGATGAGCTGGATGGCCGCCTCATGGCTGGCCACGTTGGGCGCAAAACCGCCTTCATCCCCCACGGCCACGCTCATGCCCTTGTCGTGCAAGATCTTCTTGAGCGCATGAAAAACTTCAGCACCGTAGCGAAGCGCTTCCCGGAAATTGGGCGCACCTACCGGAATGATCATGAATTCTTGCAGGTCTAGGTTGTTGTTGGCATGCGCACCGCCATTCACCACATTCATCATCGGTACCGGCATTTGATTCGCACCCATGCCGCCAAAGTAGCGGTACAGCGGCAGACCAGATTCTTCGGCTGCCGCCCGCGCGACTGCCATGGACACGGCTAGCATGGCATTGGCGCCCAGTCGGGATTTGTTCTCAGTGCCGTCCAGGTCGATCAGCGTCTTGTCCAAGAACGCCTGCTCAGAGGCGTCCAGACCCAATACGGCTTCAGAGATCTCGGTGTTGATGTGTTCCACTGCTTTGCGCACCCCTTTGCCCAGGTAGCGGTCTGGGTCGCCGTCACGCAATTCCATGGCTTCGCGGCTGCCGGTGGACGCGCCCGAGGGTACGGCAGCGCGGCCCATGGTGCCCGACTCCAGCAAGACGTCACATTCCACAGTGGGGTTGCCGCGTGAATCCAGGATCTCGCGGCCGACGATGTCAACAATTGCACTCATCAATGTCTTTCAAAACAAAAAAAGCAAATAAATCAAAAACCAAGCGAGGGTCAGACACCTTCAGCGATCACTATGCGCATGATGGCTGCCCCCTGGCGTGCTGCACGTGCCTTGGCGTATTCGGGCGATGATTCAAAGCGCCGGGCTGCTTCCATGCTCGGAAACTTGAGAACCACCATTCGGTCTGGTACCCAGTCACCTTCGGCAACCTCTATCGCCCCGCCCCTGATGCAAATCTCTGCGCCATAGGCTTGCATTGCCGCCGTAGACAACTTTTTGTAGTCTTCGTACTGCGCCGGGTTGGTCACGGTCGAGTTGACAATCACATAGGCACTGGGCATGTTCAAACTCCGATCACATGTTCAAGGTAACCGTTTTTCTTTGTGACCGCATCAAGCGCCATCAAGGTCTCCAGCAACTGCTTCATGTGCTTGAGCGGCACGGCATTGGGGCCGTCGCTCAAAGCGCGGGCCGGGTCTGGATGGGTTTCCATGAACAGACCCGCCACGCCAACCGCCACCGCCGCACGCGCCAGCACTGGCACCATGTCCCGCTGGCCGCCACTGCTGCTGCCCTGGCCGCCCGGCAGTTGCACCGAGTGGGTCGCATCAAACACTACGGGGGCCCGGGTTTCCCGCATGATCGCCAGCGAGCGCATGTCACTCACCAAGTTGTTATAACCAAAGCTCGCGCCACGCTCGCAGGCCATGAAGCGGTCGTCGTCCAGACCCGCCTCGCGCGCCGCCGCGCGGGCCTTGTCGATCACGTGCTGCATGTCATGGGGCGCAAGGAACTGCCCCTTTTTGATGTTCACCGGCTTGCCTGATTGGGCTACCGCTCGGATAAAGTCGGTCTGCCGGCATAAAAAAGCCGGTGTTTGCAGCACATCCACCACTGCCGCCACTGCGGCGATTTGGTCTTCCGAGTGCACGTCGGTCAGCACCGGCACCTGCAATTCGCGTTTAACTTTGGCCAAAATTTCCAGGCCCTGCGCCTGTCCCGGCCCACGGAAGCTGCTGCCGCTGGAGCGGTTGGCTTTGTCAAAGCTGCTTTTGAAAATGAAGGGGATGCCCAGGCTGCCGGTGATGTCTTTGAGCGCACCGGCGGTATCCATTTGCAGCTGCTCGGATTCGATCACGCAGGGGCCGGCGATCAAAAAGAAGGGCTGTTGCAGGCCAACTTCAAAGCCGCATAACTTCATCAGGCCACGGCCTTCAGGTTTTTACCACCGCTTTGGTGGTCGAGCGCCGCCTTGATGAACGCGTTGAAGAGCGGGTGTCCGTTCCAGGGTGTGGACTTGAACTCCGGGTGAAATTGGACACCAATGAACCAGGGGTGAATGCTGCTGGGCAACTCGACGATTTCGGTCAGCTGTTCACGTTGTGTCAGCGCCGAAATCACCAAGCCATGCTCGCGCAGGGTGTCTAGGTAATTCACATTGGCCTCATAGCGATGGCGATGCCGCTCAGTGACCAGGTCACCGTAGATCTGGTGCGCAAGAGTTCCAGGCGCCACATCTGAGCTCTGGGCGCCCAGCCGCATGGTGCCACCCAGGTCCGAGTGCTCGTCACGGGTCTTGATGGTGCCGTCTTGGTCTTTCCACTCGGTAATCAAGGCAATCACGGGGTAGGGCGTCTCGGGCTCGAACTCGCTGCTGTTGGCACCGGTCAGGCCGGCCACATGGCGTGCAAATTCGATCGTGGCCACCTGCATACCCAGACAGATGCCCAGGTAAGGCACTTTGCTTTCCCGGGCGAACCGGGCCGCGCAGATCTTGCCCTCAATGCCGCGTTTGCCAAAGCCGCCTGGCACCAGGATGGCGTCAAAGCGAGCCAACTGCGACACGGTGTCCGGCGTGATGGTTTCCGAGTCGATGTAGTCGATTTTGACCCGCACATGGTTCTTCATGCCGGCGTGGCGCAGGGCTTCATTGAGCGACTTGTAGCTGTCGCTCAGGTCCACGTATTTGCCCACCATGGCGATGTTGACATCGCTGCGAGGATGCTCTGTCTCGTAGACCAGATCGTCCCAGCGCTTGAGTTTGGCCGGTGGGGTGTTCAGGCGCAGCTTGTCGCAGATCAGGCCGTCAAGCCCCTGCTCGTGCAGCATGCGAGGCACCTTGTAAATGGTGTCCACGTCCCACATCGAGATCACTCCCCACACCGGCACGTTGGAGAACAGCGAGATTTTCTCCCTTTCCTCGATGGGGATGGGCCGGTCTGCACGGCAGACCAGCGCATCGGCCTGGATGCCGATTTCGCGCAGCTGTTTGGCCGTGTGCTGGGTGGGTTTTGTTTTGAGCTCACCCGCTGCGGCAATCCAGGGCACGTAGCTCAGGTGCACGAAAGCGCTGTTGTTGGGCCCGAGCTGCAGGCTCAACTGGCGCACGGCCTCCAAAAATGGCAGCGACTCGATGTCACCCACAGTACCGCCAATCTCGACAATGGCCACATCCACGGCGTCCGCAGTGCCAAAGCCGGCGCCACGCTTGACGAACTCCTGGATCTCGTTGGTCACGTGCGGGATCACCTGCACGGTCTTGCCGAGGTAGTCGCCACGGCGTTCTTTTTCTAGCACGCTCTTGTAGATCTGGCCGGTGGTGAAGTTGTTGGCCTTGCGCATGCGGGTTTCGACAAAGCGCTCATAGTGGCCCAGATCGAGGTCGGTTTCTGCACCGTCCTCGGTGACGAACACCTCGCCATGCTGGAAGGGCGACATGGTGCCCGGATCGACATTGAGGTACGGATCGAGCTTGATCAGGGTGACTTTGAGGCCCCGCGATTCCAGTATCGCTGCGAGGGAGGCTGAGGCGATTCCCTTGCCAAGGGAGGACACCACACCGCCGGTGACGAAGACAAATTTGGTCATGTCAGGGAGAGCTTCACGCTCTAGGAGGTGGAAACGTCGATTATAGGCGTGCCCCCGGGGCTTTCGGTCAGGGTTTGGTGGCACTTTGGGGTGTCTCGCTCTGCTACATTGCGAGCCATGAACGACCTTGCTGGAAAACACATCGTACTGGGCCTGACCGGCGGCATAGCCTGCTACAAGTCAGCCGAGTTATGCCGGGCCCTCATCAAGGCCGGTGCCACAGTTCAAGTGGTCATGACTGAGGCCGCTGGCCAATTCATCACACCCGTCACCATGCAGGCGCTTAGCCAACGCCCTGTCTACGGCTCCCAGTGGGATGCGCGGGCGGACAACAACATGCTGCACATCAATTTGAGCCGCGAGGCCGACGCCTGCCTGATCGCGCCGGCGAGTGCAGACTTTATGGCCAAACTGGTCCACGGCCGGGCCGATGACCTGCTCAGCCTGCTGTGTCTGGCGCGGCCAAGGCAGACTGTGCCGCTGCTGCTAGCACCCGCCATGAACCGCGAGATGTGGTCGCACCCCGCAACCCAACGCAATATGGCGCAACTGCGCGCTGATGGTGCCACCGTACTGGGTGTGGGGCAGGGCGACCAGGCCTGCGGTGAAACTGGCGATGGCCGCATGCTCGAGCCGCAAGAGTTGCTCGAAGATCTGGTGGCGTTCTTCCAGACCAAGTCGCTCGTGGGTCAGCAGGTGCTGATCACCGCCGGCCCGACCTATGAGGCGATCGATCCGGTGCGCGGAATCACCAACCTGTCGAGCGGCAAGATGGGCTTTGCCATCGCCCGGGCCGCCCGCGAGGCCGGCGCCGACGTGACGCTGGTGGCCGGGCCGGTCAGCCTGGCGACGCCGCGGGGCGTGCGGCGGGTCGACGTGCGTTCAGCCCGTGAGATGGGGATGGCGGTGGCGCAGCAGGTCGACGCGGCCACGGTGTTCATCGCCTGTGCGGCAGTGGCTGACTGGCGCCCGGCGGTCGCTGCTGACCAAAAAATTAAAAAAGATGGTTCAGGCCTGTTACCCGAACTCGGCTTTGTCGAGAACCCGGACATTCTGGCTGCGGTGGCGAAATCGGCCCGCGCGCTCAGTCGTGAGTTGTATTGCGTCGGTTTTGCCGCGGAGAGCCAGGACTTGCTGGCCAATGCCCAGGCCAAGCGGGCGCGCAAGGGCGTACCCCTGCTGGTGGGCAACATCGGGCCGGCCACTTTTGGCCAGGACGACAACGCCTTGCTGTTGGTTGATGAGGCCGGTTATCAGGAATTGCCGCACAACTCAAAACTTGCGCTTGCTCGCCAATTGATGGCAAACATTGCCCGCCGGATAAGGGCTGGAGGCCAAAATAATGGATATTGATGTCAAGATCATCGATCCGAGAATGGCGGATCAACTGCCGGCCTACGCGACGCCGGGCAGCGCCGGACTGGACTTGCGTGCCTGCCTGGATGGGCCGCTCACGCTGTTGCCTAACGCCTGGCAACTGGTGCCGACTGGCATTGCTATTTTTCTTAAAGACCCTAACTTTGCGGCCATGATCTTGCCGCGCTCGGGCCTGGGCCACAAACATGGCATCGTGCTGGGAAACTTGGTTGGCTTGATCGACAGCGACTACCAGGGCCAATTGATGGTGAGCGCCTGGAATCGCAGCACCGTTGCCTTCACCATCGAGCCGCTGGAGCGGATTGCGCAACTGGTGATCGTGCCGGTGGTGCAGGCGCAGTTTCGGGTGGTGACCGAGTTCCCAGCCAGCACGCGCGGTGAAGGCGGTTACGGCTCGACCGGCAAAAGCTGACTCAGTGCAGCGTGCGTTGATCAGACAAGCCCGCCACCACTGGCGTGACCCGGAAGAAGCCGGTGCCTGCCGTGCCGAGCCCGATTTCTGATTCTGTGGCCTCCCGCACCGAGCTGACGCGCAGGCTCAGGCGCAGCGCAATGCCGGCCAGGGGATGGTTGCCATCCAGCACGACGTGTTCAGGGTAGATATCGGTCACGGTATAAAGCGCGTCAACCGGTGCCTGCGGGTTGCAGCCTGGTGGTAATGACGCGCCTTCGAAGGTCATGCCTTCTTCCAGTTCAGCTGGGAACAAATGGCGTGGCTCCAGAAAAATCAATTGGTCGTTGAAGTCGCCAAACCCCTGCTCGGGCTCAATGTGCAAATCGACTTTGGCCCCGGGCGCATGGCCCTGCAGTGCCTCTTCAATCAGCACCAGCAGGTCAGCGCCGCCGACCAGAAACTCAACCGGCTCTTCGAGCACGTCCAATGTCTCGCCCATCGTGTCTTTGAGGGTCCAGGTCAGGCCGACCACGCAGTGTTGTTTGATTTCCATAGGAGAATTGTCGCAGTTCGCTATGCCTTTTTTTTAATTTGACCCGACCGGAGCTCCTGATGGATGTGCTTGAATGAATGTCACTGAGCCCCTGACCCTGCTGGGCGGCATCAGCCCAGAGCGCTTCATGAAACGGTACTGGCACAAAAAACCTTTGCTGGTCCGTCAGGCCGTGCCTCAGATTAAGCCGGTACTTAGTCGCACTGAATTGTTTGAATTGGCGGCCCAGGAGGGGGTGCAGTCGCGGCTGGTCGTCCAGGACGGCGGCAGCTGGCGTCTCAAGCATGGTCCGTTTCAGCGGCGTGCGCTGCCGCCCCTCAAGCAGCCGGGTTGGACCCTGTTGGTGCAAGGGGTGGACCTGCACCAGGAACTGGCCCATGCGCTGGTGCAGGCATTTCGGTTTGTCCCAGATTGCCGGCTGGACGATCTGATGATCAGCTACGCCACGGACGGCGGCGGAGTCGGCCCGCACTTTGACAGCTACGACGTGTTTTTGCTCCAGGTGCAAGGCAGTCGGCGCTGGCGCATTGGCCGTCAGAAAGACCTTAGCCTGCAAGCTGATGTGCCATTGAAAATATTGGCCGGCTTTGCCCCTGAGCAGGAGTTCCTGCTGGAAGCCGGCGACATGCTGTACCTGCCGCCACGCTATGCCCACGACGGGGTGGCGGTCGGCGAATGCATGACATGCTCCATCGGATTCCGGGCGCCGCAGCAGGGCGAGTTGGCGCGCGAGCTGCTGCAGCGTCTGGCCGACGATGCGCCAGAAACCGTGGGCGATGCGCTCTACCGCGACCCGCATCAGCCGGCTACCCTGCGTCCGGCAGAAATTCCAGTGGCTGTGCAGACTTTCGCCCGTGAGGCGATTTTGCGGGTACTGCAAGACCCGCTCGCGCTGGCTAGAGCCTTGGGCGAACTGCTGACCGAGCCCAAGTCTGAGGTCTGGTTTGACCGAGCCGGCGCCGCTGACGCCGCTCCGGTTGGCGCACTACGCCTGGACCGTCGCACCAAGATGATGTTTGACGACAAACACGTGTTCATCAATGGCGAAGCATTCCGTGCCGGCGGCAAGGATGCGACCTTGATCCGGCTGCTGGCCGATCAGCGGCAACTCACCCCTGCCCAGGCGGGTGCGCTTAGTGCCGGTGCTCAGGCCTTGTTACAGCAGTGGATGGAAGCAGGTTGGGTGCGTGCCGCCTGAGTTTTTCTCGGCGGACCTGAGCGGCAGATTTTCCGATCAGGAGGCGTTTGCGGGCGCGGTACGCCATGCCTTTCAACGGGCGGCGGCCGAGGGTTGGCCCGAGATCATCCTCAGCGATGCCAGCTTTGAGGGCTGGCCTCTTGGCGAAACGTCGACCATCCATGCTTTGCAGGGCTGGGCGAAGCCGGGCCGTCGCCTCGTTTTGCTTGCAGGCCGCTTTGACTTGCTCATTCGGCTGCAGCCGCGATTTGTGGCGTGGCGCAGGGCATGGAGTCACCTGGTCGACGCGCGGGTCTGCCCCTCCAGTGCACTACCGGGTTTGCCTAGCGCCATCTGGAGTCGGCACTGGTTTTTGTCGCGAACCGACGCTGAGGCCGGCGTCGGACAGTATGGCGCTGATCGGGTCCGATTGCGGGCCTTGCATGAAGCCCTGCAGAGCAAGCTGAATGTCAGCGTCACAGGCTTTTCCCCGACCACGCTCGGTCTGTGAAGCCAGTTGTTCTCGGTCAATTTGGCTCGGGATCAGGGCAATTTCTATCATATAATTTGAGGCTGAGCGAAATAACTCGAGTCCATTTTGCTTGGTCATTGCAGCGAAGCTGCAGCGACAATTTCCGGAAATCGTTTCGTCAACTTAAAAGGTAATATCAAATGAACAAAACCCTCATCCTGGCCGCCGTGATCGCTGCTGCTGCTTTGGCCGCCTGTGGTAAAAAAGAAGAGCCGGCTCCTGCTCCCGCACCAGCACCAGCCGCTGCACCCGCTGCCGCTGCCCCTGCTGCACCAGCATCTGACGCCGCTGCAACCGCTGCAGCTACTGCTGCCGCTGCTGCCGCCGCTTCGGCACCTGCTGCTGCTGCCAGCAAGTAAGCTGCACTGCACCAAAGAAAAAGCCACCCTTTGGGTGGCTTTTTCTTTGGGCGCTCGACTCATACACACTATCCCAGGCACTCGGTGGCCCTCAGACTTCTAGCCAGCCGGTCCCGCGCAGTGGGTCAGCGACGCCAATGGCGCTGTGTGCTCGGCCCAGGGCGTCCCCGAGCGCTGCCTGTGCCAAAGCAGGGCGGTTGTTGCGTTCGCTCAAATGGGCGGCAACCACATGCCGCAGCGCAGGATGGTTGACCGCGCGCACGATGTCGGCAGCCTGCTGGTTTGACAGGTGGCCGAGCCGCCCGGCGATGCGTTGCTTGAGAAATTCCGGGTAGCGGGAGTCCGCAAGCAGCGTTGCGTCGTGGTTGCACTCCAGCAGCAGGGCATGGCAGCCGTGCAGGTGCTGTAGCACGTGGGCTGTTGCATGCCCCAGATCAGTCACCACCCCTAAGCGCGAAATGCCGTCGGTGCAGACCAGTTGCAGGGGCTCGTTGGCATCGTGGGGCACGGTGAATGGCATCAACTGCAAGTCACCCAGCCGCAGCACCATGCCGTCACGCGCAAAGTGCAGCATGCCACCAAGGTCTGGCGCGCCGATGGCCGTATGCGTGCCTTCGCTCATCCAAAGCGGCTTGCGCTGCCGTCGGACAAAGCCCTCCGCGCAACCAATGTGGTCGCCATGCTCATGGGTGATAAAAACAGCATCAATCTGGTCGGCTGCCAGCCCGGCTTGAGCCAGCCCGTCGTTCAGTTGGCGTGGCTTGAGTCCGCAATCCACCAGCAGCCGCGTGATCCCCAGAGGACCATGGGCCTCAACCACCGTGGCATTGCCCGTGCTGCCGCTGCCCAGATTGCGGAACCGCAGCATCCGGGCGTCTTACTGCAGGTCGTCGGCAATGACCTTCAGGATTCTCTGGGCATTCGGCGAATTGTCCGCTGCACCGGTCGCGTTTTGGACCGACACCGTGCAGGCTGAACCCTTGCTGACGATGGCGATTCGCAGTTTCAGCGGACCGGCGTCGGCTTTGCTGCCGCCGAACAGCTTGCTGAAGAAACCTGGCTCGCCTTTGTCGGCTGAAGGCTCCACATAGCGCACGAAGTAGAGGCCTTTGCTGCGGTCCCTGTCCTCGATCGTGAAGTTGGTTCGGTCCAAAGACAAACCAACCCGGCGCCAGGCGCGATCGAAATCGGCGTCAACTTCCAGCAAGGTCTGTCCATTGGCCGTCACCAGCCGGGAACTCTTGCTGACAGGTGCAACCGCAACCGCCGCCGCGGCCTGCGCCGGCGTGGTGCCGAGCTTGACCATCAGACGCCGCAAAAACTCAGTCTCCAGCTCCGGGTCAGCGGCACGCGGTTGCCAAATTGTGCTGGATTTCGAGACGTCGGCGTAGTTTTCAATCATGCCCCGGTGGCTGATGAAAATGTCGGTGCCGCCGTTGGGATTGCGTTCCAGCCTGGTTCGGAATTTGTCCCGCTCGCCGCTGGAATAGAGGGAGTCCAGCACCTTGCCCAAAACATTTCGAATGAAGTCCTGAGGAATTTTGGCGCGGTTTTCAGCCCAATCGGTCTCCATGATGCCCAGGTCAGCCTGCTCCAGGGTGAATGCGAAGCCGTTTTCTTTCCAGAAATCATTGACTGGCCGCCAGAGTGCGTCTGCCGGACGACCCACCACCAGCCACCTTTGGTTGCCAGCGCGTTCAATCCGGACGTCACCCATGACCGCAGCCGCAGTCGTCGCGGTCTGACTGGGTTGGCTAAGGGTAAGGCTGGAGGCCGTCACAGCGGCTCCCGGCACAAGGTAACGGGTCTCACGCGCCAGTTGGGTCAGGTCTGGTGGCACCTCAAGCGCAGTCGTTTTTACTGCACTTTTATAGTCAATCTTGTCACTTTCGAGTACCGAGCAGGCCGAGAGTATCAGCGTCAGGCCCAGCCACGACAGTTTTGAAAATGAATTCACGAACAAACCTTCAGCAATAAGTACAGGGTCAGGGTTGGCACGTCAAAGCAAACCGCAAGCGCTCAGCGCCCCTTCTACCGCGGCCTCGTTGGCAGCTGTCAAGAGTGTCATGGGCAAGCGCAGGGTGCCGCCGCACAAGTTCATGCGGGCCATGGCCCATTTCACCGGGATCGGGTTGGCTTCGACAAACAAGTGCTTATGCAGTGGCAGCAACTTAAATTGCAGGGCCATCGCGCGTTGCCGGTCACCGGCGATGGCCGCTACGCACAGCTCGTGCATGAGGCGGGGCGCAACATTGGCCGTGACGCTGACATTGCCATGACCGCCGCAGAGCATCAGGGCGACTGCCGTGGGGTCGTCACCCGAGTAAATGGAGAAGCCGGCCGGTGCCTCGCGGATCAGCCACTGGGCGCGGTCGATGTTGCCGGTGGCCTCCTTGATGCCGACGATGCCGGGCACTTGAGCCAGGCGAAGCACGGTGTCGTGGGCCATGTCGGCGACCGAGCGGCCGGGCACGTTGTACAGCACCATGGGCAGATCAACTGCTTCGGCAATCGCCTTGAAATGCAGGTATTGGCCCTCTTGGGTCGGTTTGTTGTAGTAAGGCACTACCTGCAACTGGCAGTTGGCGCCGACCTTCTTGGCAAACCGGGTTAGCTCAATCGCCTCGGCGGTTGAGTTAGCACCGCAGCCCGCCATGATGGGCACCCGTGCGGCGGCCTGCTCGACCGAGACCCGGATAATTTCACAATGCTCATCGACGGTCACGGTGGGTGATTCACCGGTGGTGCCGACCACACCAATGCAGTCGGTGCCCTCGGCGATGTGCCAGTCGATCAGCCGGCGCAGTGCAGGGTAGTCCACGCTGCCATCGTCATGCATGGGGGTGGCCAGCGCGACGGTGCTGCCGCGGATGGGACTGAATGAAGAACTCATGGTGTTATGGGGTGAGAGTGAGTCTGGATTCTAACGAGAGCGGGTAGCGTCGCGGCTGTGCGGCCACCGGGCCGCCAGGTCGCACCGCACACAGGCGCTGAACAAAACGCTCGGGCTGTGACAGAAAACCATCTTCGAAACCGACGACCCGCCAAGCTGCAAAACGGGCCAGCAGTTCGCCTGGTTGCAGCAGGAAGTCTGGATTGGAAGGCCGTCCCACAGTGGCGTTGCCTGTGGCGAAGGTCTCATAAATCAAAAGCCCGCCCGGTTTCACACTGTCTGCCAGGGTCTGCAGCAGGGGGCGCCACAGGTAATTGGTGACCACCACAGCGTCAAACTGGCGCAGCTGCCCGGCCTGCAGCAGGGGCCAGGGGCCGTTTTCGATGTCGGCAAGGATGGTCTCCGCCACGCCGCTGAGTCCAGCAAGCGCATCCTCGGCGCGGTCCACGCCGGTCACTGGGTGGCCCAGCGCAGCGAACCAGCGCACATGCCGACCCTGGCCGCAGGCCACATCCAGAACGGTCCCGCCAGCGGGAACCAGTCGGCCCCAGCGCCGAACCCAATCGGACGGCGCTAGACCGCCATGCGCTACTTTTTCCATAGCATAACCATCAATATCCACGGGGCCTAGAGGCCAAAATTACTAAAAACATGACCAGAGTTGGTTGGCCACGGTCAGTAAAAAATCAGGTCGGGTGTAAAGCGAAAACACCAGCAGCAACACGGCCAACGCAAGGGTCGGTCCGGCCCAGACTGGCCAGCGTTTCATGCGTCCGCCGTCCGAAGGGGCTGGGCCTGCCGTGCAATGGCGGCTTCCTTGATCGGCAGGTTGATCAGGGCTGCAAATACGCCGAGCGCGATGGCGATGTACCAGACCACGTCGTAGCTGCCGGTCTTGTCATACAAATAGCCACCCAGCCAGACCCCCATGAAGGAGCCGATCTGGTGGCTGAAGAACACAAAGCCACTCAGCATCGACAGGTGGGCTACGCCAAAAATCTGTGCCACGGTGGCGTTAGTGGGCGGCACGGTAGACAGCCAGAGCAGTCCCATGACCGAGGAGAACACGTAGACACTTGCCGGGGACAGGGGCACCAGTAAAAAGAGTGCAATGGCGGCGGCACGGGCTAGGTAAATGAACGCCAGGATGTTTTTCTTGGGAAGGCGCTGACCCAGCATGCCCGCGCCATAGGTGCCGAAGATGTTGAACAGCCCGATCAAGGCCAGCGCGTAGCCGGCAACTTGCGGCGACAGGCCTTGGTCTTTCAGGTAGCTCGGCATGTGCACCCCGATAAACACCACCTGAAAGCCGCAGACGAAATAGCCCGCCATCAGCAACTGGAAACTGCGGTAGCGAAAAGCCTCTTGCACCGCTTGCCAGATGCTTTGCTCGCGCCGCGCCTGTGGGCCGCCGGCAAAACCAGGTTCGCGCAGCCAGCGTGCCAATGGTACGACCACCAGCACAGCCAGGCCCAGTGCCGTCAGGGCCTCCTGCCAGCCCAGGCGTTCAATCAGAAAACCCTCTACCGGCACCATCAGGAACTGGCCAAATGAGCCAGCCGCTGCCGCGATGCCCATGGCCCACGAGCGCCGGTCGGCGGGCACATTGCGACCGATTACGCCGTAAATCACGGCATAGGTGGTACCCGCCTGTGCGATGCCAATAAGCACCCCTGCCGAAATCGTGAATTGCAAAGGCGTGCTGGCGTGAGCCATGCCAAAGAGTCCAAGGGCATAAAACAGGGCGCCGGCCACAATCACCCGGAAGGCACCGAAACGGTCCGAGGTCATGCCGGCGAAAATGCCAAACACACCCCATGCCAGGTTCTGGATGGCGATGGCAAAGGCAAAGGTCTCGCGGGTCCAGCCCTGGGTCTGTGTGATGGGCTGTAACCACAGTCCAAAGCCGTGGCGGATGCCCATGGACAGCGTCAGGATGCAGGCGCCACACAGCAAGACCTGGTTGGTGGACAGCATTTTGCTTGGGTTACTCATCCCCTAAATGTAGCGAATCTAAGATCACCTGCCCTGGAACCAGTGTCGCCTTGGTGAGGAATGGCTGTGAATTCATACAGCTTTGAGCCTGCTTCGCACTA
Source organism: Rhodoferax sp. (assembly GCA_040400795.1). Lineage (GTDB taxonomy): Bacteria > Pseudomonadota > Gammaproteobacteria > Burkholderiales > Burkholderiaceae_C > Rhodoferax. The sequence goes on from JBBAPO010000001.1 coordinate 174,657, forward strand.
CAATCCGCCGCTATGGCCGTCAAACCCAGCGTCGAATACTCTGAATCATCGATCCGCGTGCTCAAGGGGCTGGAGCCCGTCAAGCAGCGCCCGGGCATGTACACCCGCACCGACAATCCTTTGCACGTCATTCAGGAGGTGTTGGACAACGCTGCTGATGAAGCGTTGGCTGGGCACGGCAAGAAAATCCGAGTGGTCTTGCATGCCGATGGCGCTGTCAGCATAGAAGACGACGGGCGCGGTATTCCGTTTGGCCTGCATGCTGAAGAAAATGCACCTGTGATCGAACTGGTTTTTACCCGCCTGCATGCTGGTGGCAAGTTCGACAAGGGGCAGGGCGGCGCTTACAGTTTCTCTGGCGGCCTGCATGGCGTTGGCGTTAGCGTCACCAACGCGCTGGCCAAGCGGCTGGAGGTCACCACTTACCGCGAGGGCATGGTGGCGCAGTTGGCGTTCTCGGGCGGCGACGTCATTGAGCCGCTACAAACCCGCAAGGCCGCCGAGGGCGACCGCAAATCCGGCACCTCGGTTCGGGTCTGGCCCGATGCCCGTTACTTTGAGACCCCCAACCTGCCCATGACTGAGCTGGTGCACCTGCTGCGCAGTAAGGCTGTGCTCATGCCAGGCGTCACCGTGACGCTGGTGAACGAGAAAGCCAAAGAGACACAAAGCTGGGTTTATAAAGGTGGCCTGCGTGATTACCTGCTGCAGACCCTGAATGGCGAGCCGGTGATCCCGCTATTTGAGGCGGAGGGTTTTGCCGACGCGCAGCACGACAGCTTTGCAGACGGCGAGGGCGCCTCCTGGTGTGTGGCCTTCACTGAAGATGGCCAACCGGTGCGCGAGAGCTATGTCAACCTGATCCCCACCAGCGCCGGCGGCACCCACGAGAGCGGCCTGCGTGACGGCCTGTTCCAGGCGGTCAAGAGTTTCATTGAATTGCACGCACTCGCACCCAAAGGCGTCAAGCTGCTGCCCGAAGACGTGTTCGCCCGCGCCAGTTATGTGCTGTCGGCCAAGGTGCTCGACCCGCAGTTTCAGGGTCAGCTCAAAGAGCGCTTGAACTCGCGCGATGCGGTACGGCTGGTCTCGGGCTTTGTCCGCCCGGCGCTGGAGCTATGGCTCAACCAGCACGTGGAATACGGGAAAAAACTGGCCGAGCTGGCGATCAAGGCGGCACAAAGCCGGCAAAAAGCTGGGCAAAAGGTCGAAAAGCGAAAGGGCTCCGGCGTGGCGGTATTGCCTGGCAAGCTGACCGACTGCGAGAGCCGTGACCTGGCGCACAACGAGGTGTTTTTGGTGGAGGGCGACTCGGCGGGTGGCAGCGCCAAGATGGGGCGTGACAAAGAAAGCCAGGCCATTTTGCCGCTGCGTGGCAAGGTGCTCAACACCTGGGAGGTGGAGCGCGACCGGCTGTTTGCCAACAATGAGATCCATGACATTGCGGTGGCGATCGGCGTCGATCCCCACGGCCCGCTTGACACGCCCGACCTCAGTGGCTTGCGCTATGGCAAGGTTTGCATCCTGTCGGATGCCGATGTGGATGGCTCGCACATTCAGGTGCTGCTGCTGACGCTGTTTTTCCGGCATTTTCCCAAGCTGATCGAGACCGGCCATGTGTATGTGGCGCGTCCGCCGCTGTTTCGGGTCGATGCGCCGGCGCGAGGCAAAAAGCCGGCGTCCAAGGCCTACGCGCTGGATGAGGCTGAACTCACCGCCATTTTGGACAAGCTGCGCAAAGAGGGCGTGCGTGATACTGCTTGGAGTATCAGCCGTTTCAAGGGCCTGGGTGAGATGAACGCCGAGCAGCTGTGGGAGACCACGCTCAACCCCGACACCCGCCGCCTGTTGCCGGTGCAACTCGGCGGCATGGACTTTGCGCAAACCGAGGACTTGATCACCAAGCTGATGGGCAAGGGTGAGGCGGCTGCCCGCCGTGAGCTGATGGAGCTGCACGGCGATTCGGTCGAGATTGACGTGTGATGCGCAACCGGGCCCTGGACCTTATCGGCGTTAAGGGTCTAATTGGCCTCAAGCCCCCGTATTTAATGGGTCTGTTGCTCTGTTTTTTGCAGCAAATAGTGCATGCCGAGATCTGGGCCTTTGTGGATGAACGCGGGGTGCCGCACATGGCTTCGGAGCAGGTCGATCCGCGCTACCAGCTGTTTTCTCGCGGCCATGACACCTCGGCCCCGGTTGCGCCTCCCATGCCCGAGCGGGTATTGCAGGTGCAGGTCTTGCCGCCGCTCAATGCAGAACCAGCCGGTTCAGTGTTGGGGGTATCGGCTTTTTTTGAGCGCTCACCAGCCTACCGCCAGGTACAGCAGCAGGTGCGCGAGGCGTCGGCGCAACACGACATCGAGCATGAATTGCTGCAAGCGCTGATAGCCACCGAGTCTGGCTTTGATGCCTCCGCGGTGTCACCCAAGGGCGCGGTGGGATTGATGCAGGTGATGCCGTCCACAGCGGCACGCTTTGGCGTTATGGCAGATCGGACTTCCAGTATTGAGAAGAAGCTGACCGACCCTCGCATTAATCTGGCGACTGGCAGCCGCTACCTGCGCTACCTGTTCAACTTGTTTCCTGGCCAGCTTGAGCTGGCGCTGGCCGCTTACAACGCCGGCGAAGGGGCCGTCCAACGCGCTGGTAACGCTGTACCGAATTTTTTAGAAACAAAAAATTACGTCAAGACGGTGATGCAGATCTACCGAATGCTGAAACCGGTGGCACCAGTGGCGTCTGCGCCCCCGCCCCCGCTGGAGCCGCCCCGTCCATTGGCACCAGCGGCACCCGAGATCATCCGGGGCGGCGCCCTGAATCGCGGCAACATGATGCCCTCAATGACCGTGCCGCTGCCCCAGTTAACGTCTCCCGCCACACCTAGCCCCTAATGAGCGACCACCCCCTGGATTTTCTTGCCAAACCGCCGCCTGAGAGCCCCGAGGCGCCCGGCTTGGGCAGCTATGCGCAGCGCGCCTACCTGGAGTACGCGCTGAGCGTGGTCAAGGGCCGGGCCTTGCCCGATGTCTGCGACGGCCAGAAGCCGGTGCAGCGCCGCATTTTGTACGCTATGTCGCGCATGGGCCTGGGTTTTGGCGGCGCCAACGGCAACACCGGCGCCAAGCCGGTCAAGAGCGCGCGCGTGGTGGGCGACGTTTTGGGTCGGTTTCACCCACACGGCGACCAGGCCGCCTACGACGCGCTGGTGCGTATGGCGCAAGATTTCAGCCAGCGCTACCCGCTGATCGACGGCCAGGGCAACTTTGGCAGCCGCGATGGCGACGGCGCTGCCGCCATGCGCTACACCGAGTCCCGGCTGGCCAAGATCACCAGCCTGTTGCTCGACGAGATTGACGAGGGCACGGTCGAGTTCGTGCCCAACTACGACGGCTCCACGGTCGAGCCGCGCCAGTTGCCGGCCCGGTTGCCGTTTGCCCTGCTCAACGGCGCCAGTGGCATTGCGGTGGGCCTGGCCACTGAAATCCCCAGCCACAACCTGCGCGAGGTGGCCGACGCCTGCGTGGCGCTGATTAAATCACCCAAATTGAGTGACGACGAGCTGTTCGCCCTGATCCCCGGGCCCGACTTTCCGGGTGGCGCCCAGATCATTAGCCCGGCCGCCGACATTGCCGAGGCCTATCGCAGTGGTCGTGGCTCGCTCAAGTGTCGGGCGCGCTGGAAGATCGAAGACTTGGCGCGCGGCCAGTGGCAGCTGGTCATCACCGAGCTGCCGCCCGGCGTCAGCACCCAGCGGGTCCTCGAAGAAATCGAGGAGCTGACCAACCCCGAGGTCAAGGCTGGCAAAAAAGCCCTGTCACAAGACCAGAACCAGCTTAAAGCCAGTCTGCTGGCGGTGCTGGACGTGGTGCGCGATGAATCCAGCAAAGACGCCGCCGTGCGCCTGGTCTGCGAACCCAAGACCAGCCGCATCAGCCAGCAGGAGCTGATCACCACGCTGCTGGCCCGCACCAGCCTGGAAACCTCCTCGCCCATCAACTTGACCATGGTCGGCCTGGATGGGCGCCCTACGCAAAAATCATTGCGGCAGATGCTGCTGGAGTGGATCGAGTTTCGCCAGACCACCATCGAGCGGCGCTCGCGCCATCGGCTCGACAAGGTGCTGGACCGCATCCACATTCTGGAGGGGCGGCAGCTGGTGCTCCTCAACATTGACGAGGTGATCGCCATCATCCGCCAATCGGACGAACCCAAGGCTGCCTTGATGGCGCGGTTTGGCTTGTCGGAGCGGCAGGCCGAAGACATTCTGGACATCCGGCTGCGCCAGCTGGCGCGGCTCGAGGCCATCAAGATCGAGCAGGAGTTGGCGGGGTTGCGCGAGGAACGCCAACGCCTGGAAGACATCTTGGCCAGTCCGGCAGCACTGCGCCGCTTAATGGTCAAAGAGATTGAGGCCGACGCCAAAACCTTTGCCGACCCGCGCCGCACCCTGATCCAGGCCGAGAAAAAAGCCGTGCTGGAGGTCAAGGTGCTGGACGAGCCGGTGACGGTGGTGGTCAGCCAAAAGGGCTGGGTGCGTGCCCGCACAGGCCACGGGCACGAGGCCGGCAGCTTTGCCTTCAAGGCGGGAGACGGCTTGTACGGTACGTTTGAATGCCGCACGGTGGACACCCTGCTGGGCTTTGGCAGCAATGGCCGCGTGTACTCGGTGCCGGTGGCTGTGCTACCCGGCGCACGCGGTGACGGTCAACCCATCACCAGCCTGATCGAGCTTGAAGCCGGCACCGAGCTGCTGTACTACCACGCTGGCCCGGCCGGCGCCAGCCTGTTGCTCAGCAGCTCGGGCGGCTATGGTTTCACGGCTACTGTGGCCCACATGGTGTCGCGCCTCAAGGCCGGCAAGGCCTTTGTCACCTGCAACGCGGGCGAGACGCTGTGCCGACCTTCAGTGGTGGCGTCCGAGGCGGGCCTGGTGCCGACGCCGCCAGCCAGCCATGTGGCCTGTGCCTCGGTGGGCGGGCGGGTGCTGACCTTTGAGATCACCGAGCTCAAGCAGATGGCCGGCGGTGGGCGTGGGCTGATGCTCATCGACCTGGAGGCCAAAGACAGCCTGGCCGGCGCTGCGGCCTACACCCGCAGCATCCGTATCGACGGTATCGGGCGCGGCGGCAAGCTGCGCGAAGAAACACTTGAGATCCGCAGTCTGAACAACGCCCGTGCGGTGCGTGGGCGAAAGGGCAGGGCGGCTGATTTTGGTTTTAAGCCGACGGCGGTGACGCGCGTCGAGTGACCTGTTCCGCCGTTTGGCGCAGCAGCGTCACGGTGGCCTTTTGCGTCAACGTGGCCGGGCGCAGGGCACTGGTGGCCAAGGCCACCAGAATACGCAGGGGCGGATCGCCGATCGGCCGCAGCGAAAACGCCGAGGGCCGCACTGAGCTGGCCACCGCATTGCGTGACAAAACAGCGCTGCCGGCGCCATCTGCCACCAGGTCCAGAATGGCCGATACCCCGTCAATCTCCAGTGCAACGCGGGGTCTGCAGCCAATGCGGGCCAGCTCGGACTCCACATGCATACGAATGGCGTTGGGCCGGCTGGGGATCACCAGCGGCAAATCGGCCAGGGCACGCAGCGCCAGGGGCCCCGGCGGCGGGTCTTCCGCCAAGCCGGGTGGGCGCGCTTGGACCAGCACCAGTTCCTCGACCATCAGGGGTTTGATGTCGATATCAGCGCCGGCTTGGGCGTTGTAGAGCACGGCAATGTCCAGCCGGCCGTTCAGCAGTGACTCGAGCAGGGCCACCGACAGGCCCTCGCTGATGGACAGGCTGGCCTCGGGCATGGCCTGGCGGAAAGCGCGGGTCAGGGGCACCGTCAGCACCCGGGCCAGGCTGGTCGGCAGGCCCACGGCCACGCGGCCGGCCAGTGCGCCGCGCAGTCGGCCCAGCTCTTCGTGGGCATGCTGCACTTGGTGCAGGATGCCTCGGCCATGAGCCAGCAACAGTTTGCCGGCTTCGGTGGGCACGGCGCCACGCCCGTTGCGCACCAGCAGATTCTGGCGCAGCTCCACCTCCAGCAGACGCACTTGCCGGCTCAATGCCGGTTGCGCCACGTTCAATGCCAAGGCCGCGCGCGTGAAGCTGCCCAGTTCAGCCACGCGCACAAAGTAGGCCAGCTGCTTCAGGTCCATCTTGAATAAATTGCCATAACCACGCTTGTATTATGCCAATTTGATATATCTGTTAGTGGTGGCTATCGCTGGTGCCAGGGAGGCGCAACGCCGACAATTCAGCCTATGCAGACCGCTATTCCCTCCCTCTTCATGCGCGGCGGCAGCTCACGCGGCCCGTTTTTTCTGGCCTCTGACCTGCCCGCCGACATCCCCACCCGCGACCGCGTGCTGTTGGCTGTGATGGGTTCGCCCGACCGCCGCCAGATCGACGGCATGGGCGGCGCCCACCCGCTGACCAGCAAGGTCGGTATCGTCAGCCCCAGCCGTAAGCCGGGTGTGGCGCTGGATTTTTTGTTTGCTCAACTGCAGCCGGACAAGGACACGGTAGACACCAGCCCCAACTGCGGCAACATGCTGGCCGCCGTGGTGCCGTTTGCGCTGGAGCGCGGCCTGATCGAACCGCAAGGCGACACCACCACCGTGCGGGTGCTGACGCTCAACACCGACATGCAGTGCGATGTGACCGTGCAAACCCCGATGACGCCGCAGGGCCGGCGGGTGGCCTACGACGGTGACGCCCGGATTGACGGTGTGCCCGGCACCTCGGCGCCGATCACCATCAATTTTCTGGACACTGCAGGTTCGGTTTGCTCAGGGCTGCTCCCCACCGGCCAGGTTCGTGACCTGGTGACCGTGACGGGGGATGGCTTTGCGCCTTTCACGCTGCCCGTGACCTGCATCGACAATGGCATGCCGCTGGTGATGTTTCAGGCCGCTGATGTGGGCTGCACCGGCTACGAGACCGTGGCCGAGCTCAATGCTGATACGGCGCTCAAGCAGCGCATTGAGGCCTTGCGCATCCAGACCGGGCATCTGATGGGCCTGGGCGATGTGAGCACCAAGAACTACCCCAAGATGACCCTGATCGCCCCGCCGCGCAGTGGCGGCAGCCTGTGCACCCGCAGCTTCATCCCGCACGTCTGCCACGATGCCATTGGTGTGCTGGCGGCCGTCACCGTCGGTACGGCCTGCGTCCTGCAGGGCTCGGTCTGCGAGGGCGTGGCGGTGATGGACGCCGGCCATGAACCGCGGGTGTCAGTGGAGCACCCCACGGGTGAATTCAGCGTGGCGCTGGGGCTGGATCCGGCCAACCCGCAAAACGTGACCCGTGCCGCCTTGCTGCGCACGGCCCGCTTGATCATGCGCGGCGAGGTCATGATCCCTGCCGCCGTGTGGACCGGCCAGCCCGCCTGAACCCCAATGAGCCAAGACCTGAGGACCCCCATGAGCAAAACCCCCCTGATCATCGACTGCCACGGCCACTACACCACCGCGCCCAAGGCGCTGGAGACCTGGCGCAACCGGCAAATTGCCGCCCTGAATGACCCGGCCAACCGGCCCCGCGTGGCCGAGCTGGTGATCAGCGACGACGAGCTGCGCGAGAGCATCGAGACCAACCAGCTGCGCCTGATGCGCGAGCGCGGCAGTGACCTGACCATCTTCAGCCCGCGTGCGAGCTTTATGGCGCACCACATTGGCGACTTCGAGGTGTCCAGTACTTGGGCCGCCATTTGCAACGAACTGTGCTACCGCGTCAGCCAGCTGTTCCCGGACCATTTCATTCCAGCGGCCATGCTGCCGCAAAGCCCGGGTGTCGACCCGGCCACCTGCATCCCGGAGCTGGAGCGCTGCGTGCGCGACTATGGCAATGTCGGCATCAACCTCAACCCCGACCCCTCCGGCGGTCACTGGACATCGCCGCCCTTGAGCGACCGCGCCTGGTATCCCATCTACGAAAAAATGGTGGAGCACAACATCCCGGCCATGATCCACGTGTCAACCAGCTGCAACAGCTGCTTCCACACCACTGGCGCGCATTACCTGAATGCCGACACCACGGCCTTCATGCAGTGCCTGACCAGCGACCTGTTCAAGGACTTCCCCACGCTCAAGTTCATCATTCCGCATGGCGGCGGCGCCGTGCCCTACCACTGGGGCCGCTTCCGCGGCCTGGCGCAGGAGCTCAAAAAGCCGCTGCTCAAAGACCACCTGCTCCACAACATCTTCTTTGACACCTGCGTCTACCACCAGCCCGGCATCGACCTGCTGACCAAAGTGATCCCGGTGGACAACATCTTGTTTGCCAGCGAGATGATCGGCGCGGTGCGCGGCATCGACCCCGAAACCGGCCACTACTTTGACGACACCAAGCGCTACATCGAGGCCTCGACCATCGTCGTCGGTGACGACCGTCACAAGATCTACGAAGGCAACGCCCGCCGCGTGTTCCCACGCCTGGACGCGGCCCTCAAGGCGCGCGGCCGCTGAGCCGACGCCTGCCCCGCCCGCCCCATCAAGGAGAAACTGACCATGTATGAATTAGGTGTTGTGTACCGCAATATTCAGCGCGCTGACCGGGCCACCGCCGACGCTCTGGCCGCTTTGGGTTCGGCCACCGTGCACGAGGCCATGGGCCGTGTCGGTCTGCTCAGGCCCTATATGCGCCCCATTTACGCTGGTGCCCAGGTGTCTGGCACGGCAGTGACCGTGCTGCTGCACCCCGGTGACAACTGGATGATGCACGTGGTGGCGGAGCAGATCCAACCCGGCGATATCGTGGTGGCTGCCATCACTGCTGAGTGCACCGACGGCTACTTTGGCGACCTGCTGGCCACCAGCTTCCAGGCGCGCGGCGCCCGTGCCCTGGTGATCGACGCCGGCGTGCGCGACGTGAAAGAGCTCACCCGAATGGGTTTCCCGGTCTGGAGCAAGGCCATTTCCAGCAAGGGCACCATCAAGGCCACGCTAGGCTCGGTCAATGTGCCGGTGGTGTGCGCCGGCATGCTGGTTACCCCGGGGGATGTGATCGTGGCCGACGACGACGGCGTGGTCTGTGTGCCGGCTGCGCTGGCCGCCAAGACCCTGGCTGCGGCGCAACAACGCGAAGCCAATGAGGGCGAGAAGCGCGCCAAGCTGGCCGCCGGCGTGCTGGGGCTGGACATGTACAAGATGCGCGAACCGTTGGCCGCCGCCGGCCTGCGCTACATCGACTAACGCCGGGCCACCACCATGAGCAAACCCACCACAGGTGATTACACCAAGACCGCTGGCTGGCTGGACTGGTACGCCGGCCCGGCCCAACCGCGCTTCCAGCTGCCGGCCGGGGCGGTCGACGCCCACTGCCACGTGTTTGGCCCGGGCGCCGAGTTTCCCTACGCGCCCGAGCGCAAGTACACGCCGTGCGACGCCTCCAAGGCGCAGCTGTTTGCGCTGCGCGACCACCTGGGCTTCGCCCGTAATGTGATTGTGCAGGCCACCTGCCATGGGGCCGACAACCGCGCCATGGTGGATGCCTGCGTCGCCTCGGGCGGTCGGGCGCGCGGCGTGGCCACGGTCAAGCGCAGCATCAGCGACGCCGAGTTGCAGGCCTTGCACGCGGCCGGCGTGCGCGGCGTGCGCTTCAACTTTGTCAAGCGCCTGGTTGACTTCACGCCCAAAGACGAGTTGCTGGAGATCGCCCACCGCATCAAGCCGCTGGGCTGGCATGTGGTGATCTACTTTGAGGCGGTGGACCTGCCCGAGCTGTGGGACTTTTTCACCACCCTGCCCACCACCGTGGTGGTAGACCACATGGGCCGGCCTGATGTGAGCAAGCCGCTGGACGGCCCGGAGTTTGAGCTGTTTGTGAAGTTCATGCGCGAGCACAGCAATGTGTGGAGCAAGGTGAGCTGCCCCGAGCGTCTGAGCGTGACCGGCCCCAAGGCGCTGCAGGGCGAGGCCCAGGCCTACCGCGATGTGGTGTCCTTTGCCCGCCGCATCGTCGAGACCTTTCCTGACCGGGTGCTGTGGGGCACCGACTGGCCGCACCCTAACCTGAAGGACCACATGCCCGACGACGGCCTACTGGTCGACTTTATCCCGCACATTGCGGTCACGCCCGAGCTGAAACAAAAGCTGCTCGTCACCAACCCCATGCGGCTGTATTGGCCAGAGGAGAACTGAATGGCACTCGAAAAACCGTACCTGGATGTGCCAGGCACCACCATTTTTGATACCGAGCAAAGCCGAAAGGGCTACCACCTGAACCAGTTCTGCATGTCGCTGATGCAGGCCGCTAACCGCGATCGCTTCAAGGCGGATGAGCGGGCCTACCTGGACCAATGGCCGATGACCGAAGACCAGAAGCTGGGCGTGCTGAGCCGCGATCTGAACCGCTGCATTGCCCTGGGGGGCAATATCTACTTTTTGGCCAAGATTGGCGTCACTGACGGCAAGAGCTTCCAGCAAATGGCCGGCAGCATGACCGGCATGACCGAGGACGAATACCGCGCCATGATGGTCAGCGGTGGCCGCAGCGTCCAAGGCAACCGCTTCATTGGCGAAGACGGCGACGCCCAAGCCCACCGCCAGCCGCAAGGTGCGGCCGGTAAACCAGGACACTGAACACCATGGCACGCATCACCGCATCCGTATTTACCTCCCACGTGCCGGCCATTGGCGCCGCGCTGGACCTGGGCAAGACTGCTGAACCCTACTGGCAGCCCCTGTTTCAGGGCTATGAGTTCTCCAAGCAGTGGATGAAAGACAAGCAGCCCGACGTGATCATCCTGGTCTTTAACGACCATGCCACCGCGTTCAGCCTTGACATGATCCCCACTTTTGCCATCGGCACGGCGGCGCAGTACCAACCGGCGGACGAGGGCTGGGGCCCACGCCCGGTGCCGGTGGTGCAGGGCCACCCGGCGCTGGCGTCGCACATCGCACAGTCGGTGATTCAGCAGGACTTTGACCTCACCATCGTCAACAAGATGGACGTGGACCACGGCCTGACGGTGCCGCTGAGTCTGATGTGCGGCCAACCCCAGGCCTGGCCCTGCCCGGTGATTCCCTTTGCCGTGAACGTGGTGCAGTACCCGGTGCCCAGCGGCCAGCGCTGCTTCAAGCTGGGTCAGGCCATTCGCCGCGCGGTGGAGAGTTTTGACGAAGATTTGAACGTGCAGATCTGGGGCACTGGGGGCATGAGCCACCAGCTGCAAGGCCCGCGCGCCGGTTTGATCAACCGTGAATTTGACAACGCTTTCCTGGACAAGCTGATTGCCGATCCGGCTGCTGCCGCTGCTATACCGCACATTGACTATGTGCGTGAGGCCGGTTCTGAAGGCATCGAGCTGGTGATGTGGCTGATTGCCCGAGGCGCTATGAAAGATATAGCTGACAACCCAAGCCCCATAAGGCTTAGGCACCGTTTTTATCATGTACCGGCGTCGAATACGGCGGTTGGCCACCTGATTCTGGAGAACACGTAAATGAGCAAGACCATCAAGGTAGCGCTGGCGGGTGCCGGTGCCTTCGGCATCAAGCATCTGGATGGCATCAAGAACATTGCCGGTGTAGAGATGGTGTCTCTGATCGGCCGCGAGCTCGAAAAAACCCGTGAGGTTGCCGCCAAGTACGGCATCGGTCATGTGACCACCGAGCTGACTGAGAGCCTGGCCCTGCCTGGGCTGGATGCGGTGATTTTGTGCACCCCGACGCAGATGCATGCGGCGGAGACCGTCGCCTGCCTGCAGGCCGGCAAGCATGTGCAAGTGGAAATCCCCCTGGCCGACTCACTGGCTGACGCACAAGACGTGGTGGCCTGGCAGCAAAAGACCGGCTTGGTGGCGATGTGCGGCCACACTCGGCGCTTTAACCCCAGCCATCAGTATGTGAACCAACAAATCCGGGCTGGTCAATTCAACGTCCAGCAGCTGGATGTGCAGACCTATTTCTTCCGGCGCACCAACATGAACGCCCTGGGCCAGGCGCGCAGCTGGACCGACCACCTGCTGTGGCACCATGCCGCCCACACGGTGGACCTGTTTGCGTACCAGTGCGGCAGCCCGATCGTCAAGGCCAATGCGTTGCAAGGGCCGATTCACCCGACGCTGGGCATTGCCATGGACATGAGCATCCAGCTGCAGGCGGCCAATGGCGCCATCTGCACCCTGAGCCTGAGCTTCAACAACGACGGCCCCTTGGGCACCTTCTTCCGCTATATCGGCGACAGTGCCACCTACCTGGCCCGTTACGACGACCTGTACACCGGCAAAGAAGAAAAGATCGATGTCAGCCAGGTGGCCGTCAGCATGAACGGCATTGAGCTGCAGGACCGCGAGTTCTTTGCCGCCATTAGAGAAGGCCGCGAACCCAACAGCAGCGCGTCGCAGGTGTTGGCCTGTTACGAGGTGCTGCAGGGGCTGGAGCGGCAGCTGGCTGGGGCGTGACGCGGTTTGCTATCAAATTAATTGCAAACTATTCAAACCTGAAGAGACTTTGAAGGGTTTTCACCTATCTTTTTGGGTGCGGTGTGCAGGGCATCGATGCTCAGCCTTAGTCGCGATAAACCGCATAAACTTGGAGAGATATGCGACTGACCCCGGCCCAAATTGAGGTGATTCGTGAGGGTGCTGCCCAGCTCGCGGGCAGTGCGGCCCGGGTTTGGCTGTTTGGTTCTCGTACCCGGGATGATGCGCGGGGCGGTGATGTGGACTTGCTTCTGGAGTGCGATAAGGTGGTGGATGAGCCGGCGCAGTTGTCCGCCCAGCTAGCTGCTCGGGTATCGCGTGCGATGCACGGCCGAAAGGTGGACGTGCTGATCAAGGCGCCGAACCTCATGCTCTTGCCCATCCATGCCCTTGCGCTACAAGAAGGCGTTCGCCTATGAAAATCACGCCGGCACAAGCCGCGCGCCTCGAATTCCTGGCGCGCGTCACAGACAAGGAGTGGCGCCACTTGCCGCTTTTGTCTCGCGCTTTGGTAGGTTGCAGGATACCGTGGGCGACAAGCTCCTGCCCGCCTTGCTATCGGCTTTGGCCGAGCCTGTCGGTCCCGCCATTGACAACCTAGATAAAGTAGAAAAATTGGGCCTGCTGGAATCTGCTCGGCACTGCGTTGCTGAGGCCCGGCGCTTGCTGTCGGCCTGACTAGGCGCGAGTCAAAAAAATTCCTGCACAAGTACGATCACAGCAAGGATTCCGATGAACCGGAGGGGCGCATCACAGCAGGTGTTGTACCGAGTCGGTTGTATCAACTAACAAGGAGATCTCCAATGACGGTCAAAGACCTAGCCCCTTATGCCTTGGACAGCAGCATGCCAACCTGGTTCATCCCCCACGGCGGCGGCCCCTGCTTTTTCATGGACTGGAACCCGCCCAATGCCTGGAACCGCATGGCCGGTTTTCTCAAGGGCCTGGCGGCCACTTTGCCGGCGCCGCCACGTGCCATCGTGGTGGTGTCTGCGCATTGGCTGGAGGGGGCGTTCAGCGTCACCAGCAACGCCCGGCCTGACTTGATTTTTGACTACCACGGCTTCCCGCCGCACACCTATGCCTTGCAATACCCGGCGCCAGGGGATCCTGCGTTGGCGGCGCGGGTGGCCGAACTGTTGGCGGATGCCGGTTTGCCCGCCCAGCAAAATGCCAGTCGTGGCTTTGACCATGGCATGTTCATCCCGATGCTGCTGATGTTCCCGGCGGCCGACATCCCGGTGGTGCAGTTGTCGCTCAGCACCACGCTGGACCCGGCGCTTCACCTGGCTGCTGGCCGGGCGCTGCAGGCTCTGCGTCAAGAGGGGGTGCTGATCATCGGCAGCGGCATGAGCTATCACAACATGCGCGGTTATGGTGATCCGCGGTCGGGACCCATTTCAGATGAATTCGACGCTTGGCTAACGGCTGCTGTGCAAGCCGCTTCGCCCCAGCGCCAGCAAAGCCTGATCGACTGGGCCCAGGCGCCATCAGCCCGTCTGTCGCACCCGCCGCGCGCCGAGGAGCACCTGCTGCCGCTGATGGTGGTGGCTGGTGCGGCCGGTGAGGATGCTGGCCTGAAGGTGTTTACCGACCGCGTGATGGAGACCACGCTGTCGGCCTTCCGGTTCGGCCCAGCGGCGGCCTGAGCCGTGCCGGCTTACTTCTTGTCCTTGGCCATCGATTCTTCCATGGCCTTCATCGGGTCTTCGTCGGCCTTTTGATCGCCCTCCGCAGCAGAGGCGCCACCCTCAGGGGCAGAGGCGGCTTCGCTGGCAGGCTCGGCCTGCACCTCCAGCACCACCTTGTCGAGGTCGATCTTCTCGGTCTTGTCAAGACCGCTGGAGACGATGCCGGGGAAGGCAATGATGAGGCCGACCATGATGATCTGAATGATCACAAACGGCACCGCGCCCCAGTAGATCTGCATGGTGGTCACGGGTGCAATCAGCTTTTTGGTGACCTTGTCGGTGTACTCTTTGCCCGGCGCTACGCTGCGCAGATAGAACAGCGCAAAGCCAAATGGTGGGTGCATGAACGAGGTCTGCATGTTCACGGCCAACAGCACACCAAACCAGATCAGGTCGATGCCCATCTTTTCCGCCACCGGCCCAAGCAGCGGCACGACGATGAACGCCAGCTCGAAGAAGTCCAAAAAGAACGCCAGCAGGAAAATCAGGGTGTTGACCACAATCAAGAAGCCCAGCTGTCCGCCAGGGACCCCGCTCAGCAGATGCTCCACCCATTTGCCGCCATCGACCCCCTGGAACACCAGGCTGAACACCGTGGAGCCCACTAGGATGAACACCACAAAGCTGGACAGTTTGGTGGTGGTGTTCAGGGCCTGTTTGAGCAGAGACATGCTCAGGCGACCCCTGGCGACGGCCATGATCAATGCGCCCAATGCGCCCATGGCGCCGCCCTCGGTGGGGGTGGCAATGCCCAGAAAAATGGTGCCCAGCACCAGGAAAATCAGCAGCAGGGGCGGAATCAGCACAAAAGTGACGCGCTCGGCCATGCGCGACAGCAGGCCCAACCGGCTCGCCTTGTTGATTGAGGCCAGCACAAAGGCCAGCAGCACGCCGGCGCACATTGAGACGACAATAGTTTCATCCTTGGCCACGGTGGTGACCAGTTCGCCCTTGGCCCAGGTCAGGAATTGGGCGTAGTGCTCACCAAAGTAAACGGCGACCCCGGTGGACAAGATGGTCAGGAACAGCAGGGATCGAAGCCCGCTTTTGCCGTTGTCTTCGCGGATGGTGCGGGCCTCGGGTGGCAGCGCCGGCACCCAGTTGGGGCGGATGAAGGTTAGCAAGACGATGTAGGCCACGTACATGCCGGCCAGCATGAAGCCAGGGATGAAGGCGCCTTTGTACATTTCACCCACGCTGCGGCCAAGCTGGTCTGCCAGGACGATCAGCACCAGGGAAGGCGGAATGATCTGCGCCAGTGTGCCTGAGGCGGCGATCACCCCGGACGCCACCCGCCGGTCATAGCCGTAGCGCAGCATGATGGGCAATGAGATCAGGCCCATGGAGATCACCGAAGCCGCCACCACGCCGGTGGTTGCAGCCAGCAGTGCACCGACAAAGATCACGGCAAAAGCCAAGCCGCCACGCAGCGGGCCAAACAGCTGACCAATGGTGTCAAGCAGGTCCTCGGCCATGCCGCTGCGCTCCAGAATCAACCCCATCAGCGTGAAGAAGGGGATGGCCAGCAGCGTGTCGTTTTGCATGATGCCGAAGATGCGCAACGGCAGGGCCTGTAGCAAAGACTCGGGCAGGATGCCGAGTTCGACGCCGACAAAGCCAAAAAACAGGCCACAGGCGCCCAGGCTGAAGGCGACCGGAAAGCCCATGAGCAGGAAGACGATCAGTCCTGCAAACATGATGGGCGCGATGTTGTGTATCAGAAATTCCATGGTGGTCTCCTGGATCAGGCAGCGCTGGTTTTAGCGGCTTTTTCTTCAGCCAGCCGCTGAATCGCCTCAGCGAGCTCTTCCTCAGCGGTTTTTTCGGCCTTCTTGACGGTCGGGTCCTCGATCAGGCCCATCAGAAAGGCGACGCGCTTGACCAGCTCCGAAAGGCCTTGCAGCATCAGCAAGCCAAAACCCAGCGGCATCATGAGATAGACGGGCCAGCGCAGCAACCCGCCGGCGTTCGACGACACCTCACCCGAGTAGAACGCCTTTAGGAAAAATGGTATGCCAAACCAGAGAATCGCCAGACAAAAGGGCATCAGAAACAGGGTAAAGCCGATGACGTCAATCCAGATCTGCGCACGCTTGCTCAGGCGGCTGGAGATGACATCAATCTTGACGTGCTCGCCATTCAGCAAGGTGTAGCCAGCGGCCAGCAAGAACGAGGCAGCAAACAGGTACCACTGCACCTCCAAGTAGGCGTTCGAACTCATGTTAAAGGCCTTGCGCACGACAGCGTTGACGGCGCTGATCACGGTTGACGCAAGAATTAGCCAAATGACGTATCGGCCGATCAGGCTGTTCAGCCAGTCCACGGCCCGGGATAACTTGAGAAGCGTTTGCATGATTTCTCCATCAAAAACGGTCTATGTTTACGCGCAGGCGCGTTTACGCGGAGGCGCGAGGAGCCCTATGGTAACCGCCCGCGATTTGTCCGCAACGCGCGTTAACCCGACACGCTGGCTGTGGTCCATGGATCCCCGCGTACGCGAGGATGACGGTGTGTGGATCCCCGCGTGCGCGAGGATGACGGTGTGTGGATCCCCGCGTGCGCGAGGATGACGAAAGGGGCGCTTGCGAGGATGACGGTGTGTGGATCCCCGCGTACGCGAGGATGACGACAGGGGCGCTTGCGAGGATGACGGGGAGGGCAAGGATGACGGCAGGGGTGTCGTTGATCCGTCATTCCCGGCTGTGACCGGGAATCCATGGATCCCCGCGTGCGCGAGGATGACAGTGTGTGGATCCCCGCGCGCGCGAGGATGACGGCAGGGGTGCTTGCTCATCGGTCTATACTTTCCAAATGAACAGGTTAGTACATTCCGCCGACAACGAACCGACTAGCGCTGGCAAGCCCACCACGCGCACCAACGACCCGGCGCGTACCATGGCCGGCATTCTTGAAGTGGCCACGGCCGAGTTCGCCAGCAAGGGCCTGAGCGGCGCACGCATCGATGAGATCGCGGCTGCCACCCGCACCAGCAAGCGCATGATTTACTACTACTTCGGCAGCAAGGAAGGCCTGTACCTGGCCGTGCTGGAAGAGGCCTACCGGCGCATGCGCAGCATTGAGGCCGAACTGCAACTGGGTGACCTGCCGCCCGAAGCCGCCCTGCGCCGCCTGGTTGAATTCACCTTTGACCACCACTTCAGCAACCAAGACTACATCCGCCTGGTGATGTCTGAAAACATGCAGCGCGGCGAGTATCTGGCGCAAAGCAAGATCATCCAGGAACTCAATGTCACGGCCATCGATGCGATCCGCCAGTTGTACGACCGCGGCGTGGCCGAGGGCCTGTTTCGCGCCGGCCTGGACGCTATCGACATCCATGCCTCCATCTCGGCGCTGACGTTCTTCAACGTCTCCAACCAGCACACCTTTGGCCTGATCTTCAAACACGACCCGGCCGCCGACGCCGCCCGTGCCCTGCGGCGCAGCAACATCGTTGAGATGATCGTGCGCTTTGTCAAGCGCTGAAAGTCGGGCCCCCAAGCCATGAAAAACAAGCACGTTATTTGCGTAGGCGCCGCCTGCTGGGACACGGTTTTTCAGGTGGAGCAGATTCCGGCTGCGGGTGTCAAAGCGTTGGCACTGCATGCGGTGCAGCGGGCTGCCGGCATGGCTGTCAATGCCGCCGTGGCCTTGGCCCGCTTAGGGCTGGGCGTTCACATGTGGACGCGCATCGGCGACGACGAAACCGGCAGGCTGTTCCTGCAGGAGATGCAGCGCGAACGGATCAACGCCGACGGGGTGCGTGTGCTGGCGGGCGTGCAGACTTCGTTTTCTTCGATCTTGGTGGACCTGCAGGGCGAGCGCACTCTGGTGCCGTTTTTTGACGCCAAGATCCCTCCGGATGCGTCCTGGCTGCCGCTGGACAAAGTGGCTGATGCGGGCGCGGTGCTGGTGGACATGCGATGGCTCGAGGGCGCAGCCGCGGCGCTCAGGCAGGCGCGCCAGTGCGGCGTGCCTGGCATTCTGGATGCGGACACTGCGCCGGAGCAGGACCTGAACGACATGATTCCCCTGGCCTCGCATGTCCTGTTTTCAGCGTCGGCGCTGAACATCGTGCGGCCCGGTCTGGCACCGGAGGCGGCACTGCTTGACGTGGCTGCACACAATCCGGCAGAGGTGGTGGGCGTCACGCTGGGGCCCCAAGGCGCCTTGCTCTGGACGCGGGCATCGGGCCGTGTGCTGCATGTGCCAGCACCCCGCATCCAAGCGGTGGACACGCTGGGCGCAGGCGATGTCTGGCACGGCACTTTCGCCTGGGGCCTGGTCGCGGGTTTGCCCATGCCTGACATTGTGCAGTGGGCCAATCTGGCGGCGGCCATGAAGTGCGAGGTGTTCGGCGGCGTCACGGGCACGCCGACGCTGGCGCAGCTGCAAGCGCGGGCTGCCAGCGAAACGGAAACTCTAAGGGTTTCCACGGATTATTTAAAAACTAACTAGTTTGTACATTACAGGCTGCATTCAACGTCAGGAAATCCCCATGTTCGAGAAACTCATTGCAGGGTACTGCCAGATGCTGTCCCGGCTGATGGCGGCCAGCTTGGCGGTGATGGTCGTGCTGGTCTTCACGAATGTGGTGTTGCGCTACGCACTGAACTCCGGGATTGCGGTGTCTGAAGAGCTGTCGCGCTGGTTGTTTGTCTGGCTGACCTTTCTGGGCGGCATCGTGGCCCTGCACGAACGCGCGCACCTGGGGACCGACATTTTGGTGTCCCGCCTGTCGTTAGGTGGCAAAAAAATCTGCCTGGGCCTGGGTCACCTTTTGATGCTCTTTGTCTGCTGGCTGCTCTTCAAGGGTGCGCTGGACCAAGTCAAGATCAACTGGAATACCACCAGCGCGGCCATGGAAGTGTCGATGGCTATTTTTTATTCGTGCGGCCTGGTGTTTGCCGTCTCGGGCGCGGTGATTTTGCTGGCCGACTTCTGGCGGCTGATCACCGGGCGAATGAGCGAAGATCAAGCGCAAGGAACAGCATGACCATTGCCATTTTTCTGGGTTCTCTGCTGGGCGCCATGGCGCTGGGCATTCCGATTGCTTTTTCACTGCTCCTGTGTGGCGCCGCCTTGATGTGGCACATGAGCATGTTCGACCCGCAGATCCTGGCGCAAAACGTCATCAATGGCGCGGACAGTTTTCCGCTGCTGGCGGTGCCGTTTTTCATGCTTGCCGGTGAGGTGATGAACGCCGGCGGTTTGTCGCGGCGCATTGTCAATTTCGCGCTCACGCTGGTGGGCCACATCAAGGGCGGGCTGGGCTATGTGGCCATTGTGGCTGCCGTGATGATGGCCGCGTTGTCTGGCTCTGCCGTGGCTGATGCAGCGGCTTTGACCGCCTTGCTGCTGCCCATGATGGTGGCGGCTGGCCATGACAAGGGCCGCTCGGCAGGCCTGCTGGCGTCGGCCAGCATCATCGCCCCCATCATCCCGCCCAGCATCGGTTTTGTGATTTTTGGCGTGGCCGCCAACGTCTCGATTTCCAAGCTCTTCATGGCCGGCATTGCACCCGGCATCATGCTGGCCGGCGCTCTGTGGGCCACCTGGTGGTGGGTGGCGCGCAAGGAGCAGGTCGCCGTGCCGCCGCGCAAGACAGGGCGCGAAGTGTGGATCGCTTTCAAGGACGCCACCTTTGCGCTGGTGATGCCGGTGATCGTGGTGGTGGGTCTGAAGTTCGGCGTTTTCACGCCCACTGAGGCTGCTGTGGTGGCAGCGGTCTACGCCATCGTGATTTCGACACTGGTGTACCGCGAGCTCAAGTTCAGTGATTTGTACGGCTTGTTTTTGGCTGCCTCCAAAACCACTGCCGTGATCATGTTTCTGGTGGCCGCTGCCATGGTGTCGGCCTGGCTGATCACTGTGGCGCAGTTGCCGGCCGAAGTCATCAAGTTGCTGCAGCCGCTGCTGGACAGCCCGCGGCTCTTGATGTTTGCCATCATGCTGCTGGTGATTGTGGTGGGTACCGCCATGGACATGACGCCGACCATCCTGATCCTGACGCCGGTGCTGATGCCCCTGGTTAAAGCGGCTGGCATTGACCCGGTCTATTTCGGCGTGCTGTTCATCATCAACAACGCCATCGGCCTGATCACACCGCCTGTGGGCACTGTGCTCAACACGGTGGCGGGCGTTGGCAAGGTCAGCATGGACGTGGTCACCCGCGGTGTGATGCCGTTCATGCTGGCGCAGTTCGCTGTGATGTTTTTGATGGTGCTTTTCCCGCAGTTGGTGATGGTGCCGGCACGCTGGTTTTACTGAGATCGGTTTTTTATTTGCAGGGTGTGTTCCGTACGCCATGTCCTGCATCTTTATTGTTCGCGTACTTTGAAAAATTTCCAGGAAACAACATGAAACGTCTGATGATCAAAACGCTGGTGGCTGTTGCCGCTGTGGCCGCTTTCGGCTTGGCCTCTGCGCAGGACGTGCGCGAGCACACCATCAAGTTCGCTACGCAAAATCCTAAGGGTCACCCGATCATGATCGGCATGGAAAAGTTTGCTGAGATCGTCACCGCCAAGTCCGGCGGCAAGATCAAGGTCAACCTGTTCCCCGCTGGCGTGCTGGGTGGCGATGCCCCCAATGTGTCGGCCCTGCAAGGTGGCACCATTGAGATGGTCTCGCTGAACTCCGGTATTTTGGCCAGCCAGGTCAAGGAATTCGCGCTGTACGATTTCCCCTTCCTGTTTGCCAACGCCACGGAAGCTGACGCCGTGGTGGATGGTCCCTTCGGCAAGAAGATGCACGACAAGCTGCAAGAAAAAGGCATTGTGGGCGTGGCCTACTGGGAACTTGGCTTTCGCAACATGACCAATTCCAAGCGTGCCATCAACAAGGTCGATGACCTGGCGGGCCTGAAGATTCGCGTCATCCCCAACCCGATCAACCTGGACTGGGTCAAGGCACTGGACGCCAACCCGACACCGATGGCTTTCGGCGAGGTCTACGGTGCCATGGAATCCAAAGCCATCGACGGACAGGAAAACCCGCTCAACGTGATTCTGGCCAACAAGTTTGCTGAAGTGCAAAAACACCTGACGTTGACCAACCACGTGTACAACCCGCAGTCGGTCATCGTCAGCAAGAAGTTCTGGGACACCCTGAATGCTGCCGAGAAAAAAATCATCACCGACGCCGCCACCGAAGCCACCCAGACCCAGCGTAAAGTGGCCCGTGACGCCGCCAGCGGTAACCTGGCTGACCTGAAGAAAGCCGGCATGCAAGTTACCGAGCTGCCAGCCGCTGAAATGACCAAGCTGCGCGACAAGATGAAGCCGGTCATTGCCAAGTACTCGGCCAACGTGGGCGAAGCCACTGTCAATGAAATGATGGCTGAGCTGGCCAAGCTGCGCAAGTAAAGCGCACCGGGCCGGCCCTGCTCACGCGGGCCGGCCAGTACCCACACACCGCATCTTTCAAACGAGCCCTCCAAGGAACCCCCATGAAAATCCTCATGCTGCACGGCATCAACCACAACATGTTTGGCAAGCGGGACCCGGCCCAGTACGGCACCATTACGCTTGATGAGATCAATGCCAGCCTGGTCTCCCTGGGTCAGCAGCTGGGTGCGGAGATCGAGGCCTTTCAGACCAACCATGAAGGCGCTATGTGCGAGCGCATTCATCAGGGCTTTGTGGATGGCGTGGACGCGGTGCTGATCAACGCAGGCGCCTGGACGCATTACAGCTACGGCATTCGCGATGCCCTGGCCATCCTGAGCTGCCCCATTGTTGAGCTGCACATGTCGAACATCCATGCGCGCGAGCCGTTCCGCCACGTGTCGGTGTTTGCCGAGATCGTCAAAGGTCAGATCTGCGGCTTTGGCGCTGACAGTTACCTGCTGGCGCTGCGCGCGGCGGTGGCAGCTGTGCAAACGTCTAAGGCATGATCAACGGCAATACCGAGCTGATCGCCCACATCGGCTTTCCCACCCACGCCTTCAAGGCGCCGATGATCTACAACCCCTGGTTTGAGAAGGCTGGGGTCAATGCGGTGGTGGTGCCCATGGGCTGCCGCACGCCCGACTACCCGACGTTTTTGCGGGCCCTCTTCAAGCTCAGCAACATCCGCGGCGCCCTGATTACCATGCCGCACAAGGTGCCCACCACCACGCTGGTGGATGAGCTGTTGCCTAACGCCGCCATCGCCGGTGCCTGCAACGCGGTGCGCCTGGGCCCGGCGGGTCAGTTGCAGGGCGCCATGTTCGATGGTGAAGGCTTTGTGCGCGGCGTGCTGCGCAAAGGTTTGGCATTGCAGGGTGCCAGAGCGCTGGTGGTAGGCAGTGGTGGCGTCGGGTCGGCGATTGCCGCCTCGCTGGCGGCGGCTGGCGTGGCCCGGTTGGCGCTGTTTGATGTGCAGGCCGCAGCGGCGCAAGGCTTGGCCGAGCGACTGGTGCGCCACTACCCGGCATTGCAGGTGCTTGTAGGCAGCCCTGATCCGCACGGCTTTGATCTGGTGGTCAACGCGTCGCCGCTCGGCATGAATGAGGGCGATGCCCTGCCCATGGATGTGTTGCGTATTGCACCGGGCACATTTGTAGGCGAAGTCGTCATGAAAACCGAGATGACCGCTTTTTTGCGGGCGGCCCAGGCACGTGGCTGCCCGGTGCAGGTGGGCTCTGACATGCTGTTTGAGCAAATCCCAGCCTATCTAGAATTTTTTGGCTTACCCAGCACCACCCCTGAAGCCCTGCGGTCGGTGGCCCAATTGAGCTACTGAGGAGATTCGCCATGACCGCAGCGCCCCTGAACCCATCGGTAATGGACCGTGAATCGGTGCCCGAGATGCCCAATCGGCTGGGCATCGACGGCATTGAGTTCATCGAGTACGTCTGCAGCCGGCCACAGGCGCTGGGGCAGGTGCTGGAAAACATGGGCTTCAGGCCGGTGGCCCGCCACCGCTCCCGCGAAGTCACCCTGTACCGCCAGGGCGGCATGAACCTCATCCTCAATGCCCACCCAGATGATGCCCGCGTCAGCGCCACCGTGGGTGGCCAACCTGTGATCGCGGCGGTGGCGCTGCGTGTGCGCGATGCCGGCAAGGCCCATGCCCGGTGCATCGAACTTGGCGCCTGGGATGCGCCCAGCCATGCGCAGGCCATAGAGCTGCACATCCCCGCTATTCGCGGCCCAGGTGCCAGCCGTTTTTACTTTGTCGACCGCTGGCAAGATTTTTCGATCTACGACATCGACTTTGTGCCGATCCCTAGCGTGGACCCGGCGCCGCCCGCCCTAGCCGGCATGGGCTACTTTGGCCTGGTGCAGTACATCGGCGCTGGTCGCAGCGCCGACTGGATGGCTTATCTGGAGCAGATGTTTGACTTTATCGCCATTCCAGACCAGCAGCGCTTTGGCATTCTGCCCAAAGGCCACCTGATGCGCAGCCCCTGTGGCGGTTTTTTGTGGCAACTGGTCGAGCCCGACCCCGGCATGGACGACGACAGTGCGCCCGAGGCACTGCAACGCATTGGCCTGGGCGTGCCCGATGTGGCCACAGCGGTGGCCCTGCTCAAAACACGGGGTGTTGAATTTGTCGAATCCAGCCAATTGCACCCGGAGGACCGTGGCGCCTTGACGCGCAGCGCGCTGGGCTCGGTGTCGTTCGAGCTGGTTCATCAGTCCCGCTGAAAGGCCAGCTATGGGCATGCTTGACGGGTTTGGGATGGATACCATCACCTTGGCTGGCCCCCTGGAGGCCAAACTGGCCGCCATGGCCGACGCCGGCTTTAGCCAGGTGATGCTGAGCGCCCGTGACATCGTGGGCCACCCGGGTGGTGTGCCAGCAGCGGTGGCGGCGGTGCGCGCCAGCGGCCTGCGGCCCACAGGCTTTCAGGTGCTGCGGGACTTTGAGGGTCTGTCGGGCCACTTGCACGGCTACAAAGTTGACATCGCCAAGTCCATGCTGGAGATGTGCGCAGCCCTGGGCAGCGAGGTTTTGCTGGCCTGCTCGTCCACCTCTAGGCATGCCACGCAAGACCTGGACGCCATCGCCCGTGACCTGCGCAAACTGGCCATGCTGGCCGTGCCCCTGGGCATCAAGGTGGCCTACGAGGCCCTGTCCTGGGGCCGTACTGTGAATGAGTTCACGACATCCTGGGACCTGGTGTGCATGGCCGATTGCCCCAACCTTGGGCTCGGGCTGGATTCATTTCACGTGTTTGCCGCCAAGACGCCGCTGGAAGCCATCGACACGCTAGACCCGGCGCGTATTTTTTTGGTGCAACTGTCCGACTTTATGTGGCAAGACACACCGAGCTTTGAAGAGCGCATGGCTACCGCCCGCACCTTCCGTGTGTTTCCGGGGGAGGGCGTGCACAGCGACGCGTTGGCCGACCTGGTGCTGCGGCTGGATCGGCTGGGCTACCGGGGCGACTACAGCTACGAGGTCTTCAACGACGACTACCAGCAGCTGCCCTTGGATACCGTGGCGCAGCGGGCGTGCCGCAGCACCCTGTGGCTGCGCGATGATGTGCTGCACCGGGCCTTGCCGCTGCCCAAGTGGGTGCATGACCGGGCGGGGCGATAGGCCGCGAAATTCAACCAAGGCGGTTCAAGGAAGGGATTTCCCGCTAGTTATAGCTTGCAATATTTGGAGATAGGTGAATAATTGCCAGCCATGACTGACAATATTCGTTTGGCTGATGATCTTGGCCTGCAGTTGCGTGCCAAGCGTCTTTCACTACGTTTGAGTAAAACTGAGCTGGCCGCCAGAGCGGGCAAAGTTCGTGAGGTCATATCACGCTTGGAAGACGGGCAAGACTCGACCGTCTCGTCATTGCTGGCCGTGTTGGGGGCGATGGGCTTGGCGCTGCGCTTGGAGCCGGTCGGTCTGCCCACAGCCCAAGAAGTTGCACGCCGGTTTCAGGAAGACGACGGCGACGACAATGCTGCCTGAAAAAATTCGATCTCTGATGGTTTCTATTGGCGATGCAGAAAATGCCGGTCAGTTGCTGAGATCATCGACTTACGAATTTCGTTACCTGTTGCCAGACATTGGCCAGCCTTCAATGGCGCTGTTGATGTCGCCCAAAGAGCGACTCACTTGGCAGGACGGCGATTTGTTTCCACCCATGGACCAGAACTTGCCAGAGGGCGACTTGTTCATGAAGATTCGAGAGATGTTTCCCAAGCAGCCTATGACCCCCATGCACCTTTTGGCGCTGATCGGTCGCAATGGGATTGGCCGCCTTGGTTATCGACTGGTGGGACAACCCGAACCAGCAGCGCCGCGACCCATCAGCAAAGCGGAACTCGTCAAAACCAATTACACCCCACAGGTTTTTAATGATCTGGTCACGGCCTACTTGAGCACTGGCGCTGGGATTGCAGGTGTACAACCAAAAATTATGGTTCCAGATCGACCGTCAATTCCGATCCCATCGCTTATCGTCAAAGCGGCAAGTGCTGCATATCCAGGTCTTGCCGCCAACGAGCACTTGTGCTTGAGTGCTGCCCACAGAGCAGGCATCCGCGTTCCAGACTTCACCCTTTCTGATGACGGCCAGATGCTGATCTTGGACCGATTTGACATGGTAGTGACGGCCAACGGGGCCCTTGATCGGCTAGGCTTTGAGGATATTGCGGCCCTTGCGGGCCTGCGCGTTCGCGACGTCTTGTCGGACCGAAAGTACCACGGCAGCTATCAACGCATTGCCGAATTGCTGCGCCAGTTGCAACTGCACAGTGACAATCTGCACAGGTTTTTTGAACAAGTGGCCTTTTCGGTCATGGTGCGCAATGGCGATGCGCATCTCAAAAACTTTGGCGTGCTTTATCGCAGTGCCAAAGACGTGTGGCTGGCCCCGATGTTTGACGTGGTAACCAC
Organism: Rhodoferax sp.; assembly: GCA_040400795.1. Taxonomy (GTDB): domain Bacteria; phylum Pseudomonadota; class Gammaproteobacteria; order Burkholderiales; family Burkholderiaceae_C; genus Rhodoferax. The sequence continues at coordinate 200,592 of JBBAPO010000001.1, forward strand.
GTCCATCTACAAGTACACCCAATACCAAGGCGGTCCAGAGCTTGAGGACCGCACGCTTGCTTTAAAACTATTCGCAGGGAAACACCAAAGTAAAGCCTACCCGACCCCCAATGAGCTGTGTGACTTTGGCCGTCGCGTCTGTGGTGTCAGCCAGCCCGCATTGGTACTGCAAAAAATTGCCCAGGCCATGCGTGATACGCTGGCCATTGCCAAGGGCGACCCCCGAATACCGGCCCCATTGCTGATAAAAATGCAAGCCGCTTGGGAACTCGGTTTAAATTAAGCCAAACCAAGTTACGCAAGCAACCCAACACGGATCCTCTACACATGCAACAACGACAAATAGGCCCCTTTAATGTCAGCGCCATTGGTTTGGGCTGCATGAACCTGAGCCATGCCTACGGCCAACCCATTTCTGCGGAGCAAGGCGAGCGCCTGTTGCTGGCTGCGCTGGATGCCGGCGTGACGCTGTTTGATACGGCCGCCCTGTATGGTTTTGGCAGTAACGAGACGCTTGTTGGCCGGGTGCTCAAGCCCCACCGGCAGCAGATTACCCTGGCCAGCAAGGGCGGCATGGCGGGCGTGCAGTTTACCGTTGGCATGAAGCGTGTCATTGATGGCCGGCCAGAGGCACTGCGGCGCAACTGCGAAGACAGCCTGCGCCGCATGCAGACTGACGTGATTGACCTTTATTACCTGCACCGCTGGCACAAAGAGGTGCCGATTGAAGACAGTGTGGGTGCCTTGGCTGAACTGGTGCAGGCTGGCAAGGTGCGTGCCATTGGCTTGTCTGAAGTGTCGGCAGCGACCTTGCGCCGGGCGCATGCGGTGCACCCGATTGCCGCCGTGCAGACCGAGTATTCATTGTGGACGCGCAACCCCGAGATTGCGGTACTGGACGCTTGCCGTGAACTGGGCGCAGCCTTTGTGGCTTTCAGCCCGGTGGCGCGCGGCTTTTTGTGCGGCGCGCCGCTGGACCTGGCCGCCCTGGACGCCAAAGACATCCGCCGCAGCATGCCGCGCTTTGAGCCAGCCAACTATGTGGCCAACCTAAGCCTGCTGCCGGCCTATGTGGCCCTAGCGCGCGAGGCCGGTTGCAGCCCGGCCCAGCTGGCGCTGGCCTGGCTGCTGCACCAAGCGCCACACATCGTGCCAATTCCTGGCACTACCAGCTTGGACCACCTGGCCGACGACCTGGGCGCGAGCCGCATCACGCTCACACCCGACCTGTTGGCCCGGCTGGATGGCTTGATCAACCAGCAAACCGTGCACGGTGCCCGCTATGGGGCACAGGCCACCGGCGAGGTCGATACCGAGTCGTTTTGAGTCGATTCACCGTCGTAATCAGGATGCCTGATCAAGACCGAGCTAAACCCTTGTGGTGAATCAAATTTGTTTTGACATTGCGATTTGATTTATGTCAATTTGGATAGCCTAAGCGCTTGACTTTTGGTAAAGTGGCCTTAACCGTGCCAAAAGTCTGCCTTGAAAGTTATCCATGCGAGCTCTTAAAAAATCAGTAGCCACCCGAATCAGGGATGCGCTGCGGCGTGACGCCTTTCGCATAGAGCCCCTGGAGCCGCGGGTTTTGCTGTCAGCCGACCCCATCTTGGCGCCGCTGAAGCTGGCGCTAATGCCCGATCGCAACGACATCCAGAGCCTGCATGATGCCTACATGGCGGCCCAGGAGTCCACCCAGCCCCAGGTGTCTGTGCCCCTGATGGGTCGGCTGCTCTCCATGCCGGCGGCCAACAGCCCCTCGATCAACTTTGCCGTGGATTCGGTGCTGTTTGACGCCGCCCAACTCTCGTCCATGGAAGGCTTCATGGACAGCTCACTGCGCGTGGCAGCCAATGAGGTTTTGGGTGGCAGCGGCAACTTGAATGTATCGCTGATCAACAGCGGCACGGTGAGTCCGGGATATTCGCCGGGGTTGCTTGAGGTGGTGGGCAATTATTCGCAGGTGCTCATACCTGGCGCGCCAGTACCTACGTTGGTAATCGAGATTTTTGGCAATCAGGGTCCGGGGACCTCAGGTGGGCATGATTATGTGAGTGTTACGGGCGATGCTGCGCTGGCGGGGAACCTGTCAATCAGTCTGCTTGACAACAAGGGCACGCCACTAGATGCCAGTGACGATGTTCTGTTCAAGCCGTACGACGGGCAGTCTTTCACTTTCCTTAATGCAGCCAACGTAACAGGCAAATTTGCCTCAGTGTCTGGCCTATTGCAAAACGAAGCAGGTGTTTATTTTGAAATCAGAGAGAGCTCATTCGAGGGGGGTGAATCACTGGTCCTGACTGCTCGCGCCCTCAATCCCGCTCTAGGCGCGGTGCTGTCCAGCCTCACGCCAGCCAATCAGGACAAGATTGGCATGGCGATCAACGGAAAGGATAGCGTCATAACAAACAGTGGTTACTTCTCAGACAGTGGCTATCTGGGCTACGGTGGGACGGTGAGTTTCACCGATGAAGTGGATGTGGGGAACGGGCTGAGCGTTACAGGCAACTTCGAACTGACTTTCCCCGGGCCTTGGGACTCGGCCAGTAATCTGCAATTTAGCGACCCGTACACGGGTGTGTTTGATTCAAGTCTGCATACTCAGGTTGACCGGTGGTCACTGGATATTATGGGTGCCACGGCGCTGCTAGGCAGCACAGCGACTGCCATCAACCTGACGGCGGTAAGCCTGGCACTGGACTTTGTGGATGGTTATGGCAGCGGTGGCTATGGTGGCTGGGTTCTTGGCACTGGCTCAGGCGCGGCATCGTTGGGCCCGAATTCAACGCTAACCAGCACCGTTGCTTTCGATATCAAGCGCGGTGTCGATGTGCCCGCATCTTATGCCGGTAGCCTGAATGACGCGCTGAACAGTGCTAGTGAAGTGCGGTTTTCTCAGTACGTTGATCCTGCTTCAAATAGTGGCTATAGCGGCTGGGTTGGCATGCCGGGAGGCACGGTTTTTAATGCGGGGGGACGATCTGGCAGCTATGCGTTAAACACTTTTATAGACCAAAATTTTCTGGGGCTTGACACCGATGATGAGGGTTTTGAACCCAATGAATTTATCAACGTTACCGGCACCCTTACGCTCAACGATAGCCAAGAGCCTCAACTCGGTCATCTGACGGTCACAGTCTTGCCCGGCGGACCGATCCCGGTGCCCAACGACACCTATGTTTTGGGTACCTATAAAAACTCACTGGGTCGGTTTTCGACCGCGAGTGGTCTGTTGCAGGGCGATTTTGGTGCCTATTTTGAATTGACAGAGGTGCCGGTTCAGGCAGGCTTTCAACTCAAGTTGATTGTTCATCCCTTGCTTGAGTCAGCTTTTGATTCGCTTGACGCCTACCCTGGCTTCAGCGGGCATCAGGGTGATATCACAACCAAGACAACGGGCCTTGATCAGGAAAGCCAAAATGCGCTGGGTCGCTGGCTGAACCGAGATTATTTCTATCTCGGTGCCACCGATGCCGGCTTACTGCAGCCGGGCCGGGATATTTATTTTGAAGTTAATCAGTATTGGGTGGGCGAGGTCGAAAGTCTCGTCCTGACCCCGCATGCACTCAATCCAGCGTTGAGCGACGTGCTGGCTACTTTGGATCCTGCAAACCAGACCGCGATTGGTGTGTGGTTGAGTCCTGTGTATTTTCTCCGAGGAACTCCAGCCACAATTTCCTTCAGGGACACCATCGCGCTCGATACCGGCTTGACGGTCACCGGGTGGATCACGCTGGAACGCGAGCAGATCTGGCAGACGGTCAGTTTCGGCGGTAGCACCGGGTATGCCAATCGATGGTCGATGAATATAGCGGCTGAGCCGGACCAAATGGATGGCGAGACAACAATCCCAGGCGCCCAGGCCACTGGGTTTGTGGGCAGCGGCGGTGTTGGTGCGGATTTATCGGATGCGAATGTCGCGGTTCAATTCATATCGGGCTATGGCGGCGATGTGGGATATGGCGGCTGGATGTTGGCCAAGGGGGAGTCCCCCGCGGTTCTGGCGGATGGCGAGTACACAAGCGGCGTGTCTCTGCACGACGGAAATGTCGTTTTTGAGCTGCGGCGGGCCGTGGGGACTGACCCTGGTTTGGGCACGACGTTGCATGGTCTGATGGACGGCACTGGGATGTTTTCGGTTCAATCCGGACCAAACGGTTACGTGGATTACGACGCCATCAATGTTGTTGGCGACTACGGCAGGACACTCTTCGAGAAGAACTGGCCTGAGTTAAATCTCACACTGACTCTGCCAAACCCGGGGGGTATACAGCTAACGCCAGACACGATCGATCCCACCAAATGGACGGTGTCCTCCACGGGTGGATTGCTGGAGACCGGCAACTCTTTGATTACGGCGTCCAACCTGTTTTGGGCGGTGGCCGGTTACGGTGGCGTGGTTTCGCTCAACTCAGTCGAAGCCACAGGAGGCGTTAATTGGAGCGTCCCAGGTTACAACGGGGCGGTTTACAGTTTGGCCGGCGCTAACTCGCTACAGTGGGACACCTCCGGGATCCTGACAGTTGTTGCGCCATTGGGCATTAACCTAACGGTTGGTGCCGAGGCACCGTATGCCGGCCAAGCGACAACCTTGTTGACCTACAACCAGGTCGCTGGTGGGTTTGGAGCGCTGGCGGGAAAATTCACCCTGCCTGAAGTCAATGGTCTCCACTTTGTGCTGAGTGCTGAGCCGACCGGGGTGGGGCAGCCTACCAACTTGAAGATCAAGACGTTTTCTGGACGCACGCTGGTACCAGTCGTGGCGGATACGCCCCATACGTTTTCTGCGGCTGATTTTGGGTTCTTCCTGGACCCAATCGTAATCTCTGCCTTGCCAGACTCCTCAATAGGCTCGTTGATACTTGGCGAGGTACCGGTTGCGGTGGGGCACTCAATTACTCCGGAAGAACTTGCCGGCGGCGACTTGATGTTGACCTTGGTTTCAAGTGAGGTGCCTTTTACTCTCCACTACGAGAAAAAAGGAGTGCAGGGTAGTCTTGTGTTGAACCAGTCGACACCACTTGCTCTTGCCGACTTTGGATACTATTTTTCCGTCCCGATTGTTTTAAGTACCTTGCCGGTTGCAGGGGTAATCAAGTTGTCGGGTGCACCTCTCACAGGGGGGGCGTCTGTGGACGTCACAGACATCCTGAACGGCAACCTTACATTCACCCCGGCTGCCGCAGCAAATGGAACGGAGAACCTGGTTTTTCGTGAATTTTCAGATGCGCCAGAGTCGTTACTCACTTTTGACATCACTGGCGTAAACCACCCCGCCAGCTTTGGCGGGGCCACCAGCGGCACGGGCTTGGAAGATGGAGCCAGCATCACCGGCACCCTGACGGCCACAGATGCTGATGGGCTGACCGAAGCGAGCCGCTTCACGGTGACGGTGACGGGGGCGGCCGGCCACGGCACAGCCACGATCAACGGTGCCACGGGGGCGTGGAACTACATCCCGTTAGCCGACTACTACGGTTTGGACAGCTTCACGGTGACGCTCTCGGACGATGCTGGCAACATCCAGACCCAGGCGATCAGCCTGACGGTGACGGCGGTGAACGACGCGCCTGTGGCTACAGGCGGTACAGCCCTGACCCCGGTTTTGGAGGATGCGAGCAATAGCGACATCACCGGTGCGCTTGTTAGCAGTCTGTTTACGAGCAATTTCAGCGATGACGTGGACGGCACGGGTAGCGCATTGGCCGGCATTGCCATTGTGGGCAATGCCGCAACAGTGCCCCAGGGTACTTGGGAATATTGGAGCGACAGCGCTTGGACTGCTGTGGCAAATCGAAGCGAAAGCAATGCGCTGGTAGTGACAGCTTCCGACAAGCTGCGTTTTGTGCCGGGAGCCGACTTCAATGGCCAGCCTGGGGACTTGACTGTTCGGCTTTTCGATGGTTCGACCCCGATGTCGACTGGCAGTGTGCTTGATCTGACCAATACAAATTCTTATGGTGGTAGCACGGCCATCAGTGCAGCCGACATAATTTTGAGCACAACGGTTAGCGCCGTCAACGACGCGCCGTCTGGCACGAACAAGCCGATTGCTACGCTCGAAGACACCACCTACACGCTCACGGCTACGGACTTTGGGTTCACCGACCCCCGCGACACGCTGGCAAACTCACTGCTAGCAGTCCAGATTACCGGGCTTCCGAGCAGTGGCACACTGATACTCAACGACGGGGAAAGTAGCGCGGCCGTGGCGCCGGGTAGCGCGGTTGTGCTGAGCAGCATAACCTCAGGCCATCTGGTGTTCACTCCGGTGCTTAACGCCAATGGTGCGGGCTATGCGACCTTTCAGTTTGCAGTGCAGGATGACGGCGGCACCGCGTACGGCGGCGTGGACCTGGACCCAAGCCCCGACACCATTACCTTCAATGTCACTGCGGTGAACGACGCGCCCACAGGCAGTGTCACCATCAGCGGCACCGCCACCCAAGGCCAGACCCTGACGGCAACGAACACCCTGGCTGATCCGGATGGCCTGGGCGCCATCAGTTACACATGGAAAGCAGCTAATGGGTATGGAGGCTATGTCGTCTTGGGCAGCCACCCTAGCTACACGTTGACTCAAGCCGATGTGGGCAAGACCATCACGGTGGTGGCCAGCTACACCGACCTGCAGAGTACCCTGGAGAGCCTTGCGAGCGCTGCAACCAGCACTGTGATCTCGCTCGACACCAGTGCAGCCGCCCCCACACTGAGCCTGACCAGCGACACCGGCACCAACACCGCCGACAAGATCACCAGCAACGGCGCGATCAGCGTGGCCGGCGCCGAGCAAGGCGCCTTGGTTGAGTACAGCATCGACGGTGGCACAAACTGGAGCAGCAGCTTCAGCCCCGCACCAGGCGCCAACAGCGTGCTGGTGCGCCAGACCGATGTGGCCGGCAACGTTGGCACCGCCAGCAGCCCCTTTACCTTCACGCTCGACACCCTAGCGCCAGCGGCGCTCAGTTTGGTGCTGGCGCTCAGCTCGGACACCGGGTCAGTGGGTGACGGTATTACAAAAAGCACGGCCCCGACTTTGCGGGTTAATTTTGATGTGACTGCAAGCAACGGCACCGCAGTCGTTGCTGGCAATAGCCTGAAGCTTACCCTCGGCTCTACTCAGCTCGTCGAAGTCACTTTGATCAGTTCGGACGTATCCAACGGTTTTATCGATGTGGTTTTGTCAGGATTGACTGCCAACTCCGCTTCGAGCTTGACCGGGACGGTCACCGATGCGGCGGGGAATGTCTCCCCGGCTTCTGCAAGCATCCTGATCACTATCGACACTTTAGTAGGGTTGCCGTTAGTTAACGCGGTTGCTACCGACAACATAGTCACTGCGACCGAGAAGACCAGCGTCACGGTCAGTGGTACGGCTGAGACCGGCGCCAGCATGGCAATCAGCTGGGGCGTTACCAGCAAAACGACCACGGCCACAGATGGCACCTGGAGCGTGAGCTTTGCCAGTGCTGAAGTGCCTGCAGACGGCAACACCACGATCAGTGTGGTGGCCACGGATCTGGCGGGCAATGTTAGCTCGGCCGGCACGCGGGCGGTCAGGGTAGATACGGTCACGACCACGCCTGTGGTCAACGCGGTGGCCAATGACAGCATCGTGAACGCCACCGAAAAAACAGCCGGTTTTACGGTCAGTGGTACTGCCGAGGCAGGGGCTAGCCTGGTCGTCAATTGGCTAAGCGCCAGCTCTATCGTCCAATCTAGTCGAACACTCACCGCTGATGGCTATGGCGCCTGGATTACCACGCCATTCCTCAATGGTGACGTACCGGCAGACGGCAATACCACGATCAGTGTGGTGGCCACGGACCTGGCGGGCAACGTCAGCACGGCCGGCACGCGGGCGGTCACGGTAGACACCGTGGCTCCGGTCGTACAGAGCAATATCAGCCAGCCGGCTGCCACCACCCTGGTGCTCAACTACGACACCACGCTAGACGCAAGCCATCCACCGCCTCTGTCCGCCTTTGCGGTGACGGCCAGTGGGGTAGTCAATAACGTCTCGGGTGTTGCGGTGTCTGGCACCACGGTGACGCTTACCCTCACCACTGCTTTGGTGACCGGACAAACCATCAATGTCACGTATACAGACCCGTGGTCGGGTAATGACGTCAATGCAATCCAAGATCTGGCCGGCAACGATGCCGTCACGGTTGTCAGTGGCAAAGTGGCTGATGGGTATGTGAGCGGCGCCCAGATCTATCTGGATGCCAATGCAAATGGACTTGCCGACTCTGGTGAGTTGCTGGCGGGCGTCGTCACTGACGCCAATGGCAACTTCTTTCTGCCGTCTGGCGCCACCGGTTCCATCATCGCGGTGGGCGGGGTCAATATTGACACCGGTATCCCGAACACCATGACGCTCAAGGCGCCGGCAGGTGCCACCATGGTCACGCCGTTGACCACCTTGGTGCAGGAATACGCCAAGGCAAAAAGCGTATCGGTGAATATTGCCAACGCTGCGGTGAGCACCGCGCTCGGCTTTTCAGGCACGCCTGATTTCAGTGTGTTTGACCCGTTGGCGGTTTTGCAGAACACCAGTAACAGCCCTGCGGACCTAGCTAATGCGCTTAATGTGCAAATGGCCGCAGCCCAAGTGGCAACGCTGGTGCTGATGGCGCAAGCGGCCGCGACAACTTCCAGCGATGCTGCGGTTGCCAGCAGCGTATTGGGTAGCTTGGTGACGGCGATAGGCAGCTCACTATCGGCGGGCTCCGTGGACTTGGAAGCTGCGGCAGTCATCGAAAGTGCCTTGGTTGCTGCGGGCGTGACGGACCCTACAGCTTTTTCGGATGCTCGCGGCAGGATCGTGACTGCCAACACTGCGATTGGCGCCGCCACCACCGTCGCGGGCATCGCCACGGGGCAGAGCAACGCACTCGTCGCGGTTGTCAGCCCGCTTGTGATCAACACTGTGGCGCTTGACGATCGGGTCGATCAGACTGAAAAAAATGCTGGCGTCACGGTCAGCGGCACAGCCGCAGCAGGGGCCAGTGTGGTTGTAAGCTGGTTGAGCGCCAGCTCTGTTGTCAAATCCAGCCAAACTGTCGTCGCCGGCAGCGATGGCGTTTGGACCACCACCTTCAGCAGCTCAAACCTGCCGGCTGACGGCAGCACAACGATCAGAGCTGTAGCTACAGTAGGTGGCAATGTCAGCGCGGCTGGCTCGAGGGCGGTTACTGTTGCTGCCAGTTCAGCCAGTTTTGATGTCGCGACTATGGTTGCCGACCCAGCCTTGACCGGCCTGGTCGGGTTTGATGGCTCGTTTACCTTTCAGAGCAGTTCGGGTACCGCCTACCTTTGGGAGCCTAGCGATCTAGACGCTCTACCGAATGCAATCGCAGTAACTCTTGATCTTTACACCGCAGACAACATCTCGGCATTTGCAGGTATCGACAACGCGGGCAGCGCACAAGATTTTGGCGCACGAGTCACCGACCTTGATGTGGGCCTGATGGTGATGACGGCCGCAGATGGCCGTGTCTGGCGCAGCCTTTACGCCAGCTCGGCATCTGCCGGTTTTGAGGGCTTTGGTGCCGGCATCTCGGCAGACGTCGATTCCTTTGTGACCCGGTTCAATAGCGACGCGACAAACAGCAGCGGCCAGGCGAGTGTCGTAAGTTACTACGTTGATGGTGGAGGCTTGGCCACGGCCTCAATCAATGAAGACCTGTTTCTCAATCTGAACCTTGATGATGTCGGCGTTAGAAGAGAAGTCACGGAACGCGCCGAACTGGTGAGCGTTGGCGTGACCGGGTTTGTAGCCAATGTATCTAATTTTGTCGATGTGAGCGGCAATCTGGGCATTAGCAAGTCAGGCTCTGATTTGGTGGCGATGGGCACAGGGTTAACTGCGCGACTGAGCGCGGGCAGCTCGGCTTATGCGCAGGTCACGGGGGCGGACTTTGGGCTGCGCCTGGGCACAGCTGGCACGGCGTTTGAGCTCAAGAACGGGACCTTCAGCGGGGCCATTAGCGGGCTGGGCACGATAGCGGCGACCTCGGTGCTGGTGCAGCACACTAGCGGCGCAGGCAGTGCGGTGGCGGCTGATACGACCCTGCAGGTCGGCACCAACCAGTACGCCTTCTCTGGCGCCATTACTGCCGGCACCACCGCCTTTAGCGTGACGGGCTTTAGCGCCAACATAACGGACTTTGTGAGCTTAAGCGGCAACCTGGGCTTTAGCAAGGTGGGCCCGGACGTGGTGGCGGTGGGCTCTGGGGTGAGCGCACGGCTGAGCGCGGGCAGCGCGGCGTACGCCGAAGTTACTGGGGCAGCGTTTGGCCTGCGCATTGGCACCGGGGCCACGGCCTTTGAGCTCAACGGCGGCAGCTTCAGCGGGGCCATCAGCGGGCTGAGCACGATAGCCGCGACCTCGGTGCTGGTGCGGTACACCAGCGGCGCAGGCAGTGCGGTGGCGGCAGATACGACCCTGCAGGTCGGCACCAACCAGTACGCCTTCTCTGGCGCCATTACTGCCGGCACCACCGCCTTTAGCGTGACGGGCTTTAGCGCCAACATAACGGACTTTGTGAGCTTAAGCGGCAACCTGGGCTTTAGCAAGGTGGGCACCGAGGTGGTGGCAGTGGGTACCGGGGTGAGCGCACGGCTGAGCGCGGGCAGCGCGGCGTACGCCGAAGTCACTGGGGCAGCCTTTGGCCTGCGCATGGGCACCGGGGCCACGGCCTTTGAGCTCAACGGCGGCAGCTTCGGCGGGGCCATCAGCGGGCTGAGCACAATAGCCGCGACCTCGGTGCTGGTGCAGTACACCAGCGGCGCAGGCAGTGCGGTGGCGGCCAATACGACCCTGCAGGTCGGCACCAACCAGTACGCATTCACTGGCGCCATTACCGCCGGTACAGCCGCCTTTGGCGTGACGGGCTTCTCTGCAAACATCGCGGATTTTGTGAGCCTGAGCGGCAACCTGGGCTTTAGTAAAGTGGGCAGCGAGGTGGTGGCGGTGGGTAGCGGGGTGAGCGCACGGCTGAGTGCGGGCAGTGCGTACGCCGCAGTAACTGGGGCGGCGTTTGGTCTGCGTCTGGGCACAACGGGGTCGACAGCCACGACGGCGTTTGAGCTCAAGAACGGCAGCTTTGATGCGTCGATCAGCGGGTTGGCTGGAGTCAGCGCAACCTCTGTGCTGGTGCAATACACCAGCGCGGGCAACACGGTGGCGGCGGGCACGCTCAGTGCGGGCGGACAGAGCTACACCTTTGCCAATGAAATTGCCGGGGGCACGACCGCCTTTGGCGTGACGGGCTTGAGCGCCAACGTGGGCGACTTTGTGACCCTGAGCGGCAACCTGGGCTTTAGCAAGGTGGGCAGCGAGGTGGTGGCAGTGGGCTCAGGGGTGAGCGCACGGCTGAGCGCGGGTAGTGCGTATGCCGCAGTGACCGGGGCGG
>JBBAPO010000001.1:212111-265462 GCA_040400795.1 Rhodoferax sp.
CCACCACCCTCACCAGAAAATGGACCACCCTGCAGGCCACTGCGGCCACAGCCGGCTTTGTGGGCCTGGGCGACGACCTGGTGGTGAGTGCCACGAATGTCAAAATTGCCCTCAACCAAGCCAATGCGGCGGTGGCCAACAACGCCGTGGTGGACTACAGCCTGGATGCCAGCACCGCGGACAACACGACAGACCGCAAGACAGAACTGACGGTCGCCACTGGCACGGGCACCAGCCTGGCGCTGGACCTGGACGGCACCAAAGGCGAGCTGCTGCAAGCCAGCGGCAACCTCAACGTGAACGTGTTTGGGTTTGTGGCGCTCACCGGCAGCATGGCGGTGAGCAAGAGCAGCCAGACGGTCAAGCTGGCCAATGACATCACCTCGACTGCTGGGGTCAACGAAGCCACCACCGGGATCACGGTCAACGTACTGACCATTGGCGGCACGGGCCTGAGCGCCTTTGCCGGTATTGGTGGCGGCTACACCGACGGCGTACTCAACAGCGGTGCGACCGGCCTGAGTTTGACTGGGGTGGAGTTTGGCTTGGCGCTGATGAGTGATGCGGCCACACCGGCCACGCCCACCACACCGGTGCGCAAGTGGACCACGCTGCAGGCGACTGGGAACGCCAGCTTTGTGGGTTTTGGCGACGATTTGGTCGTGAATGCCAGTGGCGTGAGCGTCTCGATCAACCAGGCCAATGCGGCGGTGGCGAACAACGCCGTGGTGAACTACACCGGCGCCAACAAGACAGAGTTGTCAGTAGCGACCGGCACGGGCACCAGCCTGGCGCTGGATTTGGACGGCACCAAGGGCGAGCTCATCAAGGCTTCGGTCGACCGCGCCACGGTGGCCGTGAGCGACTACATCTATGTCAGCGGTGGTTTCAACCTGGAGATTTCAGACGCCATTTTGGTGGATGTGAAGACGGGTCTACCCGCCACCTACCCGGCCACCATGGACAGCACCCTGCGCACAGGGCTGGGCAAGGTGACAGGCTTGAGCGCCGACCACAGCCGCATTGACAACCTGCAGGTCAAGCCCATGACCCTCAGCTTTACTGATGTGGATGTGTTTGCGGGCGTTGGCCCGTACTTCATTGACACCAATGGCAATAAGCTGATGGATGCCGGTGAGGTGGTGAACCCTGACCGCGTGGGCATCACGCTGGACAACATCGACCTTGCTTTAGTCACGATGAAGTCGACGTTGGCGGCGGACCCGGACTCGGTGATCCCAGGCTTTTATGCGCTGCAACTCGATTGGGCGCAGCCGCTGGATGTGGATTGGGATTATTTCAAGTTCAAGATTGACGACCTGCAGGTGCAGGCCAACCAGGGCGGCAAGTGGCGTGGTACCAACACGTTTGCCCGCCCGGTGGTTGATTTCAAGAGCAGTTTTGGACCCGCAGGCTACGCCATTGCCACCCAGGGTGGTACGGTAATGATGGATTATGAAGCCGCCTTTGTGGGCGTGTCTATTCAGCAAGCGCTGCTGAATGTGGGTGATTTCTTCCAGATTGAGGGCGACTTTTCCATTCAGAAGCAGGGTGGCCAGACTATTGACGGCCAAACCGGGCTGCCCAGTGTGCTCACCGGCGCGGCCTCCGGCCTGTCGGCTGACCTGGCCGCCTTGAAGCAAAAGGGCTACTTGTCTGCTGACAATTCCCGTTTGACCGATCTGCCAGTGGATGTGCTCAACATTGGCGCGACAGATGTCAAGATCACAGTGGGCGATGTGACAGACCCGCTGTTTGTACTTGAGAACATTGACGTTGGATTCAGTTCCATCAAGGCCACAGCGGTGGCTGACCCGGCGCGGGTGATCCCCACCTTCTACGCCATGAAGGCGACCTGGGCCAACCCGCTGAATGTGGATTGGGGATTCATGCAGGCGCGGGTGGACGACCTGGCGGTGCAGCTGAACAAGGGCGGCAAGTGGCGCGGGACCGAGCTGGCGCCATTTGTTGACTTCCAGAGCAGTTTTGGCACGGGCGGTCTGGTGGTAGCCACGGGCGGCGATGAGATTGCCCTGGATTTCAACCGGTCAATGTTTGGCGTGTCGGTGGGCCATGCCCTGGTGAAGATTGACGATTTCTTCCACCTCGAGGGCGGTTTTGCCATCGAGCGCAGTGCGGGCGTATCGGTCGACCTGGTCACTGGCTTTGGCAGCACCTCAGTACAGGCGGCGACAACGTTGGCCAGCTTCCAGTCCAAAGGGCTGGTGACACCGGGCAGCTATGACCGCATCAATAACCTGGCGATGAACTCATTCGCGGTGGGCTTCTCAGATGCCAAGCTGTTTGCCGGCTCCGGGCCGTACTTTGTAGACAGCAACAACGACGGCGTGAGTGACAGCGTGTCTAGCGATGCGGTCGGCTTTGTGGTGGACAACCTGGACCTCGGTCTGGTGATGTACAAGTCTGCCGACGCCACGCTGCAGGTGCCCAAACTGTGGGCGCTCAAGGCGGGCGTGGAGCTGATGGCCTTCACCGGGCTGGATTTCATGCAGCTGGAGACCCGTGGCGTGACCGTGGCTGCCAACAAGGGCGGCACCTGGAACGGCAGCACGGTGGCCCCCTATGTTGACTTTGTGAGCACCTATGGCACCACGGGCTTGTCCCTGCTGACCGGCGGTGATCCGATCGCGCTGGCCTTCAACTCAGGCTTTGCCTCGGTGCAGGTGGCGCAAGCCACCCTGACGATCGACGAGTTTGTGCATATTCAAGGCGCATTCAGCCTGGAAAAAGGGCAAAAGCACCGGGTGACGGTTGACACCGGTTTAGCGTTGACCGATGTCGCCATGACATCGACCATCACCCAGTTGAAGACGCCGGTGGGCTTGGGCGCCACGGTGTCAAGCGACTGGGCGACCATCTCTAACCTAGAGGTGGAGGCGCTCACCCTGGGCATGCAGGATGTGGATGTCTTCGTGGGTTACGGCGTGCCGGATTTTGATTCTGTGCAGCCGATTACCGAGCAGGCTGACGTGTTTGGTGTGGCCATCCGGGATATGGACCTGGCACTGGCGATTTTGACGCCCACGGTCAAGTCACTGCAGTTGCCAACTTTCACCGCCCTCAAGGGCTCTGCCGCTGAATTTGCAGTGGCAGGCGGCACCGGTATCTTTGGGCTGTCGGGCCAGGACATCACGGTCGACATGAACTGGTCTTCCGGTTGGCGCAGCCTGCCCGGTCGCATCCCCACAGTGGACTTTGTGAGTAGCTTCGGGGCCGGCGGCTTGCAGGTGCCCACTGGCGCGGGCAATGTCGGCTTGAAATTCAAGGGCGCCATGATCGAGGCGCAGGTGGTGGATGCGCTGCTCTACGTGGGCGACTTTGTTCACGTGTCGGGTGACTTTGCCTTCCGCCGCGGTGGCACCACCGAAATTACCGTACAAAACGGCTTGAACAGCGTGTCGGGCATTAAGGCCAACAGCATCGACATTGGTGCCAACGATGTGCACGCCTTTGTCGGTCTGAACGGCCCGAGCACCGATCTCAATGCCGATGGCGTTATCGACACCAACGACTTGCCAGACGATGCCATTGGCTTCCGTGTCAATGACTTCGACTTTGGCCTGACCATTCTCACCACAGAGTCCAACCCGCTTTCGCCCACCATTCCGCGGGGCACCCAGTTCACCGCAGTCAAGGCGCAGGCCAATGACATTGGTTTTGTCGGGTTTGAGGATTTCTTCACCTTTAACCTGAACGACGCCAGCGTTGCGCTCAACATGAGCAGCCGCGAGGGCATGGTGGTGGACTTCACCGAGGGCGGCTCGGTGGCGGGCCGCACGATCCAGACCGGTGGCGATGCCATTCTGCTGGATTTTGACGATGCGCTGATGCAGGCCACCGTGGGCAAGGCCACGGCCGAGCTGGCGGGTTTGGTCAGCCTGCAGGGCGGCTTCACCATCCAGAAGCGCACTTTGGACAAGGTGGGCTTCAACCTGGCGGGCCTTGAAGTGGTGGCGCCAGCCGATGCGCTGATCGTCGCCGGGCTGGATGTCCACGCTTTTGCTGGCTTCAATGGGCCTTATCACTCCGACACCAACCTTGACGGTGTCATCAACAGCAGTGACGCGGTCAACGAAGACGCGGTGGGCTTTGCCATTGACAACCTGGACTTTGCCCTGGCCATGCTCACGCCTTCAAAGGCGGCGGGTTTGAATATGCCAGGCGTCAATTTCTACAGCCTGTACGCCAGTGCTGACAAGGCGGGCCTGGTGGGTACCGACCCCTATCTGACGCTAGATGGCACCGATGTGGTGCTTAAGCTCAACGGTGCGACCGTGGGCGGCTACCCCATTCCCAGCCTGTTTGTCGACCTGACCGAGCTCGACGGCGGCGAGTTGGTGATTCCGGTAGGTACCGCCGGCCAGCAAATGACGCTGGACTATTCGTCCAACTTGGTGGGCCTGCAGGTCGAAGCCACACTGGGCATTTTTGATCTCTTTGAGCTCAATCACAGGTTTGACTTTGATTTTGAGCTGCCGGGCATTGACCTTGGGCTGGATAAATTGGGCCTGCCCGACCTGACGATGCCGGACTTCGACAAGTTGGTGTTCAGGGTGCCGGCCATTCAGCAGATGACCTTCAAGGTGCCCGCGCTGCCCACGGTGGCCGGCGTCAACTGGGCCACTCTGCTGCAAGCGCCTAACGTCAATTTGGCACAGCCACGCCTGGACGCCGCAGCCCTGCAGCGGCTTTATGACCAACTGCCGGGTCTGAAAGCAGACCACGCTTCGCTCAGCAGCTACACCCTGCCGGCCTTCCCCGAGTTGGACTTTGGCTTGACCCTGCCAAACGGCGCGACCAGCCTGTTTGCCTCAGACAGCTATGAGCTGGGTACTCTGCGCGAGCTGTACGCGCAGTGGCCGGCCATTCAGGCGCAGTACGCGGCGTTTGACCTGGCTGACCTACCGCCGTTCATTGATTTCGATATGTTCGACATCCCGGACTTCACCTGGGCTGACCCGAAGATCGATTTGACCCGGATGAGCAACCTTGTGCTGAACTGGACGGACCTGAAGGCGCAGTACGCTGACATCGTGTTCCCGCTGTTCCCGATTCCAGACTTTGAACTGGCATTGCCTGGCTTTAGCGACCCCGCCGGCGCTTTGGCCAAGATCAGCCTGTCGGACCTGACCAATCTGCTGCCCGAGTTGCCGGACGACAGTTTCCTCAAGGGCGCGATGGATTTCATCAGCGACATGGACCTGGCCATTTCGTATGACCCGGCCGTGGGCGCCATTGTTACCGGCAAGATCTCCCTGCCGGATGTCAACCTCAACCTGGGCGACATCGTCTACCTCAATGGTGACATGGAGCTCAACCTGGGCAAGACCTTCAAGGGCACCATGTACACCGGCCTGCCGGCCGAGCTCAGCCTGATCGAGACCCTGCTGCCCGACATGGCAGACACCATCATCGACGGGCTCAAGTCCGTGGGTGGCTTGTCGGCCGATTATTCGCGCCTTAATAATGTCAATTTCAAGGGCCTGACCCTGGGCGGCGCCGATATCAATGCCTATATTGGCGCGGGCATTCCAGATTTCTCGCGGCCTTTGTCCGAGCAGACCGACCTGACCGGCTTCGGGATGCAAAACCTGGACCTGGGCCTGGCGATCTTCAAGGCCGATCTGCCCAAGTTCTTCAAAGCGACGAACTTCTACTCGCTCAGCGCCCATGTGGACGAGGTGGGTACCTACGGCCTGGGCGATGTGCTCAAGCTCCGCGCCGAGGATGTAACGCTGCAGTTGAATACCGGCGGCGAGCTGTTTGGCGGCGTCCTGAGCACCCGCGCCGACTTCCGCACCACCTTCCCGGCAGTGCCGGATGCAGACCCCCTCAAGGCCAGGCCGCGCGGCTACGAAGTGGCCACGGCCGGTACCCCGGTCTACCTGGACTTTGGTGGCGAAAAACTGGTTGGGCTGGACATCGGTCTGGCCGAGATCCAGGTGTCCGAGTTCTTGAGCCTGCGCGGCTCGCTGGCTTTCCGCCAAGGCGAGCGCTACACCGCAGACGTCAACCTGGGTGGGCTTTCCACCTTGGTGGCTGACCTGAGCGGCAAGACCACGATCCCGCTGCAGGTTGAGGCATTGACCTTGGGTGGTGCCAATCTGACCGGCTTTGTGGGTGTGGGCGGTCCCTATCGTTATGGCGTTGATGCCAACAAAGATGGTTTGCTCGACTCTATCAACGACGGCGCCACCGGCCTGGTGATTGATGACGTGGACTTCGGTCTGGCGATCATGACGCCGACCCTGGCCAGCCTGAGCCCATCGCTGAAGCAACTCATGCCAAAGTTTGTCACGGCCAAGGCCAGCCTGGGCGACGCCATGCTGGTGGGTGTAGACCCGAGCCTGATCGACGTGCAGGCCCATGACGTGGAGATCAACATCAATACGATGGTGATCCCGAACGCAGGCCCAGTGGTAAATGCTGCGTTGCAGCTGTTTGGCCCAGCATCCATCAATTACCAAACCACCTTTGCCACCTCGCCAGAGGATGCCAATGAGAATGGCGTGCTCGACGCGGGCGAAGACCGCGATGGCAATGGCAAACTCGCCAAGAACGGCTTTGCGCTGCCTGCGGGCGGAAACAACGCCATCATCCTGGACTTTGCCGAAGAAATCATCGAGGCCAAGGTGGGTTACGCCCAGATCAATCTGGCCGGTTTTGTGCAGTTGTCGGCCTCCATGGCCTTCACCAAGAAGGGCAGCGAGACCGTCACCCTGTCCAATGGCGAGACCACGCAGGTCAGCACCCTGGCCATCGGCATCAATGACGCCTACGGTTTCATTGGCGACGGCCCGTATTGGGTTGACACCAGCGGTAATGGGCGCATCGACGAGACAGACAGCCCCGATACATCGGCCGTTGGCCTGGCCATTGAGAATCTGGATCTGGGCCTGGTGCTCGCTCGCGAGCTCAAGATCAGCACCTCGGGCCTGACGGTCGGTGCCTATCTGGCGGTGGATGCCAGCATCACAGAAATCGGGCTGGTTGGCGTCGACGATGTCACGCTGACCGCCAGGGACCTGAAGATTGACCTCAACACCGGCGCACGTGTGGTGGTGGGCGGCAGCTACACGCAGGATGCTGCTACTGGCGCCGTGTCTTACGACGATTCCGGCCTGTCGGTCGCCTTCACCACCATCGATTTTTCCAAGAGCAACTGGCGGGATACGTCCCTGGCGGTGAACCAGGACGACGTCACCAGCAATGACATCGTGAACCAGGGTTATGCCATTGGTACCGGAAATCCGTCCGAACCCGTGGTGCTGATGTACGACGAACAGCTGCTGCGGGTCTACGGCGAGGCCGAGCTTGATCTGTTTGGCCTGGTGCATCTGGACGGCGTGCTGGATTTCAGGGCCAGTGAATCCGAAGGTCTTACAGTGTTCGCGGACGTCTCAGCCCGCATCGGGACTGACGACTTTGCTATAGAAAGTGAAGCAACGGGTCTGCTGGTGATTGGTGAGCGCAATGGCGTGACCGGTATTGCCCTGCGCATGGAACTCAGTGTGGCGCTCGATTTCGGCAGCTTCGCGTCGCTGGACGCCAACCTGGACTTCCGGCTCAACTCTTTCGAGCAGGACATCGTCTACGACGTGCCCGAATCGTTCAAGGATCTGCTCGATGACGACAACAACGCGTCAACAATTCCCGCACAGTTCCCCAACTGGCAGTACACGATTGGCGCCACGCCCGAAGGCAAGCCCGATTGGACCGGTTTTTACGTGCAGTTGCAGGGTGATGGCAGCCTGAGCCTGCTGGACGACGCTCTCAAATTGCAGGGCAATTTTGGGATCATCGTCTCCGAGCAGGGTATGGAGATGGATGTCACGGCCACGCTGGACTTGCCGGTCCTGGAGCCGGTCTCTGTCACCGGCACCCTGGGCATCGTGGCCCAAGGCCTGTACGGCAGCGTGCAAGTGGGTGCACCGGGCCAGAAGATTCTGGATGTGGCCGATGTGTTCTCCATCTCGGCCAGTGCGTTGTTGCAGATCAACACCACCAGCACGGCGCGGCAAGTCAAGACGCTCAAGCTCGATGCCAACAAGGCGGTCATGCTCGATGCCAATGGTCTGGCCGTCACTGAACTGACATCGATCGAAGCCCAGTCGCTGTACATCAAGGGCTCGGCAACCATCGACCTGGTGGGCATCGTGCTCGAAGGCTCGATGGCGCTCAAGATCGACAACAGTGGCCTGCAAGCTGCACTGGACATGAAGCTCGACCTGGGGTCCTTCGGTGCGCTCGACTTTATGGGCGCTGCGGCCATCGTGGACGATGGCGACGGCGTGTTTTTTGCCCTGCGCGCTGCCACCCATGTCAACCTGGGTATTGCCGCCATTGGTATTGACGCGAGCGCGGTGCTAGAGATCAACACCGGCTCCAAGGACTACACCACCTTGGCGACGGACACCGAACCCGGGCACCTGATCAAGGGCAACACCGCCTTCAAGCTCGAGCTGGATGGCGACATAAACATCCTGGCCTTCAAGCTCGACTTTGCCGGGGGCCTGAGCCTGATCGACGACGTGTTCGAGATTCGGATCGACCACGCCACGCTGGACTTCTTTGGCGTGCTGAATGTCAATGTGAGCGGCTTCCTGCGCTCGGATGGCAACTTCAGCATCACGGGCAGTGTCGACCTGAATGTGGACCTGGCCATCCTGCAGCTGCGTGCCGGCCTGTCCGTCACCTTCAGCAATACCCTGTTTGCCGCCAGCGTGTACGGCAGCCTTGATCTGAATATCGACCTGGGCTTCGTCAAAATCCAAGAGACCCTGGCTGGTTTCAGCGGTGAGATCATTCTGACCAACACCAGCGCCACCCTGAACGCAAGTGTCACCATTGCCGGTTTCTCGGTGTCTGCGGGCAAGACCTGGAGCTGGGGTGCGCCACCGGTCATCAGCCACCAGGTGGGCGACACGCTCTACCTGCACAGCGGTGATACGGACGGGCGCTACGGTTCTGACATTTACGACGACTCCACCCACGAGACCTTCAACGTGGACGCGGTGCGCGACAGCACTGGCAATTTGACTGACCAGATCACGGTGCGTTCCATGGGCGTGGCCAGCACCTATTCGGGTGTCAAGAACATCGTGGCGCGGGGCGGCAAGGGCAACGACAGCTACTTCATTGGCGAGGGCGTCAATGCGCGGCTCGACATCGAAGGCCAAGACGGCATAGACAACCTGTTCATCCTGGGCGGCGCTCGCGGCAGCGTTATCAGCGGCGGCAAGGGCGACGACGTGATTGTTGCGGGTGACGTCAGCGGCGTCAGCTACTTGGGCGGCGAGGGGAACGACCTGTTCACCGGTGCCGACGGCTCCTACCTGATCGACATGGATGTGGGCAGCAACGTGATTCACGCCGGCAGCGGCGACAACAACATCGACTTGCGAACCGCCAGCGCGACCACGCTCGACACCCGGGGCGGCAACAACATCATCAATGCCCGCACCGTGGCCCCCACCACGCTGGACTTGAGTGGCGCTGGCAACAACACGGTGTACGCTACTGCCGCCAGCCTGCTCACGGTGCGCGGCGGCACGGGCCTGGACCGCGTGGTGCTGGACAGCTTTGCCAGCACCGGGTCGATCTTCCTCAACAGCCACCAGTTCCAGCACGGCAATGGCAGCATCAACTTTGACGACCGGGTCGACGTGATCGAGGTTACCGACACCGCCAGCAGCACCAAACTGGTGAACCCGAGCGGCAACAGCTGGGGCGCTACCGGCCTGAAGCTCACTGCTGCAGGCGTGCTCGACCTGCGCGATGCCCAACTGGTGGCGCCGCAGGGTTACTTCAACCTGCAGTCGCAGGGCCTGCTGGGAACCGTGCAGTCAGACCTGCAGGCGCTCACGCTGGTGAACCTGGGCCAGGGCGACATCGTCCTGCGCGAAAAAGACAGCCTGGCCATTTTGGACGGTGGCCGTGGTGCCAACGGCGGCCTGTACGCCAGCGCCGGCATGATCGACGTGTCCCTGGCCGGTCGCGAGGCACTGTTTGCGTTGCAAAGCGGCGTCATCAAGACCGCCACGGCCAGCCGCGACATTCTGCTGCGCGCCGATGATATGAATTTGCATTCCGGCCAGGACAAGGTCTCGGGCAGCGGCCTGCTGCGCATCACCAGCCAGTCGGCGCTGCAGAACTACCGCCTGGGCGGTGCTGGGCAGTCCATTTACGGCACAGACCTGTCGGGCGAGGGCAGCACGGGCTACCTGGCGCTAGGCATGCAGGACATGTCGGCCCTGAGCGATGGCTTCAGCCGTGTCGAGATCGGGCACCGTGCCACCAATATCACGATGGCCATTGGCGACCTGGAAGACCTGAGCATTGACGGCGTGGCCTACAGCGCACGCCTGCGCGACCTCGCTTTCCTGCAGGCCGACCGCATTGACGTGATGGGCAATGTGCGCTCTACCGAGGCGTTGACGCTCACCGCTGCCCTGCTGGAGGTGCGCAGTGCCAATATACGTACACCCATGGGCGCGCCAGACTCGGGCCTGTGGGCCAAAGAGACCCACCTGGACTTGAGCGGCCAGCTGCTGGTATCAGGTTGGGTGCGTGGCGATGACCTGGTGGATATCCAGGTGCATGGTACGGACGGGCAAGGCACGCTGGTGAGCTATGGCAGTGAGGCCAACAGCATCACGCTGGACGCTGGCAGCAGCGTCACCACCTTCAACCGCTACAGCCAGATCGTGCTGGACAGCTCGCACTCCATCCAGAGTGGCGCAGCCATTGAGGCCAAGGGGGCCGACACCAAGATTCTGGTGAACGCTGGCACCGGCCTGCAATTGCTAGAGGGTGGCGTGCTCGCCGCCCGCGACGACCGTGCCCAGGTCAGCCTGAAGGCGCAGAGCTACCTCTACCTGAACAAGGATGCCGCGGTGACCGTTGGCGCCAGGTTCGATACCGTCAATAGCACCTTGAAGGCGGTTACCACGGGTGTCGACACCCGGGTGGAGATTCAAACCGCGGGCCAACTGCGCCTGGCGGGGGTCTTGACGGCCTCTGGCGCCATGGTGCTCAACTATGGCCAAAACACTGACGACGGCGCTGCCTACTTTGACACCATCAGCGGCACCGAGCTCGCCAGTGTCAATTTTGATAGCACGATACTCAATGCCCTCGCGGCCCGCAGCCTTCCTGAGGCATTAAGATCGGCGCTTTCTGGCGCCTTGGCGGCAACCGGTGTTAAGCTGGGTGATTCGGTAACCGTCACCTCGCTGGCCAATTACACCCCGTTTGCCGCTCTGCCAGCGGCCACCCGCAAGCTGATTGCCGAGTCGATGGGCTACACCGTGTACGCCAATGGTGGCTTTTACGATGCTGCCAACAACAGCTTTACCGCGACCCTGGCCCCTGCGCAATTGACAGCGGCGCAGCAGGCGGCCCAGGCGGCGGCGCAGGGCTACACCCAGATCAGCGGTACCCGGTATTTCAAGGCCCAAACGGGCGAGCTCAAGACCGCCTTCTTGCAGGGCAGCCCGGTCGACTACAGCAACAGCCAGATTGCCTGGGCGGCAGCGGGCGTTGCGGTGCCCTCGGCCAACGCCAGTTTTGACAGCCTGAGTGCGGCACAAAAAGCGGTGGTGGCTCAATACCTGGGTTACTCGGTCGAGCCCACCTATGTGTTCAACCGTGACCCGGCCAGCCAAGGCTATGACGCGGCGGCCAAGGACAACCAGCGCAGCACCTTTGGCGCCTATTACTTTGATGACTCGGCCGACTGGAAGTTGGGCGGCAAGCCAGCCGCTACTGCTCAGCTGGGTGAGCTGACCATCAACCAGAAAATTGATGCATCCCGTTATTTGGGTTATTTCCCGGAATACGACGTGCGCTCCATTAACTGGGGCGCCTCGGCGCAACCTGCGTCCAGTGCCACCTTTGTCAAGCTCAGCGCGGCGCAAAAAGAGGTGGTGGCGCGTCATCTGGGCTTTGTGCCCGAGATCAAGGGCTACTATTTCACCAACATGGGTGCGGCGGCCGACAAGCGGGTACTGACCACCTTCACCCAGGGCGTTGTGGCGGATTACCAGAACGCCAACCTGTACTGGGGTTCTGCGGGCACGCCAGCCACCGGTACGGCCTTTGCCAGCCTGAGCGCAGCCCAGCAAAAGGTCGTGGCCCATGCACTGGGTTACCAGGTGTTTGAGGGCGTGAGCTATTACAAGGCCAGCGCTGCTGCCGGTCAGCAAATGGTCAAGGGCTTCCATCTGGGCAACCAGGTTGACTACAGCCGCATTGATTGGGGTGGCGTGGGCGCACCAGCCAGCGCCACGGCCTCGTTTGAGGACCTCAACCTGGCCCAGCGCCAGGCGGCAGCCCAATCGGTGGGCTTCAGCCGCTACGAAGGCCCGGTTTACTACAACCCGGCCGCCACTGCGGTGGCTCAACAGGTTCGCACCAGCTTTGCCGAAGGGGACGCTGGGGATTACACCGTCGCCGCCGTTGCCTGGGATGACACCGGCGCACCCGCAGCCGGCACCGCTTTTGCAGATTTGACGCTGGTGCAGCAGAACAGCGTGTTGCAGCATCTGGGCTACCGCCGCTTTGACGGCCTGGTCTGGCGCAAGGACACCACGGGCGACCTGCGCGTTACCCTGGTTCAGGGCACGGACTACCAAAACAGCCATGTCGACTGGACCGAAGTGGCTGCGCCTGGGGCCGATACCGGCTTTATCGCGCTCACACCAGACCAGCAATACCGTGTGCTGCAGCAGCTGGGCCTAGAGTGGGAACGCAACGAGGTCTATTTCAAGGCCCAGCCCGATGCCGCAAAGAGCGAAAAGGCGGTCATGAGCGCCTTCACCGAAGGCCTGCATTACCGTAACCAGAATCTGAGCAGTGGTGCTGAGAACCGTTGGCTGGTGACCGACGGCAGCGCCTCTTATGTGATTTTCGGGGCCGACGCCAACGACGATGGCGCCATTGACAGCTTCAAGATCCAGAAGCCCCATGAGCTGCTGGGCCAGCGCGGCTACGGCTTCTTGCTGACCGGCACCCTGACCACCCTGGCAGCCAACCAGGGCCTGTCGGTCTCTGGCGATAAGGATGTGATCATCCGCGGTAACCTGACCTTGCAGGGCGATCTGGCCCTGCAGTCAGACCGCTGGGTTTACTTTGAAGGCAATGCGACAACGCCCGGCAACATTTACCTGTACGGCGGCGTTGAATTTGACCTGACCAAGCCGTTGGCCCAGCCACAGGGTGGCGCCAATGCGCAGGGCGTGAGCGTGTACACCCATGCCACGTCCATTCTCAACACCCTCAAGGCTGCGACCAGCATCCAGGTCGTGGGCGGGCAAGACGTGGAGCTGCATGGCGCGGCGGTGGCCGGCGGCAGCATTGGTGCCACCGGGACCACCTGGGCCGGCAAGGGTGACGCCCGCATCGACGTGCAGGCGGGCCAGCAGATTGTGGTGAACAACGCGCTGGCGGCCTCCAAGGCCGTCACGCTGACCACCCTGGAGGCGCCCGGCGCTGACGACGGTGGCGTGGCTGTGCGCCTCACCACCCTCTCAGGCCTTGCAGCTGCCGGGCTCACCTCCAACAAGGTGGGCGGTGTGGTGCGCATCAACGCACTGGGGCATCTGGAGGCCACAGGCTCAATTTTGGCGGGCGGTACCGTCACGCAGACCAAGAATGCCCAGGGCGTGCTCTTGTCAGAAACCATCAGCTACTCCAAAGAGGATTCTGCGGTCGACATCAAGACCACCGGTCAGCTCTACCTGGGTGGCCAGGTTCTGAGCACCAGCGGTGAATTGGTGGAAATGGGCGCCACCGTACGCGCCAACCAGATCATTCAGCTTGAGGCCGGCAGCGGCCGCAACGGTGACGGTGTGGGCGTCAAGATGCCAGGCAACGCCAAACTGGTGACCGGTAACGCGGCTGGCGCCATCGTGATCAAGTCGGTGCAAGACGCTGAAATCTACGGCGTCGTGCTGTCGGGCGGCAAAGTTGTTGACAGCTTTGACAACCGTGGCGAGATGCTGGGCTCCACCGTGCTGCAGGAAACCGGGACCGCCACCCTGTCGATTACGGCGGACAAGCAGGTTCGCCTGGGTCGTGACCTGTTCGCCGGCTCGCTGATTGATGTACGTGGCGGCGACAAGTCGGTCGACCCCAGCCGTGTCATGGGCGACCAGGGCCTGGCCATGCTCAGCGGCGCGCATCTCAAGACGTCCAACGCCAACAGCCAGATCAACCTCAGCGCCAAGGGTGACCTGACTATAGCCACGCCCGGCTGGAAGAACCAGATCCTGGCCGACGGCTTTGCCGAGTTTGCACGGGGTGACCTGAGCGCTGACGTGACACTGGCGCTCGAGATCGAAATGGAAGCCTACACGCTGAGCGGCCTGGTCAAAGTGACCAAAGCCAGCGCGGCGGGCAACACCGGCATGGGTGACCTGCGTGACGACATCGAGGCGGCCCTGCGCAGCACTGATTTCAAGGTCACCAAGATAACGGGTACGTCACCTCCCCTGAATTCCACCCAGCGGGTGGACGCGCAAGCGGCTCAGCTGCGCCTGGTCGACAACCGGCTGATGTTCACCAGCTTCAAGTCCATCGCTTTGCTGCGGGCCGGCTCGGTAGAGTTTGATCGGCTGGGCTTCACCCAGCTCAGCAGCACTGATCGCCTCACAAGTGGACGCGGCTACGCCGTGGAAGCGACGGGCCAGGGCTCGGTCGTCAACCTGGGTAAGACGGGCGCGGTGGGCGGGCGCATCACCCTCAACGACGCCGTCGTCGGCTTCTCGGCCGTCAACCTGAATGCGGGCGGGGTCGGCAGCGGTGTGCAAGACGTTGCCATGGGCGATTTTGGTTTGCTCGAGACCCGCAGCGGCAACATTCTCTTCAGCCCCGCTGGCAATACCACGCTGTGGGGCAGCCTGGTGGCCGGCGGCGCCGATTCCAGCGTCATCATCAACGCCAGCGGCACGCTCGATATCTATGGCAGCCTCAAGGCGGGCCGAGACATTCTGATCGAGGCCGGCGAAAGCCGGGTCGCAGACCAGGTCAGCCTGCAGACCCGCAGCACCAGCAGCTTCAACGTCACCGGCACCAATGGCCGCATCCTGATCTCGGGCGTGAACGACGTGCTGATCAACAACCGCATTGGCGAAGGCAATAGCGGCCTGGCGCTGCTGGGTATCAATTCAACCTTTGGCACCCTGACGATTGACACCGATGGTGCGGTCAATAGCGCCGGGCAAATTCAGCTCAGCGGCAACACGATTGACCTGAAAGGCCAGGTCAACAGCTCACGCGCCACACCCGCCACCGACGACTTCGAGGTGCAGGTCATTGCCATCGAACAGTTGCTGGTTGCTGGCAGCATGGCGCTGTCAGGCTCGCTACAAATGCTCTCGGGCGGCAGCATTGACTTGCTAAACGCCAAGGTGCAGGCCAATGCTACGGGGCAGCGCATCCTGATGCAGGCGGGCACCAGCATCAACCTGGGCAACGTCAACCCGCAGGCGATTGCTGCCACCTCTGCGCTAACGACCCCCATTGCTTCCTCGGGTGTGAAAATCGAAGCGCACACCCTGCTGGACCTGCGGGCCGGGGCCGGCATCAATGTGGCGGCAGACGCCATACTGGGCACGCTGGGCGACAAGAGCAAACTGTCTTTGCAGGCCAGCCTGCTGCAGATTGCTGGCGCGCTACAGGCCGGGTACGACTCGGCCACCAACACAGTGACTGGCGCGGATGCGTCCCTGTCGGTGAACTCGCGGCGCGGCATCGTGATCGGTGGTTCGGCAGTCAGCCTGGAGGCTGGCCCCAATTACGGCCAGCTTGTCAACGCCGCGGCGGTGCTCAAGGCCAGTGGCTCGGTCACGGTCAAGGCAGCGACCGAGGCAAACGGTTTTGGTCTGAGCCTCTCAGCCCGAAGCGCCATCTTTACCGAGGGTGCCAACAGCCAGATCACCATCAGCGCCACCGGCTCCCTGCTGCTGGACGGACTGGTCAGCGCCGGGGGGGCCGGCGCCGATGCCACCGTCTCCACCGGCTCGGTCATCTCCATAGGCAACCTGGTGTACGCGGCAGACCAGCTGACTGTGACCGGCGGCTCCCACGGCAGCAAGGTTGGCGTGTTGATCAACGCTGGCGATCCGGCCGCAGGCATCGCCAGCGGCATTCTCGACACGGCCGCAGGCGGCAGCATCAATCTGTCGGCCGCCGACAGCGTGGTGATTCAGGGCAAGGTGGGCACCTCCTTGTCCAGCACCGAAACCCTGATCGTCAACAAGGTCGGTAACATTTCGGTCGCCTCCACGGCGGGTAAAGTGATGGTGACCGGGCTGATCGATGCGCGTGACAGCATCACGGTCAGCGGCAACCAGGTCAATTTGCTGCCTGGCAGCCATGCCTATGCCACCGGCGCCAACGCCAAGGTCTTCATGAACGGGCGCCAGTCCATGGTGCTGTCTGGCAAGGTGGAGCCACTGCAAAAAGCCATCATCCAGGGCGACACCCTGATTCACCTGCTTTCACCCTTCATCACGGTAGACGGGGTGCTCAAGGTCACCAACCAGGCGGGCCGGATCCTGCTCAATGCCGGCACCCAGATGCAGGTCAGCGGCGACGTGGTGTCAGCCGGTGCCATCGCGCTCAATGCCGGGGTTGACGTGCTGGGTACTCGGCTCACGCTGGAGGGTGCGATTGACAAGGCCAGCCTTAAGGGTGGCCTGATCACCATCGTGGGCCAGGGCGTTATCAAGGCCGATGGCGATGTGGCCATTCAGGCCGGTGGTGATGTCAACCTGCTCAAGGACGCTGTGGTGGGGGACCCGGACGAACTTACACGCCCCTTTGTCGAGGTGGTGACCGTGCCCTACCTGCAGGTGGTGGGCACCCGCGAGGAGGCCAACGGCACCTACTCGACCTACATTGATAAGTGGGAGGACCGTACCTCGGTGGAGCAGGTGGGCACGGCCGTTGTGCCGGTGAAGAGCACCTTCTACAGCATGGACGTCACGCTCACGCAAACCGGCTATTACAAGCCCACTGCCGACGCAGGCATGCAATACCGCGAGTTCTTCATTGAAGGCGTGGACTATTTCAACAAACTTGTGGAATGGACCAAGCCCGGCAGCGCCGCCACCGAAGCCAATCCGGGGCAAACTGCGTCAGCTGTGACGCACGTGGTCACGGACACCGCCAATTACCGCACCTTCAACCAACTCAACAGCGCGCAACGCCAGGCGGTGCTCAACCACCTGGGTTACATGCCGCTGTTCAGCATGGACTACAGCGCAGGCGGGCAGACCAAGAAGGTGCTGCAGAGCCAAACCTACAACGGCACGAAGACTGAGCTCGTCGTGGAACCGGCCTGGAAGAACAACACCTTGACCCCTTACAAGGTGGACGTGGCCGGCTGGAAAGACAAGTGGGTGATGATGCCCGCTGGTGCGCAACTGGACATCTTGCGTCTGGTCTCGCAGGGCGAGGCCAAATACCGGACCAATGACACCGACATGAGCGGCAGCGACACCATGGGTGCCTGGACCACGGCAGGCAGCCTGGGGGCGACTTACGTCAAGGTGGTCAACGGCAAAACCACCACCAAGACCGACTTTAAACTGGTCGAAGATTACACCCACAACAACGTCAACTGGGCCGATTACGGCGCCGAGAAACCGGCCGACAGCGTGAAAACGTTTGCTGAATTAAGCTACGCGCAGCAGCAAGCGGTGGTGGCCCAGCTGGGTTATGTGATGGTGTTGAATGACGCGGCTGCTGGCGAGTGGGTGGGGCAGTACCAGGATAAGGCCAAGGTGCAGTACACCCAACAGGGTTCACGCAGCACGCCCGCAGAAGCCCTGTCGCAGCTCAAGAAAACATTATGGTACTTCGATGCCACACTGGCGACGGTGTCGACCACAACGGCCCAATACGAAGCCGGCAAGGTGATCAAGGTCACGGATACCGACGCTTACTGGCAAGCAAGCTACCAAGCCGGTTCCGGGTCTCGCAATTACAACCTCGCTGATAAGACTATTACCGGCAGCGATTGGGATTACACCAAGACCTATAACCCCGACTGGAACTGGGGCAGCACGACCGGCAGCACCACCACTCCAGGTAAGGTTGCCCTCTACGCACCTAGCGTCCCAGGTCTGACGCCCAGGGTCGACGCCAAGCAGGGCTACATCAACGCGCTGTCAGCCAATACCCTGTCACTCGAACGTGTGTCTCAATCGCTGCCGACTAAAGCCGCGCTGACCTACTCCTTTTGGTCACCCTGGACCCAATGGGAGTGGGCCCAAGTGAAGAGCTATTCTTACGCGTCATGGGGTTGGACGTCGGACTATAAAAATACTACCCCCCGTAACGGGACGACCAATACGTATCCCACGAATCAGGACAACTCAGCGTCTGTGGAGAACCCCGTCACGAAAGACGTGACGAGGGACGGCCATGACAAGGTCGAGACTGAAGCGCACACGATTGGCAGGCCTTGGCACACTCGTAACGACAAGAGTTACAACATCCGGGTGAAAGACGAGTTCTTCGTCACGATGAATGAGGTTTACTACGACTCCACCCAGCAGTGGACCTCTAATTGGAAAGACATCCGCGACCAGCGTGTACAGCTGAGCTACCAGCTCACCACGGCCGCGAAGGTCGAGAGTGAGGCGCGCAATGTGTATGCCGAGGTGACCAAGCGGCAACTGGTGCAGGTGGAGGAGGTGCACACCAACTGGATCACGGTCGAGGATGTGGTGACGACTCTCAAAACCGAGGTTCGCGAAGGGGTGCAAACCATCAATGTTCGCGGCGCCGATTTCAATGGCGAGTCGATCAAGGGCCGCAACATCAGCATCACGGCGGGCGGCACCAGCCGGCTGACCGGCTGGATGGCGTCTACCCAGGCCATCACCGTCAGCACGGGCAGCCACCTGGAGGTCAGCGGCGAAAACATCTTGAGAGGCGGGGTGCAGGCCCAGTCCCAGGCCCTGATCGTGGCAGGAAGTTCCCTGAACCTGTCGGCCGGGGGTGACCTGACCCTGTCTAATTCGGCCCTGGTTACGGGTGCCAGTGTGAACCTGTCGGCCACGGGCAATGTGAGTTTGGCAGCCCAAGTCGGTGCCGTGGAGAATTCGAAGGCCACTCCCGTAGCGAATTACCAGACGACCCACATCACCGTCAACGCCGGGCGCGATGTTTTCCTGTTGGGTGGTAACACGGCGGGTCTCAACGCCAACCTGGTTGCTAGCCAGGCGGTCTCGGTGCAAGCTGGAACGGGCGTGGGCAACGCCGGCTCGGTCACGGCCACGGCCGACACCCGTGTGGTGGTCACCAGTGCGCTCGGTACTGCGGTGACCACGCCGACGGTGAGCACCCTGACGGCGGCCAGCAGCCGACCGCAGATCAGCCAGGTCAGCTTTGGTGATGCGGCCCCTGTCGCAGGGGATACCTACCGCGTGAACGTTGGCACCAACGCCTATGCGGTGACCGTGGGCAGTGGCGGCATCACTGCCACTTGGGCCTCGGTGCTCGGCGGGCTCAAGACCCTGGTAGCGGCAGACGCTGCTATTGGCGGCGCAGCCAATGTGTTGGTGGATATCGCTGCCCGCAGCCTCAAGCTGACCGGCGCAAGCCTCACCCCGTTCACGGTGGCAGCCAGCGGCTCCACCGCGATCACCGCTACACCAAGCGCTGTGCGGGCGGCTAGTTTTACGCCGCAAATCAGCAAACTCAGCTTTGCCGGGCTCTCTGTGGGCCTGCCCCTTGCCGGGGATACCTACGGCGTAACGCTCAACGGTGTTGCGTACACGGTCCAGGTGGGTTTGGGTGGCATCACCGCCGACTGGACTTCAGTGCTGAATGGCTTGCGCACGCTGCTGGCGACCAACCCTGCTCTGGGTAACGCAGGCAATGTGGGGGTTAATGCGACTGATCGCACGTTGCAACTGACCGGCGCCACCGCTGCTACCTTCACCGCAGCCATCAGTGCGGCCACGCACCCGGTTGCTGTCGCCACATTGCAGCAAGCTTCCTACAACTTTTTCCAATCCAGGCAACAGATCAGCAAGTTGGCCTTTGCTGATGCCAGCCTATCCCTTGGGCGTACCTATGTGGTGCTGGTCAATGGTGTGAGGCATGCGGTGACGGTGGGGGCTGCCGGTGTCACGGCAGACTGGACCTCGGTACTCAATGGTTTGAGGACGCAGTTGGCGTACAACCCGGCCATTGGTAGTGCGGCCAATGTCACGGTCAATCTCGCTGACCGCAGCCTCACTCTCAAGGGGCTGATGCCAACGCTGTTCAAGACAAATGCATTCACCTTGAGCGGCAGCGACACTTACGGCAGTATCGTGGCTGCAGTGCCGGTGCGGGCAGCAAACTTTGTGCCGCAGATCAGCAAGCTCAGCTTTGCTTCGGGCACCCCCAGCCAGGGCGACATCTACCGCGTGACACTGAACACAACGGTGTACTCGGTTGAGGTGGGCCAGGGCGGCATCACCGCAGACTGGACCTCGGTGCTGGCGGGGCTGCGAGTGAAGCTCGCCGCCGACGGCGCCATTGGAAACGTCAACAATGTGCTGGTGAGTGTGGCTGACCGCAGCCTGCAACTCACAGGCGCCAGCGCCAACGCCTTCACGGGCTCAGCCAACGGTGTCAAGTTGCTGGCCCCTGCCATGGCCCAAGTGCAGGCCAGCGGTTTTGTGCCGCAGACCAGCCAGGTGAGCTTTGCCGCGGGCAACCTGTTGGCGGGCGACGCGTTCAGCGTGAGCGTTGGCGCAGTAAGCTACACCGTCGCAGTGGGTTCAGGCGGCGTTACCGCCGACTGGGCCTCGGTGCTGGCGGGCCTGCGCAGCAAGCTGGCTGCCGACCCTGCCCTGGGCTCGGTTGCCAAGGTCGTGGCGAATGCCACTGACCGCAGCCTGACCCTGACGGGAGCGACTGCGCAGGGCTTCCAGGTCTCCAGCGCCGTCACGATGGTGGTTCGGCCGGAGATCGATATCACGGCCGGCAGCAGCGGGGGCTCTTTGAATTTGACCCGAATGCTGGTCAGCGCGGCAGCCCCCGGGGGTGATGTGCGGCTGACTGCTGCGCAGGGCAGAGTGTTCCAGACGCAGGGCGAGATC
Organism: Rhodoferax sp.; assembly: GCA_040400795.1. Classification (GTDB taxonomy): domain Bacteria; phylum Pseudomonadota; class Gammaproteobacteria; order Burkholderiales; family Burkholderiaceae_C; genus Rhodoferax. The sequence goes on from JBBAPO010000001.1 coordinate 233,240, forward strand.
TTGGCCAACACCCTGACGGCCTCGAGCCGGGTCGGCATGGAACTCTCCACCCAGGTGGGAGAGGTGTCGCTGGCCTCCAGTGGCACGGGCGACATTGCCATCACCAATGCCGGGGCGCTCACGCTCAAGACCGTGAGCGTGGGCAGCGGGGCGATCTACGTTACTAATTTTGGCAACCTGGTGGCCACCGAGGTCAAGGCCAACGGCAACAACGAGCGCAACGACATCAACCTCAGCACGTATGCTCCCGCGGTGGCAGGCGGCACAACCCGCGCCAGTGATGCGAACCTGACAGTTGGCACAGTTCAGACCCTGGGCAAGGGCGACATCAATCTGTCGGTGCAGGGCACCATCAAGCGCAGCGCCGAGGGCAGCGCCGCTGTGCTGGCCGATGTGCTCACCCTGTCGTCCGACGCGGTGCTTGTCGCGGGCGCGCGGGCCGTCGAGCTCAACACCCAGGTCGCCACCCTGCGCTTGCAGACTCAGCGCCTGGGCGATGTGCTGATCAAGCAGGGCAACGCTGACCTGGCGGTGGACGAGAGCCGCGTGGTCAACGGGCTCTTTGACCTAACAGCCGGCGCCAAGGTGACCCTGGCATCGCTTATCCTGCCAACCAACGACCCGCGCAGCCAGGTGAGCGTGAACGCCACTGGCAATATTGTGGTGCAGAACCTGAACGCGGGCGTGTTCTTGCAGGGCAGCAAGTCGCTGGCAGGCAAGGTGCTGACCGGGGTCAGTTCGGCTGGCGATGTTTCGCTGACCTCATCGGCCGGCGCCATCAGCGGCGACGGCCTGGCCGATGGGCCTGACCTGGTAGCCGACCGGCTGACCCTGTCGGCTGCCACCGGCATCACCGGGCTGGATGTGGCGATTAACACGCTCAATGCCAACACCACCGCGGGCAACCTGGAAGTGAGTGACACGGACGGCCTGTTTGAAGACCAGCCCGGGCTAACGCTGGAGCGGGCCACCACGGCCAAGAGCAGCGCCACCCAGGTGAGGGTGAGCGCCGCTGGCACCCTGACGGTTGCCTCTGCCACGGTTGCCTCTGGCGCAAGTGCCATCCCTGTAGTGCAGGCGGGCAGCATCTTCCTGCGCAGTGATGTGGGCAACCTGTCTGTCAAGAGCGCCAATGCCAGTGACCTGACGCCCACGGGCTCGGACTCCACCTTGAGCTATCTGGACGGCGTCAGCTTTGTGGCCGCTGGGTCGGTGGATCTGTACAAGTTTTTTGCGGCCCCCAACCTGGTGGAGTACCGGGCCGGCAAAACCCTGCAGTTTGGCGCTGGCACTTCGGCGGCAGACAAGAAAGTTGAGCTGCCGACGTCGATCACGTCCAACACCATCATCATCGAGTCGGGCGAGTCGTTGGTGCTCAATGGCACACTCACTGCGCGGGACCGGCTGGAGCTGGTGTCTGTCAAGAATGTCTACATTGAAGGGGAGGTCAAGTCGACCGTGGTCGGCCAAAGCATTGGCCAAATACTGATTACTGCACGCGGCGAGGTGAGCACCAAATCGTTCATCGACGTCAACAAGAACACCTTAGCGGCTGATTTGTCGAGCAAACTGGTGACCTCGGATACCGGTTTGGTCACCATCAAGGTGAAGGACTTGAAGTCTGCCGACTTGCAGCTGCGTGCTTTGCATGAGATCTCGGTCACCATCGCGGGCGACTGGGTGATCGACGGCGTGCTGGGCGGGCTGTCTGAATTTGGTTCGACCGACCGCATCACCATCAACGCGACCGGCGCCGTGTCGGCCCGGGGCGGTATTGTGCGGGCGAATGACGCGATTGACATCAAGGCGGCCAGCCTGGTGACCGATGGCGCCTCGATTTACATTGCGGATGAATTGACAGTGGAGGTGGCCGGCAGCGCCACGCTCAATACTCTGGTGGACGCACTGACGGTCAAGTCGACCGGTGTGGGCGCCATCACGGTCAACCAGACCGGCGATTTGTACCTGAAATCGGCCCTGGTGAATGACGGTTCCCTGTTCATCTCGGGCAGCGGGGCCATCTGGGCCCGCTCGGTGATCAGCATGGTGGACAAGCTGGGCAACAACATTGACCTCAAGGCTGTGGGCAACCTGTATGTGGACCGGGTGGAGTCTGCGGTGGCCTCGGGCGGCAACAAGCTCAATGGCCGGATAACGCTGGACAGCGCTGGCAAGATTTATGAGTTGCCTGCCCTGGTGGTAACCCCGGGCGTGCTGGTGTCAACACCGCCTGATTGGCGCACGCTGGTCAACCCGACCACCAAGGCGCCTAGCGTCACCGCCGGTATCAGCGCCTATGACAACTCAACCGAAGATGTGTGGGCAGCCACGGTTGAATTGAAAGGCGCTGTGCAGGGCACGGCCATACGCCTGTTGGGCGCAGGCCTTTCGGGGGGCGCTGATTCGATTGAATACCGGGCTAACCAGGTGGCCAGCGTGGGCAGTACCACGCTCTCGGCCAGCAGCGTCAATGTGCCGGACAACGCTTACACCCGCATCGCCCCGGTACTGCTGGCTGCGGCCGGCGCCGATGCGCGGCAGGTGAGCCTGGTGTCGCTGGGTGATTTTGAGGTGATCCCGGGCATCAGCGTCAGCCTGACGCTGAACGCCGGTACCGTGAGCGCCGCGACCGTGTCCGTGGCGGTCGGCGACGTCGTCGACAGCAAGGTGGTCGCGGCCAACGCCAGCAGCTTGCTGGACGCCCTGACCTTCAAACTCGGCGCTTTGACTTCAACACTCTTCTTGGTGACGGCGGATGCGAGCGCGCGCACCATCACCTTGAGCGGCTTCCTAAACTCCGCCTTCACCGTGTCCAGTTTGCAGGTGCGCTACCAGGCCAGTGGCCCCTTGGATGTGGTGGCGGATGACGGTACGGTCGCCACGGTGCGTGCCGGCACGGCTGTGAAGCAGGTAAGTTATGCCGAGTTTGTGGGTGCAGCACCTGCCGCCAACACCTACTACACGCTGGTCATCAACGACAAGGTCTTCACCGTGGACTCAGGTGCTTCGCCCACCTGGAACAGCGTGCTGACGGCCTTGAACACAGCGGTTGCTAACGCCGCCATCCCGGTCACGGGGGTGATTGCGGGCGGCCGGATCACCTTCACCGCCAACGCCATCAACACGCCCTTTGTGATCAACCTGGCCACTGCCAGCGCCAAGGGGCAGGTGAATGAATCAGGCTACGCAGTACCAGTGCAGACCGCCACACCAACGCAGCCGCAAAAGAACGTGATTGCCTTCAACGGCGCCTTTGATACCGCCGGGTTGTACCAAGTGACGCTCGATGGCAGCACTTATAAGGTCTACGGCAGTGGGATCGCAGCCGCTGATGTTGCCGGTGCGGCGCCCTTCGTTATTCAACAGCAATCTGCGCGTATCAACAGGCCTGAGATAAGCACGATCGTCTTTGCCAATGTGACCCCGAAGTACGGCTACAGCTACACGGTCAAGGTTGGACTGAACAGCTATTCAGCGACGGTAGGCAGTGGCACTGTGACCGCTGATTGGACCACCATACTGAACAGCCTCAAGTCACAGGTTGAAGGAGACATTGGCGTGAAGAGCGCCAGCGGGGTGGTGAACGTCAGCGAGCGCAGTCTGCAGTTGACGAGCTCTACCAACTTTGGTTTCAGCCTGAGTGGTCGCGTGACGCATGCCAGGGCCTCCAGCTGGACCACTCTGGCAGCCACACTGGAAAGCCAGATTGAATCTGCCGGCTTCACGGTCGACCGGGCTCTGTCTAACACGCAACTCACCATCATCAGCAAGGGCAACAACACGTCCTTCACCTTGAACAGCGTGAAGGTGACAGACATAGACGGTGTGACTGAGCGGCCGGGCTACTACGTCAACAAGACGGCGTTTAGCACGCCGCAGGTCACGTCATTATTGTTCGGTCTGAGAGCGCAAAGCAACGAGGTGCAGTTCTTGGGTGAGCTCAATACCTCGGCCGTTTACCGGGTGGTGCTGGACGGCAATATCTTCGAGGCGCGTGGCAGCATCGGTGTGTGGGACAACGCCACCACCGGGGGCGTGCTCGATAGCCTGAAGTCTCAAATCGAAGCCAGTACCAACGCCAGCGGCGTCAATGACAACTACGAGGTCTTGGTGCTCAACAGTGGTGGGCAGCATGGCCTGAGCATCAGCAAGAACGTCTTCACGCCCTTTGTGGTCAATGCCGTCACCGTAGAAAACCTGGCGCTGCCCGCCGGCCAGGTGAATGACGGCACTTACCTGACGCCGGTGCAGGTGGCAACCGCCACCCAGCCGCAAAAGAATGTGATTGCCTTTAATGGCGCTTTTGACACGGCTGGGCTGTACCAGGTCACGCTGAACGGCGCCGTTTACCAGGCGTATGGCAGTGGCTTGGTGGCGCCGCTTGTGACGGGTGCTGCACCCGTGCTCACCACCACCCAGGCAGCTGTGAGTAACAAGTTTCAAGCCAGCAAGATTGCCTTTGCGGCGGTCACGCCCCTGATCGGCTACACCTACAGCGTGACGGTCAACAGCACCGCCTATTCCGTGACAGTGGGCAATGGCGGCGTGACCGCAGATTGGGTGTCGATACTCGAGGGTCTGAGGACTGCAGTGAGCGTCAATGCCGCCATTGGCAGTGCCAACAACGTGTTAGTGAATACGACTGATCGCAGCCTTAGCCTGACAGCCAAATCGGTTAACACAGCATTTACCTACAGCGGCGCGGTCAAGCAAGCGAGTGCTTCGAGTTGGGCCACGCTGGCCGCCACATTGGAAGGGCAGATCGAGTCTGCTGGCTTCACGGTCGACCGGGCTGTGTCAGACACCCAGCTGACCATCAGCAAGGGCAACAACACGCCGTTTACCCTGAGCAATGTGAAGGTGACTGGCGTGGACGGCGTGACCGAAAAGGCGGGCTATTACGTCAACAAGACGGCGTTTGGCACGCCGCTGGTGAACGCGACCGAGTTGCTGTCGCAGACCAGTGAGCTGCAGTTCCTGGGCACCCTCAGTGCGGCCAACACCTACCGGGTGGTGCTTGATGGCAAAATTTACGAGGCCAGCGCTGCTACCTGGGAGAACGGCTCGGCCACCGGCGTGCTGAACCTGCTGAAATCAAGAATTGAGGCCAGCACTACCAATGGCATCAACGACGGTTACCAAGTCACGATTCTGAACGCAGGTGGCCAGCATGGCCTGAGTATCAGCAACGCGCCGCAGCAGAGCTTCACGCTGCAGGCCAGCGCGGTGGCAAGCAAAATGACGCTGACCGAGCCGGGCGAGAGCGCCACCGAGGAGCATCGGGTGCGGTTTGACGACACCGACTTCCCCGTGACGAAGGGTGATGTCTATTCACTCACCGTGCAGGGCAGGGCGTTTGCAGTGACCGCCGTCCAGGGCGATACCCTGGCCACTTTGATGGCCCGTTTGCGCACGGCCATCAATGCTGACGCCGTGCTGCCGGTCACCGCCCAGGCTGTGGTGGCGGCAGACCCCGGTTTGCTGACGCTGAAAGCAGATGTGGTGAACGCGGCCTTCTCGGTCAGTGGCGTCACCGTGGTGGGCGGTGCGCCGCGAGTGCTGGCCGGGCAGATTGGTGCCAGCGTGCTGGAAAATGCCGGCGGCGCACCCCAGGCGCAGCGCAGTTCGGTGACCTTCAGCGGCGCCACGCCAGCCAATGCGTACAACTACAAGATCAGCTTTGGCGGCACCCCCTACTCGGCCCAGCCGGGTACCACTGCCGGTGTGACCGCCAGCTGGGTCTCGGTGCTGGTCAATATCGCAGAGCAGATTAACAGGGGGACTTTGGCCACAGCCACGGTGTCGGGCTCTACCATTACCCTGACTGCCAAGCAGCTCAACCTGAAATACGCGGTGGAGGGGGTGGTGGAGGACCGGGCCCTGATTGCCGCCAGCACGATCCAGAAAGTAGGCGACTATGTGCTGGCCCTGCCGGTACGGGATGCCGGTGACTACGCCCTGAGAACGACGGGTGCACTGACGGTGGTGGCCCTGCAAACCAGCACCGGCGACAACCTGTCGCTCACCGCTGACCGCGGCAATCTGGTGATGCAGCAGCCGGTGAATGTGGGTGCTACGGGCACTGTGACCCTGAGTGCGGTTGCCGGCGGCGTTGTGCTGGGCGACAAGCTGATTGCGGGCAGTCTGGCGCTGTCTGCGCGGGACAACGTCAACTTGGACTTGCAGGTCAGCAACCTGACCGCTGGCATCACAGGCAGCGGCAACCTGACCATCCGGCAGACCGGTGATCTGGTGCTGACCGATGTCAATATGATGGGGGGTAACCTCACCGTGATCGCCACCGGCAACGTGACCATCACCAAGCTGACCGGAACCACTGGCAACATCACGATCAAGACCACGGGTAACGTTACTTTCGGGGCAGGGGCCACGGCGAGTGCCAACCGCTTGATCATCGATGCCGGCGGCATCGTTAGCGGCAATATCAATGCGAAAGAACTCGACCTAGTGACGGTACAGGGCCGCGTGACGCTGACCAACAGCAATGCTGCGGGCCTGAAGGTGACGCGCCTGAGCCATGGCGGCGAAGCCGTGAGCCTGACAACCACTGCCGGCGACCTGGTGATGAACAGCGGGCTCAAATTGCTGGGCTCGTCAACGCTGAACCTGAAAGCCGCTGGCAAGATCTTCCTGAATGAGGCAGTGCTCAGTGGCAATGGTGCCATCAAGCTCGATGCCACAACGGGCCTGGCGCTGGCCGAGCGCGGCGACATCAGTGCCACCCAGGGCGGCATTGTGCTGGACGCAGGTACCGGGGATCTGTTCATGTCAGATCTGGCGGTGGTGAACGCCGGGGCCGGCAACCTCACGCTTGACGCCGACGGCAAGATTTTTCTGGGCAAACTGCGCAGCACCAGCAGCGCCGATGTGAGCATCCGCAGCGGTGACGTGCTGGACATGGGCGAAGGTGAGACCGACATCGTGGCCAAGACGGCCAAGCTGGTCATCAAGTCTGCCGGCATCATTGGCGAAGAGGGCAATGTGCTGGAGACCCAGGTGGCCGCAATCGACCTGGAAACTACGGATCCGAAGTTTGGCGATATCCACATTGAAGACGTGGACGGCTTGATCATCAGCCGTATCAAGCAGGCCACTGGCGCCACCGGGCCGGTGAGTATCACGACGCTGGATGGCGCGATCACGATTGCTGGGACGGTGACCACTGGCGCGGGCGCTTTGTCGATCTATGCGGGTGGCGCTGCCGGCCTGATGAACCTGAATGCCGGCATCACAACGCAGGGTGGCAGTGTGGCACTCACGGCTGACGGCGGCGACATTGTGCTGGGGGCTGGCATCAAGGTGGCGGGCACCGGCAATATCGTGATCCAGGCGCTGGGCGGCGGACTGTTGAACGACCCGGCCAAGGTGGGCTGGGCGAAGGTGAATCTGCCGGTTTCCGGGAGCACTGCGTTCAATCCGCTGATCGACTCGGCCATGCGGCTGGGCCTGAGCAACCTGGTGGTGGATGCGAGCACCGGGCAGATCAAGGTGGCGGCCAGCGCCAAGTTGGGTGCCAACACGGTGCTGCGCGCGGCAGGCGGCCCCTACCTGCAGACGCTTGACGGCAATGTGGTGATCAATGTGCGAGACAAGGTGGGCGAGGCCTACGGTACTTTCCAGTACAGCCCGCTGGCGATCATCGTGGACGGGAATGCACTGTCGGTTTCCAGCAGTGACCGGGAGAATATTTCGGTGATCTCGACCACCGATGTGGCGATCCGCATCGAGGGCAACACCGGCTTCAATGGCGGCACGATGGGCATCAGCAGTCTGACGGGCAAGCAATCGATTGCCGGCCCGATCAATGCGCGGGGCGAGGACATCACCCTGGTGGCCAACAACTTGAACCTGGCAAGCACCCTGGCCAGCGCCAATGCGAAACTCAACATCACAACCATGGACCCGACACGCCCGATTTTGCTGGGCGACCTGTCGGGCACCACAAGCCTGGCGAAAGATGACATCCTGCAGATTGACAAGACAGCCATCAGCAATCTGCAGTCTGGCTTCCGCCAGATCGTGATTGGTGGTGTGGACAGTGCCAGCAAGATCATGATTGGTGACACTGGGGCCAAGACCGGCAATGTCAGCATCAATGACACGCTGGTGCTGCGCAACACCGGTGCCGGTGGCGAAATCTCGGTAAACCAGAACCTGGTGCTGGGCGCCAATGCCTCGCTGATCATCCAGGGCTCAGGCCAGACGACCACGGTGTCGGCCAACATGACGGTGTCAGACGACATCGACGTCAATGACTCGGTGCTCATCAACGGCCCTGATATTGTTTTGACCGCGGGTACCGACGGCACCGGCAACATCACGCTGGGCGGCCAGGCCTCGCATTTCCTAGACGGCAACAGCGAGCTGCCGGTGGACGCGCTGCTGCTGCAGGCGCCAGGTAACGTGGTGTTCATGGGCGTTGTGGGTGGGGTGGATGCGCTCGCCAGCCTGACGGTTCAGGGTGTGGTGGTGGAGGACGTGCTCAATACGCCGGACGACGTGAGCTTCATGCAGGCGGTCACGGTGGATGGCGACCTGATCATCCATGCCACAGGCAAGGTGACTTTCTCAGAAGGCGTGACCCTGCGCAATGGCGGCAATCTGCGCGTGTTTGGCGCCAGCGAGGTGATCTTTGCCAAGGGTGTGAACCTGATCGGCGGCGGCGAGCTTTTGCTGGAGACTGATGAGATCAGCTTCAACGGCGGTGCGGCCTCGGTGCGGGGCACCGGCGCGCTGACCCTGCGGCCTAGCAATACCGACTTTGACGTGGAGCTGGGCACCCTGGTGAGTGATGCGACCCAGGACGCCTTTGTGCTGAACATCGGCGCCGACGACATTGCCGCCCTGAACGATGGCTTCTCGCGCATCGTGATCGGGCGTGCCCAGGCGACCAGCGTGGCCGATGTGGCGACAGCGCAGTCCGTGGTGCGTCTGGGTGCCAGCGCCATTGCCGGTACGCCACTCTTGCGCGATGCGCTCGAAGTCTATGGCGGAAGCATTGTGCTGGAGGCTTCGAGCACGCCCGATGTGGCCTGGAGTGTGCAGGGTGGCCTGCTGCTGGCGGCGGTCAATGACATCCGGATCCGGAACACCATGGAGGCCCGCGACCAGGCCGGTGCCTTGCTTGATTTGCGCCTGATCTCGGCGCAGGGTTCGGTGCTGCAGGAAGACGTCAACCTGGAGGACGCAGCCGTGCCGCTGCTTCGGGCGATCAACCTGGAGGTGCAGGCGGCCACCGGCGTCGACCTGGCCTTTGTCGATGCCCGCACCTTTGATCTGCTCAATACCGGCCTGGGCGACATCGGGGTGACCCAGTCGGCTGCTGGGGGTGACATGGTGATTCGCCGTGCCGAGCAGACCAGTATTAGCGCAAACGGCAATATCACCCTCTCTAGCACGGCCGGCGCAGTGAGCTTGGCAGCTGGAGGGCAAGGCGTGAAGACCGCCGGCCTGGGCGATATCACGCTCAGCGCCCTGGGGGCCAGCAGTGGCATCACGCTTGACACGGGCATCAGCGCCACCAGTGGCCGGACCCAGCTGAGTGCAGCGGGCGACATTGCGGTGAAAGCCAGCCTTTCAACGGGCAGCGGCACCCTCGTGATCCGCTCCAGTGCGGGCAGCGTCAGCCTTGGCGCTGCGCTGACGGCGCAGGGCGGCCTGATCGATGTGCGGGCTGCTACCGGCATCACGATGGTGGCTGGCCAAGCGCTCAGCGCGATGGGCGACGGACAAACCGGCGGTGTGAATCTGACGGTCGACACCGGTGATTTGGCCCTGGGGTCCATCGGGTCAAACGGTACGGTTTTGCTGGTTGCAACCCAAGGCGCCATCGTGGACGGGCTGGCGGGCGACGCTGACAACTTGTACGGTGAGGGCCGTGTGGTCTTTAACGCCCTGCAAGGGGTGGGCGATAGCGCCAACGCGATCCGGACCCGGATGGCGTCGATCGAGGTCGGTAATACGCAGGCCGGCGGCCTGTACCTGAGTGAGGCCACCGATCTGGCGATCAACCGGGTGAGCCTGGGCGGCACCAGCGGCGACATGGACGTGCGCACCACAGACGGATCACTGACGGTGTCCGACGCCGTGAGCCTGACTGGCGCGAGCGCCAATCTGTGGCTGCAGGCTGGCCAAACCTTGGCGGCGACCCAGGCTGACCTGAAGGTTGTGGCGAGTCTCCAGGCGCAGGGCAATGTCATGCTGAAGGCGGCAGACCGGGTGCTGGTGGGCGACCCGCTGGATGCTCTGGCCACGGTGGCGGTGCGTGCGCAGGCCGAGGGCAAGACCCTGGATGTCCAGGCAAACGACGGCATTGTGATGTCGGCGGCTGGCCAATTTGCCAGCGCCAATGGCGCGATCCAACTGGTCAGCACGGCAGGCGATATCACGCTGGGCGTGGTCAATGCCGGTGCGGGTCTGGTCAGCGTGACGGCTACGGGTGTGGGCGCCAGCATTCTGGACGCCCAGAACGACGACCTGGCGCTGGAGGGGCGTACCCGCAATGTGATGGCGGGCAGCCTGCTGTTGCGCGCCGGTGCGTCAGTGGGTGCTAATGCCCAGGACCTGGAGCTGGCGGTGGACACGCTGGCCTTGGCAGCCCTGGACGGCAGCGCGTTTGTGGACGAGTTGAACGCGCTGACCCTTGGCACGGTGCAGGACCTCGCGGGCCTGCAGGTGTCGGCAACGGGCACGCTCTCGCTGGCGGCAGGCACAGACATCCTGATCGCCGCCAAGAGCATGGCGGGCCAGATGAGCCTGCGGGCCGGCGGCGATATCCTTGACCAGCACATGGCAGGCGCGGTGGACGGTGACATTGACCTTCAGGCCGATACCCTGAGCCTCACGGCCGGCAATGCCATTGGCCTGGCCACCGACCCGATTGAGACTTCTGTAGGCTACTTCGAAGCCAGCAGTGGCGCGGGGGGTGTTTATGTTCTGGAGGCAGATGGTTTGACCCAGGGTGTCGTGCAGGCCAAAGCGAGTGGTGCTGTTGACATTCGGCTGCTTGCCGGCGAGATCACTTTCAGTGGCGACAGCACGGGGGTGGGGGATGTCACCATCAGTGATGTGCTGCGGGTGGACGGCGCAAGCACGATCACGGCTGGTACGGGCGGTGCCGGCAATCTGGTCCTGAGTTCTGCGGTGATCGGTGTGGATGGTGACTTGGATGAGACGGAGGTGCTCACGCTGCAGGTCAATGGCGGGAATGTGGAGCTGCGGGGGGCGGTCTCCAACATCGACGGGCTGACGGTGAGTGGTGCCCGGGATGTGAGCTTCGCCGAGACGGTATCGGTCACCGGCCAACTCACCATCGACGCAACGGGCGTGGTCACCTTCGGCAAGAACCTGACGCTCTCAGGCGCGGCGCAGCTGACCATTCGCGGTGCGACGGCGCTGGTGTTTGCCGCCGGTGTGCAGGTTCAGGTGGCCGGCGACGTGACGTTGAATGCCGAGTCCCTGAGCTTGCTGGGCGGGGCAGATTCCCTTTCAGGCACTGGCGTTTTGAGTTTAGCTTCGGCTACCAGCAGTGGCAATCTGCGGATTGACACGGCATCTGGTTCAGTGGCTGCCGACGGTGCGTTGAACCTGGGTGAGACACAGATCAAGGCGATTGGCGCCGGGTTTGCCCGTGTGGTGCTGGGTACGGCGGGGCTGGGTGCAGTGAGCGTGGCAGGCGATGCCGACCTCAGCTCGCTGGGCGCTGTGCCGCTGGAGATTCAGGGTAAGTCGATCACCCTGAACGCGGCTGGGGCGGGGACGGTGCTTGTAGCCGCCGACCTGAGCTTGCGTGCCGAAGACGGCTTGCGACTAGAGTCAGGCATCAGCACCTCTGGCCGCAGCGCAATTAGCCTGGTCAGCAGCCAGGGCGGGATCAGCATGGCGGAGGGCACCCGACTGGCCAGCCAGGGCGGTAATGTGCTGCTGAGCGCGGTCAATGCGCTGACGATGACGGTGGGCACGGTTGATGCCAGGGCGACCGGCGCGGTGCGTGGCGGTGTGGTGGATATCCAGGCTGGTGCGGCCACTGTGACAGCGGCAAACACCGGTGCGGGTGTCGACATCTTTGCCACGGCGGTGAATTTCGCTGGCTACGGGCCTGGCGCCGACTCACTGAGCGGTGCCCTGCGGGTGCAGGCGGAGGTGGTGCAGGTCACCGCACCGCAAGGCTTGGTGGTGCGCGATACGGGTGCAGATGGACGGACCAACTTTAATTTGATGAAGGGTGGGCAACTGTTCAAGCAAATGGTGGTCACTGGCGAGGTTACCCGAGTGACCGAAAATCCGAATGCCTTGCTGGACAAAGGTGACGATGCGCTGATTTCTGCCGGGTTGCCGGTGACCAGCAAGTTGCTGGCGACGCCTCTGCTGCCTGTCGCGCAACTGAATTGGGCCTACGACAGGAATGATCCTGCCACTGCCTCCAATATGATGGTGTCGAGCTACCTGCGCTCTGTCTCTGTGGGCGAAGCCTTGGCCAGCCCTGCGATGGGCTTTGAGCTGGACATTTTGTCGGCGAACACGGGTGATTTGCTGTCCGAGCAGAGTTACGGTTTGGCCGAGAGGCTGGAGCGGGCCTACGTGCTGGGGACACCGGGTGCACAGCCGCTGATCAGCGGATTGGACAGCTTCAGTGAGGATACTTTCGACTACTGGGTGGATACCCTGACTGTTTGATGATGATGAGGAATCGCATGATGAACCTTGGTTTTGGGATGGCGGCAGACCGCCCGTCGGGGCGGGCCAAGTGGATGGCGCCCTTGTTGTTGGCTTCGATCGTGGCAGGCTGTGGCGGTCGGGTTGACGTTGCGTCAACCTGTACAGTGGATGCTGCTACCGGGCTGACCTGGCAGGTGGTGTCGTCTGCGGTGGGTGACTTTGCCAATCTGTCAGCGCTGGTGATGCAGGCCAACGGGGTAGACAAACCCTGTGGCTACACCGACTGGCGACTGCCCACCGCCCGCGAGCTGATGAGCCTGACCGGTACGCCGGGAGCTACAGGTGTGGTTGCCAAGACGGCGGCGGCGGGCATGTCTGGGCGTTATTGGAGCGGTGAGTCTGTCGTTGGTGCCAGTAACAACGCCTGGGTAGTGGACGCCGACAACGCAGGGGCCGTGTCATTTGACGCCAAGGCAGGTGCGCTCAAGGTTCGATTGGTCAGAGGGGGCACCCCTGCTGCCGCCTGTAATGATGTGACCCGGTTGGCAGGCTATACCGATCGGGGGGATGGAACAGTGGCGGATACACCCTCCAAACTGATGTGGAAAAAGTGTTCAGAAGGTTTGTCTGACAACAGTTGTGCCACGGGCGGGTTGATGAGCTTTAGTTCGGCGCTTAGTCTGGCAGACCAGGTTAGCGCCGCCAATAACGCGGTGTCCCTGGGTTACAGCGACTGGCGCCTGCCTAACCGTGACGAGATGGCATCCCTGCTTGACCGTGCCTGCAACACCAGGCCCGCTATTGCGACCACCCTATTCCCGGCGACGCAGTCGGTCTCTTATGCCACCAGCACACCAGATGCCAACTCGGCTTCGCTGTTTTGGTACGTTGACTTTGCTCAGGGTGCGGTCGCAATTGGCGACTTGACTAACGGCAAGGCCCTCAGGCTGGTTCGCACCGTCAAGTGAGAGCGAATAGCCTGACCGTGTCTATGCGTGACCCCCAGGCGGTGGACTTTCAAGCGATGATCGATGAAATACACCGGTATTTCGTTCATGTGTTGCAAGACAAGTTAGGTGGCATAGACGATGGCCAGTCACAAATGGCGCATGGGTCGGGGCATGTGGTGATCCGCTTTAATTTGGACGGTGAGACCTTGGTCTTTCGGGTGCCCAAATTTGGCTTGGGTCAGATGCGAAGCACGATGCTGGCTTATCTGCATCTGGGGCACCTGGGCGTCATGCCCGAGAAGGTTTACCACGATCCGAAATGCATCATCGAGCGTTTTGTTCCGGGCGTGCCTCTTGGTGTGAATGTGTCTGCGGCTGTCATTGCGGATTTGGCACGCAAGCTGGCCGCGATACACGCGATGCCTGCCAGTGGCTATGGCCCATTGGCGTTTGATCGGCAGGGTTCGTTTGAGGATGCGAAGGCAGATTACTTGCGTGAGGGCTTTGCCGATAACCCCGGGTTGGGGGATTTGCCAGCCGCTCAGCAAGCCCAGCTGCGTGATGCCATGCACAGGGCCGCAAAAGTACCTGTTGGCTTGATGCAGGCGCCCATGGTGCTGGGCCACGGTGACCTTTGGAGCAAAAATATCTTGGCGAGCACCGAGGACTTCAAGGTTATCGACTGGGATCGCGTGGGGGCCTACCCCCGGGAGCGAGAACTGGCTTTGCTGGTCGAGACAGATTTTTCTGGCGAACAGCAGGAGACGTTTCTGTCGGCCTATGGTGTGCCAGTTAGGCGCGACTGGGTCAACTGGTTTGCGCTGCGCAAGGTGCTCGCTAACCCAAGCCTGTCTGGCGCCGCGAAGCTGGCAGCGATCGACTCAGCGCACTGGCTCTGAGCCTGGCAGTCCTTAGGGCTATGAGGCTGAGGCGATGGATCAGCCCTTGGCAAAACCGAGTTGCTCACGCAGCTGTTTCTGCATGAAGGCCAGGTTGGCCCGCTGCTTGACGGCGATGCGGTTGGCGCTGCGTTGGGCAATCGATTGCAGCACGGCGAGGCGGTAGTGGGTGGGCAGGCCGACCAGCAGGCTGTTGGCCAGGGGCTTGAGCCAGGCAGGCGTGTATTTGACGATGAGCTCTTCTTCCAGTGAGACAAAAGCCTGCGCACTGCCTTGGGCACCCTGACGGCCGGCGCGGCCAAAAAGCTGCCAATCAATGCGGGGGGACTCGTGGGCTTCGAACATGAGCACCTGCAGACCGCCTTGGGCCTCTACCTCTTTGGGCACAAGAATATCGGTGCCTCGCCCAGCCATGTTGGTGGCCACAGTGATGCAGCCAAAGTTGCCAGCGTTCGCGATGACCTGTGCCTCTAGCTCATGCTCTTTGGCGTTCAGGACATCGCAGGCCAGCCCCTTGCTGCGCAGAATGCCTGCGATTTCTTCGCTGTCGAGGATGCGGCGTGTGCCAACAAGAATCGGCAGGTTTTGCAGGTGCAAGTCCTCGATGGTTCGTATAAAGCCTGCCAGCTTGGCGGCCCTGGATGAGTAGGTTTTTTTCGGCAGCACACGCAGCCGGCTTGTGGCGCGGGGCGCGAGTGGCAGGATGAACAGCCCAAAGGTTTTCCAGAGCTCGGTATCTAGCCCCTGCATGGTGCCACTGGCCCCGCTCAGCCTATGGTAGTGGCGAAAAAACTCCTGGAATGTCATGCGCGCTGATATTCGGGTGAGGGGCGTGAGGTCGACCCCGACGTGGGCTTCGATCGCCTGATGAATGCCGTGGCTCCAGGAGCGGCCTGGCATGCTGCGGCCCGTGCCCTCATCAACAATGACGACCTCACCGTCCTTGACGATAAAGTGCCGGTCGAGCTGGAACACCTCCCGAGCCATGATGATCAGCGTAAACAGCTCTTCGCGCCGGGTGGGGACTTGCCAGTAGCTGCTTAGGGATTTCGACAGTGATTCAATGGCCTGCTTGCCGTTTTCAGTCCAGTGCACAGCGCTGGCACCTTTTTTATAAACCGTGTAGTGGGTCTTGGTCTGCAGTTGGTCGCCAAGCTGGTGGGCTTGGCGTATGGCATCCAGCATGCCGGACTTGTCTTCAGCAGGGCTGGCAATGATCAGTGGCGTGATGGCTTCGTCGATAAGAGCGCCGTCCGCTTCGTCGATGATGACCGTATGGAGCCCGCGCATAACAGGGGCTTTCTCTTGACTGGCGCCCGACATGTGCCAGAGCCTGCGTCGCACTGGGTCCCGAGCGCTGCCGAGTAAGAGGTCATCACGCAAGAAGTCTGCAAGGAATTGCTTGGCTGTTGCATAGACGATGGGGTGGCGGTAGCAGTCTGCCAGTTCATGGGATTGGGTGTCATGGGTGATGGCGGAGACGCTCAAACCGCACATGGCGAACAGCGGCGCCATCAAATCGGCGTCCCGTGCGGCCAGGTAATCGTTGGCGGTAACTATATGCAGCGGCTTGCCGGACCAGCCAAGCAGTATGGCGGCCATGGCAACCGCCAGCGTCTTGCCTTCGCCTGGTGCTAATTGGATCAGCGCGCCCTCAGCCATGCCCATGGCAGCAAGCAACTGTGGCCGGGAGGCGCGTTGGTGCATGACGTTGCACGCGACGCAGGCCACGACTTCAAGCGCCCGGATTTTTTCAGGTATGTGAGATAAGGTTTCTGACCCGCCGTGATGCTTGTAAACCAGCGCACGCGCCGCAGCGATCTGGGCCGTGGTGGGCATGGGCACCTCGCCAGGGGTGGCAGGCAAGCTGCCATGCAGTGCGTCGATATGCTGGCTGAGCTTTCGGTAGCGCCAGCCCATCCGGTGCCGGGCAAGTTCCACCCAGCCTTTGAGGCTGTACCAGGGGGTAAGCCGGGGGTTGCGCGGCGCGTACCAATGCGCCCTTTGGGCTGGCTGAGCTGCTTGCGTCACAGCGCGTAGCGCTTTTGGGCGGTTTGCTTGAGACTTCGGTAGGCCTGGACGAACAGCGGCTGCGGTGGCAGCGCAAAGCGCACTGTGCCTGAGAGGCCGTGCAGCCTGGTGAAGCCGCCCGCATTGGCAGGCAATTCCCCGTACAGGGTGTAAAAGCTGTCGAGAGTTTTGTCGGCTGAGGCGTCCGTGGTGCTGACGGGAATGTCGCCACCCCCCATCCAGCCGAGCGCTACCGATGGCAACTTCTGATTCTGGTAGGGGATGAGGTCGACCTTGTCGATTTGGATATTGATGTCCGATTGGCCGGCAAGGCGGAGCTCGGTCTTTAGAAAATCTTGTTTAAACAGGTAATCGGCCTGTTCCTGCTGGATGATGGCCAGGAACCTGAAATGACTGCGGTCGATGATCTCACCCATGAGGTGACCTTTTTGTAGCCAGCTGCCCTGCATTTGATGCAGTTCGGGTGCTACCCATTCACCGTCCTGATCGGCCATCAGCTGCAGGTGCTTTTTCAGCGTCAGCAGTTCACTGCGGCGGCTGAAAAGGAAGTCCAGTTGCTTTTGAATCGATGCCACTTCATGCGGCGCTTTGTACAAGGCTTGTTGAAAGTGCATCTGTGCTTCTGCGACGGCGTAGCCGTTGACGCGCATTTCTTCTTGCAGGTCTTCGCTCTCAAGGCTTGCAATCAGCTGACCTTTGCGCACCGTATCGCCATGCCTGACGTGGAGAGTGACGAGTCGGGCAGCCGTTTGCAGGTATTGGCTGTTGGACTGGTTGGCTTGCAGCACCCCAGACGTGCGCACGCCGTGGGGGAAGGGCACAAAGCCTAGGATGCCAACCAGCACCAGTGCAATGCCGGCTGTACTGGCTACGGCACGTTGCCGATTACCTTGAGTTTGGACGCTGCCCAGGTGCTTGATCAGCTGGTAGCCGGGCGCCAAAAATCGGCTGAATAGCGTCATGGCCAGTACCAGCAGGCCAAGTGCCAGGAACTGGTCCATCAAATACAAACTGATGCCCAGCGTGACCATCATGAGGTAGATGAAGCTCAGCAGCCCGTAGATGGTGAGCCACAGCCATTCGCGCTTGTCGGTGGCTTGGCTGACAGCATTGACGGTGCCCAGAATATGGCGATTGCCAAAGTACTTCCACTGCTGTTGGGCCTTCTGGTAGAGGTTGGGGATTTCGGCGTAGTCGCTGAGCATGTAGTAGGCGTCAAAGCGGAGCAGGGGGTTCCCGTTGAATAACAGGCTGGAAATCGAACCGATCAGCATCACGTTGAAGGCCAGACTGTTGATCAACCCCGGGCCGGTGTGTGCCCAGATGATGGCGCCCGCAGCGGCAAAAAAGAATTCCACCGCCATGCCAGCAAAGCTGACATAAACGCGTTGCCAGCGGTTGGCAAACCCCCAGCTGCTGCTGGCATCTACATAGGGCAGTGGCGTGAGAAGCAGAAACATAACGCCGAATGTGCGGACTTCTCCACCAAACCGCTTGCAGACAAAGCCGTGCCCGGCCTCGTGAAAGAGCTTGAGCGCGCTAAGGCAAACGTAAAGCCAGGGCACATTGCTGAGCGACAGGGCCCCCTGGGTTTGGTCGGCCAGGGCCTGGCGGTTTTCAAACATGGTCAGACCACCGACCAAGAGCATGCTGAGCCAAACCACAGCGGCACCCCAACCCGTCATCAGTCGGACCAAAGTCGGCACACGGTTAAGCCAGTTATTGGGATTCCACAGCGGTACGCGAAGGTAAAGGAATGCGGCGAGCTTGCCTTTGAGTTCCTTTTTCTTGTGCTTCTTGTAGCGGGCGACAATCGCTTCGTTATCTGCCTTCTCCAGGGAGTAAAGGAGGTTGGAGAGGTGGAGCTGGGACAGTAACTGTATGACTTCTTCTTGGCTGGGCGCGTCCTCAGGATGCTGGTTGACAAAGTTTTCCCAGACTTCTTCCACAGTATGGTCGAGCGTCAATTTCAAGATGAAATTGCAGGCCTGCTGCGATGCCCGGAAATAACGTTGGGTGTAGGTGTCTTGCAAGACATGCCATTGGCGCCCCCTGTGGAATTGGGTCTGCACCTGGACCGAGGGGAGCAGGGCGACTCTCAGGCCGGAAACCCGAAACCAGGCGTCGCTGAAAATAGTATTGCTCATCAGGCACAGTGCGGTGGCGGACCTACCACCACAACAGCATTCTCAGGTTGTCAATCATTCTGTGCGTGAGAATCCAAGCAATACGCTTTGGACCCACATCAATTCGGGCCAAGCCGGTCATTCCTGGCCGCCACCAAGTTTGAGGGGCTTGCAATACCTCGGCGCTGATCATGAACTGGTTACCCTCCTGCCCCTTGACCTGGGCAACTGGGATGACCGAGTTGATGCGAATTGGAATGTTGTGCTCGAGGTGGCTCAGCAGAGATATTTCCCCGGTGGCGCCAGCCGTGATATGCCGCATTTGGCGTTCTGTGACCGCCAGCATGACGTACAGCCCTTCAATTTTTGCGACCTTGAAGATTTTGTCACCCTTCTTGACTGGGGCTCCCATGAGTTCTTTTTTTTCACCCTCGACCACAATGCCATCAAATGGAGACAGGATCGCGGCCTGTTGCAGATAGAACTGGATCCGCTTGAGCCTGGCTGAGGCCTGGTCCAGCCTGGCTCGGGCCATCTCCATATCGGCGAGGCGGCCATCTGCCCGGTTCTTGTCGGCCTCTGCGCCGGCTTTGCTCACTTCAGCCATGAGCTCAGCCCTCTGCTGATCCAGTTCACGGGTGTCCAAAGACACCAGACGAGCGTTTTTCTGCACTTGATCACCGGCCGTTGCGTGTACCTGGGCGATCAGCCCGTCAAAGGGGGCGCTGATGAGTCGGGTTGCCTCGGTGCTGAGTTGGGCGCTGGCGTCGATCCGGTAGTTCCAGGTGCCTAGGCCTGCGTAAAGACACAAGCCGAGCGATAGCAGAACGCCTATTTTGATCAGTCCGCCCTCGGGGCCAAATGCCGCCGGCGATAGACGGTTGATTTGGTTCAATGTACGCGACCAAGGCCCCAAGGAACGTTGCTGCAGGTCAGTCAGGCGCGGCTGCATCAGGTCGAGGGCGAGGAGTAAGCGGTCAGCATTGACGACCGGGGTGCTGTCCGACGAGAAACTCAAAAGGAGAATCGCGTGAATCAGTCCTTCGGTATCCTTGAGCGGAAGTGCCATGACTCGGTGTGAGCCCGTTGTGGCCGCGAATTCGGCGAGTGGGTCCTCCACGGGGAGGGGCTCAGAATCTGAGAACCACAAGACTTCCTGTCCCATGAGTATGGCGGGTCCCATGGCGCTTTCGATTAACGCGGTTTGAGGCGCATTGCGTTCGAAGCGGTCCAGATGGCTCACAGCGCTCAGCTTCGGAGTGCCACGCGTGACCCAGGCGAAGGCGGCCATTTGAAGTTTCCACTTCTGGGTGATGCCATTCACCAGGGACAGGCACGCTTCCTGAAAGCGCGGCTGCTGCATGACTTCGGCGGTCAAGTCGAGCATTTCCATGATGTCGCCCTGGAGGGGCGCAGCGCTTGGCTTGATCAGCTGTTGATCAAAATCGGTGCACAAGAGCGCCCGCAGGGTCAGCTCGTTGAGTTGGGTTCGTTCCTGGGCACGGATGGCCAGTACCAAAAACCGGTTTGGAAGACCTTTGAGCACCACAACCAGCGCAATATGGGGCGAACCCTCGGTATTTGTGACGGGTGACTGCGAATAGCCGACCTCCGTCGCCTTGCCAAACAGGTCCATATCTGGCGGCAGGGCGCTCAGGGGGGACCAGGTAGGCTGATCAGAGGCTAGCCCCAGCAGCTCGACCGCGCCGGAGATGCCGGTAAGGTTGACCACTGCGGTGCCAGTCGCACGACACAATTGACGCATGAGTTCGCAATAGCGCTGCCAATCCAGTTCGGCAACCGGTGTTTTGCGCAGCTGATGCAACTGCTCAATCAGTGCTCTGGCATCCAGCCGGGGAAGCGGCTTGAGTTCGTCGGCGGCGATGGACGAGTTCGTCAAAGGGTCATTCTTTCCTGGAGGGGCGAAGGCGGATGATGCCCTGGATTCAGGGCTCAGGGCAACTCAATACGGCCCTTGATGCCGGGCTTGACGATCAATTGGCTATTGGAAAACATGACACGCACTTCAACCAGCCCACTGGCCGGATCGGCGACCGGCGAAACGAAACTCACGCGCCCCATGGTTCTGAAGACGGAGTCACTGACATCAAGCATCACAGCTTGTGGCATGCCGACTTTGAGTGCGCGGGCCTCTTTGTGCGGAATCGTGAGGTGCAGCAGCGCCGTCGAGGCGTCGACCAGCGAAATGATTGGGTCGCCTGGTTTGGCCCATTCGCCAACCTGCGGAATCATTTTGACGATGACACCATCGACCGGAGCCATGACATAGCGCTGAAGGCGCTCTCTTTCTGCTGACTCGTGCTCAAGTACCTCGCGTTTTTTTTGCTCTAACAGTTGCTCAAGACGCCCTTTGGAGGTGACATAGTCTGCCTCTAGCCTGAGCAGCTCTTCCCGGCTGATGGCACCCGTCTTGTTGAATACTGCCTTCGCATCATTGAGGAGCACAAAGATGATGCCGGTGCGGTCACGGACGGAGTCGATCTCAGACTGATCCCGAAAAATGGCTTTGCGGCGATCACTTTCGATTTGCTGAAGCCGGTCATCAAGTTGCAGAAGGACTTGGTTGGCTTTGACGCGCTCGCCAGGTTCGACCAGCCGCTTCATGACCAGACCGGCCACACCTGCACTTAAAGTGATGTCGTGCATGGCGAAAACAAGCCCAGCATGCACACCTGCCTGCGCGTTGATGGCAAGCGTTAGCAGGCCCGCACAAAACAGTCTGGATCGGCTAGCAGCTGAGGGCCAATCCGGTATCTTAAGTTTGTGAATTGACGGGTGAATCATGGGAACTAATTTGAGAGGGGTTGGGTTTCATCGATCAGAATGCCATGCTCGACGAGCAGCTTGCCTTCGGTGTATTGCAAGAGGCTGTAGGCAATTTCGACCCTGACTTGGTTCTCTAGCAGGCGCTGCCTCGCTTCAAGCCATTCCGACTGTTTCTGGATAAGGTTGCCGACTGAACCAGACCCCAGCTTGACGCGTTGCTGCTCATTGACGAATATTTCTTCCCTGAGTTTGAGATCCGCCTCACCCAACGCAACGGCATCGTGCGCGCTTTTGACGTCTGCCAGCCTGAGATTGAGGTCATTCGCAAACGAATTTCGAATCGCCTGCAACTCGAGGACCGCTTGCTCGGTGCGGGCAACCTGAGCCTGGAATTGCTGCTCGGCACGTTGATTGCCTTTTGTCGGGAGCTCAAGGTTGAGGCCCACATACCATTCGGGATAGCGACCCCCCAGGGTGGTTTGATCAGCCTGATCCCGGGTGTAGGCGAGGCCCGTAGCGCTGTAACCGATAAGAAGATCGAGGTTGGGTTTTTTTTGATTACTGGCAAAACTCAGGCGAATCTGTGCCTGTTGTTGTCGCAGCAGGGCAATGACATGAGGTGACCAAGCGCCCAGAGCAGCCTCGATATCGGCTGGACGATGCTCCAGGGGTGACGGCTTTTGCCTAAAGCTGGTCGGCTGTGTGGCGATCTGTACTTGCGGTTGCCAGATCAGGTTGATAGTGGTCAGCAGTTTGCTACGCGACTCCTGGAGCGCCTGTTCGCTGCGTAAGAGATCAGCCTTGCGGCCAAGCACGGCTCCCTGCAATTCGGCAACGGCGCTGGGTGGTGTTTTACCCGCAACAACGCGGGATTGCGCATCAGCAAGCAGAGCCGCACTGGTGGTCACGGCCTCCTGCCGCATATGAACCGACTGTTGCGCCTTGTGAAGTTGCCAGTAAAGGTTGACACCATCAATGCTGACTTTTTGTGTCTGTTGCACCAGTTGAGCTGTTGCAATCTGTTGTTCCAGCTCAGCGATGCGCAGGTCGGTCTCAATGACGGATCTTCCGGCGTTGCGCAGTAGCGGTTGACGAACTGTCAGGCTCAGCAGGCCGTTGTGTTCCGTATCCAAAAATCCGAAGGAGAACTGCGGGATCAGGTTATTGGCTTTCTCGGTGGCCTTGTAGCTCAGGCTCAACTCTGCACCGGTAGGCAGTTTGCCGCGTACACCCAGCTCAGTGGTCGAGACGGTTTCCTCCAGCAAGGACTTGCCCGACGAATAGGTTTGCATCTCGTCAATACTGCGCTGCCGCTCTCTACCTTCGCGTCGCAGATTCCCAAAAAACACAGGCTCATAGAGCGATTGCTCCGCACCCTCAAGCCTGCGGCTGACATCCAGGCTGAGGCGGCTGTACTTGACTTCCAGGTTTTGGGCTACGACCATCTGCAGGAATGAGCGTATGTCCAACGCTCGCAGGGCAGGTTCTGTCACCGACATCAAGGGGCTTGTGTTTCTTTGGGCGTGACTGAGGCCGCTGGCCAGAGCCAGGCTAACCATCGTGACTTGGACCGCTGTCGCCAGCCCAAGCGTAGACGGGCGCCTGCCAACGAGCAGGCGCCGACCGGGCCAAAGCAGTGTCAAAATCATGACCGGACGCTAGGCGGGGAAGGGGTCAACCCTTATCAAGGCCTGGATTCAGGCTGACTTGACAGCAGATTTCTCATCTTGCATCTTGACCAGGCGCTCGGTCTGGGCCAAGGAAATAAGGTGGGCGTACATGCTGGGCAAGTAACGTTTGTTCTTGATTTCAAGGAAGCGCTCATCAGACAGGTTGTTCAGGCGCTCTTCATTGATGACATAGCACCCGGTGATGCTCTTGACCTTGTCGTTGTCCCGGACCCGCATGTTCAGAGGCGTGAACATGTTGTGCTCTGCCAGGAACTTGCAGAAGTCTCGTGTGAGTGTGTCCATTTGCTGGAGCTCCCCCAGGTAGCGCTTGACGTTTTCGATCACTTGCGTTGGCTCGCCCTTGTCATCAAAAAGTGCTGACCCTTCGGTGTCGCCCACCAACTCACTGGCCTCGTCGATGCAAACGGTGTACTGACCATCCTGGCCGCTGGGGGCAAGTGCGAATGGATACCGTCGAATGATCGCCGGGATGTAGGAGGCGTTCCACTTGCCGTCGACCCCAACAAACAGGTTCTCGCCGGCGTTCATGCCCAGCAGGACGACAGGGCGGAACTCATCTTTGTCCTTGTCTTCTAGAAAAACGATTGAAAAAATGGAGGCTGCTCGGGCAAATTCTTGCATCGTGACATAGGCGATATGAAAACCTGATGCAAACGAGAAGCTGGTCGCTTCCTTGATTTTTTTGCCCGCATGACGTTCCCGATTGACGGGCACTACTTTTTGAAACATGATAATTTCTCTGGTTGACTAACTGATGCTGCGCCTTCTCCTCGAGGGCGGGTGCTTCTATGATGGCAGGTACCCTGTCATTTGAAACAGGAACCCAAGGGTAATGGCAAATTTTTCTTTCGGCTGACCAGATCGCGAAATTTCTCAACCTTTTTTTAAAAAAGTGGGTGATTAAGCACTATTTTTTGGTGCTGGTTGAGCGTCAGACTCGATTTTCTCCGCCACTGAAGGACGTTCCCATGCTTTCTCGCTCTGTGAAGCTCGTCGGCGCGAGCAATTTTCGTGATCTGGGCGGCTATGCGGGCCATCAAGGGCAGTTGGTAAAGTGGCGACGACTTTTTCGCTCTGATCACTTGGCTGCTTTATCGCCCCAGGATGTGCTCACCCTCGAAAACCTGGGCGTGAGCCGGGTGATGGATTTTCGCGGCCGGGTGGAGCGCGAGACCCTGGCCTGCGCCTTGCAGTCGGCAACAGTGCATTCATTGGCCATCGAACCTACCGTAGTTCAGGGCATGAAAGATCTGATGGATGTGGGTCAGCCCGTGACCCCCGCGCTAACGCAGGATTTGATGCGACGAACCTATCGGGATTTCGTGCTCGGCAACTCCGCGCGGTTTGCTGATTTATTTGGGCATCTACTTGTACAAGATGCCGACACTGACGCAGGCTGCGCTACCGCAAGAGGTGATGAGTATTCTCTGGCGAGTACAAGAAGGATTTCTGGAAGCCGCGTTTGAAGTGGTCGACGCTGAGTTTGGTGGCCTGCAGCCCTACCTGCAGGATCACCTCGGCCTCGACCCGTCAAGACTGCAGCGTCTGCGCGAGCTCTACCTTCAAAAATAATAGCAAACTATTCAAGCCCAGCAAGGGCTGGGCTTGAATTTGACTCATAAGTTATCGGTAAAACTGCGCAACTTATCTGAGCGGCTGGGGTGCTTGAGCTTGCGCAGCGCCTTGGCCTCAATCTGCCGAATCCGCTCACGCGTCACATCGAATTGCTTGCCCACCTCCTCGAGGGTGTGGTCGCTGGTCATCTCGATGCCGAATCGCATGCGCAGCACTTTGGCTTCGCGTGGGGTCAGGCTGTCTAGGATATCTTTCACCACATCCCGCAGGCCAGCCTGCATGGCGGCTTCCATGGGCGCCGTGTTGGCGCTGTCCTCGATGAAATCACCGAGGTGCGAGTCGTCGTCGTCACCAATCGGTGTTTCCATCGAAATTGGCTCTTTGGCGATCTTCATGATCTTGCGGATCTTGTCCTCGGGGATCTCCATCTTGGCGGCAAGCACGCTGGCGTCGGGCTCAAAGCCAAACTCTTGCAAGTGTTGCCGGCTGATCCGGTTCATTTTGTTGATGGTCTCGATCATGTGCACCGGAATCCGAATGGTACGGGCCTGGTCGGCGATAGATCGCGTAATCGCCTGGCGGATCCACCAGGTGGCGTAGGTCGAGAACTTGTAGCCGCGCCGGTATTCGAACTTGTCAACAGCCTTCATCAGGCCGATGTTGCCCTCCTGGATCAGATCCAAAAACTGCAGGCCGCGGTTGGTGTATTTCTTAGCGATCGAAATAACCAGGCGCAGGTTGGCCTCGATCATTTCTTTTTTGGCAGCGCGTGAAGAGGCTTCGCCTTCGTTCATGCGCTTGTTGATATCTTTAAGCTGGTCCAGGGGCACCACCACCCGTGACTGCAGGTCGGTCAGCTTTTGCTGCAAGTCTTGCACTGGCGGAATGTTGCGCGCCATGATCGCACTCCAAGGCTTGCCTGCAACAGCTTGTTTTTCAATCCATTTCAGATTGAGCAACTGGCTGGGCACCTTGTTGTGGTGCTTGTCGCGGCCACTAAATTCGGCAATGAAGTGCTCTTGGGGGTAGCCGCACTTGTCGACGATGATGCGGCGCAGTTCTCGCTCTTTCTTGCGTATGTCATCAACCTGCGCCCGTACCATGTCACACAATTTTTCGATCGTTTTAGCAGTGAAGCGGATCGACATCAACTCGTCTGACAGGGCGCGTTGTGTCTTGACATAGGTTGGCGTGCCGTACCCTTCCTTGTCATAGACCCTGTGAACCTTTTCAAACAGATCACGCAGAGTGTCGAAGCGGCTAAGGGCTTCGCGCTTGAGTTCTTCCAGCTTTTTGGTCAGCGCTTTGGATCCGCCCTTGCCGTCATCGTCGTCTGCCGCGTCAAACTCATCGAAGTCTTCCTCGGCCACGTAATCGTCGGCTTCATTTGGGTTGGAGAAGCCATCGACCACGGTGGTGATGACCACCTTGTTCTCGCGGATGTCTTCGCTTAAACGCAGAATTTCGGCAATGGTGGCGGGCGAGGCTGAAATTGCCTCCATCATGGCCATCAAGCCACCCTCAATGCGCTTGGCGATCTCGATCTCGCCTTCGCGCGTCAGCAACTCAACCGTGCCCATCTCACGCATGTACATGCGCACCGGGTCGGTGGTACGACCAAACTCGCTGTCGACAGTGGACAGCGCTGCTTCTGCCTCTTCTTCCGCTTCTTCCACCGTGGCGGCAGTCGAGACGTTGTTGTTCAGCAGAAGTGTTTCTGCATCCGGGGTCTGCTCATAAACAGCGACGCCCATGTCGTTCAACATGGTGATCACGACTTCCATGGTTTCGGCATCCACCAACTTGTCGGGCAGGTGGTCGGAAATCTCGCCATGGGTCAGGTAGCCACGGGTTTTGCCCATGGTGATCAGGGCTTTCAGGCGCAGGCGGCGCTTGGCCATGTCTTCTTCGGACAAAACGGCCTCGTCCAGGCCAAATTCTTTCATCAAGGCGCGTTCTTTCGCCTTGCTGATTTTCATGCGAAGCGGTTTGACCTTTTCACCGGCTGCGACTGGCTCCCCGACCAGGTCGGCCTCTATGTCGGTCATATCGACATCTTCGACCGGATCAGTCACGGGCGCAGCAGTTGCTTTTTTGCCCCGCTTCAGGGCGTCTGGTGAAGCCGTGTCGAGTTCAGCAGTACCGGGTTTCGGCGGACGCCCTGCCTTTTTCTTCGTCAGGCTGTCTGCATCGTTCGGTAGAGCCGCGGCGGGCTTCGATTTGGTGGCAGGCACTTTAGGCGTCGTTTTGGCACCTATGTTTGGCTTGTCTTTCCCGGCGGCCACCACTACCGCTACTGCTGCTGCCTTGCTGCTTGCCTTGCCGGTGGCTACAGGCGGAACCAACTTGCCAGGCGGCTTTGTAGCCGGCGGATTAACGGTTTTTGAATTAGGAACGACGGAATCGGCAGACTTTTTAGTAGGCATCTAAAAACCTCGGGACATCAAAAACATGAGCAAGAGACGTTGCCGTAATCATTGGCGGAGGCCGCTGCAGCAACAAGATGACTCAGCGCAAGTGGGTTGGGCGAACATTTGGTATGCAGTCCTTGCGGTTGGGTGGCCGGTCGTGATCTGAGTCATCGCTTGGCCTGATCCGGAGGTGCTGCTGTCGCGCTTGCAGGAGGGGAATCGGATTATACCTTTTTTCAGTGGGAGTCGCGTACTCGGCCTAGATTAATCAAGGCATTTGAGCCGTCGTATCGGCTCGTTCGCTGGCCAATTCCAATTGCCGCCGGCGAGCTTGAATTTCGCGGTAACGAACCAGGGCATTAGGGTCAAGCCTTGCTGCCTCTATGGCCTCGGTTTCCTGCGCTTTCAGACGCTCCACCAGCATTCTGTCGAGCAGTTGTCTGAGCTCGTGGCTGGATTCCTGCGCCAGTTGCTGCGCATCCAGTTCGTGGTTACCCATCAGGCGTATCCCGAGTTCTTCCAGATCATGTCCGCGTAAGCCTTCGCGCAAGGCGACCCACGGTTGGTTGCCACGCTCTTGGAGTTGACCTTCCAGCCAAACAAACAAGGCGCCATGCGGCGCCGGGAGTTCACACAGCATGGCTTGCTCCTCTGCCGTCAACGCGGCGAGTCCAGCCATATTGCCCATCAGCAGGCGCACTGCATGATCGGCGCGGCTCGCTGGTAGTGCCCGACCCCCCCAACGCGGCGGCTGAGGCGACTTTATAGATGAAAAAGGCTTGTAACCCTTGAATTCATTGGTGTTATTGCTATCAATTGAATAGCTCTTTGCTTTTCCGGATTTGCCTGAGGCTGTCTTGGGTGTCCACAACTCGGTCAGCTCCCGTGCGGCCAGTTGTACTAAATCGGCTATTTCACCGAGCAGTTGCCGCTTCAGTGCGCCATCTGGAAGTTGCATCCAGAGGGGTTTGGCTCGGCCAGCAAGTTGCGCCCGGCCCTCGGCTGTATTCAGGTCGCAGCCATCGCGGGCTGAGTCGATCAAAAATCGGCTCAGTGGAACGGCATCGCTGATGTGGCGGGCAAATGCTTCCCGGCCGAACGCGCGGATGAAACTGTCTGGGTCATGCTCGGCTGGTAGGAACAAAAATTTGACGGTGCGCTCGTCGTTGGCAAAGGGCAGTGCCGCGTCCAGCGCCTTTCGCGCAGCACGCCGTCCGGCACCATCACCGTCGAAGCTGAAGACCACTGAGTCTGTGAAACGAAATAGTTTTTGCACATGTTCGGCCGTGCAGGCGGTGCCCAGGGTGGCTACTGCATGTGGAAACCCCAATTGCGCCAGAGCCACCACATCCATGTAGCCTTCGGTCACCAGGGCATAACCTGCTTCGCGCAGTGCCGGACGTGCCTCAAACAAACCATACAGTTCGCGGCCCTTGCTGAACACCGGCGTTTCGGGGGAATTGAGGTATTTGGGCTTTTCGTCGCCAAGCACGCGCCCGCCAAAACCAATGCATTCACCCTTGACGTTACGGATCGGAAACATGATTCGGTCGCGAAAGCGGTCGTAACGCTTCTCGTCCTCTCCTTCCTCAGCCTGCAAAATGACCAGGCCGCTCTCCACCAGCAGCGGTTCATCGTAATTGGGAAAAACGCCGGCCAGGGAGCGCCAACCCTGGGGCGCATAGCCCAAGCCAAACTCTTTGGCAACGGCGCCAGACAGGCCGCGTCCTTTAAGGTAGTCCACCGCCTTGGGCGATTCCTTGAGGTTTTTCCGGTACGCTTCGCCCGCCTTCTCCAGCACATCGGTCAGGGTGTTCTGCTTTTGCCTTTGCTCCTGGGCCCGCGCCCTGTCTTGCGGGCTGGCTTCGTCTTCTGGCACCTGCATCCCGTACTGCTGGGCCAGGTCCTGAACGGCCTCAACAAAATTCATGCCGGCATGGTCCATCAAAAAGCCGATTGCGTTGCCATTCTTGCCGCAGCCAAAGCAATGGTAAAACTGCTTGCTGGGGCTGACCGAGAAGGAGGGCGATTTCTCCCCATGAAATGGGCAAAGCCCCATGAAATTGGCCCCGCCTTTCTTCAACTGCACGTAACGGCCGACGATGTCGACCACGTCAGCGCGTGCCAGCAGCTCTTGAATAAAGGTTTGGGGAATGGCCACGGTGAAAGCGGTGTATGAGGTGCCTTAGTCGCCCATCACAATGCCTTCGCGCCGCGGGTCGGCGCCACCCAGCCACACCGGCTTGGCCTGGCTCTGGCCCCGCGCAATGGCCTGCAGACCGCTGGTCATGTTCGCCTCACGCACTTCATGCCCTCGCGCCCTTAGCGCATCGATGGTTGTGGTGGGGAAGCGCTTCTCCTCCAGCACCGTCGGCCCATTCAGGGATGCAAAATTGGGCAGATTGATCGCCGTCTGCGGTGTCAGTCCCCAGTTCAGCACGCCGTAAAGCGTTTTTGCGACGAAGTGGATGATGAGGGCGCCACCGGGGCTCCCGCCGCTCATTAGCACTGCACCAGTGCCCCTGTCAAACACAAGGGTCGGCGCCATCGATGAGCGTGGACGCTTACCCGGCTCGACCCGATTCGCCACCGGAAGGCCGGCGCCGTCACGCGGTGAAAAACTGAAGTCGGTGAGTTCGTTATTCAGCAAAAAGCCACCCGCTAAGCCGGGCTGCACATTGACCATCTGGCGTGCGCCAAAAGCATCTTCGATGGTGGTGGTCATGGCCACGGCCCGCCCATTACCGTCGATGATGGATATATGGGAGGTGCCGTACTCAACTTGCTCAGGCATAGGTGCAAAGGCCGTCGGCGCCCCCTTGGGGGTTCCAGGTTTGGCGGTTTTCATACTTGGCGCGCCAGGGTTTTGGCCGATTAGCCGGGAGCGCTCGGCCAGGTAGTCTGGATTCAGCAGGCTCAACCAGTTGCCAGCGGGCGGCGCCACAAAATCAGGGTCTCCGAGATACTGGGCTCGATCGGCAAATGCCAAACGAGCTGCTTCGGTGTAAAGGTGTAGCCATTGAGTGCCCGGAAGTCCCGCTTCTAAAGGCAGCTGCGCCGCGTTAGTTTGGTTCAAGGTACCTAAGATCTGTCCAATGGCAATGGCGCCAGAGCTGGGGGGCGGAAAGCCGCAGATGCGGTAGTCGCGTGTATTCGCGCGGTAGTCATGGCACAGGGCCGCGCGCTTGATAGCTTTGTAGTTGGACAGGTCAGCCATGCTCAGCTGACCAGGGTTGCTTTGGTGCAGTCTCACCTTGTTGACGATGGCCTGCGCAATCTCCCCCTCATGCAGGGCTTTGGATCCCCCGGCTGCAATTTTTCTGAGTACTGCTGCAAGGGCTGGGTTACGCAGAACATACCCCACGTCATGGGGCGTGCCGTCCGGCCTGTAAAAATAGGCCGCTGCCACCGGGTCTTTTTTAAGATGAACCTCGGTTTTCAAAAGAGCGTTCAGCCTGGCGCTAACCTTGAAGCCTCCTTCGGCCAGCACAATGGCTGGCTCTAGCAAAGTTGCCCATGGCAGCGTGCCATATTGCCGATGCACCATCTCCAGCATCCGCACAGTGCCCGGTGTTCCGACCGACCGGCCTCCGACGACTGCGTCATAAAAAGGCAGGGGTTTGCCGTCGGCGCCGAGGAATAGACGCTCATCAGCGGTAGACGGCGCGGTTTCTCGCCCATCAAAAGCCTCGACCTCCACGCCATTGAAATGCATCATGAACGCCCCGCCACCGATACCGCTGCTTTGCGGCTCCACCAGGGTCAGCACCATTTGCACCGCAATGGCGGCGTCTACCGCACTGCCTCCGGCGCGAAGTGCCTGGTAACCCGCATCAGTCGCTAGTGGGTTGGCTGCAGCCACGGCAAACCGCTGGGTAGACCAGCCTGGCTTCTCGGCGTATCCAGATGATCCCTCGGGCTGGTCAGGAACTTGATATCGAAAGGTCGGGGCGGTGGTGCAGCCTATCAGGATGGCGACCAAGCCAATCAACAGCAATTTTGTTCTCATGGAATCTCCGTTAAATGGGAGTCCATGTTAGCCGCTACAACGCTGGCTGCCAACACGGGCTGGCCAGCAGCATAGTCTGGTTCAGCTAGGTGGATTAGCGCGGCGCGAGGCGGATTGCGCCGTCCAGACGGATCACTTCGCCGTTCAACATGTCATTCTCAAAAATATGTATTGCCAGTTTGGCGTAGTCATCTGGAGTGCCTAATCTGGAAGGGAAGGGTACGCTGGCGGCCAGAGAGTCCTGCACCTCCTTGGGCATACCAAACATCATGGGCGTACCAAAAATGCCAGGAGCGATCGTCATGTTACGGATGCCATTTCGGGCGAGATCACGCGCGATTGGCAGCGTCATACCGACGATGCCTCCCTTGGACGCACTGTAGGCTGCTTGACCAATCTGGCCGTCGTAGGCGGCGACCGAGGCGGTCGAGATCATGACGCCGCGTTCCCCGGTGGATTCCGGTTCGTTCTTGCACATGGCGTCGGCCGCTAAACGAATCATGTTGAAGCTGCCGACCAGATTCACCGTGATGCACTTTGTAAAGACACCAAGGTTGTGGGCGCCGTGCTTGCCGACCGTTTTCTCAGCGGGCGCGATGCCAGCACAGTTAACTAAGCCCATCAATTTTCCCAAGCTGAGGGCCTTTGCGACGACGGTTTGGCCGTCTGCTTCGTTGCTGACATCACACCTGACGAATGCGCCGCCGATTTCGCGCGCGACGGCCTCACCTTTGTCGACTTGCATGTCAGCGATCACCACCAACCCGCCGTGAGCCGCTAGCATGCGCGCCGTGCCCTCGCCCAGTCCTGAGGCTCCCCCCGTGACAATGAATACCTTACCCGCGATGTCCATGGTGTTCTCCGTGATTTGTGTTGACGTGTACGTCAATTATGGCGCATCGACTATGGGCGTGATCTCGGGCACGTTTCGACCCGAGCCCATCAAATAGAGTTCGGAAAAAACAAACACCCTAGGTTTTGCTGCTATAGTCGAGAACTCGGGGCAATCCTTAGGCGCGTAGCTCAGCTGGTTAGAGCACCACCTTGACATGGTGGGGGTCGTTGG
>JBBAPO010000002.1:0-207124 GCA_040400795.1 Rhodoferax sp.
ACGTAACACCCAAGAGCTTCAGAATTGTGGGATATCAGAGGCGAAGCAGAGACGTAGTTTCCATCGATCTGAAAAATTCGGAATATATAAATAACCATTTAAATCAACTACTTACGAGCGTATTTCAGGCAAAAAAAGTCGCCTTGACATGGTGGGGGTAGTTGGTTCGAGTCCAATCGCGCCTACCAATTTTCTCTCTCTCATTCCGACGTTTCTCAGGGTAAACCTTGGGGGACGTAGATTGGGTCCATCCCTAGAATACGTCTCTTCGCGCCAAGGTGCAACTGGCCTTGGATACAGTTGTAGGAGCACCCATGCATTCAAAAAAAACCGTCGAGCCCGAGAGCGCTCCACGGGTCATTAAAAAGTACCCTAACCGACGTCTCTACGACACAAACACCTCGAGCTACATCACCTTGACGGAGGTGAAGCAATTGGTGATGGACAGCGAGAGCTTTGTCGTTCGGGATGCCAAAACTGGTGAAGATCTGACCCGGAGTATTTTGTTGCAGATCATTTTGGAGGAAGAGGCTAGCGGCTCGCCTATGTTTACCGCCCCGGTCCTGGCCAGCGTGATCCGCTTCTATGGGCACTCCATGCAGGGACTGATGGGTGGCTACCTTGAAAATAATATTCAGACGTTGATGGACCTTCAGGTTCGTTTTGCTGAGCAATCCAAAGGCTTGACCCCTGAAACGTGGACGCAACTCCTGGCCATTCAGGCGCCCGCACTTCAAGGCATGTTGGGTGGAAGTCTGGAACAGTCGCGACAGATTTTTGAAAAAATGCAGGAGCAAATGCAAAAACAAACTGGGCAAATGCTCGATGCGTTTGGCATCAAGCGCTGATCTGCTTAAAGCACAGGAACATTAAAAGTGAGTGAATTGGTCGTCAACAGCAAAAGTTCCACAGCGCCTAAAGTCGGGTTTGTCAGCCTTGGTTGCGCCAAGGCTTTGACAGATTCTGAACTGATTTTGACGCAGCTCAATGCCGAGGGCTACCAGACTTCCAAGACCTTTCATGACGCCGATTTGGTCATCGTCAACACCTGCGGATTTATTGATGACGCTGTCAAGGAAAGCCTGGACACCATTGGCGAAGCACTGGCTGAAAACGGCAAGGTGATCGTGACGGGATGCCTTGGTGCCAAAGGGGGTGATGGCAGTGGGAACTTGGTACGGCAGATGCACCCGAGCGTACTTGCCGTCACAGGTCCACAGGCGACCCAGCAAGTGATGGATGCTGTTCATGCGGCTTTGCCCAAGCCACACGATCCGTTTCAGGATTTGGTGCCCAATGTGTTTGGCGTAGCGGGCATCAAATTAACGCCCAGGCATTACGCCTACATCAAGATCAGCGAAGGCTGTAACCACCGATGCACGTTTTGCATCATTCCGTCGATGCGCGGCGACTTGGTCTCCCGCCCTATTGGAGACGTGCTTCGAGAGGCGCAAGCCTTGCTGGAGGGTGGCGTCAAGGAGTTGTTAGTCATAAGTCAGGACACGTCAGCTTATGGGGTTGACGTGCAGTACCGTACAGGTTTCTGGAACGGCAAGCCCGTCAAAACACGGCTGTTGGAACTCGCGCAAGCCCTTGGCGATATGGCGCAACCTTACGGTGCCTGGGTTCGGCTGCACTATGTCTACCCCTACCCCAGTGTTGACGCGGTCCTTCCCCTGATGGCCTCAGGCAAGGTGCTGCCCTATTTGGACGTGCCCTTTCAACACAGCCATCCCGACGTACTTAAGCGCATGAAACGCCCGGCCAGCGGCGAAAAGAATTTGGAGCGGATTCAGCGTTGGCGTGAGGCGTGTCCAGAAATCATTGTGCGCAGCACGTTCATTGCTGGATTTCCTGGAGAGACCGAAGAAGAGTTTTCACATTTGTTGGATTTCGTTCGCGAAGCACAAATCGACCGGGCGGGTTGCTTTGCCTACAGCCCGGTTGCAGGGGCGGTAGCCAACGATATCGGAGGCATGTTGCCTGCTGAGGTGCGTGAGGAGCGGCGTGCGCGATTCATGGCAGTTGCCGAGGCTGTATCAGTTGCCAAACTCAAGCGACGCATTGGCGCCACAATGCAGGTCTTGGTCGACTCAGCGCCTTCCATGGGCAAAAAAGGTGGTACGGGCCGATCCTACGCCGATGCGCCAGAAATCGATGGTGTGGTCAGGTTGCTACCGCCAGAAAAAATCAGCAAGACGCTCAAAACGGGGGAGTTCACTCGTGCCAAGATCGTTGCAACGCAGGGACACGACCTTGTTGCGCTACCGGTTTGACGCAGTGCAAATTTGGGGGAGTGCTTGCAAAAAAAAAGCCACTGCGTCTACAGTGGCTTTTCTCCAAAACTTACATCTTTCGCATTCAAAAGTGCGTTCGATTTCATTTACATTGGTGCCCAGGAAGGGACTCGAACCCCCACGAAGTTACTCGCTAGTACCTGAAACTAGTGCGTCTACCAATTCCGCCACCTGGGCATTTCAGGAAAGAGAGCCATTATATCAAAATTATGAGCCAGACCAGCGGCTTGCTGGATGAAGTTGAAGGCACTGTTCAAGGTCATCGTGATGGCCACGGCTTCATTGCCCGTGACGACGGGGAGCCCGATATCTATTTGCCGCCGAATGAAATGCGCGCGGTGTTTCACAAGGACCGAGTCAAAGCCCGAGTCGTGCGCAGTGATCGAAAGGGCCGACCAGAAGGCCGTGTGTTGGAGATCGTCGAGAGGCCGAGTCAATCGATTATTGGGCGACTGCTGCAAGAGAGCGGGATATGGATTGTCGCGCCTGAGGACAAGCGCTATGGCCAGGATGTCATGATCCCGAAGGCCGCCACCGGGGCGGCTAAGCCTGGTCAGGTTGTTGTTGTCGAACTGACTGAGCCCCCTTCGCTGCACGGGCAGCCCGTAGGCCGTGTCAAGGAGATCTTGGGAGAGGTTGATGACCCTGGCATGGAAATTGAAATTGCGGTTCGCAAGTACAGCGTGCCCCATGAGTTTTCGCAGGCATGTATAGCCTTGGCGCGTGGCTTGCCGGACAAGGTTCGGCCACAGGATAAGCAGCACAGAGTGGACTTGACTGACGTGCCGCTGGTCACCATTGATGGCGAAGATGCGCGCGATTTCGATGATGCTGTTTACTGCGAGCCGGCATCAATTGGCAAGGGCAAATCTGCGAGGCAGGGTTGGCGATTGCTGGTCGCGATTGCTGATGTCAGCCACTATGTCGAAAACGGGTCAGCGATCGACATCGATGCGTATGACCGAGCCACTAGCGTGTATTTTCCCCGTCGCGTCATCCCCATGTTGCCTGAGAAGTTGTCCAACGGACTTTGTTCACTGAATCCAGAGGTCGAGCGCCTGTGCATGGTGTGTGACATGCTGGTGACCCAGGATGGAGAGGTTAGCGCTTACCAGTTCTACCCAGCCGTTATGTGGAGTCATGCGCGGTTTACTTACACAGAAGTCGCTGCATTGCTGTCCAACACGCACGGCCCGGAAGCTATCCGGCGCAAGGATCGGGTGACAGATCTGCTGAATTTGTACGACGTGTATCGAGCCTTGTCCAAAGCGCGCATCAAGCGTGGCGCGGTTGACTTTGAAACCGTGGAGACTCAGATCGTTTGCGATGAGGGTGGTCGAATTGAGAAAATCGTCCCGAGGACCCGCAACGATGCCCACAAACTGATTGAAGAAGCCATGCTGGCAGCCAATGTGTGCAGCGCAGACTTTATTTCGCAGGGCCGGCAACCTGGGCTTTATCGGGTTCATGAGGGGCCGACCCCTGAGAAACAGGAACTGCTTCGCAACTACCTGAAGGCAATCGGCATCGGCTTGACGATCAGCGATGACCCGTCACCTGGTGAGTTCCAGGCGATTGCCGCAGCGACCAAAGACCGGCCGGATTCGCAGCAAATTCACTCCATGCTGTTGCGGTCCATGCAGCAAGCGATTTATACCCCGATCAACAGTGGCCATTTTGGCCTGGCATTTGACGCTTACAGCCATTTCACCAGCCCGATCCGACGTTACCCGGACTTGCTGGTGCATCGAGTGATCAAGGCAATCCTGGCGAAAAGCCGATATCAATTGCCCGTTTTGCCAATACCTGGCGAAGCACATGCCAAGCTAGCGAGGCGTTTGGAAAAAAGTATCACGCTACGAGCCGCTGACCCAGGGCAAAAACCCAAAAAAATCAGTCCCGAAAATCAAGCGTGGCAGGCCGCCGGGATGCACTGCAGCGCCAATGAACGGCGGGCTGACGAGGCAAGCCGTGACGTTGAGGCCTGGCTTAAGTGCAAATACATGCGCGAACATTTAGGGGAAGAGTATGCCGGGGTTGTCAGTGCTGTCACTGGTTTTGGTATTTTTGTGACGCTGGATGCGATGTATGTGGAGGGTTTGGTTCACATTACGGAGCTTGGTGGCGAGTACTACCGTTTTGATGAGGCTCGCCAGGAACTACGCGGTGAGCGAACCGGCATGCGCTATGCGATTGGCTCAAGAGTTCGCGTGCAGGTGAGCCGGGTGGACCTTGATGGGCGCCGAATTGATTTCCGTCTGGTTCATGAAGGTGATGGCCTGAACGCCAAGCCAGTCAAGGACAAGCTGGCATCCCGTGACGGTAATTTGGTGGGTGCCTCTGACAACGCTAACCTCGACAAACCGGCACGGCGACGTGGAAGTCGAGTTGCAGACCCATTGCCTCAAAGTGCCAAGTCAAGGGTAGCGGCCACGAAATCTTCAGGCAAGGGCGTCTCAGGTCCGAAGACCTCACGGAAGCTTAAGCGTTGAGGCTCAGATCAGGACAGCCCTGCTGAGGGCTACGGCAGTCAGCGTTGGTGTGCGCTGGCTATGCATTGACCATCTGACCATGTCGGGAACCGCTTGGCTAGCTGCATCATAAGTGTCTGCGCCAGACGCCGGGCCGGTGCCAATCGTGCCGGGCAGAACTTCACTTGTGCCAGACGATGCAGGCTGCCAGTCGCCCCCAATAGTTGACGGCAGCCTTGGCAAATACTCACCATGGCGTCGATGCAAAATCTGCGTCAACAAGCGCAAAGGTTCGGTTCTTTTTCCAATGCGCCTAACAGGTATGTTGTCTTTCGAGCCAAGCCTTGCCGCGATCCTGATCAGGGTCGGAGTTGGTTTTGTGTGTCATTCGGGCTGCTATACTCGATCGGCTGAGTTAGGGGTCAAGTGACTCACGGCTCACAAATAAGCAAACCAGCTTAAACAAGGTGTTTCGTCACAACAGTGGACTGCGAAGTCTGCAGTGCGCATGAAATAACAAGCTGGATTTTAGACCAAACCTTTGGAGTCAGACATGTCAGTAACTATGCGTGAAATGCTTGAAGCGGGCGTCCACTTTGGACACCAGACTCGCTTTTGGAACCCCAAAATGGCGCCGTTCATTTTTGGTCATCGCAACAAAATTCACATCATCAACCTTGAAAAATCCTTGCCGATGTTTCAAGAGGCGGCAAAATTTGTGCGGCAAATTTCTGCCAAGCGCGGAACAGTGTTGATGGTCGGCACGAAGCGCCAGGCGCGCGAGACTGTCGCTATGGAGGCGCAGCGAGCTGGCGTGCCTTTCGTGGATCAGCGTTGGCTCGGTGGCATGCTGACGAACTTCAAGACCGTCAAGACGTCGATCAAGCGGCTCAAAGATATGAAAATCCAGCAAGAGGCTGGGTTGGACAGCATGAGCAAAAAAGAACAGCTGATGTTTGCCCGGGAACTGGACAAGTTGGAGAAGGACATTGGCGGCATTCAAGATATGGCCGTCTTGCCTGACGCTATCTTCGTCATCGATGTTGGTTACCACAAAATCGCCATAGCAGAGGCCAAAAAACTGGGTATTCCTTTGATCGCGGTGGTGGATTCAAACCACTCGCCAGAAGGCATAGATTACGTGATCCCCGGCAATGACGATTCCTCCAAGGCCGTCACGCTGTATGCGCGTGGCATCGCGGACGCCATCATCGAGGGCCGTTCCAATGTTGTGGATGACCTCGTCAAGGCTGTTGTGGCCGAGAGCGCAGATGAATTTGTGGAAGTGAATGAGACCGCTGCCTGAACCTTTCGCGACCCCGCTTAAAGGGGGCTTTATTGCCCCCTTTTTTTGAGTTTTTGTTTTACACCAATCGATGATGGAGAGAAAAATGGTTGCAATTACCGCAAGTATGGTTGCTGAGCTGCGCGGCAAGACTGACGCGCCAATGATGGAGTGCAAACGTGCCTTGACCGAGGCTGAAGGCGATATGGCCAAGGCTGAAGAACTGCTGCGCGTCAAATTGGGCAGCAAGGCTGGCAAGGCCGCAGGGCGGATCACCGCCGAAGGCGTTGTTGTCTGCAGCATGGAGCCGGGTGCTGGGGCGCTGCTGGAGGTGAACTGTGAGACTGATTTCGTCACCAAAAACGACAGCTTTCTGGCTTTGGCAAATGCTGCTGCAGGCTTGGTGGCCAAACACGATCCGGCTGACGTTGCTGCGCTGGGCCTGCTGGCTCATGCCCAAGACGGCTTTGGCCCGACGCTGGAAGATGTTCGCAAGGGCCTAATCGGGAAAATAGGTGAGAACATTAGTTTTCGGCGCTTCAAGCGCTTTGCGTCCGGCAGCCAGTTGGCATCCTACTTGCACGGGACGCGCATCGGGGTAGTGGTTGAGTTTGAAGGCAGCGACGCAGCGGCCAAAGACGTGGCGATGCATGTGGCTGCGATGAAGCCGGTAGCCCTGTCCAGTCAAGATGTCCCGGCCGATCTGGTGGCGCGTGAGCGCTCGGTCGCAGCAGCCAAAGCCGCTGAAGATGCCGCCTTGGCGACAGCCGCAGGCAAGCCCGTTCAGTCGGCGGAGATCGTGACCAAGCGCATTGAAGGTGGTGTGCAAAAATACCTCAAAGAGGTGTCGCTGTTCAATCAGCCTTTCGTTAAAAATGACAAGCAGACGGTTGAGCAAATGCTTAAGGCCACTGGCACCACCGTGAAGTCATTTACTTTATATGTTGTAGGCGAGGGCATTGAGAAAAAGGTAGACGACTTTGCCGCTGAAGTAGCTGCTCAGGTGGCTGCCGCGAAGCAGTCTGCTTGATCGCGCCAGTGGTCAATGATGCCCGGTCGCACATCAGAGTGGCCGAGCGTCGGCGATATTGAGCATCGTAGCAACTTCACCAAGAGACTGATATGACAACTGCCAAACCAGCCCACAAGCGGATTTTGCTCAAACTTTCGGGCGAGGCCTTAATGGGCGATGACCAGTTTGGCATCAATCGTGACACCATCGTCCGGATGGTTGATGAAATTGCAGAGGTGACTCGTCTCGGGGTTGAGTTGGCGGTGGTGATTGGTGGTGGCAATATTTTCCGTGGGGTGGCGGGCGGATCTGTCGGTATGGACCGGGCAACCGCTGACTACATGGGCATGCTGGCAACGGTCATGAATGCACTTGCCCTCGGGGATACCATGAATAAGGCTGGCTTGACTGCTCGGGTCATGTCCGCCATCGCTATTGAACAGGTGGTCGAGCCCTATGTGCGACCCAAGGCGCTTCAGTATCTTGAAGAGGGCAAGGTGGTCATTTTTGCCGCAGGGACAGGCAACCCGTTTTTTACGACCGATACCGCTGCAGCGCTGCGAGGTGCGGAAATTGGCGCTGAAGTGGTGTTAAAAGCGACCAAAGTTGATGGTGTCTACACCGCGGACCCTAAAAAAGATCCCTTGGCAACGCGGTATCACAGTCTCTCGTTTGACGAGGCTATGGCACAGAACCTGGGCATCATGGACGCCACTGCCTTCGCGTTGTGCCGTGACCAAAAGCTACCCATCAAGGTGTTCTCCATTTTTAAGCATGGCGCCCTCAAGCGAGTGGTTATGGGGCAGGATGAAGGCACTTTGGTGCATGCCTGAACATGTCAAAATGATGGCGTCTAACATGCGAGCCGTGGCGCTTAGCGTAAGGAAATAACAATGCCGATTGCAGACATCAAGCGAAATACCGAAGCCAAGATGGATCAAACCATCGCAGCCTTCAAAAACAACCTGATGAAAATACGTACCGGGCGCGCTAATCCGGCTCTGCTCGATACTGTTCAGGTTGATTACTATGGCGCTCTGGTTCCTGTCAGCCAAGTGGCTAACGTGTCACTTTTGGACGCTCGCACGATCAGCGTTCAACCATGGGAAAAGGGTTTGGGCGCCAAAATAGAGAAGGCCATTCGCGATAGCGACCTTGGGCTTAATCCTTCCTCTATGGGTGATCTGATTCGCGTTCCGATGCCGGCCATGTCCGAGGAGCGCCGCAAGGAACTCACTAAAGTTGTTCGCGGGGAGGGTGAAGGTGCCAAGGTAGCGGTTCGCAACCTTCGCCGCGATGCCAACGATGCCGTCAAAAAAGCAGTCAAGGACAAGCTGGCTTCTGAGGATGACCAAAAGCGCTCCGAGGCTGAGATTCAAAAAGTCACAGATCGAAACATCAGTGTTATTGATCAGTTGGTTGCCGCCAAAGAGCAGGACATCATGGCGGTCTGACCGCCTTGGTCTGGGCCCATGCACTTTTATTCCTGGCTGGTAAGAGGCTCTGCGATGGTCGGCGGACTGGGTTCGGTCTACAGCATGCTTCCCGTACTGGGATTGCCGCGATGCTGAAGCAACGTGTTGTCACAGCATTGGCGCTGCTGGTGTGTTTTCTGCCGGCTCTTTTTTGGCATGATCCCGCGCCGTTTTGTGGCTTGATGCTGCTGCTGATTGCTGCTGGTGCATGGGAATGGTCGAGACTTAATGGCTACCGCCATGCTACGTCAGTGGCCGCAGCGCTGGCTTGCGCTGCCCTCTGTCTGGTCAGTTGGGTCTTGGGCTGGCTAACCCGACCACTTCCCTGGCTTTGGTGGTTGGCGGGAGCGGTGTGGGTCCTAGGCGGGGCCTGGTTGTTGCGCGGCGGTGTGTTGGCTTGGTCTAAGCTGGATCGTCGGCTGCGGTTGGGCACAGGTATCGCATTGTTGTGGGTGGCTTGGCTAGCAGCAGCTCAGGCGCGTATGGTTGGCCCCAATTTTTTGCTGTCGGTGCTGGCCTTGGTCTGGGTTGCTGATATATCGGCTTATTTCTCTGGACGGGCGTGGGGTGGTCGCTTGGCGACCGGCAAGTTGGCGCCGTCCATCAGCCCTGGCAAGAGTTGGGAGGGGGTCTGGGGTGGCCTGGTTGGCGTTTTGCTTGTTGCGCTTATCTGGCGATGGATTGACAGCTATTGGGCGCTCAGTGTGCCTAGCCTCTACACGCACCTTTCTCGACGAGGACTGCAAATGCTGATTATTGGTGTGGTTTTTTTGGCTGCCATGAGTGTTGTCGGTGATCTACTTGAGTCCCTGATAAAACGCAGCGCTGGGGTGAAGGACAGCAGTGGATTGCTGCCCGGGCATGGTGGCGTGCTGGATCGCTTGGACGCTCTGCTGCCCGCCATGCCGCTTTCGATGATGCTGCTTGCTTATTGAGACCTGCGATGACAAATTTGAAACAGCAAATTAAGAAGCGGGTTGCCGTTTTGGGTTCGACGGGATCGATTGGGGTCAACACGCTCGAGGTCATGGCACGGCACCCGGACCGTTTTGAGGTCTTTGCGCTGAGTGCGTCGACCCGTGTCGCCGTGATGCTGAAACAGTGCGTTCAATTTCAACCGGTTTTTGCGGTCATGGCCAGTGAGCCCCATGGGCTTGAGTTGGCGCGTCAGTGCAAAGTGCTTGGCTTGCCAACCCAGGTGGTCTGGGGGACAGCGGCTATCAGCATGGTGGCTTCGCATGAGTTGGTGGATGTTGTCATGGCAGCTATCGTAGGCGCGGCAGGCCTCTCCTCCTGCCTTGCTGCGGCACGGGCCGGCAAGCGCCTGCTGTTGGCGAATAAAGAAGCTTTGGTGGTTGGCGGTGACTATTTTTTGCAGGCTGTCAAACAAGGTGGTGCCAAGCTATTGCCAATTGACAGTGAGCACTCGGCCGTATTTCAGTCTTTGCCTGATGACCCGTCAGTATGGGCTGAGCGGATTGACAAGATCATCCTGACCGCCTCAGGCGGCCCGTTTCGCAAGCGGGACCCATTGACTTTGCGAGACGTTACGCCAGAGCAAGCTTGTGCGCATCCCAATTGGGTCATGGGGCGCAAGATATCGGTTGATTCGGCAACCATGATGAACAAGGCGCTGGAGGTGATCGAGGCGCATTTTCTGTTTGGTGCTAGGCCTGAACAAATTGAAGTGGTGATACATCCGCAAAGCGTGATCCACTCCATGGTGCAGTACACCGATAACTCCGTTGTAGCGCAGTTGGGCACGCCAGACATGAAGGTGCCGATCGCTTATGGCTTGGCATGGCCGGACCGAATGAGCTCGGGCGCTGCTGCACTTGATTTTCGCGTCATGGGGGCCCTGACCTTTGAGCCCCTTGACAGTGATGGCCACAAGCAGCGCTTCCCCGGATTGAAGCTCGCTTGGACCGTCCTGAAGGCCCCAGCAGGGTCTACGGCAGTGCTTAATGCCGCCAATGAAGTTGCAGTCGAAGCCTTTTTGCAAGGTCAAATCCGTTTTGATCAGATCCATGCGGTCAACCTTGACACGCTCGAAGCGATTGTGACGACAGTACCTGAATCGCTGGAGGATCTATTGGCACTTGACGCCCGGTCCCGCGACAAAGCCAAATACGTGGTGCGACGCCTTGGCGCCTGACTGCTGCTTCTGATTTTTCATGCTTACATTTTTTGCTTTTTTGACGGCATTGGCGTTGCTGATTGCCGTGCATGAGTATGGGCACTACCGGATGGCAGTGGCCTGTGGCGTCAAGGTCTTGCGCTTCTCGATTGGTTTTGGCACGACCCTCTGGCGTTGGCAGCCCAAGGGTTCACCGACCGAATTTGTTATCGGTATGCTGCCGTTCGGCGGCTACGTCCGAATGCTTGATGGGCGCGAATCGCCCGTGGAGGACGGCGAAAAGCACCTTGCATTTGATACCAAGCCCTTGCTTTCCCGTGCTGCTATTGTTGCGGCGGGGCCTGCGGCAAATCTGCTCCTCGCAATCGTCTTGTACGCGATCGTCAACTGGACCGGGATTCAACTGCCCGCAGCTGTTCTCGCTAGCCCAGAGCCTGATTCAATCGCGGCGAGGGCGGGATTGCTCGGCGGCCAACGGGTTCTGAGTGCTGCGGTGGATGACGGCGATTGGGAGAGCGTGGACTCATTCGAGGACTTGCGGTGGACTTTGACGCGAAGCGCGCTCGAGCAGCAGGATGTGCGATTGCAGGTGCAAGACGGGGGTGGTGGCGCCACTCAGGAAGTGTTGCTCAAGCTTGGCGGTTTGCCTAGCCGCGATGTAGATGCGCAGTTGCTGCGGCAAATTGGCCTA
The DNA here is from genome assembly GCA_040400795.1 of Rhodoferax sp. GTDB lineage: Bacteria > Pseudomonadota > Gammaproteobacteria > Burkholderiales > Burkholderiaceae_C > Rhodoferax. Next base: position 11,369 of record JBBAPO010000002.1, read on the forward strand.
AATGGACCTTTTACATTGCCACTGATTGGGGACGTCACCAGTGGGCAGGCTGCTGAGCGCGCGGGTCTGAAAAAGGGCGATCTGGTTCGGCAGGTTGGTTCTACGCCTATATTTGACGGGCAGCAGCTCCGCAGAGTCGTGCGAAATTCGTTGCAGAACGGCCAGGGCGTGGCGTCCGAATGGACGGTGATCCGAGCCGGCCGGCCGTTGACGCTGGTGGTCCAGCCTGAGGCGAGAGACGAGACCAGTGGACGCGTCGCCCGTATCGGCGCCATGGTGGGCGCTGCGCCCGAGCTTGTCACGGTCCAGTACGCTCCCTTGGACAGTGTGTGGCGGGGTATTCAGCGTACGTGGGAGGTGTCGTCCTTGACCCTGAGCATGATCGGCAAAATGCTGATCGGGCAAGCCTCTTTGAAAAACCTCAGTGGACCCGTGACCGTGGCAGACTACGCCGGCAAGTCTGCCAACCTGGGCTTGACGCAATACCTTTTGTTTTTGGCACTGATCAGCGTCAGTTTGGGAGTCCTTAACCTGCTTCCGTTGCCCATTCTGGATGGTGGCCACCTGATGTATTATCTTTGGGAGGGCGTGACGCGCCGGCCAGTGTCCGAACTTTGGATGACACGTTTGCAGCGGGTTGGCGTGGCTGTGCTTGCTCTTATGACGACTGTCGCCCTTTACAACGATATCGCCCGACTGTTCGACTGAAAACAAAAATGCAAATCAACCTTTTACGCGTTCGTGCCTGGCTGTTGCTGGTGATGATGGTTTTGAGTGGCGCCGGTGCTGCCTGGGCAATCAATCCTTTCACGGTGAGGGACATACGAATTGAAGGTCTGCAGCGGGTGGAGCCTGGCACTGTGTTTGTCTCGATCCCAGTCCAGGTTGGTGAGGTCTACAACGATGAAAAAGGGGCGGCAGCTATACGGGCCTTGTTTGCGCTGGGGCTGTTCAAAGACGTTCGCATCGAAGTCAGTGGCGATGTTTTGGTACTGATTGTCGAAGAGCGTCCGACGATTGGCGCCGTAGACTTTGTCGGCACCAAAGAGTTTGACAAAGATGTCCTCCGAAAAGCACTTCGCGATGTTGGTTTAGCCGATGGCCGACCTTTCGACAAGGCACAACTAGATCGTGCCGAGCAGGAACTCAAACGGCAGTACATCAACCGCAGCCTGTACGCGGCCGAAGTAGTGACGACGGTCACCCCGACAGAGCGCAATCGCGTTAACCTGACTTTCACAGTCAATGAGGGCGATACGGTAAAAATCAGTGAGATTCGGTTGGTTGGAAATAATGCTTTTTCGGAGCCAAGCCTGCGCAGTTTGTTTGATTTGGATACCGGCGGTTGGTTGAGTTGGTATACCAAATCGAACCGGTATTCGCGTACCAAACTCAATGCTGATATTGAGACCCTGCGTTCTTATTACCTGACGCGGGGCTACCTTGAATTCAATGTAGATTCAACGCAGGTGTCAATCCTTCCCAACAAGACCGATATCGCAATCACCATCAATATCTCCGAGGGCGAGCGGTTTGATGTGAGCAGCGTCAAGTTAGAGGGTAACTTTCTGGGTCGGGACGACGAGTTCAAATCTCTGGTGACGATCCGGCCTGGTCAGCCCTATAACGCTGACGACATCGCTAAAACGTCTAAGGCTTTCACTGATTATTTTGCCAATTTTGGCTTCGCTTTTGCCCGGGTTGAGGCCCGGTCGGACGTTGATCGTGCTAGCAACCGAGTTGCCATCACTCTGCAAGCTGACCCTTCTCGTCGGGCCTATGTGCGCAAAATCAACATTGCAGGCAACAGTCGTTCGCGCGATGTCGTTGTGCGCCGGGAGCTTAGGCAGTTCGAGGCGTCTTGGTACGATGGCTACAAGATTAAGTTGTCGCGGGATCGGGTCGACCGGCTAGGGTATTTTAGTTCTGTTTTGGTGGACACTCAGGACGTACCTGGCTCGCCAGACCAGGTGGACCTGACGTTTGAAGTGGTTGAAAAACCAACTGGTAGTCTGAGCTTGGGTGCCGGGTTCTCTAGCGGCGATGGGCTGGGTTTGTCGTTCGGTTTCAAGCAGGACAATGCTTTCGGTTCGGGCAACTCGTTGGGCGTTCAACTGAACACCAGCAAGATCAACCGGGTGCTTGATTTCAGCACCACTGATCCATATTTCACAGCAGACGGTGTGTCACGGACTTTGAGCGTTTACTACAAGACCTTCAGCCCTTATGAGGATCAAAACTACTATAAGTTGGTCACATCGGGTGGCAGTGCCCGGTTTGGAGTGCCGTTCACGGAAAGCGACACGGTCTATTTCGGTGCTGGTGTTGAAAATACCAGCATCGTGCCGGGAACTTCATTGCCCACGTCCTACCTTGACTATGCCAATCAATTTGGTTACGACAGCAGTGCGGTGCCCTTGACGTTGGGTTGGTCGCGCGACCGTCGTGACAGCTCTTTGGCGCCTAATTCAGGGCGCCTTCAGCGCGCCAACGCCGAGTGGTCGGTGGCCGGCGATGCGCGGTATTTCCGCACGACGTACCAATACCAGGAGTATTTCCCGCTTAACAAGCAGTTGACCGTGGCCGTCAATGGGGAAGTGGGTTTCGGTGTTTCTGTTGGGGACCGTGCATACCCGGTCTTTAAGAATTATTACGGTGGCGGACTGGGCTCAGTGCGCGGCTTTGAGCAGGGCAGTCTTGGCCCCCGCGACGCCAATGGCTCAGTGGTCGGCGGCACGCGAAAAGTTAACCTGAACGCTGAGTTGTTGACCCCATTTCCTGGTGCTGGAAACGACAGGACGCTGCGCTTGTACGGTTTTGTCGATGTCGGTAGCATCGCAGGGCCCGATGGTGGCCTGGCATCGAATGCCACTGCAAACGATCTTCGATCATCGTCCGGGGTGGGTATCAGCTGGATCTCGCCCGTTGGACCCCTGCGTTTGGCATTTTCCTGGCCCGTCAAGAGCTATGACGGGGATAAAATGCAGAGTGTGCAATTTCAGATCGGATCAAGCTTCTAATGAATCATCTCTTGCAACGGATCGGCGCTACCGTCTTTTTGAGTACCTGCGTGCTGCTGGCACAGGCGCAGGAGTTCCGCATAGGCTTTGTCAGTACCGACCGTATTTTCAAGGAAGCGGCCACAGCCAAGGCCGCCCAGATCAAATTGGAACAAGAGTTCTCCAAGCGGGAGAAGGACTTGGTCGATCAAGGCGCAGGTTTGAAGGCGTCCGCAGACAAGTTGGAGCGGGAAGCACCTACCCTGTCCGAAAGTCAGCGCGCCAACCGGCAAAAACAACTGGTGGATCAAGATCGGGATTTCCAGCGCAAGCGCCGAGAATTTCAAGAAGATCTCAATGCCCGAAAAAACGAAGAATTGCAGCAGGTGCTCGAGCGCGCCAACAAAGTGGTCAAGCAGGTAGCCGAAGCTGAAAAATACGATCTGATCTTGCAAGAGGCGGTTTATGTCAATCCCAAGCATGACATCACCGAGAAGGTCATCAAAGTTCTGAATTCGGCTGCTGCCAAATAAAGGCGCGTAAGGCGTTCGACGTGTGGCCCTGCGATTAGGTGCGATTGTTGAAGCCTTGGGTGGCGAGCTCCACGGCGACCCCGACACCCGGATTGTCGCGCTTGCACCTCTAGAGACTGCTGGACCCGACACGCTGAGCTTTCTCAGTCATCCCAAATACCGGGGTTTACTGGCTGGTTCTCAGGCCGCCTGTGTGATTGTGAGCCCAGACCATCAGGTTCAGGCGCGTGAGCGGGGCTCATGTATCGTAGTAGCACAACCCTACCTCTATTTTTCCCGATTGACCCGGCTCTGGAAGTCTGCCACGCAACGACCGCTGCGCCATCGAATTCATCCCAGTGCGGTGATTGATCCGGAGGCCCGAGTGCATGCCAGTGCGATCGTGGGAGCCCTTTGTGTCATTGAGCGCGGCGCCACTATTGGCGCTGACACTGAGTTGCGCTCTCGGGTCACTGTGGCGGAGGACTGTCATATTGGCGAGCGCTGCCTGCTTCATTCCGGCGTGGTGATAGGCGCCGATGGGTTCGGCTTTGCGCCCAACAACGGCGTATGGGAAAAGATCGAGCAGTTGGGCGCGGTACGCATCGGCAATGACGTCGAAATTGGTGCCAATACATGTGTTGACCGAGGCGCCCTGAAAGACACGCTGATTGCCGATGGCGTCAAGCTAGACAACCTCGTGCAGATCGGCCATAACGTGGAGATTGGCGCGCACAGCGCCCTGGCCGGCTGTGTGGGGGTGGCGGGCAGCGCCCGAATCGGTGCGCATTGCACACTCGGCGGTGGCGCGATCGTGCTGGGGCACCTTGAGCTGGCCGATCATGTGCATGTGTCTGCCGCCAGCGTGGTCACTCGTTCGATCCGGCAGCCGGGGCATTACACCGGGTTTTTTCCAATCGATAGCAACCCGGCCTGGGAAAAAAATGCGGCCTCGCTGAAGCACCTGAGCGACCTGCGTGAGCGGGTTCGTCGCCTGGAAAAAATATTCGACAACAAGGAACCACCCTGATGGACATCCATAAGATTCTTAAGCAATTGCCGCATCGCTACCCGTTTCTGCTGGTTGACCGGGTGCTGGCTATTGACAAAGGCAAAACTATTCGCGCCCTGAAAAATGTGACCATGAATGAGCCGTTTTTCCAGGGCCATTTCCCACATCGCCCAGTCATGCCGGGCGTTTTGATGCTTGAAGCCCTGGCTCAGGCGGCAGCATTGCTGGCCTTTGACGCGCTCGACACTTCACCCAGCGACGACACCGTGTATTACTTTGCCGGGATTGACGGCGCGCGTTTCAAGCGGCCGGTGGAGCCTGGCGATCAACTCATCCTGGACGTGGCGCTGATGCGCATGAAGGCTGGTATTTTTAAATTTAAGGCCCGAGCGCTGGTGGGCGACGACCTTGCGGTCGAGGCTGAGTTGACCTGCGCGATGCGGGCCATTGCCTGAAGGAGCCACAGTGACCGCGATACATACGACGGCGCTGGTGGACCGATGCGCTGAGCTCGATAGCTCGGTGACAGTAGGACCTTACACGGTGATCGGCCCTCATGTGCGGATCGGTGCCGGTACGACCATCGGGCCGCATTGCGTGCTGGAGGGACACACCACGATCGGCCGAGACAACCGTATTTTTCAGTTCAACTCCCTTGGTGCTATCCCGCAGGATAAGAAGTATGCCGGTGAGCCCTGCGAGTTGGTGATCGGTGACCGCAATACCGTGAGGGAGTTTTGCACCTTCAACATCGGCTCGCCTGGTGACACCGGCGTGACCAGGGTTGGCAACGACAACTGGCTGATGGCTTATGTCCACTTGGCGCACGATTGCGTGGTCGGCGACCATACTATTTTTGCCAACAACGCCCAGCTGGCGGGTCATGTGCAGGTTGGGGATTGGGCAATTTTGGGCGGATTCACGGTGGTGCACCAGTTCGTGAAAATTGGTGCGCATAGTATGACCGCCATGTGTTCGCTGCTGTTTGCCGACTTGCCGCCCTTTGTCATGTGCCAAGGGCAGCCAGCGCAGGCGCGGTCCATGAACTACGAAGGTTTGCGCCGGCGCGGGTTTTCGGCCGAGCGACTGGCCGTCGTCAAGTCCATGCACAAGGCACTGTATCGAGATAATCTGACACTCGACTTGGCCCGGCAAGCGATTGCCGATTTAGGCGAAAATGGCCTGGAAGCCTTGTCAGATATAGAGATGATGCTATCGTTTTTAGCAAAAACGTCTCCGCAGCGTGGCATCGTGCGCTGAGCCGGGTCAGGCTGGCATGAATGCCCTTAATTTGGCCATGGTCGCTGGTGAAACCTCGGGTGACCTGCTGGCTGGTTTGATGCTCGATGGCTTGCGGGCCCGCTGGCCTGAACTGCGCGCGTCCGGCATCGGCGGGCCTCAGATGGCCACTCGCGGCTTCACCGCCTGGTGGCCACACGAGAAATTGTCGGTGCATGGCTATGGCTGGGAGGTGCTGCGTCGCTACCGTGAGATCGTGGGAATCCGGCGCCAACTCAAGACGCGTTTGCTGCTACAGCGCCCGGACCTGTTCATTGGCGTCGACGCCCCGGATTTCAATCTGGACCTGGAAGCTGCACTGAAGGCTACTGGCGTCAAGACTGTGCATTTTGTTTGTCCATCGGTCTGGGCATGGCGGGCCGAGCGGCTAAATGCTATCCGCCGCAGCGTGGACCATGTGCTTTGCCTCTTTCCGTTTGAGCCGGCGCTGCTGGCCAGCCATGGCATCGCGGCCACTTATGTTGGCCATCCCTTGGCCCAGGTCATCCCACTCGAGCCAGATCGGGCTTCTGCGCGAGTGAAACTTGGACTTCGGCAGGATGCCCCGGTGCTGGCACTTTTGCCCGGTAGCCGGCAATCTGAAATTGCGCACTTAGCAGTGCGGTTTTTTCAAACAGCAGCGCTGGTCCGGCAGGCGCAAGCAACCATGCAGTTCGTGGTTCCAGCCGTGCCTGCTTTGATGCCGGCGATTGAGCAGGCGGCACGGGCCAGCGGTATGGCGGAGCACCTCACCATCGTGGCTGGGCAGTCGCATACCGCGCTGGCCGCCTGTGACTTGACCCTGATTGCCAGCGGCACCGCGACGCTGGAGGCTGCACTGTTCAAACGTCCCATGGTCATCGCGTACCACATGAGCGCGTTGTCCTGGCAGATCATGCGGCGCAAAAAATTGCAACCCTGGGTCGGCTTGCCCAATATTCTTTGCCAGGATTTTGTCGTGCCAGAACTGCTACAGCAGGCTGCCACCCCCCGCGCTCTGGCCGATGCCATCTTGACAGGCTTGGCCGCCAAGCCTGCCCAAGTGGCGGGTTTACACCAGCGCTTTACCGAGTTGCACCTGCAATTGCGTCAGGACACGCCGACAATAGCTGCCCATGCGATCGAAAAAATCCTCCAAACCTGAACAATCGGCCCTGTCCTGGGACATTGCTGGCTTGATCGCCGGGGTGGATGAGGCCGGGCGCGGCCCTTTAGCCGGGCCAGTAGTCGCGGCGGCCGTGATTTTGGACGAGCGCAAACCCATCAAAGGTCTGGCTGATTCGAAAAAACTCACGGCGTTACGTCGCGAGCGCCTCTTTGACGAGATCAAAGCCAAGGCCCTGTGCTGCTCGATTGCCGAGGCGAGCGTCGAGGAAATCGACCGGCTCAATATCCTTCAGGCGACCCTCCTGGCCATGCGCCGGGCGGTGGAGGGCCTGCGCCTAAAACCCAATAAGGTGCTGGTCGATGGCAACCGCCTGCCCGTACTTGGGGTGCTGGCTGAGGCCATCGTTGGTGGCGACGCACTGGTACCAGCGATTTCCGCAGCCTCCATTTTGGCGAAGGTTCACCGTGACAGGTGGTGCCTTGAGCTTGATCAGCACTACCCGCAGTACGGCTTTGCGCGACACAAGGGCTACGGCACGGCGGCTCATTTGGCAGCCTTGCAGGCGCATGGCCCCTGCGCCCAGCATCGAACCAGTTTCCGACCGGTGGCCGTACTCCTGTGATGCCTGCCGCGCCAGCCCAATTTGTCAGTTCGCGTGACAACCCCCTGCTCAAAGAACTGCGTCGCCTGACGCAAGACAGCACAGCCTATCGCCGGCAGGGACGGATCTGGGTCGAGGGCGATCACCTGTGCCGTGCTGCGCTGCTGCGCGGTATAACCCCTGAGTTTGTGATTTTCTCCACATCATTTTGGCCGTTAGCCCCCGCCGAATGGACAAAGTGTGCTTCAAAAAACATAGTAATTCCGGATGCTTTTTTTGCCGATATCAGTGGCTTAGCCTCGCCGGCTGCGATGGGCTTCCTCATTGACTTACCGGGGGACCTCTCCGTGCCGCGGCAAGTGCCGACGGTCATTCTGGATCGCGTGCAAGATGCCGGCAATGTTGGCGCTATTCTGCGCAGTGCCTCAGCTTTCGGCTTCGCCCAGGTGATCGCACTCAAAGGCACGGCTGCGCTGTGGTCGCCTAAAGTGCTGCGTGCCGGTATGGGTGCGCACTTTGGTCTGACTTTGTTTGACGGCGTCGAGCCCGACGTTCTCAATGCGCTCGATGTACCGATCGTTGTCACCAGTTCCCATGCTGGAATGGCGTTGCACCAATTGCTGAGCGGTAGGAGACTGCCCATGCCCTGTGCCTGGGCCTTTGGTCATGAGGGACAGGGTGTCAGCGGCCACCTGGCCGGTCGGGCCGGCCTGCAGGTTCGCATTGCCCAGCCGGGTGGCGAGGAATCGTTGAATGTGGCCAGTGCCGCAGCGATTTGCTTGCACGCCAGTGCCACGGCGACCTTGCCATGAAGGCCGGTTTAGCGCACGCCCCTCAGCTATACTCGAGTGCTTATCCGCACTCCCGTACGCCTAGCGCAACTCAGGCCAAATCCCACCGTTAAGTCTTTCAGGCGCTGTTCCTGAGGCGAATTGGGCGTACCCGTAACTTACTCGGAGAACCCCGTGCTTGTGTCTCTTAAGGGAACCGCCCCTCCCGCCATCCTGGCGCTCGCAGACGGCACTGTCTATGTTGGTGATTCCATTGGCGCCCCAGGCGTCACGGTTGGCGAGGTGGTGTTCAACACTGCCATGACCGGCTACCAGGAAATCCTGACAGACCCTAGCTACTGCCAGCAAATCGTTACCCTGACCTATCCCCATATTGGCAATTACGGCATCAATACGCAAGATGTAGAGGCCTCCCGTGTTTACGCGGCCGGACTCATCATCAAAGACTTGCCGCTGGTGGCCTCCAACTTCCGGCAGGACATGAGCCTGGAGCACTACCTGCAACGAGAGGGCGCCGTAGCCATCGCCAATATTGATACTCGCAAATTGACGCGCCAGTTGCGTACCCAGGGCGCGCAGAACGGTTGTATTCTGGGCTTGTCCGCGGGCGAGGCGGTCACGCCAGCCGTTATCGACCGTGCTAAAGCCCTGGCGCTGGCCGCGCCGAACATGGCCGGACTCGACTTGGCCCGCGTGGTGTCGGCTAAAGCCCCCTACGCGTGGACACAGACCGAGTGGCAACTGGCCCACGCCAGCCTAGACGGAAAACCTGGTTACGGCGAGCAGACGCGCGGTCGGTACCATGTTGTGGCCTATGATTTTGGCGTCAAACACAACATCCTCCGCATGCTGGCCGAGCGCGGTTGCCGCGTCTCGGTCGTGCCGGCCCAGACCTCCGCCGCCGATGTGCTGGCCTATCGGCCCGACGGCATTTTTCTAAGTAATGGCCCTGGCGACCCACAGCCCTGTGACTATGCCATTGCCGCCGCCGCGACCTTGATCGACAGCGGTATTCCCACCTTCGGCATCTGCCTAGGCCATCAGATCATGGCGCTGGCCAGCGGAGCGCGAACCTTCAAAATGAAGTTTGGTCACCACGGCGCCAACCACCCGGTCAAGGAACTCGGGAGCGGACGTGTCAGCATCACCAGTCAGAACCATGGCTTTGCGGTGGATGACACATCGTTGCCCGCCACGCTGCGGGTCACCCACGTCAGCCTGTTTGACGGCACGGTACAGGGGCTAGAGCGTACCGACCGCCCGGCCTTCTGCTTCCAGGGTCACCCCGAGGCCTCACCAGGCCCGCATGACATCGGCTACATGTTTGACCGTTTTATACGGGAGATGGAGTCTCGGGCATGAGCTTTTACGGCGTGACCGACCTGTGGACCTATGTGATTGGTGCCTTTGGCATCATTCTGCTGCCAGGACCTAACTCACTGTTTGTGCTGACGGTGGCCACCGCGCGAGGCGTGAAGGCTGGTTTTCAGGGCGCCTTGGGCGTTTTTTTGGGCGATACCGTGTTGCTGGTCCTGGTGGCGTTGGGGGCGGCGGGCTTGCTGCGTACCACACCGGCGCTGTTCATGGTCGTTAAGTACGCTGGTGCGGCCTACCTGGCATGGGTAGGGGTGCAGTTGCTGACGGGCTCGCTGAAGAAGTGGCGCGACGCCCACGCTGTTCAATCTGCGGCGCGAGTGGTGCCAAGCCACCTGGCCAAGCCGTTTCAGCGCGCCCTGCTGGTCAGCCTGCTGAACCCAAAGGCCATTTTGTTTCTACTGTCATTTTTTGTTCAGTTCATCGACCCGAACTACGCCACGCCGGCGGTGCCCTTTTTGATTTTGAGTGCCATCGTTATGGGCTTCAGCGCCGTCTACTTGTCGGTGCTAATTGTTATGGGCGCTCGTCTGGCCGACAGTTTTCGCGAGCGGCGCAAGTTGTCCGCCGTTCTGTCCAGTGCGGTGGGCGCCGTGTTTGTGTGGTTTGGTGTCAAGTTGGCCACCGCCAGCCTGAACTGAGCCCTGCGGTCAGCCCGGCTGGTTTTGGTAGCCTTAACTGCAGCGCCCTGAAGCGCTGCCCATAAAGAATAGAGAGCAGGAAAGAACATGTCAAAGCGTAGTGATATCAAAAGCATTCTGATCATTGGCGCCGGACCAATCATCATCGGTCAGGCCTGCGAGTTCGATTACTCAGGCGTCCAGGCCTGCAAGGCGCTCAGGGAAGAGGGTTACAAGGTCATCCTGATCAACAGCAACCCTGCCACCATCATGACGGACCCGGCGACGGCCGATGTGACTTACATCGAGCCCATCACCTGGCAGACGGTCGAAAAAATCATTGCCAAAGAGCGTCCTGACGCGATTCTGCCGACCATGGGCGGCCAGACTGCGCTGAATTGCGCGCTCGACCTCTGGCACCAAGGGGTGCTCGACAAATACCAAGTAGAACTCATCGGTGCAAGCCCGCAGGCGATTGACAAGGCTGAGGACCGGCTCAAGTTCAAGGACGCCATGACCCACATCGGGCTGGGTTCAGCACGCTCAGGCATCGCCCACTCGATGGAAGAGGCCTGGACGGTGCAGAAGACCCTGGGCTTTCCCACCGTGATTCGTCCAAGCTTCACCCTGGGCGGGACGGGTGGCGGCATTGCCTACAACGCTGAGGAGTTCGAGGTGATCTGCAAGCGTGGCCTCGAGGCCTCGCCCACCAGCGAGTTGTTGATCGAAGAGTCCCTGCTCGGCTGGAAAGAGTATGAGATGGAGGTGGTGCGCGACAAGGCGGACAACTGCATCATCGTCTGCTCGATCGAAAACCTCGACCCCATGGGCGTGCACACCGGCGACTCCATCACGGTCGCGCCGGCACAAACCCTGAGCGACAAGGAGTATCAGATTCTCCGCAACGCCTCTTTGGCGGTGCTGCGCGAAATTGGTGTAGACACTGGCGGCAGCAATGTGCAGTTTGCTATCAATCCGCAGGACGGGCGCATGGTGGTGATCGAGATGAACCCGCGGGTGTCGCGTTCGTCGGCACTGGCTTCCAAAGCCACCGGCTTCCCGATTGCCAAGGTGGCCGCCAAGTTGGCGGTCGGCTACACGCTAGATGAACTCCGCAATGAGATCACCGGCGGCGCCACCCCGGCCAGCTTTGAGCCCAGCATCGACTACGTGGTGACCAAGATCCCACGCTTTGCCTTTGAGAAATTTTCGACCGCCGACAGCCGACTCACCACGCAGATGAAGTCCGTGGGCGAGGTGATGGCCATGGGCCGCACCTTCCAGGAGTCGTTCCAGAAAGCTCTGCGCGGCCTGGAGGTCGGCGTGGACGGTATGAACGAGAAAACCCAAGACCGCGAAGTGCTCGAGAAAGAGCTGGGCGAGCCTGGCCCCGAGCGCATCTGGTACGTGGGCGACGCCTTCGCCCAGGGCATGAGTGTGGACGAGGTGTTTGCGCTGACCAAGATTGACCCTTGGTTTCTTACGCAGATCGAGCAGATCGTCAAGATCGAGTTAGAGCTTGAAACCACCACCCTCGACGCCATCGATGCGCCCACCCTGCGGGCGCTCAAGCAAAAAGGGTTCTCCGACCGGCGTTTGGCACGCCAGCTCAAAACCACCGACACAGAGATCCGCAACCTTCGCCGTGCGCTGGGTGTGCGCCCGGTCTACAAGCGGGTTGATACCTGTGCCGCGGAATTTGCCACCAACACCGCCTACCTTTACTCGACCTATGAGGCCGAGAACAGCGAATGCGAGGCCGAGCCCACCACCCGCAAGAAGATCATGGTGCTGGGCGGCGGCCCAAACAGAATCGGGCAGGGCATTGAATTTGACTATTGCTGCGTGCACGCCGCGCTGGCCCTGCGCGAGGACGGTTACGAGACCATCATGGTCAACTGCAACCCGGAAACTGTCTCGACCGATTTTGATACCTCGGACCGCCTCTACTTTGAGCCCTTGACGCTGGAAGACGTACTCGAAATCGTCGACAAGGAAAAGCCGTTTGGCGTGATCGTGCAGTACGGTGGCCAGACCCCGCTCAAGTTGGCGTTGGACCTGGAAGCGAACGGCGTACCCATCATCGGCACATCGCCCGACATGATTGACGCGGCGGAGGACCGGGAGCGCTTCCAGAAACTCCTGCACGAACTCAAGCTGCGCCAGCCACCCAATGCCACCGCCCGCACCGAGCCCGAGGCGATGGAAAAAGCTGCCGCGCTGGGCTACCCCTTGGTGGTGCGTCCCAGCTACGTGCTGGGTGGACGCGCCATGGAGATCGTGCACGAGCAGCGCGATCTGGAGCGCTACATGCGCGAAGCGGTCAAGGTCAGCCACGACTCGCCGGTGCTGCTGGACCGGTTCCTGAACGACGCGATCGAATGCGATGTCGATTGCCTGCGCGATGCCGGCACCGATGGCGAGCCGGGCCGCACCTTCATCGGTGGCGTGATGGAGCACATCGAACAGGCCGGCGTGCACAGCGGCGATTCAGCTTGTTCATTACCGCCCTACAGCCTGAGTGCCACCACCATCGTCGAGATCAAGCGCCAGACAGCGGCAATGGCGCAAGCCCTGAACGTGGTGGGCTTGATGAATGTGCAGTTTGCGATCCAGAATATCGATGGTCAGGATGTCATCTATGTGCTTGAAGTCAACCCGCGTGCTTCTCGCACCGTACCCTTTGTCTCCAAGGCCACTGGCATTCAGCTGGCCAAGGTGGCTGCCCGCTGCATGGTTGGACAGTCGCTGGCTTCGCAGGGACTCAGGGACGAGGTGACCCCGCCATACTTTAGTGTCAAGGAGGCTGTGTTCCCCTTCGTCAAGTTCCCGGGCGTGGATACCATCCTGGGGCCGGAAATGAAATCCACTGGTGAGGTCATGGGGGTGGGCAAGACCTTTGGTGAGGCCTTTGTCAAGTCCCAGCTGGGTGCGGGCACCAAGTTGCCCCGGCCCCTCACAGCCAAGGGAGAACCTTCCGGAAAGGTGTTCATCTCGGTCAAGAACAACGACAAGCCGCGCGCCATCGAAGTGGCGCGGTCCCTGTCGACGATGGGCTTCGGGTTGCTTGCAACCAAGGGAACGGCTGCTGCCATCAGTGCCGCTGGTGTGCCATGTGGCGTTGTCAACAAGGTGACCGAGGGCCGTCCGCACATCGTGGACATGATCAAAAACAATGAAATTGCACTGGTCATCAACACGGTCGAAGAGCGGCGCAATGCGATCGCCGATTCGCGTCAGATTCGTACCTCAGCGCTGTTGGCGCGCGTTACCACTTTTACCACCATTGCCGGCGCTGAGGCGGCGGTGCAAGGCATGCCCTATTTGGATCAGTTGGACGTGATTTCAGTTCAGGAAATGCACGCTCAATTAGCCGCAGCTTGATCAGCTGCCCCCAGCCACGGCATAATCGTCTCGCAAGAATACCGCCGACCGGCAACGCTCGGCGGTTTCGTTTTATGTATCAACTTGATCCCCTTCAGGGAGCACAACGTGGCCACTATTCCCATTACCAAGCGCGGCGCTGAAAAGCTCAAGGCGGAGTTGCACAGGCTCAAGACTGTTGACCGCCCCTGGGTGATTAACGCCATTGCCGAAGCCCGCGCCCAGGGCGACCTCAGTGAAAACGCCGAATACGATGCAGCCAAGGACCGCCAGGGCTTCATTGAAGGTCGAATTCAGGAGATTGACGGCAAATTGTCTGCAGCCCAAATCATTGACCCCACTGAGTTGGACGCGGGCGGCAAGGTGGTGTTTGGCGCAACCGTGCAACTGGAGGACGAGGACTCGGGTGACAGGGTCACGTATCAGATCGTCGGCGAAGACGAGGCTGATATCAAGCTCGGCTTCATCAACATTGGTAGCCCAATTGCCCGTGCCTTGATCGGCAAGGTCGAAGGCGACACGGCCGAAGTACAGGCACCGGGCGGTGTCCGCCATTACGAGGTGGTCGCGGTCAGTTACCTCTGACATGCGCCAGCGCCTGCCGCTCTGGGCTGCTGCTTTGTGGTGGGGGAGTTTGACGGCGCTGGGGGCGTGGATCGTGCCCTTGCTATTTGCGCATCTGCCGACGCCGGCCCTGGCGGGTGGCATGGCCGCCAAGTTGTTCACAGCGCAGACCTGGGTTGCCTTGGTCTGTGGCCTCTGCCTGCTGGTTAGTCTTATATCAAATCAGCCTCCAGCCCTTGTCGCGCCTGCATCTCCTGCTATTATTTTGATAGTATCTGGGATGCTGCTGGCACTTTTGGTCGAATTTGCTGTGGCACCGCGCATCGTGCTGCGGGAGAACTTGCGCCTGTGGCACAGCCTGGGCAGCGGCATGCTTTTGCTGCAGTGGCTGTGCGCTACCGGCACCGTCTGGGTCTTGAGTGGGCCGCGGGCCCGTGCTCAGGTCTGACTGCGCTTTTTGACGCTGATCTGTTTGCGTGGTTTGGCGCGTTTGACCTGGCCGCCAGCGGTGAGGCGTTGATTGCCCAGCACGCGCAGGGTTTTGACCTCAGGCCGCTGGCCCGACTGCTTGCTGTATTTGAGCACTTTGACATCGCGCGGTCCTGCCATCCGGTCCTCATTGACGGGCTTTTCGCGGGTCGGCATGGGTCGCCAAAGCACCAGCAACTTGCCGATGTGTTGGATCGGTGCAGCACTCAACTCAGTGGTCAGTGTCAGCATCATGGCCTCGCGCGCGGCACGGTCGTCCGAGAACACCCGTATCTTGATCAGGCCATGGGCATTAAGAGCCGCGTCAGTTTCTTTTTTGACGGCATCGGTCAGTCCGTCGCCGCCAACCATCACCACGGGATCCAGGTGATGGGCTTCTGAGCGATGAACTTTGCGCTGGGCGGGGGTTAGTTGAATTAAGGGCATAACGTTATTATCGGTGACGAAGGTAAATATGAAAGTCAGTAATAAAAGCAGCAAAGTCAACCGCGCCTGGCTGAACGACCACGTCAACGACACTTATGTGAAGTTGGCAAAAAAAGAAGGCTATCGAGCCAGGGCCGCCTACAAGCTACAGGAAATTGACGAGACCTTCCGCCTGATTAAGCCGAGAGACCTGGTGATCGACTTGGGCTCGGCGCCAGGCGCTTGGAGCCAGTACGCGCGCCGTCGCATGTCGCCGCGGACCGCGACTGGCGGTGGGGCGGCTGTCGGCGCCCTGAACGGCCGCATCATCGCGCTTGATATGTTGCCCATGGAGCCCATCGAGGGTGTGCTGTTTTTACAAGGGGATTTCCGCGAGGACGACGTCTTACAGCGGCTGACGCTCGAACTCCAAGGCGCCAAGGTTGATCTGGTGGTGTCCGACATGGCGCCTAATTTATCGGGTATCGAATCGGCCGACTCGACCCGGATCGAGCATTTGGTCGAACTAGCCATTGAATTTTCAACCATGCACCTCAAGCCGCAGGGGGCGTTGGTGGCCAAGGTCTTCCATGGCGGCGGCTACGACCAACTCGTGAAGCGTTTCCGGGAAACTTTTGAATTGGTCAAGCCGTTCAAGCCCAAGGCGTCACGCGATCGCTCGTCAGAGACATTTTTGGTCGGGCTAAGGTTGAAGCCTGTCTGAGGCCGAGTCAGCGTTAAAGTGGGCAAACTGTAGGGCTAAGCTGTCACCGCCTTGAAACCATTAAAATAATACCCAGATGTGTCAAGTCATGACATAAGTGCCCTAACTGGAGCTTCGTTTGAATAATCAGTGGTTTTCGAAAATTGCCGTCTGGCTTGTGATTGCCCTTGTGTTGTTTACTGTTTTTAAGCAGTTTGACACTCGTGGCGCATCCGGTGCCGGTTACCTTGGTTATTCTGATTTCCTGGAAGAGGTTCGAGGCAAGCGTATCAAGAGTGCGGTGATTCAGGAGGGGCAGGGTGGCACCGAGATCATTGCCGTCACAAATGATGACCGCAAGATCAAGACTACAGCCACCTACCTCGACCGTGGCCTGGTCGGTGACCTAATTGCCAACGGCGTCAAGTTTGACGTCAAACCCCGCGAAGAGGGCTCCCTGTTGATGACGCTTTTGGTCAGCTGGGGCCCAATGTTGCTGTTGATTGGTGTTTGGGTGTACTTTATGCGCCAGATGCAGGGCGGTGGCAAAGGCGGCGCCTTTAGTTTCGGCAAGAGCAAGGCCCGCATGATGGACGAAAACACCAACCAGGTTACGTTCGCAGATGTGGCCGGATGCGATGAAGCTAAAGAAGAAGTAAAGGAAGTGGTCGATTTCCTCAAGGACCCTCAGAAATTTCAGAAACTAGGCGGTCGGATCCCCCGTGGTCTGCTGTTGGTTGGCCCCCCAGGCACTGGCAAAACCCTGTTGGCCAAGGGCATTGCCGGCGAGGCGAAGGTTCCTTTTTTCTCTATTTCCGGCTCTGATTTCGTTGAAATGTTTGTCGGAGTCGGCGCTGCACGCGTACGGGACATGTTTGACAACGCCAAGAAAAATGCGCCCTGCATTATCTTCATTGATGAAATCGATGCCGTGGGCCGCCAGCGTGGCGCTGGCCTGGGCGGAGGCAATGACGAGCGTGAGCAGACTCTGAACCAAATGCTGGTCGAAATGGACGGTTTTGAGACCAATGTTGGCGTCATTGTGGTGGCGGCCACCAACCGCCCTGATATTTTAGATGCGGCGCTTTTGCGTCCAGGTCGCTTTGACCGCCAGGTCTATGTCACGCTGCCCGATATTCGCGGTCGGGAGCAAATTCTTAATGTGCACATGCGCAAAGTTCCCCTTGGACAGGATGTCAATGCAGGCGTGATCGCCCGCGGTACACCGGGAATGTCTGGTGCCGACTTGGCCAATCTGTGCAACGAGGCCGCCCTGATGGCTGCCCGGCGAAATGCGCGTACTGTGGAGATGCAGGACTTCGAGAAGGCAAAGGACAAAATCTTGATGGGACCTGAGCGCAAGAGCATGGTGATGCCTGAGGGTGAGCGCAGGAATACGGCCTACCACGAGTCCGGCCACGCGTTGATAGGCAAGCTGCTGGCAAAGTGCGACCCTGTACACAAAGTGACCATCATCCCGCGTGGACGGGCGCTGGGGGTGACCATGAGCTTGCCGGCGCAAGACCGCTACAGCTACGACAGCGAGTACATGTTGCATCAAATCAGCATGCTGTTTGGTGGACGTATCGCCGAAGAGGTGTTCATGAACCAAATGACCACCGGTGCCAGTAACGATTTTGAACGGGCAACGCACATCGCACGGGATATGGTTACCCGCTATGGCATGACAGACGCGCTGGGTCCTATGGTCTATGCTGAAAATGAAGGCGAAGTTTTCTTGGGTCGTTCGGTCACCAAGACCACCAACATGAGCGAGCAGACCATGCAAAAGGTCGATGGTGAAGTGCGACGCATCATCGATCAGCAGTACAGCCTGGCCCGTAAGCTGATTGAAGATAACCGCGACAAGATGCATGCCATGGCCAAGGCCCTGTTGGAGTGGGAAACCATTGACAGCGAGCAACTCGACGACATCATGGCTGGCAAGGAGCCTCGTCCGCCGAAAGACTGGACACCCCGCACCCCTTCGTCGGGCAGCGACAGTGGCGGGAGTGCGCCGGCTGTGAAGGCGGATGCCGCTCCGACGGCAGCCTGATCGCACCTGATCCGGCCGGGGTTTGGCCCATTGGCACAACCCCGGGGTGCCGGCTGCGGTGCCAAAGTGGACCAGAGGCGTTTCAAATCCGACCACCCTGATGTTTTGGCAAACCAGCCGTTTTCTTTTGGACTTGGCCGCGCCAAAGGTGATGGGCATTGTCAACATCACACCGGATTCATTCACAGATGGAGGTCAGTACCTCGATGTGCGTGCCGCCCTTCGCCACTGTGAGGAATTGCTCAAAGACGGGGCCGATCTGCTCGACCTGGGTGCTGAATCGACCCGCCCCGGCGCTTTGCCCCTGCCGACCGATGTAGAGCTGAGTCGCTTGCTGCCAGTGCTGCAGGCGGCGGTCAAGCTCGGTGTGCCCATTTCGGTCGATACCTACAAGCCTCAGGTCATGCAGGCGGCGCTCGATCTGGGGGTCGACATCATCAATGACGTCTGGGCGCTGCGTTGGATCGATCCAAGCTTGCTGCATCCCGAGGCTACTGGCCAACAGGTGGTGGCTGCTCACCCTGACTGTGGCATCTGCCTGATGCATATGCACCGCGAGCCACAATCCATGCAAGTGACGCCGATGGTCGGCGATGTGGTACCGCAGGTCCTCGACTTCCTGACTCGGTCTGCGCGTGAGTTGGAGCTTTTGGGCGTGGCCAGGCAACGCATCGTGCTTGACCCAGGTATCGGCTTTGGCAAGACGGTCGCCCAGAACTTTTCACTATTGGCCCAGCAACAGGCCCTGACAGCCAGTGGCTTTCCAGTGCTGGCCGGTTGGTCACGAAAATCATCACTGGCAGCCGCGTTGGGTTCGGTTGATCCCGCTATTTCTGTCGGTGGCTCCCACCCTCGGGCGATGGCCAGTGTGGCCGCCGCTTTGCTGGCGGTCGAGCGCGGCGCCGCTGTGGTTCGTGTGCATGACGTGCGGGAGACCGTGCAGGCGCTCAAAGTACTGAACGCTATAAAATAGATAGCTATATATTCAATAGCATTAAGGGCTGGAGGTGGTTATGACTCGAAAATATTTCGGTACCGATGGCATCCGCGGTACCGTCGGACAGGTGCCGATTACGCCCGACTTCATCCTGCGACTGGCCCATGCCGTGGGCCGAGTGCTGAAGCAGTATGAGACCCGCCCCATCGTACTTATCGGCAAGGACACCCGTATTTCTGGCTACATGTTAGAGAGTGCGCTGGAGAGTGGATTTAATTCTGCTGGCGTTGACGTTGTGCTTTTGGGGCCCTTGCCAACGCCTGGAGTGGCTTACCTGACGCGGACCCAGCGTGCGAGCTTGGGTGTCGTGATCAGCGCCAGCCACAACCCGTTTTTTGACAATGGGATCAAATTTTTCAGTGCACATGGTGCCAAACTGCCTGACGCCTGGGAACTTGATGTGGAGGCAGCTCTTGATGAGCCTCCCGTGTGGGCAGATTCAGCCAACTTGGGCAAGACCCGGCGCCTTGACGACGCTGCAGGGCGCTATATCGAGTTTTGCAAAAGTACTTTCGCCAACGACCTGACGCTCAAAGGCTTGAAAATCGTGGTCGATGCCGCACACGGGGCCGCCTACGCCATTGCGCCCAAGGTCTTCCATGAGTTGGGTGCTGAAGTAATCGCCATTGGCTGTCAGCCCGATGGCCTGAACATCAACCATGAGGTCGGGGCCACCCACCCACAAGCTTTGGTTCAGGCAGTTCGCGCACACCATGCGCACTATGGCATTGCGTTAGACGGCGATGCCGACCGACTTCAGTTGGTGGACGCCCAAGGGCGTTTGTATAACGGCGATGAATTGCTGTACTTGATGGTAGATGAGCGCTTGAATCGCGGCGAGGTGGTGCCAGGGGTGGTCGGCACTTTGATGACCAATATGGCCGTGCAATTGGCGTTGGAGGCCCGCGGTGTCCGATTTATACGCGCCAAGGTGGGCGACCGTTATGTGCTCGAAGCCTTGGGGGCCCAACAGTGGCTGCTGGGGGGCGAGGGCTCCGGCCATCTGCTGGTGCTGGACAAGCACACCACTGGGGATGGGCTAGTGTCCGCTTTGCAAGTACTGCAAGCCTGTGTTCGCAGCGGCAAAACAATGGCTGAGTTGCTGGCGGCAGTACGGTTATTTCCGCAGACCCTGATCAATGTTCGCCTCAGGCCAGGCCAGGATTGGCAGGCCGCCCCTGGCTTGGCGGATGTCATCCGTGACGTTGAAGCTGAATTGCTGAATCACGGTCGTGTCCTGATCCGCGCCAGTGGCACCGAGCCACTGGTGCGCATCATGGTCGAGGCACGCGATGCAGACCAGGCCCAAGCTGGCGCAGAACGCATTGCCGCGAGCTTGACTTTATGAATCTGGCCACTTCGCCGTTATGCCGCGTTGAACAGGCCGATTACGCCAACACCGAGCATGCCGCTGCCCTGATTTATCTGTTGGATGCCTACGCCTCTGACCCGATGGGCGGTGGGCATCCGCTCAATGATTTTGCACGTGTAAACCTGGTGGCAGCATTGGCAGCGCGACCTCAGGCTTTCAGTGTTTTGGCTTTCGGTTGCAGCACAGATGATCAGCCGTCAGAACCCATCGGCTTGGTCAACTGCTTCGAAGGGTTCTCAACTTTCGCCTGCCAACCGCTGGTCAACGTGCATGACGTGGTCGTGCTCCCAGCCTATCGGGGCCGGCGGGTCGCAGAAAACATGCTCGACTTGGTGACCGAAATCGCCCGTGAACGCGGCGCCTGCAAACTCACGCTCGAGGTACTCCAGGGCAACCGGGCTGCCATCAAGCTGTATGAGCGGGTCGGATTTTGTCACTATCAGCTGGACCCAACCGTGGGACAAGCCCAGTTTTTCCAGAAGTGGCTGAGCTAGGCGGTCGCCGAGCTCCCATTGACGCTCGGTGGTAGCGCCGCAACTGTCAGTCATTGGCCAGCTCATTCAGACGTATCTGTCTTCATACTGACACATAATGGTCAAATAATCTAACCTGGAGTAACAAGACCAGAGGCAGGGTTGAAATTGATGGCCACAACCGATCCCAACCCCAACCCCGATCCCGTCCTTGCGCAGCCTACGCAAGCGCAGCAGGCGCTGACCTTGCTGGACCGCGATCACAGCATCCTGGCATTTAACGAGCGTGTGCTCGACTGGGCTTACCGCACTGACGTTCCCCTGTTGGAGCGACTACGCTACCTGTGTATCGTGTCTTCTAATTTGGACGAGTTCTTCGAGGTGCGGGCTGAGTCGCACCTGTTGGCCAATCAGCGCCAGGATGACAAAGGCACGTATACGGTTGCCTCGTTCGACAGATTGGCCCATGCCGCGCACACCTTGGTGGCGCGGCAATATGCACTTTTTAATGATGACCTGATACCGACGCTTGAAAAAAAAGGCATCCGGATCATTTCACATGGCGACCGGTCCGATGCGCAGCGGCAGTGGGTCAAGCAGTATTTCCATCGGGATGTGCAACCTTTGCTAATTCCCGTCGTGCTCGATCCCTCGCATCCTTTTCCACAAGTGGCCAACAAGTCGCTAAATTTCATCGTTCGGCTGAGTGGCCCGGACGCCTTCGGGCGGCAGAATGAGGTCGCGATCGTTAAGGTGCCACGTGTACTGCCGCGCATGATTCAGATGCCGGCTAAAGTGGCTGGCGGTCCCCACTTATTTGTATCGCTGTCCAGTGTGATTCGTGCCCACTTGGCGGATCTGTTCCCGGGCCGCCAGGTGGGCCAATTCTCCCAGTTTCGCGTGACCCGGCACTCGGATTTGGCGGTAGACGAGGAAGATGTCAAAAACTTGCGCACGGCCTTGCGCCAAGGCTTGCAGCATCGGCATTTTGGCCAAGCCGTCCGCCTGGAAGTCTCAGCGGGCTGTTCGGATTTCCTGTCCGATTTCTTGCTCAAACAGTTTGACCTGCCACACCTAGCGTTGTATCGGGTACCAGGCCCTGTAAACCTGGTCCGCCTGACGCAATTGGTTGACTTGGTGCGCGCGCCTGAGCTGTGCTTCCCAGTCTATAAACCCTGCCACCCGACTCAATTGACGCCTGGCATGTCATTTTTTGACCGACTCAAGCTAGGTGATGTCCTGATTCACCAGCCATTTGAGAGTTTTAGCGGTGTGCTCGACTTCTTGCGCGAAGCGGTCCATGACCCGCAGGTCTTGGCGATCAAGCAGACCATTTACCGCACGGGCAGCGACTCGGAACTGATGGACTTGCTGCGCGAGGCAGTCCGTAGCGGCAAGGAAGTTACTGTGGTGGTTGAACTGAAGGCCCGCTTTGATGAAGAGGCCAATATCAATTGGGCTGAGGCCCTTGAGTCGATCGGAGCTCAAGTCTTGTACGGCGTGGTGGGGTTGAAGACGCACGCCAAGATGATGCTGATCACACGACGTGAGGGGCGGCAACTGAAACGTTATGCGCACTTGTCCACGGGCAACTACAACCCACGCACGGCTCGGCTTTACACCGATTGGAGTCACCTGACAGCAGATGCCGCATTGACAGCAGATATCGAGCATGTGTTTGTTCACCTCGCCAGTCACAGCCGTTTGCCTCGCATGAACCGCCTATGGTTGGCGCCGTTTCAACTGCACCGCAAATTGGTTGCCAGCATCAATGAGCTTGGACTAGCTGCCCTTTCGGGTACGCCCACCCGTATCGTCGCCAAGATGAACGCTCTGACCGATGAGGCGCTGATTCACGCGCTGATCCGGGCTGGCCAAAAGGGGGTCAAAATTGACCTCATTGTTCGTGGTGCCTGCATGTTGCCAGCCCAAGCCGCAGGCCAAACCGACAACATACGAGTGAGGTCAGTGATCGGTCGGTTCCTCGAGCACTCTCGTGTGTTTTATTTTCGCAATGGGGATGTAGAGGCCCTGTACTTGTCCAGTGCTGACTGGATGAATCGCAACATGATGCGGCGGGTGGAGTTGGCTTGGCAGGTGACAGACCCGCTGCAATGCCAGCGAGTCTTCAACGAGTCACTCGTGGACTATCTGAAGGATGACATTGACGCCTGGGAGATGGGCCCGGACGGAACCTATACACGGCTGAAGGCCCAGGGACGCCGCCGCGCACACGGTGCGCAAGCTGCCCTGATGGCCCGCTATGGCGGCGTTAAGGGCGTTTGATATGGACCTGGTGCTATGGCGGCATGCAGAAGCTGATGACTGGGTGCCTGGCTGCAATGACGGGCAAAGAGCGCTCACGCCACGTGGCGTCAAGCAGGCGGCAAGAATAGGGGCCTGGCTTGATCGCCAACTGCCAGATGGGGCGCGCGTGTTCGTTAGCCCGGCACTCCGGACGGAGCAGACCGCCTTGGCCCTGGGACGCAAATACAAGGTCAAATCTGAATTGGCCAGCGACGGCACTGCAGAGCAACTGCTGGCTGTATCGCAATGGCCGGATGGTAAGGGCACCGTTCTTATCGTCGGACACCAACCCGTGCTTGGGCAAGTCATTGCCCAGTTGCTCGGCCTCAACAGCAGCGACTGTGCTGTCAAAAAAGGGGCGGTTTGGTGGTTACGTAACCGGGAGCGTGAATCCCAGGCGCAAACCGTGGTGGTGACGGTTCAGACCCCGGAAGTCGTTTAAGCCAAGCACGGCGCCTGGTCAGCGCCAGGGCATCGTGTGGTGCTGCCGGGGCTTATGCGCCTTCTGCTGTAGCTGGACGCCCGGTCTTGATGGCTGGTACCGCCTTCATGGCATTCATAAATGCGGCATCTGTCATGGCGGCCAATGCTTTAATGCCAGCGCGAATCAATTCGCCTTTTTTCGCAGCGTGGTTTAGCGCCATGGCGCGGTGCTTGAGCTCATCGAGCACCGTGTATTCAACCTTGGGCATGGTGAAGCTGTCACGCACCATTTTGGCCTTCTTTGGTTTGGTGGTCTTCAAGCCAGTTGCTGCAGATGGCGTTTCGGAGGCAGCTTTTTTCAGTGTTATCGCGTCAACATGGGTAACGACTGAGACAGCTTTTTTGATGGCTCGAGCCGGTTTGGGTGTCGGAGCCGCAGGGCTTGGTGTGCTCACTACAACCTTGGCGTTCACACTGGACTGCCGTCCTTTACGAGGGGCGATAGTGGATTGAGAGCGGGTAACCATTAAACATCTCCGGTAAATAACGATGTATACAGTTTATACCGTTATTTTCCAACTTGTCAAATCCACGTCTGCTGGTGTCTGCTGGGAGCCAACGATCACGCTGCATTCGACTGCTCTCGCAGCTCAAAAGCCCACTGCGTTTTTTGCCAGGCCAAAACTTCCTCTCTCAGCAGATGGGCAGATTGAGGGAAAGTCCGATCCCAACCCGGCCCGTAGTGGAGTTCAAAGGTATTGCTTGCCTTACGAGGGGCGGATAAGAATAGGCCTTCCGTGATAGGGTCGCGGCGCGCGTGACAAAGGATCACTGCCAGTCGCAGAGCCAACAGCTGTTGAACAAAGGCAATATCTGAGAAGTCCGCCTCTAGTTTGCGCAATTTACCTCGATGGCCCAGCACCAGCAAGCTGAGCTTATGCAACTCCGACTGTGTAAAGCCCAAAGCGTCAGATTGGTCAAGGATATAGGCGCCATGTTTGTGGTAATCGCTGTGCGATATATAACTTCCAATTTCATGCAAAGTCGCAGCCCACACAAGCTTTCGGTGTATTCGCTCGGAAGCCATGGGTGCCTGGGCCGTTGAGCCTGCCTGAAGCTGTGTGAGGAGCAAGGTTGCGACTCGACCAACGCGTTGACCGTGGGTGGCATCTGAGCCAAACTTCACGGCCAGCCTGTCCACAGACTTGGCGCGCACATCGGTTTGCTCATGGTCTTGCCCCATCAGTTCATAAAGCAAGCCATGCCGAAGGCCGCCAGACGCAACCCGCATTTCATCGATCTGCAGCAAGTCGAACAAGGCGCGCAAGATACTCAAGCCGCCACCGATGATGGTGCGCCGATCATCCTTCATGCCTGCAATGCGGATCTTGTCTGCGCTCTGAGCACTTAACACTTTGTCGAGCAGCCAGTCCAGGCCGGCTTGGCTGATGGACTCAGTTGGCCAGCCCGCTGCCCCGAGGACATCACCCACCGCACCTACGGTGCCGGCTGACCCATACGCAAAGTCCCAACCATCGCGCGGGTAGACATGCAGGACCTCGTCGAGAACTGCCTTGGCGCCAATCTCCGCCATCCGAAATGCTTGTTTGGAGAATTGTTGATCGGGAAAGTACCGGTTGGACCAGGTGATGCTGCCCACTCGGCAAGACTCCATGCGCATGGGTGTCAGACCCTGACCCAAAATAAGCTCGGTCGAGCGCCCACCAATATCCAGCACCAAACGTCGCTCTTGTCCCGGCGGCAGACCCTGGGCGACACCTTGGTAAATCAGTCGGGCTTCCTCTCTGCCAGAGATTACATCGATAGGGAAACCAAGGACGCTGTTGCCTTGCAGCAAAAACTCATCGCGATTACGAGCTTCGCGCAGGGTTTGCGTAGCTACCGCGCGTACTTCATGGTTCTTGAAGCCAGCCAGCCTTTCGCCGAACCGCGCTAGGCAATCCCAACCTCGTTGCATGGCCTCAGGCGTGAGCTTGCGGTCTTCGTCTAGGCCGTTGCCTTGGCGAACAGTTTCCTTCAGGTACTCTAGTCGGTGAAATTGTCCATGGTCAATTCGCCCGATTTCAAGTCGGAAACTGTTTGATCCGAGGTCGACTGCTGCCAGCCGAGTGCCATTCTGCATTCTTTGTGTCGGTTGTAAATTGAGCTGCCAGCATAGCATCTGAATCGGCGACCGACCCAGCAACTACAGGAGACATTTTTGCTCAGTAAACCTCAGGCACCATGATGTGCTCAGGGACAGGGTGGCGCACGTAGTCTTCGTGGCGCTCGCGGGGTGGCAAGACGATCGTCGGATGCTCTATCTCGCTATAGGGGATCTGACCCAGGAGGTGATGGATGCAGTTCAGGCGAGCTTTCTTCTTGTCCACAGCCTGGACGATCCACCATGGGGCCTGGTCAATGTGGGTTCGCTCTAGCATGACCTCTTTGGCCTTGGTGTAGTCTTCCCAGCGACGGCGCGATTCCAGATCCATGGGGCTGAGTTTCCATTGCTTCAGCGGGTCATGCATGCGGCCAAGAAAGCGCGCGTACTGCTCGTCGTCAGAGATTGAAAACCAATACTTTATCAACTGAATCCCAGAGCGCACCAGCATTTTTTCGAACTCGGTCACCGACCTAAAGAACTCTTCATATTGCTCGTCCGAGCAAAAACCCATCACCCGCTCAACACCGGCGCGGTTGTACCAACTCCGGTCAAAAAGCACCATTTCACCGGCAGCGGGTAGATGAGACACATAGCGCTGGAAATACCATTGGGTTTTCTCACGATCGTTGGGCGCCGGCAAAGCCGCGACACGGCACACCCGGGGATTCAGTCGCTGCGTGATGCGTTTGATGACGCCGCCCTTACCCGCCGCATCCCTACCCTCAAATAAGATGACTACCTTCTGGCCACTTTTCACGACCCAGTCTTGCAATTTGACCAGCTCTCCCTGCATCCGGAACAGTTCGCGAAAATAGAGACGACGGCTGTCCTTGACGTCGGCCAAAGTTAGAGCCGTCACCTTGCCCGATACGGAATCTAGCACCCCATCTTCCCGCTCAAGCTCAAACTCCTCGTCGTAGCTGTCCAACAGGTCCTGCGCGATGCGGTGCGCCAAAGTGTTGTCGTTGGGGTTCAAAGATCGGTCCTGATGGTGATAGGGTTGATGGAGTACCATAATTTGAATCTATGACAATTTCGTGACTGTCTTGCGCATCCTGTCCACAGCTCCCTCTACCTGTGGCGTTTTAAAATTGTCACAATATCGACACATTTGAGGCCTAGAGTACACAGCATCTTGTGAGCTTGTTTTGTAACTTAACCCCAAAGGAACTTCAATGACAATCAAATTTGAAAACACGGTAGTCGCTACGGGCTGCCTTCTGTCCCTCTTGTCCGCCACTGTTGTGTGTGCACAGGAAATTACCGGCGCTGGTGCTACCTTCCCTGCTCCGATCTATTCCAAGTGGGCAGCCGATTACAACAAGGCCACTGGTGTCAAAGTGAATTACCAGTCCGTTGGTTCCGGTGCAGGCATCAAGCAAATTGACTCCAAGACAGTCGATTTCGGCGCATCAGACATGCCGTTGACTGACGACGAATTGGCCAAGAAAGGGCAAATTCAGTTCCCTACTGTCATCGGCGGTGTGGTGCCGGTCATCAACATCAAAGGCATCAACCCCGGCCAATTGAAGCTCACCGGCCAGGTCCTGGGTGACATCTTCCTTGGGAAAATCACCAAGTGGGATGACGCAGCGATCAAGACGCTGAACCCGACACTGGCACTGCCCGACGCTGCGATTGCTACGGTTCGCCGCGCCGATGGTTCGGGAACGTCATTCCTATTCACCAACTACCTCAGCAAAGTGAATGCTGAGTGGAAAACCAAGGTGGGTGAGGGCACTGCAGTCAATTGGCCAACTGGTGCTGGCGGCAAGGGTAACGAGGGCGTAGCTGCTTTTGTAGGCCGCCTGCCGAACTCGATTGGTTACGTGGAGTATGCCTACGTCAAGCAGAACAAGATGACCTACGCCTTGATGCAAAATTCAACTGGAGCGTTTGTTTCCCCAGACGACACCGCCTTCAAGGCGGCCGCAGCAGGGGCAGATTGGTCAAAGACCTTCTACCAAGTTTTGACCAATCAGGCTGGCAAAGATTCATGGCCAATTTCTGGCGCGACCTTTATCTTGATGCATAAACTGCAGGAGAAGCCAGCGAACGGCAGCGAGTCGCTTAAATTCTTTTCTTGGGCCTATAAAAACGGTGACAAAGTCGCAGACGAACTGGACTACGTGCCTATGCCCAAGCCGGTTGTTGCCGCCATTGAAAAAGCCTGGGCTGAACTCAAGGATGCATCGGGCAAGCCGATTGCCTTCAAATAATTAGCTCAGCAACTGCGGCTGCCTTGCTAGAGGTGTGATTGTGTCATCTACACTGCCTGCTTCCGAAATATCACTTAACCGCGGAAACGTTGCGACGGGTCGTACCATGACCAATCCACCGCCGCGAAAAAGGCCGGTCTCGGGCCCGCTAGCGGACCGAGCTTTCGGTTGGCTGGCCAAAGGTGCAGCGATCTTCACCTTGGCCATCTTGCTGGCCATCCTCGGCTCACTCACCGTGAGCGCTTGGCCTGCCATCAGCAAATATGGTTTTAGCTTCCTGACCAGCGCCAATTGGGACCCCGTGAAAGAGGATTTCGGTGGCCTGGTCATGATCTACGGGACTTTGATGACATCGCTGATTGCGCTGATCATCGCGGTCCCGATCAGCTTTGGCATAGCCGTTTTTCTGACAGAGCTTTCACCCGCTTGGCTCAAACGCCCCCTGGGAACCGCCGTTGAGCTTTTGGCTGCCATCCCGTCCATCGTTTATGGGATGTGGGGATTGTTGGTGTTTGGGCCGGTGCTCGCCACCTATGTGCAATTGCCTTTGCAGTCCCTGTTTGGCGGGGTCCCTTACCTCGGCGTACTGGTGTCCGGGCCGCCGGTGGGGATTGGTATTCTGTCAGCCGGGATCATCCTTGCGATCATGATCATTCCGTTCATAGCCGCAGTCATGCGAGACGTGTTCGAGGTGACTCCGACCCTCCTCAAAGAATCCGCCTACGGCCTCGGTGCGACGACATGGGAGGTAGTTTCTAAAGTGGTGTTACCTTACACCAAGGCCGGCGTGGTAGGTGGCATCATGCTTGGCTTGGGTCGCGCTATCGGCGAGACAATGGCGGTCACCTTTGTCATTGGTAATTTCAATCAATTGGATTCTCTCAGTCTGTTCCAAGCGGCCAACAGCATCACCTCGGCTTTGGCCAACGAATTTGCGGAAGCTGGTCAAGGCCTGCACCAAGCTGCGTTGATGTATCTGGGTCTGGTGCTTTTCTTCATCGCGTTTGTGATCCTCAGTCTGTCCAAATTGCTTTTGGCGCAGCTCAAGAAAAATGAGGGTTCGAAGACATGAGTACCGGTGAATCCCTATTGAAAAACGCGGATTTGACAGCCACACGCCGTGCCAACTATGCCAGCCGGAAGTTAACGAATCAGGTGGCGTTATCGCTTTCTCTGCTGGCAATGTCATTTGGTCTGTTTTGGTTGTTTTGGATCTTGTTCGACACCATCGTGCTTGGTGTGAGCGGTATAACTTGGACCACAATGACCCAGATGACACCGCCGCCAAACGACGTCGGTGGTCTCGCCAATGCGATTTTTGGCTCTTTCCTGATGGTCGGTCTGGCTGCGCTTGTAGCGACACCGATTGGTATCATGACCGGAATTTATTTGGCCGAGTTTGATACCCGTGGCTGGCTGGCATCGGTGACACGTTTTGTCAATGACATTCTTTTGTCAGCACCATCTATCGTGATTGGGCTTTTTGTCTATTCGGTGGTTGTGGTGCGGTTCAAGTCTTTTTCGGGCATAGCTGGCGTCATAGCTCTGGCTTTAATTGTTATTCCCATCGTGATCAGGACTACCGAGAACATGCTCCAGTTGGTGCCATCTGGCCTGCGGGAGGCCGCTTATGCGCTTGGCGCACCCAAGTGGAAGGTCATTCTTAGCATCACACTGCGTGCGTCAAGAGCTGGGGTTGTGACTGGTGTGTTACTGGCGATCGCAAGAATTGCCGGCGAAACTGCACCTTTGTTGTTCACGGCGCTAAGCAACCAGTTTTGGACAACAAGCCTGGGGGAGCCGATGGCAAGTTTACCGGTGACCATATTTAAGTTCGCTATGAGTCCTTACGAAAACTGGCAAAAGCTGGCTTGGGCAGGTGTTTTCATCATCACGGTGACTGTCCTGGGGCTCAATGTTTTGGCACGGGTCCTAACCCGCAGCAAGAACTAGTCCTGTCAACGATTTCAAAAAATAGACCATCACTGATTGGATTGCCATGAATGTTGTAAGTGCAACGCTGGACAGACCGAAGATTTCGGTCAAAAATCTTGATTTTTACTACGGTAAGTTTCATGCGCTGAAGAATATCAATCTCGAGATTCCCGAGAAAAAAGTGACTGCTTTTATCGGCCCATCAGGATGTGGGAAGTCGACATTGTTGCGAGTTTTTAACCGAATGTTCGAGTTGTATCCGGAACAGCGTGCCGAAGGGGAAATTCTTCTAGACGGCGACAACTTGCTGACCAGCAAAGAAGATGTTGCCTTGCTGCGTGCGAAGGTTGGCATGGTGTTTCAAAAGCCTACGCCCTTTCCCATGTCAATTTATGATAATGTGGCTTTCGGTGTAAAGCTGTTTGAATCCCTGAACGCGACTGACCTCGAGGAGCGTATCGAATGGGCCTTGCGCAAGGCAGCGCTCTGGACTGAGGTCAAGGATAAACTACATCAAAGCGGGTCGAGTTTGTCTGGCGGGCAACAACAGCGTTTGTGCATTGCGCGAGGCATTGCCATCAAGCCAGAAGTGTTGTTGCTGGATGAGCCTTGCTCGGCTCTGGATCCCATTTCGACTGCCAAAATTGAAGAACTGATCACCGAGCTCAAGTCTGATTACACAGTTGTAATAGTGACCCATAACATGCAGCAAGCAGCCCGCTGCAGCGATTACACCGCTTATATGTACCTTGGTGACTTGATAGAATTTGGCGCCACGGAGCAAATCTTTTTCAAGCCGAATCGCAAGGAAACTGAAGACTACATCACTGGCCGCTTTGGATAAGGATTTGATATGCCTGAAAAACATCTTTCGACCCAGTTTGACAGCGAGTTAAGTGCCGTCTCCAGTCGTGTCATGGAGCTCGGTGGTTTGGTTGAATCTCAGATTCGCCAGGCAATTTACGCGCTGTCTCAATTCAGTGTTGAAGTAGCCAATGAGGTTTCGGCAGCCGAGGCCCGGGTAAATGCCATGGAAATGGACATTGACCGCGAACTCTCCAGCATCATTGCCCGTCGCCAACCGACGGCGCGTGATTTGCGGTTGCTGATTGCTATCTCTAAAACCACGGCAAACCTAGAGAGGGTTGGCGACGAGGCTGAAAAGATCGCCCGCATGGTGCGCTCTATAATTGATAGCGGTGCACCACGTTCTTTGCCTTCGCTTGAATTGCGGGTAGCAGCCGATCTTGCTTCTGGCTTGCTGCGTAAAGCTCTGGATGCATTTGCTCGGCTGGACACGCAAGCAGCCGTGTCTATCTTGAAAGAGGACGACCAGATCGATCGCGAGTTTGATGGTTTTGTGCGTAAGTTGGTGACCTACATGATGGAAGATCCGCGAATGATCTCACCCAGCTTGGACCTGCTTTTTCTTGCCAAAGCGATTGAACGAATTGGCGATCACGCCAAAAATATTGCGGAGTTCATCATCTATGTGGTTAAAGGCGCCGATGTGCGTCACACGTCAATGGACCAAATTGAATCGGTGGTGAAATGAGGCAGCAACCCGGCGTGTTGATTGTTGAGGATGAGCCGGCAATTGCTGAACTAATTGCTGTGAATTTGCGGCACAACGGCTTCAGACCGATTTGGGCCATGGACAGCGCTTCAGCCCAATGCGAGCTCGACGCAGTTCTGCCAGATGTCATTTTGCTGGACTGGATGCTACCCGGCGAAAGTGGGCTGACTCTGGCCAATCGATGGCGCGCCAACCCGCGGACCAAAGCGGTTCCCATCATCATGCTCACTGCACGTGGTGATGAAATAGATCGCGTGGCTGGACTCGACGCCGGTGCCGACGATTACATTGCCAAACCCTTTTCCACAAAGGAGTTGTTGGCTCGGGTGCGTGCGGTACTGCGTCGACGTGCTCCTGAACAGGTCGGTGGAACGGTGGCAATTGCGGGCCTGTCACTTGACGCCTCCACCTACCGTGTGACCTTCATGGATCAGATGTTGAAGTTAGGCCCGACAGAGTTCAAGCTGCTTCAGTATTTCATGAATCACGCCGAGCGTGTGCACAGCCGTTCGCAGTTGCTTGACAAAGTTTGGGGCGATCATGTCTTCATCGAAGAACGCACGGTGGATGTGCATGTCAAGCGTTTGCGGGAAGCGCTTGGCGCAACGGCTGGGCAAATGATCGAAACGGTTCGCGGTGCCGGTTATAGACTAACGGCACACGTCACCCCGGTGGCTCGCTCACAGGCCAATGCCTGAAGACCGCCCTGTCTCGCTGGCGCTTAATCTGAAAAGGGCTGTGCCATGATTTGGCGCGCTATTGGCTTTATTGGACTCCAGGTGGGGGGTGGCCTGTGTGGTTGGCTGGTCCTGCCAGTCCAGCCTGACAAAGGCGCTTTGGCGGGCGTGGTTGCCGCTGGCCTTGCTTGGTTCTTGGCCGATACGTTCAGGGGCGCTCGCTTGCTGCGATGGGTTCGCGCTGGTGATGTGGCGCAGCCAGCGCCTACGACTGGCCTGTGGGGAGAAATTGCCGAGCGTGTGCGTCGTCTGGTCCGTGTACGGGAGCGGATGACCAGCGACAGCCAAGATCGGCTGAACGATTTTCTGGGCGCCTTGCAAGCCTCTCCAAACGGCGTGGTACTGCTTGATGCGCAGGGTCGCATCGAGTGGTTCAACCATACGGCGTCCCAGCACTTCGGGCTCGACGCCCGGCGTGACTTGCAGCAGTATCTAGGCAATTTGGTCCGCGATCCAGGTTTTGCGGCCTACTTGGCAGGGCGCGACTATATCCATGAATTGGCCGTTCCTGGTCGTGGCAGCACGGCTTTGCGTCCGGTCAGTCTGTCCATTCAACTGCACCCCTATGGTGAGGGGCGCTTGCTGCTGCTGTCTCGTGACGTGACAGCGCTCGAGCAGGCCGAGGCGATGCGCCGGGATTTTGTGGCTAACGTCTCACATGAAATTCGCACACCGCTGACGGTTCTCTCTGGTTTTGTGGAGACCCTACAAACCCTGACGCTTAGCGAGACTGAGCGCGAACGCTACTTGGGCACGATGGCATTACAAGCCCAACGCATGCAAACGCTGGTGAATGACTTGCTGATGCTGTCTCGGCTGGAAGGTAGCCCGCCGCCGGGTCTGGCAGACTGGGTGTCGATGCCCATCCTGATGGCGCAATTGGAACGCGAGGCGCGCGAGCTCTCGGCGGTGCTTTGCGCCAAAGCTGGTAGGGTCCAGACCCTGGTGTTTGACATTCAGGGGCAGTGCGAGTTGAGTGGGTCGGCGAACGAGATCCTCAGTGCTGCCAGTAATCTGGTCACCAATGCTGTCAGGTACACGTCGCTCAACGGCGAGGTGCATGTGGGCGTTGAGACCCTACCGAATGGTAGCGTTGAGTTTTCTGTGCGAGACACTGGTCCGGGCATTGCCCCTGAGCATATTCCCCGGCTGACCGAGCGCTTTTATCGCGTTGACCGCAGCCGCTCTCGGGACACAGGGGGTACCGGGCTGGGCTTGGCAATTGTCAAACATGTGGCACAGCGCCACGGTGCAGAGCTGACTATTGCAAGTACGCCAGGTCAAGGTTCCAGGTTCAGCATCATCTTCCCGCTCGAGCGCGTGCGCTAGACCGATTGAGCCTTGCCTACCCTAAAGCAAGGCTTGCACCTAACGCTGGTAGATCAACAGGTTATCGTTGCTGTCGGTTGGATGGCTTTGCTCTGATGAAAGCGTCCATGATGTCAGATCCACAGTAGCAGATGCTGGTCCGACGATGTCCCGGTTGACAATCAGCCAGCGACATTTGGCTGCGTCGCCTACCGGCTTGATCAACAGTGCGCCGTGGAATTCAAGCGCTGTGATCTGACCGACGGTCAAGCCAAAGTGGTAAGCACAATCGCCGGCCTGAGCTGAGCGCATTGCGAGTAGCGTGCGGTGTACCAGTGGCACATAGCTGCGCGCGTAGTTGAGCAGAGGCAACCACAGGGTCATGAGCAGTAGCCAGCACAGGGCCGCGCCACCTGCGGGCAAAACCATGCTTTTCCAGATTGCTGCCCGATGTCGGCCTGCGCGCCACTTGACTAGCCATAACCAGGCACCGCTGGCCGCGAGTGCGATGAGAAATGGGACACCCGAGAAGCCGGGGACAAAGCCGGGTGCTAGTCGTTCCACATTGGCGGCTGGTTGCCACGGTACACCAGTTTGCATCGCGACCCAAACCAGCCAAATGATAAACGCACAACCTGAAAAGAACAGAAGCGTGAACCAGTCAATGAGTGCGGCAACGGTCCGTTCCAGTGTGGGCAAGGCAAAGGCTGCCATGGCGGCAAGAGCCGGTAGCGCGAGCAGCAGGGTGCGCTCGGGTGAGGCCGTGGCGAATGTCGTTCCCAGCGTGACGAGGACAAACCACAATGGTAAGGCCAAGTGCCGGCTGGGGCGGCTCGTATGGCGCACCAAATGACGCCTCCAACGCCACAAGGTCCAAAGGGCCAGTGGCCAAGCCGGCCAGGTGAACCAGACCAAAAGGTTGCCTATGCCAAGCCAGCTTTGCCCGGCGGCCGGCGGCAAGGCGATGCGCCAATGCCAAAGCTGTAGCGTGTTAGCCAGCAATGCTGCCAGCAGCGTCAAGGCGGTCATCGTCGCAGCCTGCAGTCTGGCCGAACGAACTTCGGCCAGCCCTTCGCCTGAGTCGAGCAGTAAGGTCAGTGACCCGCCTAAGCCCAGCAGGACGGCGAGGGTAGGCGCGCCTGAGAGCACCAGCCCGCCCAAACCGACGGCTGTCGCGAACAGCGGGAGCCAATGGCGACTTGGAAATGCCGCAAAGCCATAGAATGCCATCGCAGAAAAACCGAGCTGCGCCAGAATGGGCGTCGTCTCATGGGCTGGTTGGGCCAGCCCGAGGCAAGCAATCAGTGCCAACAATGCACCATCTGCCAGAGTACGAGCGTAGTCGGTTGGCAGAGCTTCGCCGCCAAAGGCAAAGGGCAGCGGTTGCGCCTGCGGGCTTCGGGCCAGTTGGTAGGTGCCGTACCATGTCCCGATCAAAGTAACGATCAGCAGACCAATAAATGGGATTCTGGCGGCAAAGTCGGCGTCCACCCAGGCGGGTGCCAGTTGTATGGCCCAAGCCCCAAGCCAAAAAGGCAGAAGGGCGTTTACTTCAGGCGAGATGCCCATGATTTGAGGGGACATCCAGGCCGTAGAGCCACTGGCTAATGCCGTCATATAGCCAAAAGCGGTGATGTCGTCAGATCGCCAGGGTGCTCGACCTATAAAACCCGGCAGAATGTACGCTAGGCAGAACAGTACCAGCGCTGCACGCGGCAGCCGCTGCACGGCTGCCTGAGCCACGATCGCTGGATTAGGTTGGTTCATGTCAAATAAAAAAAGGCAGCACGGTAAACCGGGCTGCCCTTCCTTGGAAACTGTTTTGCTGGCTTATTTGGCCGCAGTCTTTCCAAAACGATTGCGGAAGCGCTCGACGCGGCCACCCATGTTATCTACAGACTTTTGAGTGCCAGTGTAAAAGGGGTGCGATTCACTTGAGGTATCAAGTTTGTACAGCGGCAATTCACGGCCATCTTCCATTTTGATCATCTCTTTAGCGTTAGCACAAGAGCGGGTGACGAACTTGAACCCGTTGGACAGATCCATGAAGCATACGTCGCGGTAATTGGGGTGAATGCCGGTTTTCATTGATTCTCCATCAGTTGCGTCAGCCGCGACAGGCCCTCGAACAAACCCTTGCCCAATTCAAAACCTGCCGTACTTGTCGCGTACAACCCCAGATTATAGTCTAGCCACCGCGACGCATCATGTCGAAAAATTCACTGTTGGTCTTGGTGGCGCGCATCTGCTTAAGTACCATTTCCATGGCCTCGATCTCATCCATGTTGTACAGAAATTGCCGAAGAATACGGGTCTTTTGTAAGATTTCTGGTTGTAGCAACAACTCCTCTCGCCGGGTGCCGCTTCGGTTGAGTTGGATCGATGGAAACACGCGCTTTTCGTAAAGGCGGCGGTCAAGGTGTATTTCGGAGTTACCAGTACCCTTGAATTCCTCAAAAATCACTTCGTCCATGCGACTCCCTGTGTCGATCAAGGCTGTGGCAATAATAGTCAGCGACCCGCCTTCTTCAACATTGCGCGCGGCGCCCAGGAATCGTTTGGGCCGTTGCAGGGCGTTGGAATCGACGCCGCCCGTCAGAACCTTGCCGCTGGAGGGCACCACATTGTTATAGGCGCGGGCCAGTCGGGTGATGGAGTCAAGCAAGATCACCACGTCTTTTTTAAGTTCAACCAGCCGTTTGGCACGCTCGATAACCATTTCGGCCACATGGACGTGTCGTGCGGCCGGTTCGTCAAAGGTCGAGGCAATTACCTCGCCTTTAACGGTGCGCTGCATCTCGGTCACCTCTTCAGGGCGCTCGTCTACAAGCAGCACCATCATGTGGATATCCGGATAGTTGGCTGAAATGGCGTGCGCGATGTGCTGCATCATCACCGTCTTGCCGCTTTTCGGCGGCGCCACCAGCAGGGCGCGTTGACCTTTGCCAATCGGGGCAATGATGTCGATTACGCGCCCCGTGATGTTTTCCTCGGTTTTGACATTTTCCCGCTCCAGACGCATCTGCACCTTGGGAAACAGTGGGGTCAGGTTTTCAAACATCACTTTGTGTTTGTTGTCCTCCGGCCCTCCGCCATTAACCCGGTCAAGCTTGTTCAGGGCAAAGTAGCGCTCACCATCTTTGGGCGTGCGTACCTCACCCTCAATCATGTCGCCGGTATGCAGGTTGAAACGGCGCACCTGGCTTGGGCTGATGTAGATGTCGTCGGTGCTGGCGGTGTAGCTGGTGTCGGGGCTGCGCAGGAAACCAAAGCCATCTGGCAGGATTTCAAGCACGCCATCAGCAATGATCTGTTCACCGGTACGGGCGCGCTTCTTGATGATTGCGAACATCAGTTCCTGTTTGCGCATCCGCCCCGTGTTTTCGATTTCAAGCTCTTCGGCCTGTTTGAGGACTTCGGACACGTGAAGTGCCTTGAGTTCGTTTAAGTGCATGAAATAGCCCTAAATGGGTTGAAAACAAATGCCGGGGGGAGGTTTGGGGAGGGGCGGAACTGTAGCCGCAACCACAGCGTTCTAAACCAAGAACTCGAACCGGCTCAGGATTAAAGCCAGCTAATTTGGAAATTATGACAGGAAAATAAGGCAATCAGGTGGCAGTAGGTCAAACTGCTGCCTTAACCAATCAGCGAGGCCCCGTATGAACTGAGTGCAGTTCTCGGGTAGCCCCACCGCTGACCGGTTGCATCATGCCAGTTGTTGGTCAATAAACGCGGTCATCTGGGCCTTGCTCATAGCGCCCACTTTGGTCGCAGCCAATTGCCCGTCCTTGAACAACATGAGGGTCGGAATGCCCCTGATGCCGAACTTGGCTGGAATGTCCCGGTTTTCGTCCACATTCATTTTTGCAATTTGAAGCTTGCCAGCATAAGCTGTGGAGACTTCGTCTAGGATTGGTGCGATCATTTTGCAAGGGCCGCACCACTCCGCCCAATAGTCCACGAGAACGGGCTGGCTCGATTGCAGCACGTCTGTGTCAAATGTTGCGTCGGTGACGTGTTTAATGAGTTCGCTGGCCATGGTATTTCCTAAAGTCGAGTGGTCGGTACAGTTAAAGTGGAGAAATTGTGACAGAAACCAAGCCCCATCACCGAGTGTCTTTGACCTATGCCTGAATTAGCCCAAAAGCATCACGCCGATTTTGCTTGGGACCGGGTGATTGAGCTGCTGTCCGTTGAGCTGGAACGCCGTCGCGTGCATCCGACCCAGGTCGTTGTGCTGCTTCCGTTTGCACAATTGATGGCGGAGGCCATGAGCGCCTGGCAACGGCGCCTTGCCAGCACAACGGTGCACGCGCAACTTGTACCCCGTTTTGAAACAACCAGCAACTGGTCGCGCAGCCTGGGTGCGCCCGCGTTCGACCCCAATGACTTGCGAGTTGATGCAGCGCGTGATGTGCTGACAGCAGCAGCCTTGTTGAAACGCACGGGCTTGGGCGAACACCAGGAGGCCTTAACGCCCAAGCTGATGGAGGCTGCCTGGAGTTTGGCCCGGGTAGGTGCTGCAGTATCGCCATTGCGACGGGCTGTCTGGGCGGCATCATTGGCGCCGCTGCTGACAGCCGGTATGGCAGAACCGATCCTGTCCCTAGAGGCAGCAGCAGCGCAACTGGCGCTGGCCTGGGTCGGCAGCTCGAACTATCCCACTGATCAGGTGTTTAGCTGTGAGCCTGAGCTGTTGGTGGTGTTGGAGGGTTTTCAGGATGAGGGTTTGACCCAGGCCCTGTTGACCCTGCGCGGCAACAGGGCGATAGCGCTGTCGCTGCTGCCTGATCAGTTGCAGTCGCCTACCGAGGGGCAGATCACCTTTCATGCGGCGCAAGATTTACACGACGAGGCCGAGCGGGCGAGTGCATGCGTGCTGAACCACATTGCGGCGGGGCATGCCCCGGTGGCGCTGGTGGCGCAGGACCGTGTGTTGACGCGCCGGGTGAGAGCCATGTTGGCTGAACGCGGCGTGGCCGTCCGCGATGAGACTGGCTGGACCTTATCGACGACCCGCGCAGCCGCTTCGCTGATGGCGCTTTTGCGCAGTTGCCTCTGGGACGCAAGTTCTGACCAGGTACTGGATTGGCTCAAACACGCCCCAGCGTTCGATGCCGCGCAGGTATCGGTGCTGGAGACCCGGCTGCGACGCAGAGGAGTGCGTGCCTGGCAAGTGCCGGCACCTAACCAACCATTGGAGCTGCAAATTCAGTCCGTGCGCGACAGCCTGCAATCGACGCGGCCACTGTCGCAATGGCTGGCCGCTCTGCGCTTGGCCTTGCAGGCCAGCGGCCAGTGGCCACTTTTGCTGGAAGACGCGGCGGGGCAGGCAGCGCTCGATATATTGAGGTTGCGCCAGGGCGCAGAACAAGAATTTGACGATGTGGCCGCTCGCATGGGCTTGCCGGCATTTATCGGCTGGGTCACCCAAACGCTGGAGAGTGTGAGCTTTTCACCGCCTCACCCGGCCCTGGCCCAAGTGCACATTTTGCCTCTCACGCAATTGTTGGGGCGACCGTTTGCGGCCGTGGTATTTCCGGGATGTGATGAAGTGCGGCTGCCGGTATCGCCTGAGCCACCAGGGCCCTGGACACCCGCGCAACGGCTGCTGCTGGGGTTGCCGTCCCGCGAGCGCCTAGCGCTGGCGCTCAGGGATGCTTGGCACTACGCCCTGCAGTTTCCGTCCATTGATATTCTTTGGCGAACCAGTGAAGGTGGGGAGAGCTTGCTGCCCAGCGGCTTGGTGCAACAACTACAGTTGGATCGATCGCCTGTCCTGGCAATAGACCCGCGAGCGCTGCTCCGGCTGACACCACAGCCTGGCCTCCGGCCACAGCCGAGCGCTCAGAGCCTGCCATTGTCCCGGTTGTCCAGTTCGGCTTATGAAGACCTTCGGCGCTGTCCGTACCGGTTTTTTGCCCTGCGCCAGTTGCGGCTGCAGGAGGCCGATGAACTCGACGCTGGGCTGGATAAACGTGATTTTGGCAATTGGCTGCATGCGGTACTGGGGCATTTTCATGAGACCCTGGCGGCTGCGCCGAGCGCTGAAATGTCGGCGCGACTGGCCCTGATGCAATCGGCAGCAGAAAAAAGTACGCTTGATTTGGGTTTGTCGCCTGCTGAATTTCTGCCTTTTGCCGCAGCTTGGCCGCGTATTCGGGCCGGCTACCTCGCTTGGTTGGCAGAGCACGAGTCTGCTGGCGCGCGCTTCAGTGCGGCAGAGGCCTGGCGAGAGCAGCCGTTGGGTCAATTGACCTTGGTCGGCCAGATTGACCGCGTGGACCGACTGGCTGATGGCAGCGCGCTCGTGCTGGACTACAAAACCGAGGGTCGTCAAACCACGGTTCAGCGGATCAAGACGCCGTCGGAGGACACCCAGCTGGCTTTTTATGCGGCCTTGTTGGGTGAGGATGCGGTGACTGCGGGCTATGTCAACGTGTCTGAGAGGGAAGGGACCCGGAGCTACGCGCAGCCTGGCATTGAGGCATTGCGCATGCAACTTTTAGCGGGGATTGCATCGGATGTGGCGCGTATTGCAGAGGGCGAGGTTTTGCCGGCGATTGGGGCTGGGCAGAGCTGCGACTACTGCGCGGCGCGTGGTCTGTGTCGCAAGGATTTTTGGCATGACGGCCTGTCGCAGGATGTTCTGCATGAATGAGTTGCAAGCCGCTTACGAACACAACGGGCGCCCGGTCAGCGCCACAGCTTTCTACGCCGTGGCCTGTGACCCCCGGCGTAGCGCTGCCGTAGAGGCCTGCGCTGGCGCTGGCAAAACCTGGATGCTGGTGTCTCGCATTGTGCGTGCCCTGCTCGAGGGGATGGACCCAGAAGGCGGTTGCCTGCACGTGCAGCCCCACGAAATACTGGCTATCACCTTTACCAAGCGCGCTGCCGGAGAAATGCGCGAGCGCCTTCAAACTTGGTTGGCCGAGTTTTCAGCGGCCAGCCCCGCAGAGCTCGCCGAAGCGCTGCAAACCCGTGGCATTGTAAGTCAAAATGGCCCTGAGGCCTTGTCCAGCTTGGCTAAGCAGCTATCAAATTTATACCAACAGGTGCTTGCCAGTGGCCGGCAGGTGCAGGTGCGGACCTTTCACAGCTGGTTTGCTGCCTTGCTGCGCAGCGCTCCTTTGGCTGTGCTCCAACAGATGGGTTTGCCCACCCAGTATGAGCTGCTCGAGGATGATGCGCCTGCCAAGGCGTTGGTGTGGCGGCGGTTTTACGCGGCCCTGGCCGCTGAGGGAACCGAAGCTGCACATTTGAAGGCTGATTTTGATGCCGTGGTCTTTGCGCATGGCCGTTTCCAGACTGAAAAGGCCTTACAGGCTGCGCTGGATAAGCGGACCGAGTTTGGCCTTGCCGATGCGCATGGCGTGGTGCTGAGTTCAGTGCGCCATTTCACCGCTCAGTACCCAGATTACGCGGGCTTGGCTGAGCCTGACGACCTGCTGCGCCAACGCCTGCCAGAGCGGCAGACGGTCCAACAAGCTGCGTCGGCCCTGGGCCATGCGACGGCCAGGACTTTTTCCGAGAAGGGCATTGCCTTGGAGGCCGCCCTGGCCGCGAGCGAGGTCGATGGGATCATCGCGGCACTGCTGACTGACAAGGGCGAGCCACGCAAGTTCAGCGACAAACTCTTAGGTATCGAGCAGGTTCGGGACGCTCAAGCCCTGGTGTTACGCTGTGTCGAGGTGCGCCAGCAGCATGCCGCCTGGTTTTACCAGCAGCGCATGGCCCGCCTGACGCGGCGGCTGATTGAAGATTTCTCCAGTCTCAAGCGAGAACGCGGCTGGGTGGACATGAACGATGTCGAACGCGCGGCACTGGTCATGCTGGGGGATCCGGTGTTGTCGGGCTGGGTGCAGGAGCGGCTTGATGCCCGTATCAAACACTTGCTGATTGATGAGTTCCAGGATACCAACCCCTTGCAGTGGCAAGCGCTGCGCAGTTGGCTCAGCGCCTATGCCGGTGCCGGAGGGCAGAGGCCGAGCGTTTTTTTGGTTGGCGATCCGAAGCAGAGCATCTACCGCTTCCGTCGGGCGGAGCCACAGGTGTTCCAAGCGGCGCAAGCCTTTGTGCGGGATGGCTTGGGGGGTGACTTGCTAAGCTGTGACCATACGCGGCGCAATGCCCGCTGTGTGGTCGACAGCGTCAACTTGGTGATGGGGCAGGCCGTTCAGAGCGACAAGTACCCGGGATTTCGACCGCACACCACAGATTCGGCTCAAGTGGGTTGGGTGTGCAAGCTGCCACAAACCCCCCGCCCAGTACCAACGCGTAACCCGACCAACGACGGCATGCCAGCGGAGACTTCGGGCTGGCGTGATAGCTTGCGCACGCCCCGCGAATTGCCGGAAGACAGCCTGCGCGCCCAAGAGGCGCGGCAGGCGGCTGCCTGGATTGCACAGCAGTTGGGCGACTGGCAGGCCCAAGGCAAGGACCTGGGCCCTGCGAATGTCATGGTGTTGTCGCGTAAACGGACTGGTTTATTGCCGTTGCAGGACGAGCTGCGCCATTTACAGATTGCCGCCTATGTTGGCGATAAGTGCGATTTGATCGAGTGCTGTGAGGTGCAAGACGTGGTGGCGCTGCTTGATGCGCTGTTGTCACCGCAGCACGATCTGTCACTGGCCCGTGCTTTAAAGTCGCCCTTGTTCAATTTGGACGATTCTGTGCTGGTGTCGCTTGCCTTGGCATGTCGTGATGAGCCGCTTTCGTGGTTTGACCTGCTACAAAAATTGCAGCTGAAAACCCAAGATGGGCGGGGGGTAGCGGCTGATTTGATTCGTTGGAAAGGGTGGCTGGACACCCTGCCGCCCCACGACGCTATACAAGCCATTTATACCGACGGCGACGTGTTAGCCCGTTTCGCAGTGGCCGCACCACCGAGTCAGCGCGACGCGGTCCTGGCCAATTTGCGGGCGGTGCTGGGCGTGTCGCTGCATCTCGGGGGTGGTCGCTATGCCACGCCCTATGCCTTTGTCCGGGCCCTCAAGGCTGGCGGTGTGCTGGCGCCACCAGTGGCGGCATCGCAGGCCGTGAGGTTGCTCACCGTGCATGGCGCCAAAGGCCTTGAGGCGCACACTGTGCTGCTTCTTGATACCGACTCACCAGAACGCAAGGCCGAAACCATGGGTGTCTTGGTCGACTGGCCGGGTGAGTCGCCAGCCCCGGTTCGATTTATTTTTCTGGCCAGCGAGAGCCAGCCACCGGCCTGTGCGGTAGACGCACTGTCCGCCGAGCGGCGTGAGCGGGAGCGAGAAGAACTCAACACCTTGTATGTGGCCATGACCCGGGCCCGCCATACCCTCGCTGTCTCCAGCATTGAGCCTTACCAGTCGTCGGGAAGTAGTTGGTGGAGCCGGTTGGAGCCGCTGGCCGATGGAGTTGCGCCTGTGGACCAGGTCCTCAATCAGGCACTCAACCTGGCCCCGGTTCCCCTGGCCAATGCCTTTGACCTGAAGGTCTTGCCCCTCGGCCCGCAGCGGGTGGGTTCAGCGGATGCGCAAACCAGCAGGCCTGGAGTTGCTGTCGTCCCTGAAGCTCTGCCACTGTCCGAATCGGTGCTGGCGCGACTGGGCTCGGCAATGCACCGCTTGCTGGAGTGGGGGGACGACTCGGTACCTGCGGTTCGCGCTGCGGCGCAGGAATTCGGCCTGGACGCGGAGCAGGGCGCGCAGGCAGCGGCGATGGCTGAGGCGATCATGCACGGCGAGGGCGCCTGGGCATGGGATCCGCAGGTATTGAGTTGGGCAGGCAACGAGGTGACTCTGGTTTATTGCGGCCAAACCCTCAGGTTGGACCGATTGGTACAGCGACGTGACCTGGGCCACGCCGGTCACTGGTGGGTGCTGGATTACAAATCGTCTGCGGCACCACTGCAACAACCCGCTTTGGTGGAGCAGTTGCGTCAGTATCAGAAAGCGGTTCAATCCGCTTACCCAGATGAGGTGGTGCACGCGGCTTTTTTGACTGCGCGTGGCGCCATGGTGGTGTTGGAAAAATAAAATGAGTTCTGACAAACCACGCAAAGTGCTGGTGGTCGGTGGTGGCCCGGCTGGATTAATGGCCGCCGAAGTGCTGTCCCGCGCCGGCGTGGCGGTCGAACTGTTTGACGCCATGCCCTCAGTCGGGCGCAAGTTTCTGCTGGCAGGAAAAGGGGGGCTCAACCTCACCCACTCAGAGCTGATCGACCGCTTTGAAACCCGTTTTGGTGCGCGCCAGGTCGCGCTGAAGCCGTTACTGAACGCCTTCGGTCCAGCCGCGCTGCGCGACTGGGCGAGTGCGCTGGGGGTCAGCACTTTTGTTGGCAGTTCGGGGCGGGTCTTCCCGACCGATATGAAGGCGGCGCCCCTGTTGCGCGCCTGGCTGCAGCGGTTGCGTCACCCTGTGAGCGGTTTGGGTGTGCGGTTTCACATGCGCCACCGTTGGACTGGCGAATTGGCGCAGTCTGATGGGAACGACATAGCGCTGATGTTCGCTACCCCAGCGGGGCAGGTGCAAGTGACTGGCGACGCCGTGGTGCTTGCGTTGGGTGGGGCCAGCTGGGCCCGGCTCGGGTCCGACGGCGCCTGGGTGCCAAACCTGCTAGCTTGTGGCGTGTCTGTCGCGCCACTGGTGCCTAGCAACTGCGGCTTTGACCGGACCGGAGGATGGACCCCTTTTTTCCGAGACCGCTTTGCGGGGCAGCCTTTCAAATCGGTGGCGATAGAAGTGACGCCGCAGTCCGGTCCTGAATTCCGGCGCAAGGGGGAGTTCGTGGCCACCGCCACTGGGGTGGAAGGCAGCCTGATTTATGCCGCCTCTAGTCTGTTGCGGGAAGGCATCCTGCAGGACGGGCGAGCCGAGTTCAAGTTAGACCTGTTGCCGGATATGAGAGAGGCGCGGGTGGCGACTGAGGTCAGCCACCCGCGCGGCTCACGGTCATTGTCAAGCCACCTTAAAAGCCGCCTTGGCTTGGACGGCATCAAAATGGCTGTGCTGCACGAGTGCCTGACCAAAGCGCAGTTGCAGGATCCCGCGGCCTTGGCCACCGCCATCAAGGCCTTGCCCATTGAGCTCGCAACACCCCGCCCGATTGATGAGGCGATCAGCAGCGCCGGTGGCGTGCGATTTGAAGCGCTGGACACCGAGTTGATGGTCGGTGTACTTCCCGGCGTGTTCTGCGCCGGTGAAATGCTTGACTGGGAAGCGCCAACGGGCGGTTATTTACTGACCGCCTGTTTCGCCACGGGCCGGCGAGCTGGGCAGGGCGTACTCAGCTGGTTGAACAGGGCGCGCCAATAAAGCAATACTTTTTCAGTTTTTGTGGGTCATGCCGGGCATATCTTGCGACGTGTCAGCACGGTAGCCGAACAGGGTCGGATCCAGCATGCCGGTCACCATGGCGATGTGACCAAACACCAAGAACAAGGCGACGCAAATCGCATGTATCTTGAGCTTTTCGTCCATAGTCGCACCAGCGTTGACCAATCCAATTTCTTGCAGCGCTATGTAGATAAGCGGTAATCCGCCGATCAAATAGCAAGCCACGGCGATCACATCGACGGCCGTTCGCCATTCGCCTGCCTGGG
The DNA here is from genome assembly GCA_040400795.1 of Rhodoferax sp. Taxonomy (GTDB): domain Bacteria; phylum Pseudomonadota; class Gammaproteobacteria; order Burkholderiales; family Burkholderiaceae_C; genus Rhodoferax. The sequence goes on from JBBAPO010000002.1 coordinate 56,352, forward strand.
TGATCGGCAGAACGGCATTTGCCATCAAGTAGCCGATGATCCCAACAAAGTAAATCCCAACAATGATGCCCGCAGCACGATTGATGCGATGTACCCAGCCCCCAAAGTTGCGAGTGAACAGCAGGTAAAACTCTGTGATGGCCAGGGTTTCGGCCAATACGACCGGGCCGGCCATGAATATCAGCAAATTCCAAGGCTGGTTAACGGCCAGCAACTCCATGGAATGCGTCATGTTCATAAGACTCTCCAGTGAATGAATAAAAGCCCAGCGGGCAAGTGTTTTCTCAAACTGAAAAGTCAGATTTCGGCGGCTCGAACACGCGTGGGTCCAATTACCAAAGGCATCGGCGCAACGGCCGCATCTGGCAGGCTATTCAGCGGGGCAAAGCAGATAAAGAGACAAATTCTAGGTATGGATCAATTCTAGGATTGGGCGTATGCCCATGCGTCAACTCTCGTCGACGACCTTTGACCCAAGTCATTGTTATGAGCGCAACTCGTTGTCAGAAAACGAATTGAAGCAATGAGGTTGACGAGCCTGACCCCGGCACTGGCTCCACAGTTAGGGCTGCTTGGTTCCCCACCTGACCCGGTTGGCCGCTTCACCATGCGGGAAGGCCCGTCAGCCCAGATTGTAAGGCCGTGTGGACTGGTTTCAGGACGGCACGTGCTGCCCGGCACGGGCCGTAGAATCTCGCCATGTCATACCTTGTGCTCGCCCGCAAATATCGGCCCCGCAATTTCACCGAAATGGTGGGGCAGGACCATGTGGTTCAGGCGCTTGGCAATGCGTTGACGACACAGCGTCTGCACCATGCGTACCTGTTCACCGGTACACGCGGCGTCGGCAAAACCACGGTGTCGCGCATTTTGGCCAAGTCGCTCAATTGTCAGGGGCCAGACAGGCAGGGCGGCATCACTGCGACTCCCTGTGGGGTATGCCAGGCCTGTACTGACATTGACAGCGGTCGCTTTGTTGATTACACCGAGTTGGATGCAGCTTCCAACCGTGGGGTGGACGAAGTGCAGGCTTTGCTGGAGCAAGCCGTTTACAAACCGGTACAGGGGCGCTTCAAGGTTTTCATGATTGACGAGGTGCACATGCTCAGCAACACGGCCTTCAATGCCATGTTGAAGACACTGGAAGAGCCGCCTGACTACCTGAAATTTGTGCTGGCTACCACGGACCCGCAAAAGGTGCCCGTGACCGTGTTGTCCCGTTGTTTGCAATTTAATTTGCGACCGATGGCGCCTGAGACCATCCGTGAGCACTTGCAGCGCGTGCTGCAGGCTGAAGCAGTGGACGCCGACGCCCAATCATTGCGGCTTTTGTCGCGCGCCGCGCGCGGCTCCATGCGTGATGCTTTAAGCCTGACCGATCAGGCGATCGCTTTTGGTGCCGGCCGGCTGCAGGAACCCACCGTGCGTCAGATGCTGGGCAGCGTTGACCGCAGCTATGTTTTCAACCTGTTGCAGGCGCTGGCGCAAAGCAACGGTAAGGCCGTGGTGCAAATTTCAGAGGCATTACGATTACATGGCTTGAGCGCTGCCGCGACCCTGGAGGAGATGGCCACGGTGTTGCAAAGTATGGCGGTATTGCAGGCTGTGCCCAGTGACGCCGACGAGACCGACCCGGAAGCTGCGGAACTCGCTGCCCTGGCCTTGGCCATGCCTGCCGACGAAACCCAACTGCTGTACAGCCTGTGCTTGCACGGGCGTGGCGAACTGGGCTTGGCGCCTGACGAATATGCGGCGCTGACCATGGTGCTTTTGCGCCTGCTTGCATTCAAGCCGCGGGGTGCGGCAATAGCGGAGCCGGAAAAAAAAACTCTAAAACTGGGGCTTGAACCCACATCTGCAGCGCCACGCACCGCTGCGGTCACGCTGTTGGCGTCGGATTCGGTTCAAGTTTCTGTGGCTCCAATTGCGGTGACGCCCGCGTTTAGGCCGGGCCAGCAACTGCCCGTTCTCAGTGCCGCTTCAGGCGCGCGTCCTTTGTCCGCCTCTTTGTCAAATCCTGCCCTAGGCCCCGTGGATACTCAGGTGTTAGCTACAAATATTGAAGCAATACCGGTTCGCGTACAGGCTGATTCACGTGCTGAAGCTGTGATCACGCCGAAATCACCCGCGCTGGTACCCACCGAGGACGGGGCGTTTTGGCATGCCCTGGTGCAGCAGCTGATTGAGCAGGAGGCGATTGCGGCCCTGGTGCGTGAACTGGCGCTGCAGTCGCAGCTGGTGGCACGCGACACTGACCAGTGGCTGCTTCGGGTAGAGCGCGAATCACTCAACCAGCCCGGCACGCGTGACCGACTCGCCGCAGCCTTGCAGGGGGCCGGTCATTCCGTACGGCTGGTGGTCGAAGTGGGCCGGGTCGGCGACAGCCCGGCCCGCCGCAACGCAGCAGCAGCTGCCGAGCGCCAGCTGGTCGCCGAAAAAATCATTTTTGATGATCCGTTTGTGCAGTCGATGATGCGCGATTTTGGGGCGAAAATCGTGCCAGGCAGTATCAAGCTGAACTAAACAAGGTGACCGACAGTTTCGCTCGGCATTGGCCCTTGACGGTCCCTCAAAGCTCACTGAACCCCAGCTATTAACCATCATTACCCAAGGAATCCCATGTTCAACAAAGGTCAACTCGCTGGTCTCATGAAGCAGGCCCAGGCCATGCAGGACAACATGAAGAAAGCCCAAGATGAGCTCGGCTTCATTGAGGTTAGCGGCGAATCCGGCGCCGGCCTGGTCAAAGTCACCATGACCTGCAAACACGATGTCAAACGCGTGACCATTGACCCGAGCCTGCTTGCTGAAGACAAAGACATGCTGGAAGACCTGGTTGCGGCTGCCTTCAATGCAGCGGTGCGCAAGGCCGAGGAAACTTCCGCTGAAAAAATGGGGAAACTCACGGCCGGCATGCCCGGACTGCCAGGCGGCATGAAATTCCCGTTCTAAGCCGGGAACAGACGTGGCTGATGCCAATGCGCTAGATGTCTTGGTTCAGGCTTTACGCCGACTGCCAGGGGTGGGCGTCAAGTCGGCTTCACGCATGGCGTTTCATTTGTTACAGCATGACCGTGCGGGTGCCTTAACGTTGTCCAGGGCCCTGGCCGAGGCCGCCGAACAGGTGTGTCACTGTGAGCGCTGCCATACCTTCACGCAAAGCCTGGTCTGCGCGACATGTCTTGACCCACAGCGAGATGCAGCCAAACTTTGCGTGGTCGAGACCCCAGCCGATCAGTCGGCTGTGGAGCGTACCGGTGCCTACCGCGGCCTGTATTTTGTGCTGATGGGCCGCCTCAGCCCGCTTGATGGCATTGGTCCCAAGGACATAGGGCTTAAAAAGCTGTTTGACAGGGCTTGCGATGGCCTCGTGCAAGAAGTGATTCTTGCCACCAATTTCACCGCCGAAGGGGAGGCTACGGCGCACGTAATCAGCGAGGCGCTGAAAGCCCGGGGCTTGAACCTGACCCGACTTGCGCGTGGTGTGCCGGCCGGCAGCGAACTGGAGTACGTGGACCTGGGCACCATCGCCCATGCTTTGGTCGATCGGCGATAGTTCGGCACTGCAAATTGGCTGCGATAAACTGTCCTTTTTAGATTCATCCCTAGCATGACGACTCAATTTTCCCTTGCCCATTGGTGTGTCTTAGTGGCTGCACTGTTACCTATTGTGTGCGCCGGAATAGCCAAGTCAGGCGCTTTCGGCAAGCCACGACGCGATGGCGATTATGACAACGGCAACCCCAGGGCCTGGCTCGCCGAGCAGGCCGGTTGGCGCGCCCGTGCAAACGCCGCGCAGGCCAATAGCTTTGAAGCCTTGCCTTTTTTCATCGGGGCAGTCGTCATTGCTCAGCAATTGTCGGCCCCGCAGGGCCGCATCGACGCCCTGGCGCTTGCATTCCTTGGGCTGCGCCTCGCCTATATTGGCAGTTATGTGGGGGGATGGGCGAGCGCGCGCAGTCTGTTGTGGGTGCTGGCTCTGGCCGTCAATATTGCCATATTGCTCTTGGGTTGGCGCGTCTAGCTGCCACTGAGGCTTGCGGTGATCAATGACCTTGTGATGATCACCGAGGCGTGGGCGCCCCAGACGGGTTGGCCGCGAATTGTGTTTGTGAACGAGGCCTTCGTCCGCTTGACGGGCTACAGCCGCCCGCAGGCCCTAGGCCAACCGTGCAACCTGCTGCATGGTGAAAATACCGACCGACGTGAAATCGACCGCCTGCATCAGGCTATGGCGCGCGGCGAGCCGGCGCAATCCGAGCAGATGAACTATGCTCAAGACGGTCGCCCGTTTTGGACAGTTATCGACATGGCGCCGATCCAGAGCGCCACAGACGACCGCACACCTTGGGTGTTCGTGCAGAGTGACCTTTCGCGTCGACCGCGGGCTATCGCTGAGATCGAGCATCTGGCCTACCATGATGCGCTGACCGGGCTCGCCAATCGCACGCTCCTCGTAGACCGGCTGCAGCAAACCCTGGCGGCCTGTGCGCGAAACCCAGTCTTCTGTGGCTTGATGTTCATTGACCTTGACAACTTCAAGGACGTCAATGACGCAGGTGGTCATGCGCAGGGTGACCAGCTGTTGCTGGAAGTGGCCGAACGGTTGCAAACCTGCGTACGCGAAGCGGACACCATCGCACGCTTTGGCGGCGATGAATTTGTGATCTTGTTGCAAACCCTGGGTTCTGACCCGGCAGAGGCAGCGGCCAATGCCGAGACCGTTTACCACAAGATCGCCACACTCTTGGCGGAGCCTTTTCAGAGGCAATCCTTGGAGTACCGGGCGAACGCCAGTGTTGGCATTAATTTGTTTGGCCTCCTGCCCAGCACGGTGGATGAATTGATGCGCCATGCCGATATTGCGATGTACCAGGCCAAAAGCGCCGGAAAAAACACCTACCGGTTTTTTGACACGGCCATGCAGAAGATGGTGGATGACCGTGCGTGGATGGGAAACGAGTTGCGCCACGCAGTGCAGAGTAAGCAATTGTCTTTGCACTACCAGGCCCAGTTCGACGTACAGCACGGACTGATTGGCGCGGAAGCGCTGTTGCGCTGGTCATTTCCCGGGCGGGGTCTGGTACCTCCCGAAATCTTCATTCCCTTGGCGGAACAAATCGGCGTGATCCGGGAGCTTGGCAATTGGGTAATGGGTGTCGCCTGCCAGGAGTTAGCCCGCTGGGCCGCGATCCCGGCGATGGCAAACCTCGTGATGGCTGTCAACGTTAGTTCTCAGCAGTTCCAGTTGCCCGGGTTTGTCCCGGACGTGCTTGGCGCACTGGCCCGTGCTGGGGCTCGTCCAGAACGCTTGAAGCTGGAGCTGACCGAGAGTGTGCTGATTCAAGATCTGTCTGGTGTCGTGCGCAGTATGGCGACGCTCAAGGCCCATGGTGTCGGCTTCGCGCTTGACGACTTCGGCACCGGTTATTCATCGCTAAAGTACCTTAAGCAACTCACGCTGGATCAGCTCAAGATCGACCAGTCCTTTGTTGCCGATGTGACGACCGACGACCATGACGCAGCGATCGCACGCACCATTGTGACTCTGGGCCATTCTTTGGGGCTGCAAGTGATTGCCGAAGGTGTTGAAACCGTGGCACAACGTGATTTTCTGGTCAGTATTGGCTGCAATATTTTTCAGGGTTACTTGTACAGCGTGCCGCTTTCCGCCAATGCCTTTGAGGCTTTCGTTCGCCTCAAGCAGCAGGGTGCTGACTTGCATGTCTGACCACCCTCGGTCAGGCTCAGCGGTTAGCGAGCTTGCCTGAGCCTTGGCGCGGTTTAGAGGCGAGTTGCCTTGGGGCAGCTTTTTTGTGCTGCTCGGCCCGCGCTGGCAGGTACAGCACCACGCTCTGGCCGGCTTTAAAGGTGGCCGATAGGCTTACCTTGTTCCATTCTGCAATCGCCGCCGGGCTGACCCGGTATCGTTTGGCCAGGCTCGCCACCGTTTCACCCTTGCCTGCCTTCACCGCGCTGCGTTTGAGTACCTGCTCTGGCGAGAACGACATTTGACCCTGCTCCGCTACCCGTTCAGCCACATCCGTGCTCACGTTAATGGAACGCGGCACCAGTAAACTTGAACCGGCACGGATCAGCATACGGGGAGGTATGCCATTGATGTTGCGGAGCTCCGACTCAGACATGCCAACGCGCTTGGCGGCATCGGCTGGCCGCAAGTTGCTGGGCGCCAACCAGACAGTCCAACTGGCTAGCCGAGCACTACCAAAGGCCGCCAGGTTGTCCTGAAAGGTCTGCGCATTGTCCCAGGGCAACAGAATTTGGGAGGTCCCTGCGGCCAGAATAACGGGCCGACTGGCCGACGGATTCAAGGCCTTGAAGTCGCTCACACTGACGCCGGCCAGCTTTGCCGCGAGCGCTACATCAATGTCACGTTTAATATCTACCATTTGAAAAAACGGGTGATTTTGGATGGGTGGAAGTTGCGTGCCAAAGGCCTGCGGGTTAGCCACGATATTTTTGATGGCTTGCAGCTTGGGTACATAGAAGCGGGTTTCCATCGGCATGGCCAGGTCGACATATCGGCTGGGTAGGCCGGCTTGCTGGTTTTTGAGCAACGCCCGGCCGACACTGCCCTCACCCCAGTTGTAGGCCGCCAACGCCAAATGCCAGTCACCGAACAGCTCATAGAGCTTCTGCAAGTAGTCCAGTGCCGCCCGGGTAGAAGCCAGCACATCTCGCCGGTCATCACGAAAGGCATTTTGTTTGAGCGCATACTGCTTGCCCGTGGCTGGCATGAACTGCCACATGCCAGCCGCCTTGGCTGACGAGACGGCTTGGGGGTCGAACGCACTTTCGACGAAGGGCAGCAATGCCAGCTCGCCAGGCATATTGCGCCGCTCCAACTCTTCAACAATGTGGAACAGGTACTTGTGGGAACGCTCTGCCATGCGGAACAGGTGGTCCGGGCGTATGCTGTACCACTGCTCCCGGTCCCGAACCAGGTCGCTGCTGAGGTCTGGCATTGCAAAGCCGCGCCTGATCCGTTCCCAAAGGTCACCCGGTGTCTGCAAGGACGCTACGGGACGTGCATAAACCTCCGCCAGACCAATCGACAATAAGCCATCCTGCTCGGCGGCCGAAGTGGTTGGCAAAGGCTCAATGGGCCTTGGCCTCAAGTTGGGCGTCAAGGTTGGCGTTGCGGTTGCCGTCGGACCAATGTCAACCACCGGCGTGGCAGCGACTTGAGCAACTCGGGTCAATACGCCCTCAGGCAAAACTTGAGCGACCGCAGGAAACGCAGTGGACCCTGGAGACTCAAGAAGTAGGGGCTGAGCGACAAGGGCATAGCTGGGTAGCCAGGCCATGCAGAGCCCCACCAGCAACGGATAAACTCTGGTCACGCGGTGCACGCCAGGGTCAGCCAGGCCAGCACCTTGTGAGCCCCAGTGCCCTTTGAGTGCTCGCTCCCTTGTCCTTGGTAGGCCGTTTGAATTGTGACCCTTGGGGCGGCGACGGCTGATTTAAATTTCATGAATGACCAAATTATAGGTTTGCAGCATTGGCTTAGCTCCCCGCTTGGGCAGTACCTGCTGGCGTGGGAGCGCCAGCAGTTTGACTTGGCCGTAGCCGATGTGTTCGGTTTTCATGCGCTGCAGCTCGGTTTGCCAGAGATCGATGCGCTCGCTGCCAACCGGATGCCGCACCGCTGGTTGGCGTGCCAGGCACCTCATACTCGCACGCACCTTGTGACAGAATTTTCAACATTGCCTTTCCCCGCCAACAGCCTAGACTTGGTTGTTTTGCCGCATGCGCTTGAATTGTCGCCTGACCCTCACGCCACCTTGAGAGAGGTTGAAAGGGTGCTGGTGCCTGAAGGGCGTGCGATCATCACCGGCCTGAATCCGCTGAGTCTGTGGGGAATGCGTCAGCGCCGAGTCCGCGTCTACCAAAGGCTGGGATTGGCGCAGTCGTTTTTGCCGCAGAATGAGCTCATTGGCTATCTGCGGCTTCGCGATTGGGTGCGTCTTTTGGGTTTTGAGGTTGAGGTAGGCCGTTTTGGCTGCTATCGGCCAACTTTTCAAAGCGGCAGGTGGTTAGAGCGGATGGATTGGATGGACCACGCTGGCGCGCGCTGGTGGCCTATATTGGGTGCGGCTTACTTTTTAGTGGCTGTCAAGCGGGTGCGAGGTGTGACCCTGCTCAGCCCTAACTGGAAGGCGGCACGTGTCTCCCAACGCGCACCGGTCTCTGTGGCCAACAGTGTCGTGTCAACTGGGCCTAAGAAAAGCAAAGACGAAAACAAACGGAGTCTGCATTGAACCGGATAGAGATCTACACCGATGGCGCCTGCAAGGGCAACCCTGGACCGGGCGGCTGGGGTGCGCTGCTTAAATCGGAGGGTACACAAAAAGAATTGTTTGGTGGCGAATTGGAAACCACAAATAATCGAATGGAAATGCTGGCGGTGATTGAAGCGCTGACGGCCTTAAAACGACCCTGCCAGGTGATCTTGCACGTTGATAGCCAATATGTGCTCAAGGGAATGACTGAATGGCTGCCCGGTTGGAAGGCCAGGGCTTGGAAGACCGCAGCGAAGCAGCCGGTCAAAAATGTTGACCTCTGGCAGCGCCTAGATACCTTAGTCAATGGCTCAGGCCACGCGATCGAATGGCGTTGGGTCAGGGGTCACAACGGTGACCCAGGTAATGAACGTGCCGATGCCTTGGCCAATCGTGGCGTCGCACAGGCGCTACAGGCGCGCTAAAGCCAAAGTCCGACGTACCCGCTGTACCGGCCGATGAACGCCACGCTGGTGTACCCTTTGTGTGGTTGATTGCTGGGTCCGTCATTGATTTGGCGCAAGGGCTGCTACATTTGCGGTTTTGCCGTTCGGCGCGGAGCCATTGGCACATTCGATAACTTTGTTGCAGCAGCAAGCTCATGGCCAAAAAAATAATCTACCCTCTGGTCGCAATTCTTGGCATCGCAGCTGTTTCTGGGGCGGCCTGGTGGTATCAGTCCAAACCGACAGGGTCTAAGGAAATAGTGGCTGGCGCTGGTGGGTCTCCTGCTGGCGCGCCGGCAAGTTCAGCATCTGGTCCGGCCGTGCCCCGAGCGGCGGGGGTGGAGGTTGCTAAAGTCGAGACCATGTCGTTACGCGACGATGCCCAGGCCGTGGGAACCCTTCGATCCCGCCAGAGCGTGATGCTGCGCCCCGAAATAGCGGGTCGAATCAAGGAACTGGGCTTCACAGATGGCGCTAGGGTACGCAAAGGGCAGATGCTTGTTCAGCTTGATGATGCCCTGCAACGCGCTGACCTGCGTCAGGCGCTGGCGCAGGTCTCCATCGCCAAAGCCAACTTAAAGCGCAACGAAGAGCTGGTGGCCCAGAATTTCGTGGCCAAGCGGGTGCTCGATGAGAGTGCCGCCAGTTTGCAGGTGGCAGAGGCCCAATTGGGACTGTCTTGCGCCCGATTGTCGCGCATGGTCCTGCTGGCGCCCTTTGACGGCACCCTGGGGATCCGAAACATCAACTTGGGTGATTTCGTCAAGGATGGTGCCGACTTGGTCAACCTGGAAGATACCAGCAGCATGTATGTGGATTTCCGCCTGCCTGAGCGTTTTCAGGGCAAGTTAAAGCTTCAGCAGCCCGTGGAGTTGCTGCTTGATGCAGTACCGGGGCGTAAATTCAAGGCGCGCATCGAGGCACTTGACCCCTTGCTGGACGCTAATGGTCGCTCGGTGGGTGTCCGAGCTGTTCTACCGAATAACATGGGTGAGGCTGCCAACCCACCCGGAGCAGGTAGCGGCGGTGGCAGGCCTGCAGTCGCAGCTGCAGCTGCAGCATCCGCCCCCAAGGCGCGCCCAGCGCGCCCGCCTGCGGCCCGTCCCAATGCGACGCCAGAGTCTGGCCCTGTGTCACGTTCAGCCAGTCCCTATGAGGCGCTGGGTTGTCCGCCGGACGCGATTACCCCAAGCGCTCGGCCTGCAACGCCAGCCGCTGCGGCTGGACGAGCAGCCCCTGCGGGAGGCCCCGCACCGCTGAGGCCAGGCATGTTTGCCCGAGTGACCGCCGTTTTCTCGGTGAATGAAGCAGCCCTGGTTGTGCCTGAGGAGGCCATCGTTCCTCAGGGCGGCCGGCAATTTGTGTTTAAAGTTGTCGAGCCTGGCGCATTGCCGCCAGCGCTGGCGGCATCCGCGCCACTGCTTGCGCCCGACACCAAATTTGTCTCTCAGCGCCAAGAGGTCAAGCTTGGCGCCCGACGCGCGGGCAAAGTGGAGGTGACCGATGGTCTGAGCGAGGGCCAAACCGTGGTGGTTGCTGGACAGCAGCGGCTGCAACGGGATGGTACAGGGCTGCGTGTGGTGGAGCTCGGTCGACCACCTCAGGCTGGCGCACCTGGCGCTGGCGCCAGCGCCCCTGCTGCGACTGCGTCTGCCGCGACTCCAGCAGCAAGCCGCTAATTTCCGGGGCTCCACACCATGCAACTTGCTGAAACCTCCATCCGTCGCCCGGTCTTCGCCACCGTGTTGTCGCTGCTGATCGTGCTGATCGGCGCCGTGTCTTTCGACCGACTCACCGTTCGCGAATACCCGAAGATCGACGAACCCGTCGTTTCTGTGACAACTGTGTTCACTGGTGCATCGAGCGAGGTCATGGAGAGTCAGGTGACCAAGGTGCTGGAGGACTCCTTGGCGGGCATTGAAGGGGTCGATGTCATCACGTCGTCCAGCCGACAGGAGCGTAGTCAGATATCGGTGCGATTTGCCCTGACCCGCGACGCAGATTCGGCCGCGGCGGATGTGCGAGACAAAGTCACTCGCGTCCGTCAGCGGCTGCCGCAGGGTATCGATGAGCCGGTGATCGCCAAAGTGGAGGCCGATGCTTTCCCGGTGATTTTCCTGGCCATGAGCTCCGAGACACACAATTCTCTGCAGTTGTCTGAGATGGCTAACACACTGGTCAAGCCAGTGCTGCAAACGGCGAAAGGCGCTGCCGATGTGGTGGTGCAGGGCGAACGCAAGTTTTCGATGCGCATCTGGGTAGATCCAGACAAACTAGCAGCCTACCGCCTGACCATTCAGGACCTCGAGGATGCGCTTCGTCGGTCTAACCTGGAGGTGCCGGCCGGACGTATCGAGAGCCGGCTGCGCGAGTTCAATGTGACCGCTGCGACCGATTTGCAGCGGCCCCAGGACTTTGCCCAGGTCGTCATTCGCACAGTGAATGGGCAGCCGATCCGCATCTCCGATGTAGCCCGTGTGCAGCAGGGGCCGGTGGATGAGCGCTCTAGTGTGCGTTTGAATGGTCGCGACGCCATCGGCGTTGGGGTAATCCGCCAAGCGACTGCTAACCCGCTTGAGTTGTCTGCGGGCGTGCGACAACTGATGGTTAAAGTGCAACGCGACCTGCCGCCGGGCGTGCTGATCGAGGTGGCTAACGACAATTCTGTCTTTATTGATCGCTCGATCAAGGCGGTGTTCAAAACCATCGTGGAAGCCTCGGTGCTGGTGGCGCTGGTGATTTTTGTGTTTTTGCGCACCTTGCGGGCGTCCATCATTCCTTTGCTGACCATACCGGTGTCTTTGATCGGGTCTTTCGCTCTGATGGCAGTAGCCGGTTTCAGCATCAATACCTTGACATTGCTGGCGCTGGTGCTGGCTATCGGATTGGTTGTGGACGACGCCATCGTCATGCTGGAGAACATCTATCGGCACATCGAGGATGGCATGGCACCATTCCAGGCCGCCATTCGCGGTGCCCGAGAGGTTGGTTTTGCCATTGTGGCTATGACCATGACCTTAGTGGCGGTGTATGCGCCCCTGGCCTTTGCGCCGGGCCGTACCGGTCGACTTTTCACCGAGTTCGCGCTGGCCTTAGCTGGCGCTGTGGTGGTGTCGGGCATTGTGGCGCTGACCCTGTCACCCATGCTATCGTCGGTACTGCTGCGTCACAACCCGAAACCGTCATGGTTCGATCGGGGTATGGAGTCCGTTCTCCAGGCCATCACCCGTGGCTACAACCATACGCTTAACTGGACATTGCGGCACCGCTGGGTGGTGCTTTTGGTGATGGTGGGCAGCGGCTTTGTTTCTTGGTTCGTTCTGGGTGACCTCAAGCGCGAACTGTCACCCGTGGAAGACCGCGGTGTGGTCGTCGCCCAGATCAACGGACCAGACGGATCCACCCTGGACTACACCAACCGTTATGCCAAGGCCATTGAGCGCATCGGCGAGGGTTATCCTGAGTTTGACCGGGTGTTCGCCACCGTTGGCAACCCCACAGTCGCGCAGGGTAATATCTTTTTCCGAGCCGTTCCCTGGGAAGACCGCAAACGAACCACGCTTGAGATGGCGCGAGAAATGACACCACGTGTCTCCAGCATGTCAGGGGTGACAGCATTTCCCGTTACGCCACCGTCACTGGGGCAAGGGTTTATCCAAAGGCCGATTAATTTTGTCATCATCACGTCAGAAAGCTACCAAAATCTGGCGCAGACCGTGCGGGCGTTTCAGGATGAGTTGGCCAAAAACCCTGGTTTTGTTCAGGTTGATACCGATTTACGACTGAATAAGCCTGAAATCAAACTTGAGGTGGATCGGGAGCGTGCGGCGGATATGGGGGTCGGCGTGGACCTGATTGCACGCGCTGTGGAGACGATGCTGGGCGGGCGAAAGGTGACACGTTACAAGCGTGATGGGGAGCAGTACGATGTGATCGTGCAAACCAACGCCAGCGGCCGTGCCACACCTGACGATATTGAGAAGATCTTTGTACGTGGTCGAAACGACACCATGATTCCTCTGGCGGCGCTGGTCAAGATCCGTGAGGTGGTTGTCCCGCGCGAGCTGAACCACTTCGGGCAGCGGCGTTCTGCATCGATCACTTCGAACCTGTCGGCTGACTACTCGGTTGGCGAAGCGCTGGACTTCATGGATGCCACAGCCAAGAAAGTGCTCAAGCCAGGTTACGCCACCGACCTCAATGGCTCTAGCCGAGAATTCCGCAAGTCGGCAGATTCTCTGGCACTGGTGTTTGTGCTGGCCATGGTGTTCATTTTCCTGGTCTTGGCGGCCCAGTTTGAGAGCTTTATTGACCCATTTGTCATTCTGCTTAGCGTCCCCTTGTCAATGGCCGGTGCCCTGCTGGCTCTCAAGTATTCGGGCGGGACCTTAAACGTCTTTAGTCAGATCGGTCTGATCACGCTGGTGGGCTTGATTACCAAGCACGGCATTCTGATCGTCGAGTTCGCTAATCAGTTGCGCGAGCAGGGGCTGGATGTAGTAGCGGCCATTAAAAAGTCATCGTCTCAACGCCTGCGACCGATCCTCATGACCACTGGGGCCATGGTGCTGGGGGCACTACCCTTGGCGCTGGCAACCGGCGCCGGTGCTGAAAGCCGCCGCCAGATCGGCTGGGTCATCGTGGGTGGCATGAGCCTGGGTACCCTGCTGACTATTTTTGTCGTGCCCACCATGTACACCCTACTGGCACGCAAGCATGCGCCGGGCGCGAAGAAAGAGGCGACTTTGGACCCTGATGCTGCGCACCATCCGGCGCCTCATGCCATGGTTGTGAGCCCTGAGCCTGAGGTCGCGCTAGCCAAGTAGGCTGTTGCCGGATCGGCGGCGCGTCTAGATAGCGCCATCGAACATCATAACGTCGACGACGTCACCAGGTGCCACGTGACCCTGCTGGTGGTGCAACACGATCAATCCGTTTGCCTGGACCATAGAGCTCAAGACGCCCGAGCCCTGGTTGCCGGTTGTCCTGACCGTCAGTGACCCGTCAGCGGCGTTGCTGACGATGCCACGTTGGTATTCGGTGCGGCCCGGTTTTTTGCGCAATGTCTCCAGGCTTTGCGCTTTCAGTAAAGGCGGCAACGGGGCAGTGCTGCCCATCAGTCGGAGCAGCGCCGGGCGCACAAAAGCCAAAAAAGTCACCATCACGGCGACCGGGTTTCCAGGCAGGCCAAACAGCAGCGCGTTGCCAATTCTCCCGACTGCCATCGGCCGCCCAGGCCGCATGGCGATTTTCCAAAATTCAACATCGCCCAGTTTTTTCATCATAGCTTTGGTGAAATCTGCCTCGCCCACGCTAACGCCGCCGCTGGTAATGATGGCGTCGCAGCGTTCGGCGGCTTCAGCAAAGGCAACTTCCAACAAAACGGGATCGTCAGGGACCACGCCAAGGTCAATCACCTCGCAGCCAAGCTTGCTCAGCATGCCAAACACCGTGTAGCGGTTGCTGTCATACACCGCCCCCTCGCGCGGCAACTCGCCCAGACTCAATATCTCGTCGCCAGTGGAAAAATAGGCCACCTTCAAACGGCGATAGACATGGACTTGCCTAATCCCCAAACTGGCCACCAGCCCAAGAGCTGCGGGGCTTATACGCTCACCTTTTAATAGCGCAGCGTATCCCTCTGCGAGATCTTCACCCTTGAAGCGGCGGTTGTCGCCCTGACGCAGGAATCCGGCGGGAATGCTGATGTGTTCCCCTTCTAAGGTCACCAACTCTTGAGGCGCCACCGTGTCGAGACCATTCGGCATAACGGCTCCGGTCATGATCTTCAGACAATCTTCAGGGCCCAGTTCGCCGCGCCAGGCAACGCCTGCCAGCGCAGTACCCACTACTTTGAGCTCCAGGGCCCGATCAGGTAATAAAGTGGCGCCACGGAAAGCATAGCCGTCCATAGCAGAGTTGTCGTGCGCTGGCACACTGATGGGAGAAACCAAGTCCTGCGCCAGAATCCGGCCCAGCGACTGGAACAGATCAATGTGCTCATGCCCGGTCACGGGTTCTGCGAGCCGCGACAAGAAGGCATTGACCTCGTCCACCCGCAAGGCCTGCGGGTCATAACCTTGCAGTTCGGCTGCAATGGCTGCCAGCGACGGCCTCAACTGCGGCCCTCCAAATCACGTAACTCGGCCAAGGTGTTGGCATTGAAAAATGCCTGCGGATCGTCGCCAGGCAGGTTAAATGGGACCATCACCGTTTTGTGTTGGCTGGTCCAAGCATCAATTTTCCGCCCGCCCTGGTGGGTGAACGCCACCAAACTTTCCAGTAGCGTGACCCGGAGCAGACAGAACACTGGCTGAGCACGAAGGCTTAGGGCCCCGTGATGGTCCACCTCGGGTGCGGCAACCATGGCGATATCGGCATCTTGGTCGGTCAGTGCCTGGGCCAGACGAGGCACCAGGTCAAGCGGCAGCCGCGGGGTGTCGCAGGGCACGGTCATCAGGAAAGAGGTTTCGCAGCGTTCCAGGCCGGTTAGAAAACCGGCCAGTGGCCCGGCGTAGTCGGCCAGTACATCCGGCCAAACAGAGGCGCCAAAGGATTCATAGGCGGCGAGATTGCGGTTGGCGTTAATCAGTGTTTGACCGACAAAGCCACCCATTTGCAACCGCGTCAAGGTGTGCAGCGCCAGCGGCAGGCCGTTGAAGCTCTGCAACCCTTTGTCCACGCCACCCATACGTGAGCCGCGGCCACCGGCCAGAATCAGCGCCGTAATGTCGTCAGGCCCAATCAAGTCAGCCACCGATATAACTCATTTCGACCCGCCGCAGCCCTGCCCCGGTATCCGGCTCCTGAGAACTGCGCAATTCGGAATAGCGGTCAGTTCTACCCCGCCAGATATGGCCGATGGCCGACTCAAGGTCAGTGTGTGGCGCCTGGCTGCGCAGCAGAGCACGCAGATCATGGCCCTGGTTGGCAAAGAGGCAGAGGTAAAGCTTGCCCTCAGTCGACAGCCGGGCCCGGTTGCAGTCCGAGCAAAATGCTTGGGTCACACTGCTGATAACCCCAATTTCACCGGCGGACGCATCCCATTGGCCGTTGGCGTCAGCGTAGCCCCATCGCTCGGCGGTTTCACCAAGGCTTGATGGGCTTAGCTGTACCAAGGGCATGGTGTCAGTTATCAACTTGATGACCTCACTGGACGGTAACACGTCATGCATGCGCCAGCCATTGGTGGCGCCCACGTCCATGAATTCAATAAAGCGCAGCACCATGCCGCTGCCTTTAAAGTGCCGAGCCATCGGCAAAATTTCGTGTGCGTTGGTCCCTCGTTTGACCACCATGTTGACCTTGATGGGCCCCAGGCCCGCCTGACGTGCGGCCTCAATGCCTTCCAGAACATCGGCAACTGGAAAGTCCACGTCGTTCATGCGCCGGAAAACGGCGTCGTCGAGGCCGTCTAGGCTGACTGTCACGCGCTGCAGACCTGCCGCTTTCAGTGTTGTCGCCTTGCGCTTGAGTAAAGCGCCATTGGTGGTCAGGGTCAAGTCCAGAGGCAGGCCCTGCAGTGTGCGCAGGCTGGCGAGTTGCTCAATCAGGAATTCGATATTTTTGCGCAATAGTGGCTCGCCACCAGTGAGACGAATTTTTTGCACGCCGTGGGCGATGAAGGCCTTGGCAACACGGGTAATCTCCTCGAACGACAACAGTTCGGCATGTGGAAGGTAGGCATAGTCTTTGTCGAACACCTCCTTGGGCATGCAATAACTGCAGCGAAAATTGCAGCGGTCCGTGACACTGATGCGCAGGTCGCGCAGGGAGCGGCCAAGTGAGTCAGTCAGCAGCCCATCAGCAATCAGGCGTGTTGACTGCGCAAAGGCGGCTGCCGGCGGTGCCAAGGCCGCGACGCGCTGGTCAAGTACCGGAATCACGCGTTCAGACATGGCAGACGGCACCAACAAAGCGATGCCGGTTCAATCGCATCATACGCAACGGGCACCGTCGACTTCAAGGCAGACACCGCTGATAAAGCTGGCCTCATCGCTGGCAAGATACAGCGCTGCGTTCGCGACATCAAGGGCGGTCGAGAAGCGCCCCAGGGGGATGCTGGCGCGAAACAGGGCTTTACGGTCTTCTGTCAGCTGACCACCTGCAAATTCGGCGGCCAGGCCAGTATCGGGGTTAAAGACCGGGTTGATACAGTTCACCCGGATGTTGTCTGGTCCGAGCTCGGCTGCCAGCGACTTGGAGGTGGTGATCACAGCGCCCTTGGAGCCGTTGTACCAGGTCAGTCCAGGACGTGGCCGCACACCGGCCGTCGAGGCAATGTTGATAAAGCTGCCCCCGCCCTGGGCGCGAAACACGGGCGTTGCGTGTACTGTGGCCAGGTAGATGCTTTTCACATTCACAGCGTAACATTTGTCGAACTCTTCTTCGCTGACTTCTAGCGCCGGTCGGTTGCGGTGGGTCCAGCCCGCGTTGTTGACCATCACATCCAGCCTGCCGTGGCGTGTTACCGCTGCAGCGACCAGGGCAGCCACGTCGGCCGAGCGCGTTACGTCAGCGGCAAAAAAAGAGGCTCGGCCCCCTATTGCTGTGATGCTGGCAACCACTCGTTCGCCCTGAATGATGTTGATATCGTTGACGATCACGTGGGCGCCCTGATCAGCTAGTCGCCGGGCGATGCCTTCGCCAATGCCACTACCAGCGCCGGTCACAATGATGGATTTGTCTTTCACACGCTGGGTCATAGCTTGTCTCATGGTTGCAATGGGTGGTCGATTGCCATGGCCTGCGTTGCAACGCGCCAGGGACTCTCGTTATTCTGGCCTGATTCTGGCACGACTCAAGGTCTGTATCAGCCGTGCCGGATGGCCACTGTCTTGAGGGTAGTGAAACCGAGCAAAGCCTCAAAACCTTTTTCGCGCCCGTAGCCGCTGGATTTAACACCGCCAAAGGGCAGTTCCACCCCGCCGCCAGCGCCATAGTTGTTAATGAAAATCTGGCCACTGCGAATGCGCCGTGCCATCCTGAATTGTCTGGCGCCGTCACGGGTCCACACGCCGGCCACCAGACCAAACTCGGTCGCATTGGCGAGCGCCACCGCCTGGTCTTCGTCTTTGAATGGCATGGCGCACAGCACCGGCCCAAACACCTCTTCTTGCGCCAGTCGATGGTCGAACGGGACGTCGCGCAGCAAAGTAGGCGCTTGGTAAAAGCCGCTCTGGGGCGCTTCATCGACGACCCGGCCCTGCGCCACCATGGGGATGTCCGCCACATGGGCATCGCTCAGGAAGTCCCACACCCGTTGCTGCTGACTTTGCCGGATCAAGGGGCCCAGATCAAGATCCAAACTGGCAGGGCCGACACGCAGATTTTCAAATTCTGCGCCCAGTCTGGCCAACAAGGACTCATAAATCGCCTGATCGACCAGCAGGCGCGACCCAGCGGAGCAGGTCTGACCAGCATTTTGCACGATGCCATTGAGAATGGCGGGAACGGCAGCATCCAGGTCGGCATCAGCAAACACGATCTGTGGGCTCTTGCCGCCCAGCTCCAACGTGACCGGGCAATGCCTTAGTGCGGCAGCCTGCTGGATCAGCGTGCCGACGCTCGGGCTACCAGTGAAACTGATGTGGTCGATGCCAGGGTGGCGGGCCAGGGCGTCGCCCACCTCATGGCCATAGCCTGTCACGATGTTGATGACACCGGCTGGAAAACCTACCTCTGCGGCCAGTTGCGCCACACGGATCAGTGACAGGCAGGCGTCCTCTGCGGGTTTGACTACACAGGTATTGCCGGCGGCAAGAGCGCCGCCGACACTGCGGCCAAAAATTTGCATAGGGTAATTCCACGGAATGATGTGCCCCGTCACCCCGTGCGGCTCGCGCCAGGTCAACACGCTGTACCCATCTAGATAGGGTATTGTCTCGCCGTGGAGTTTGTCACAGGCGCCCCCGTAAAACTCAAAATAGCGCGCCAATGCCAAGGCGTCAGCTTTTGCCTGCCGCGTGGGTTTACCGCAATCGCGCTGCTCAATCTGACTCAACTCCTCTGCATGCGCGGTAATTTTGCTGCTTAGGCGCATCAACAGTCGTCCCCGTTCGACGGCACTGAGCTTGCGCCAAACGCTGTCGAGCCCTTGGCGCGCGGCCCGAACCGCACTGTCAATATCGCCGGCATTACTGCGTTGAATCTGTTCGAACGGCTGGCCGTCAGACGGGTCCAGCATGTCGATCGTTCGTCCAGAAGAGGATGGGACAGAGGTGTTGGCGATGTAGTTGAGTTGCATGCCACGATTTTCCTGCAAAAATCTGTCACCGCCCTCATGGCGAAAAAGGAGACCAAAAAAACCAGCGATGTACGCTCAGTTACCCTCTAGATTGCCCAAACAGATGCAAAGCAGCATCTTCCCACGCTACCTCAAGCACCCACGAGCCTAGCGATCACGTCAATCTGCGGTCGAATTCACTCAGCCGCATTGCCCTGATTCGAACGGGCATTTGGAGTGGGTTGAGGTTGCGCTCAGGTCGGCTGCACCAGGCGTCCGTTCACTTCCGCAAAGGCGTGCCGATTGGACTGTAGCCAAGCCAGAGAAAAGTCATTGTGCAGTTGGTTTGGGTGAAAACCTTCGCGCCGGTAGGCCCACCAAGGTTTAAACATACTGCGGAACATGCCGCGCTTACCGAACAAAAAGCCGGCACCACTGACCCAGGTTCGCCATTGCCACAGACTGCCATCATGGTGCAAGTTGTTGACTGTCTGGCGCAGCAAGTCAGAGAAAAACACCAGACTCGTGCGGTTAAACCATGTCACGCGCCACTGGTGTGAACCGCCCAAAGCCAAGTAAAGGTCAAAGGCTGTGCACTTATGCTCTGATTCCTCGGCGCTGTGCCACAGCCACATCGTCTTCAACCGCTCTTCGCTGCCGTCAAACCACTCCGGGTTGCTCAGCAACCAGTCAGCGAAAACGGCTGTGAAATGCTCTGTGGCGGCAGTGATCGCCAGCCAGTGCCGGGCGTTAAAGGCAGCCAGCATCTTGAGGCGTTCTCGGGCGCGGGGTTCCCAATGATTCACAAGGCCGTGCTTTTCAATCTGCGCGTTAAACAGCGCGTGAATGCGCCTGTGCGTGGCCTCCTGACCAATAAAGCCTTGCGCTTCAGCGGCAAACTTCGCCTGTTCATCCAGGGGGAGGGACTTTAGCCCGGCGCGGACCGAGTCCATAAAAAACTGCTCACCTAAGGGAAAGCTCATCGAGAGGGCGTTAAAGAGGGCCGTTCTGAAGGCGTCACCGCCGAACCAATGCCGCGCCACTGGCGTTTCCAGATCGATCAACAAGCGGCGGACGACTAACTCAGACATGCATGACTCCTAATATGTTGCTTGGTACGTTTCCGTACCAGATTGTATCTTGCCTAAGCGATGTGATATTGTCAAGTACTGTGCTGTGCCATTTAATCGTGCAATCCCTCCATACTTGGAGTTTCACAAGCGCCTGATGGACCACCCGACGACCAGATGCAGTCAGATCCAATCCCACCAGAACATCATGCCCACCGCCAGCGCCTGCTTGAAGGTATGGCCAGAAGCTTGGCCGCCAAGGGCTACGCGGCCAGCACGGTGGCTGACATCGTGCGTGAGGCGGAAGTGTCTCGAAGGACCTTCTATGAGTATTTTTCCGACCGGACCGACTGCCTGGTCGCCCTGTACGAGGCCGCCAGCCATGGCGCGCTTGGGGTGTTGCGCGCAGCCCTGGACCCCTCGCGCAATTGGCAGACCCAGGTAGAGCAGGCGCTCCAGGCCTACTTGGAATGCCTGGCCAGTGACCCGGTTTTGTTGCGCATCCTGTACGTGGAGATACTGGGCCTCGGCGCTGCTGGTCTTGAGGCGCGTCGCCGGGTCAACCAAGACATTGCCGACTTCATGCTCACTGTCATCAACGCCGATCCATCGCGTGTCTTGCTCGCGCCAGATATGGCAGTGGCGGTGGTGGGCGGCGTCAATGAGTTGATTTTGCTGGCCATTGAGCAGAACAATATCCAGCGGTTACCTGCGATTGCCGCTACAGCCGCTGCGTTGATTCACGCGGTCGTAGACTGAACAGCGGCGGGGCCTGGGCCGGGCGGTTATTTATCCTCGAAATTTGTGACGCCGTCCCAGTCTGCCCCCGGAGGGGTGTTGACAAGGGCCTGGATACGGCCTGCATACAGCTCGTACAAATAGGCGCCCGGCGCTATCACCTGCAGTTTGGCTAGGCAGTCACGCGCATCGGCCCAGCGCTGCTCCCGATAAGCCACCAGGCAAAGCTGCCACTGCGCCAGTTCAAGATTCTGTGTCTCCGAGAGTTCGCCCTGCTGAGCCAGTGGTTCGTAAATGGTGACCGGCTCGCTTTTGCCCTTGACCCGCACCCGGTCAAGTTCCTTGAACACCACATCGTCGACCAGTCGCGCTGTTGCTTGGCCCACCAAGACACCGACGCCATATCCTTTGGTACGGCCTTCCAGCCGCGATGCCAGGTTCACGGCATCTCCCATCACGGTGTAGGCCTTGCGGACCTTTGAGCCCATGTCACCCACCCGCACATCACCTGTATTCAGGCCGATACCGATTTTTAGTTCGGGCCAGCCGCGCGCCCGAAATTGCTCGCGCAGGATGGCGGTGGCTTTTTGCATCTCAAGTGCGGCAAGCACCCCCTGGCGCGCATGGTCCTTCATGGGTACTGGCGCGCCCCAAAACGCCATGACGGCGTCGCCGATGTATTTGTCCAGCGTGCCATTGTGCGCCGATATAGCTGCCGACATGGCGCTCAAATACTCATTGATGTACAGGGCCAGATCGCGCGGCGACAGGGTCTCGGAGATGGATGTGAAGCCGCGCACATCGCAAAACAGTGTGGTGATGTTCGCACTCTTGGGCTCCATGCTGTAGGCCGTCGGATCACGGGCCATTTCGCTGACCAGTTCTGGCGGCACATATTGGCCAAAAAGGCTGGCGAACTGGCGTTTGCTGCGACTTTCGACAAAATAGCCGTAGGCTGTGTCCGTGATGAACACCATCAGCGCAGCCAGAAGGCCGCTGGCCATAGGCAGCATCACGCCATTGATGTAGACCGTGTAATTTATCCCGATGATGGCCAACCCCACAAGGAGAAAAAGGCTGATGCCCAGCACAGGCGAAAGGAACGGCAGCGCAAATATCAGGGCGGCGCTGGTGACAAGCAGCAGAATCAGTTCGGCGCCGACCATATACGCTGGTTGCTCCTTCAGATCTTGCAGCAACATGCCTGAAATAAGGTTGGCATGAATTTCTACTCCCGGGTAAGTGGTTCCGACAGGCGTGGAGCGCAGGTCCACCAGGCCCGGTGCAGAGGTCCCAACCAGGGTGATTTTGCCTTTGAGGTCAGCGAGCGGTGTTTTGCCGGACGCAACGTCTGCGAGCGAGATGTACTTGAAGGTGCCGCCGTCGGGGCCGCCGTTGCCACGGTAGGGGATCAGCATACTGGCCTCGCTGTCCACTGGAATTCGCAGCGGACGCTGGCCCGGCGCTTTGATTGTCATCCACTCAATATTCAAGTACCCGGCAGATTGCGCCAAAGCACCGCCGGCAGTGGCGCCGGGCATCGCAGGGGGCGCATTGAGCATTGACCGCAGCACCGCCACTGAGAGGGCTTCGTAGTAGCCGCCCTGGTATTTGAAAACTGCAGGCGTACGTCGTACGACGCCATCACTGTCCACCACGGTGTTGAAAATGGCTGTGCTGGCGGCTGCGCCAGCCAAGTTGGGTAAGTTCCCCCCGTGGCCAGACCACTGGTACCAGTTCACGCCCAGTTCAGGAAAGCCGATGTCTGGCGTTGGCGGATCCGAGAGCGTGCCGCTTTTGGTGGCGCCCTTGTCGGCACTTAGGTAGGCGCCCATGACGACATTGCGCCCGCGAATCGATTCTGCGAAGCGTCCGTCGTAGTCCAGGCTGGGGGCGATACGTTGCAGCGAGGCGGCAAAGCCAGGGTTGTCCTTGAGTGCGCCTTTTTCGAGTGTTTTCAGTGTGTTCAGGCCCGAGCTGGTATCTGGCTCGGCAAATACGACGTCAAATCCGAGCACCCCAATTTGGTACTTGTCAAACAGCAGGTCCATGATTTGTGCCAGTTTGTCGCGACTCCAGGGCCAACGCCCCAGACTGGCTAAGCTTTGCTCATCGATGTCAAGAATGACGATGGAATCTGCCACCGCTTTTTTTACCGGATCCAACTTAAAGCTGCGGAACTCATTGTCCAGACGCATCCGGATGTCCGCGATTTTCTGGTCGATCTGGTCCAGTAAGGCCAGACGTGGCATGTGCAACATGTGCAGCGCAAAGGGTAGCGTGACGCACAGCCCAAGGACGATTCGGATGAAACGCTGATTCATAAAAACACCAATCTCTGGATGACACGACCGAACAGCGCGAATTTCGCGGTGAATACAAAAATGATTTGAAGGCCATCCGACAATGGCCGCTCCATCAATGTAATCGATCCTTGGCCTCTGCAAGTAGCCTGAAATTAGCGGATTGAGACATGCATTCTTGGATCAAAATTGGGCGAAAAAAAGGCCCGCCGAAGCGGGCCTTGACCAGAGGCGAACCGGTTCAACCGCCGTGAATTTTCATCATGACGGGAACAATCAATAGCGCTACGATGTTAATGATCTTGATCAGCGGATTGATTGCCGGACCAGCAGTGTCCTTGTAGGGGTCGCCAACCGTGTCACCAGTGACCGCAGCCTTGTGGGTTTCGGAGCCCTTGCCACCATGGTGGCCGTCTTCAATGTACTTCTTGGCGTTATCCCAGGCGCCTCCGCCGGTACACATGGAAATCGCCACAAATAAGCCGGTCACGATGGTGCCCATCAGCAAGCCGCCAAGGGCCGCAGGGCCCAGGACCAGACCCACCAAAATCGGAGCCACCACGGGCAACAGTGAAGGAATCATCATCTCTTTGATGGCAGCCGTAGTCAGCATGTCGACCGCTGTGTCGTATTCGGGTTTTCCAGTGCCATCCATGATGCCTTTGATGTCCCGGAATTGCCGCCTGACTTCAACCACTACGGAGCCTGCCGCACGTCCAACGGCTTCCATGGCCATGGCGCCGAAGAGGTAAGGAATCAGGCCGCCGATGAACAGCCCGATGATGACCATGGGGTTGCTCAAGTCAAAGGTGATGACCTTGCCGTAGCTTTCTAGCTTGTGGGTGTAGTCAGCAAACAGTACCAAGGCCGCCAAACCGGCAGAGCCGATGGCATATCCTTTTGTCACTGCCTTGGTGGTGTTGCCCACAGCGTCCAGCGGGTCGGTGATCTCGCGGACGCTGGCGGGGAGTTCTGCCATTTCGGCAATGCCGCCCGCGTTGTCGGTGATTGGTCCATAGGCGTCCAGAGCCACCACGATGCCAGCCATGCTGAGCATGGACGTTGCGGCAATCGCGATGCCGTACAGACCGGCCAGTGAGTATGAGGTCCAGATAGCGACACAGACAAAGATCACGGGCCAGGCGGTCGATCGCATGGAGACGCCGAGGCCGGCAATGATGTTGGTGCCGTGCCCGGTAGTCGACGACTGAGCAATGTGCTGTACCGGCGCGTATTGGGTGCCGGTGTAGTACTCAGTGATCCAAACCAATGCGGCGGTCAGGACCAAGCCAACGGTGCATGCGCCAAATAGCTTCATCTGGCTGCCACTGGCGGTGATGGCGTTGTCCGGCATCAACCATTGGGTAACGAAGTAGAAGGCGATCAAGGACAGGCCACCGGCGACTGCCAAACCTTTGTAAAGCGCCGGCATGACGTTCTTCATTCCAGGGCTTGCCTTGACGAAAAAGCAACCAATGATGGATGCAATGATCGACACAGCGCCGAGAGCCAGAGGGTAAATAACGGCACTGGTTCCAGCGGAAGTCACCAGCAGTGCGCCTAGCACCATGGTAGCGATTAATGTGACCGCGTAGGTTTCAAAAAGATCTGCGGCCATGCCTGCGCAGTCGCCAACGTTGTCACCCACGTTGTCAGCAATCACGGCAGGATTTCGGGGGTCATCTTCTGGAATACCAGCTTCAACCTTGCCCACCAGGTCGGCGCCCACGTCGGCACCCTTGGTGAAAATACCACCGCCCAAGCGGGCAAAAATGGAAATCAGCGAAGAACCAAATGCGAAACCGATCAGTGGATCAAGCAACTTTGCCAGATTCTTGTCGGGCGTAAGGTTGCCATTGCCCACCAGAAACCAGTAGAAAGCAGTGACCCCCAACAGCCCCAACCCAACCACCAACATGCCCGTGATGGCGCCGCCTCGGAACGCGACGTCCAGTGCCGGGCCAATACCTTTGGTAGCAGCTTGTGCCGTGCGCACATTGGCGCGCACAGAGATGTTCATGCCAATGAAGCCGCAAGCCCCCGACAGCACCGCGCCCACCACAAAGCCGAGAGCGCTGAGTCCGTCCAGAAAGATAGCGATTAGGACCGTTAACACCACACCGACGATGGCGATGGTCTTGTATTGCCGCGCCAAATAGGCTGCTGCGCCAGTTTGAATAGCTGCTGCAATTTCCTGCATGCGCGCGTTGCCAGGATCTTGAGAAAGAATCCAGCTGCGAGCCCAAACGCCGTATGCAACGGCTATAAATCCACAAACGAGCGCCAAAATTAACGCTGAGTTGCCTGCCATGGTTGAGTCTCCTGTTGTTTCGCTGAAGGTAGGGCAACGCCATCGGCCCCATCGCTGCGTTGCTTCCTCGCCGTGAAACGCCCACTGCGGAGTGAGCGCCGGCAATTGGCCAACGGGCGGACTGTAACGTGAAAACGGAGGGTTTCCAGCCTGAGCAAGTGGTGAGTAAGTAAAATCAGGGTTAATCCTTAGTCCAGACCGATTCAACGTAACCAGAACCACCACCATGTCCCTCGACAACGTCACCCCCGGCAAAAATGTCCCCCAAGCCTTCAATGTGATCATCGAAATACCGATGAATGCGGATCCTGTCAAATATGAGGTAGACAAGACCACCGGCGCTATTTTTGTAGACCGATTTATGAGTACCTCGATGCACTACCCCACCAACTATGGCTATGTGCCCAAGACCATTTCAGGCGATGGTGACCCGGTGGACGTCTTGGTCGTGACGCCTGTGCCGCTGATACCTGGCGTGGTGGTAACCTGCCGCGCCATCGGCATTCTGAAGATGCAGGATGAGGCGGGCGAAGATGGCAAGATCCTGGCGGTTCCCACGGACAAGATCCTGTCCATTTACTCCCAGTGGCAAAAGCCGGAAGACCTTAATCCGCTGCGCTTGAAAACAATTGCTCACTTTTTTGAGCATTACAAGGATCTCGAGCAGGGTAAGTGGGTCAAGATTCTGGGCTGGGAAGGGCCTGAGTCGGCGCAGCGGGAAATCATGGACGGTATTGCCAATTACAACAAGGTCAACACCTGACGCGCGTGTATCATGACGGTACTGCCTGCCCGCAGTGCCAGGAGTCGACGTCATGGAACCGATGCAAAACAGAAATTCGAAATCTTTTCAGTCTGCGGGGTACGCCCGAAAAAACCTCATTGAAGGCAGCCAGTACCTTACTTTGCGTTTGGGGGAGGAAGACTACGCGATTGATATCCTTCGTGTGCAGGAGATCCGGTCCTATGAGGTTCCCACGCGCATGGTGAATGCCCCCGATTTCATCAAGGGCGTCATCAACCTGCGTGGTGTGATCGTTCCTATCGTCGACCTGCGCCTCAAGCTAAACATTGAGTCAGTGGCTTACAACGAGTTCACGGTCGTCATCATTCTGAATGTCAGGGGTACTGTGCTCGGCGCGGTCGTGGACGCCGTATCCGATGTGGTCACTCTGGCTATGGATGCCATCAAGCCTGCGCCGCAGTTCGAGGCTGCGGTCGATGCAAGGTTCATCACCGGGCTGGCCAGTGTTGGCGAAAGAATGCTGATCGTCATCAACATGGATGCGCTGATGAGCAATGCAGAAATGGGATTGGTGGCCAGCATCCCGCAAGAGTGATTTAAACTAACTGCCAGTTTTGCGCATGGGGCTGCGCTGGCGCAGTTCGCCGAGGTAGTCGCTGACACCCTCGCCCTCTCGGGCTAAAAATTTCTCAACGGCATCGGCGAACGCCGGGTGAGCCAGCCAATGTGCGCTGGTGGCCATGACTGGCAGTAGTGCACGCGCTAATTTGTGCTCGCCTTGGGCACCACCCTCAAAGCGCTGGTAACCGTTTTCGATGCACCATTGCAGTGGTTGGTAGTAGCAGGCTTCGAAATGCAGGCAGTCCACCCGCTCCAGTGCTCCCCAGTAGCGGCCATAGGCTACAGCGGCTTGCCTGTCAGGATGAAATTCGGCTCTAGCCCTTGCTCCGCTTGGCTTTATAGCTATCAAACTTGAAGCGATTGGCCTTCCATCCCGCTCAGCAATAAACAGCAGCCAGTTCTCCGACATGGTCGTGGCCATGGCGCTGAAGAAGTGCCGGTTTAAATAAGGGGCATTGCCATGTTCAAGGTAGGTGCGTTCGTAACAGCGATAAAAGAATTCCCAGTCCTCGGCACTGATGGCTGTGCCCTCAGCCCAGCGGAAGCTGACGCCGGCCTCTGCGACCTTCCGTCGCTCCTGCCGGATTTTTTTTCGCTTGTCTTGGGCTAGCGAGCCCAGGAAAGCGTCGAAATCACCGTAACCTGGGTCGGTGTTGTTCCAATGAAATTGCACGGTGTGGCGCAGCATCATGCCGGCCTGGACGCAGGCATCCTGGTCCTGAGGGCTGGAAAACAGCACATGCAGCGATGACAGTTGTCGCGCCTTACACCATTGCACCAGTCCGGCGGCGAGTCGTGCCCGGTCGGTGCTGTTCTTGGCGAGCAATCGGCTACCTGGTACGGGCGTGAATGGCACCGCGACCAAGGCCTTCGGGTAATAGGGCAGGCCATTCTGAGCGTAAGCATTCGCCCATGACCAATCAAATACATACTCCCCGTGAGAATGGTTCTTCAGGTAAAGCGCACATGCGCCGACCAGGCGATTCGCCTTCTCCAAAAGCACAAACTGAGGGTGCCAACCCGTGGCCGCCACGGCGCTGCCACTGGATTGCAGGGCTGCCAGGTATTCATGGCGCATGAAAGGGGTGGCATCGCTTTGTGCGGCCAAGAGCGCATTCCATTGCATTGGATCAATGCCTACGGCGGAATCTACGACCCGGATGACATAATAGTCTTCATCATTTGCCACTGACTGTCCAATCTTTTTAAACGCGTTCAATGACACTAAAAATCTGTGTTGCCCAGCTGAACTTGGTAGTGGGCGATTTAGCTGGAAACTCTCAAAAAATAATCCAGGCAGCCCACTCTGCGTATGGTGACGGCGCGCGGTTGCTGTTAACGCCCGAACTTGCCATTTGCGGGTACGCCGCCGAGGACTTGTTTTTACGGCCCGCTTTCATCGCCGCATGCGATGATGCCGTGAAAACAGTGGCCCGTGAGCTCTCCGGGTTAAAAGATTTGAGCGTCGTCATCGGCCACCCTACCGGCGGCGACAGCCGGACCCGTTCAGTAGCCGTGCAAAACCGACACAACTCTGCCAGCGTGTGGCGAGAAGGCCTGATGGTGGCCAGCTATGCCAAGCGTGAATTGCCTAATTACCAGGTGTTTGATGAGCGCCGCTACTTCACGCCGGGGGACGGGGTCTGCGTATTTGAGGCAGGTGAGGCCGGGTTTGGCGTTAAGGTCGGACTTCTGATATGCGAAGATGGTTGGTTCGAGCGGCCCGCCCAACTGGCGAAACTCGCAGGGGCGGAGTTGCTCGCGGTGATCAATGCGTCACCGTTCCATGTCGGCAAGGGTCGTGAGCGCGAAAACATGATGCGACAGCGGGTCGAATTTTGCGGCCTGCCCATGGTGTACGCCCACCTGGTCGGAGGTCAAGATGAAGTTATTTTTGAAGGGCATTCGTTCGCGCTGCAGTCGGACGGCTCGCTTGCCGGACGTGCCCCCAGCTTTGTCGAAAATCAATTCAATGTGGTGGTCCGTCGGGACCCTGACGGCCTACATTTGAATGGGTTGATTGAAACCGAACGGTCTGTGGAAGCCGACCTTTGGGACGCTCTGGTGCTGGGCGTTCGGGATTACGTAGAAAAAAATGGATTTCCAGGCGTGATTCTTGGCCTTTCGGGTGGCATTGATTCCGCGCTGGTGTTGGCCGTTGCTGTTGATGCGCTCGGAAAAGAAAAAGTCCGCAGCGTGATGATGCCTTCGCCCTATACGGCTGCAATCAGTTGGATAGACGCGCGTGATATGGCTACGCGTCTTGGTGTTCGCTACGATGAAATATCGATCAAACCGGAGTTTGACGCTTTCCGGGCCTCGCTGTCAGGCGAGTTCGAAGGCCTTGCGGAAGATGCGACCGAGGAGAATATTCAGGCGCGCATCCGTGGCACGTTACTCATGGCGCTGTCGAATAAATTCGGGACCATCGTGCTGACCACTGGCAATAAGTCAGAAATGGCGATGGGTTATTGCACGCTTTATGGCGACATGGCCGGTGGCTTTGCCGTGATCAAGGATCTGAGTAAAACCACGGTATTCCGGTTGGCTCGCTGGCGCAATGCGCACGACCCTTATGGGACGTGTAAGCACCCAATTCCAGAGCGTATCATCACTCGGCCACCAAGTGCAGAACTCAGGCCGGATCAGACTGATCAGGACAGCCTGCCCCCCTATGAAGTGCTAGATGCCATCCTCGAGCGCTACATGGAGAATGATCAGAGCATTGACGACATCATTGGCGCGGGTTTCGCCCCTGCTGATGTGGAACAGGTCACCCGATTGATCAAGCTCAACGAATACAAACGTCGCCAATCCCCCGTGGGAATTCGTGTGACCCATCGCAGCTTTGGCAAGGATTGGCGTTATCCTATAACCAATCGCTTTCGAGCATGAACCATGAGAACGTTCCCATGAAACAGATCACAGCCATTGTCAAACCGTTTAAGCTGGAAGAGGTACGCGAGGCCCTCGCTGAGTGCGGCGTTACCGGGCTCACAGTCACCGAGGTCAAAGGTTTTGGCCGTCAAAAAGGACATACTGAGTTGTACCGTGGTGCCGAATATGTGGTCGATTTTTTACCCAAGGTAAAGGTCGAAGTCGCCGTCAAGACCGAGGATGTCGACCGTTGTGTCGACGCGATTGTCAAGGCGGCACGCACTGGGAAGATTGGCGACGGCAAGATCTTTGTAACCAGCGTTGAGCGGGTGGTGCGCATCCGCACTGGCGAGCAAGACGAGTCAGCAATCTAGATCTGATCCAAGCTGGCCGCTTGGGCCATGCCACCAGCCTGAACCAAGCTCTCTAAAAGAACCTTGTAATTGTCGCTGCTGCGAACTAAGGCCATTTGCCAATCGCCCAGAAACTGTTCGTTGACCGATGATGACAGGAAGTCCAGCAGACGGTCGTAGTAGCCTGCGACGTTGAGTATGCCGATCGGTTTGTCATGGTAGCCAAGTTGGCGCCACGTCCAGACTTCAAACAGTTCCTCAAAGGTGCCGATGCCGCCGGGTAAAGCTAGAAAAGCGTCTGCGCGTTCGGCCATCATGCGCTTGCGATCATGCATGGTGTCTACGATGTGCAGCTCTGTGCAGCCATGGTGTGCCCATTCTTTTTCCACCAGTGCCTTTGGAATAACCCCTATGACACGGGCGCCGCTTTGGAGTGCAGCATCGGCAACGATGCCCATCAAGCCACTCTTGCCACCGCCGTAGACGAGTTGGCCGCCATGCGAGCCAATCCAATGGCCGACCTGGGCCGCTGCTGCTGCGTAGGCTGGGTTCAGTCCAGATCGCGAGCCACAATAAACGCAGATTGAAAAAGTGGGGCTCATGTTTTGGCTTGGTCTTCGGGCGTATTTGAAATAAGCCGGGTCCCAGCTAGTGCATCATGCAAAAATTGCCGTTGAGGGTGGAATCTACTCAGTACAGCCCAAACGGCCACCCAGCCCAAGACCACAACCACTATCTCCGCGACCGACAAGCTGAACGGCGCCACTGCCCCTAAGGCTGGCAGCAACCATAGCCAACTCAGCACATACCGAAGTAGCGCCCTGGGTTGCGAAACGGAACTTCCGGTAACGTCAACAATACGTATGTTCCAGGTTTTCATGGCGAGGGTTTGCCCTCGAGACCACAGCCAAACAAAGTAAATGCCGAAGATTAGGAAGAGGAAAGCCTGTAGCCCGTGTCGATTGTCCAAAGCGTGCCGTGTTTGGGTTAGTGTTCCAAACAAATAGCCGAAGATAAATACAACGCCGAACATTAGGATGCCTTCGTAGACCCAGCAGGCCATACGCCTCGCTAGGCCGGGGGTTCGCATCTGCGCGGGTATCAAAAGAGTCCCTGCCATTCAGTTTTTCGGGGTGACGGCGGTTTCAGCCTGAGATGGCAGGTTCGGGAGCAGAGTATTTTGATCCAGGGCTGGGCTGGCCGCGGCCATTTTTATCCCCTGTTTAGGCCCTGGGCGGCTAACCGGGATGGCCGCCAGTTTTTGCGGAGCGACCGGCCGAGCAACAGCGGCAACACCGGTTCCTTTGGGTGCCGCCAGAGTGCCCAGTTTCTTTTTTTCATCAGGGCTTAGCGCCTGATAAGCCTGCCACGTAGCCGTTTTCTGACTGGGTGTGACCAGTTTGGTTTCAGCGAAATTCAACCTGGCTTGTGCACGTTGGTGCTGACTCAATGTAGCCCAGTCGCTCATGCGACTATGAAGCTTGGCCTGCTCATCAGCGGAAAGCTTGGGATAGCTGGTTGCGATGGCCATCCATTTGCGCTTTTGGGCTTCGCCAAGACTGCTCCATTTAGCAGCCAGTGGTTTCAGCGAGACTTGCTGGGCGATGGTCAACTCGTTCCACCGCGGTTTGGAGAGTGATTTAAGCGGGGTTGAGGCGCTGGACAATTCGGTAGTCTTCGCAGGCAATACTTTGGCGGACGCCAACGAAGTCTGCTTGCTGTTTGGCTGGTCGGCCGGGTTGATGGCGCCAATTGCAGCTGCCATGAAGCAAAGAGCAGTGCCGATCAGGCCAGTCCGCACGATCAAAGGAATGCGACAACCTTGCGCTAGACGCGTCAGACGAGAAATATGGCGTGACATTGGAGGTTCAGGGCGCACGTGAGATGTTGAGCTTCAAAAAGTGGGCGAACCCAGGATCTGCGTAGGCCGTTGGTGGCAGATCATCGGTCAAGATGGCGGCATCGATTTCAGCCAAATCTTTGGCGCGTTCATCGCCCTGTATTGCATCGATCATGATCAGACCCATCCATAAGGCCAGCAAAGGCAGGGTCACCGCAAGGCGTCCCCACCAAGCTGAGCGTCGTCCGCCGCTCAAAAGCGCAGCAGCTATGCCAGAGTCAGACACAAACGTTGGATTGTTCATTGGCACGGGTCTGCGGTTGGCAATTGCCCTCACGCGTGCCGCTCGCAAGCGCTCGGTCGTATCGCTGGGCAACGCATGGATCCCTTCAGAAAGTCGCGCCGTGACCTTTAAACTGAACCGGTCGGCCGCCAGTTCATTCTGGTAGTTCTGTGAGTTCGTCATGGTCTTACCCCTTTCGCACGCAGTGCACTCGCCAATGATGCGACTGCTCTTGAGCAATGGGTTTTGACACTGCCAACAGAGCAGCCCATCGCAGACGCAGTTTCAGCAACATCCAATTCCTCCCAATAACGCATCAGAAAGGCTTCCCGTTGACGCCCCGGCAGATTTTGGATTGCAGCTTCGATTGCAAGCAAAATTTGAGCCCGCTCCGTCCTGGTTTCTGCGCTTTCTGTTTGAATGGGGTCACCCGAAAGCTGCAGTGCGTCGAGCAGATCAAAGTCGCCATCTGTGTTCTCAGGTTGAAAATCGCCCAAATTAGTGAACAGAGACTGTCGCACCTTCTGTCGCCTAAAAAAGTCCAACGTACAGTTCGACAGTATGCGCTGAAACAGCATTGGCAGCTCTGTCGATGGCTTGTGCCCATAATGTTCTGCCAGTTTCATCATGCTGTCTTGCACGATATCTAGCGCCGACTCCTCATTGCGTACATGGTAGAAGGAGCGTTTGAATGCTCTTTTCTCCACGCTTTTGAGAAAATCAGCTAGTTCTTGTTCGGTGGCCAAGGGGAGGGCGGCGGTGACGCAGTGGATTGATCGATTGGCGATGCCGGCAAGGAGACTGCCCTGTGGGTCAACTCAGTTCGGAATTATGGCACTCGCGATGCAGGCTGTCGTTGAGGGCTGCGGCTGCGTGGAGCGCAATGTCATAATCATGCTCGCAAATCAAAAGGCAAACGGGTCATAGTCCAGCGCAAGAATCCCGGCGCTCATGGCTATGATCTCAAGTCCCAACGCGCTGCCACAAGCAGTCGCATAGGGGCACCCTAGGTTTTTCGTTAGAGAAAATCACAAAGGTTCATCATGGAAATTTCAAAATCCGATGTCTCATCGGCGGCGAACAGTGTCGCTCCAAAACCAACTTCTGTCGTTCAGGGCCTCAAGGGCCCGGGCGTCCAAGAGGAACTTCGTGGCGCCGAAATTCTGGTCAAGGCCCTTCAAGCCGAAGGTGTCAAGTACGTTTGGGGTTATCCCGGCGGAGCTGTTCTCCACATTTATGACGCTTTTTACAAACAGGACTCGATTCAGCACGTCCTGGTGCGGCACGAGCAGGCCGCTGTTCATGCTGCCGACGGTTACGCGCGAGCGACCGGTGACGTTGGCGTAGCTTTAGTGACCTCTGGGCCTGGCGTAACCAACGCGATTACTGGGATAGCGACTGCTTACATGGACAGCATCCCGATGGTGATTGTGACAGGCCAAGTCCCGACCCACGCGATTGGACTCGATGCTTTTCAGGAGTGTGACACTGTCGGCATCACCCGACCAATCGTAAAACACAATTTTCTCGTCAAAGACGCGCGTGACATGGCTGATGTCATGAAAAAAGCGTTCCACATTGCGAGAAGCGGTCGTCCTGGACCGGTTGTGGTGGATATCCCTAAAGATGTGTCTTTCAAGAAAACTCCTTACGCGGGCTATCCAGAGTCGGTCGAAATGCGATCCTACAACCCCGTCCGAAAGGGGCATGGCGGACAGATTCGTAAAGCCTTGCAGTTGCTGCTAACGGCCAAACGTCCTTACATTTACACCGGGGGCGGCGTGTTGCTTAGCAATGCCTCAGCGGAGTTACGTACTCTGGTGGATATGTTGGGATATCCATGTACCAACACCTTGATGGGCCTGGGTGCCTATCCCTCCAGTGACCCGAAGTTTCTCGGGATGTTGGGCATGCACGGCACAGTAGAGGCCAACAATGCGATGCAGAACTGCGACGTCCTTCTCGCAGTGGGCGCTCGATTTGACGACCGTGTGATTGGTAACCCCAAACATTTTGCCCAGAATGAGCGAAAAATCATTCATATTGACATCGATCCCTCAAGCATTTCAAAACGCGTCAAAGTCGATATCCCTATTGTGGGCGACGTGAAAGATGTCTTGTCAGAAATGATCGCCATGATCAAAGAAGGCAGCGTGAGGCCCGATGGCAACGCATTGGCTGCTTGGTGGGACACGATTGAGGCGTGGCGCAAGCGCGACTGCTTGAAGTACGACCACGGCAAGGGTGACGTGATTAAGCCCCAGTACGTAGTGGAAACCCTTTGGAACATGACCAAGGACGTTGAAACATACATCACCTCCGACGTTGGTCAGCACCAAATGTGGGCAGCCCAGTACTACCGGTTTGACCAACCGCGCCGTTGGATCAATTCGGGTGGACTTGGGACCATGGGCGTTGGTATCCCGTACGCCATGGGCATCAAGTTGGCCAAGCCCGAGGCCGAAGTATTCTGTATTACGGGGGAGGGATCGGTCCAAATGTGCATTCAGGAACTCTCAACCTGCCTTCAGTACAACACGCCGATCAAGATCGTTTCCCTGAATAACCGTTACCTTGGCATGGTGCGCCAGTGGCAGGAAATTGACTATGAGGGTCGTTACAGTCACAGCTACATGGATGCACTGCCAAATTTTGTCAAACTCGCTGAGGCCTATGGTCATGTCGGCATGCTGATCGAGAAGCCGCAAGATGTGGAGCCGGCGCTGCGTGAGGCGCGTAAACTGAAGGACCGCACGGTGTTCATGGACTTCCGCACTGATCCGACCGAAAACGTGTTCCCGATGGTGAAAGCCGGCATGGGTATTACCGAAATGCTGTTGGGCTCAGAAGATCTTTAAC
Source organism: Rhodoferax sp. (assembly GCA_040400795.1). GTDB lineage: Bacteria > Pseudomonadota > Gammaproteobacteria > Burkholderiales > Burkholderiaceae_C > Rhodoferax. Next base: position 91,326 of record JBBAPO010000002.1, read on the forward strand.
CCTATTTGACGAATCTATTGCTTGCCAAGCCTGGCGGTTACCGCCGCAAGGGGAGGGCAGCGAAAAGAGGAATCACACCTATGAAACACATTATTGCTGTATTGCTTGAAAACGAACCCGGCGCATTGTCTCGGGTGGTCGGGCTGTTCTCCGCCCGTGGGTACAACATCGAGTCGCTGACGGTGGCGCCGACGGAAGACGCCAGTTTGTCCCGCATGACAATCCAGACCACTGGCTCTGACGACGTCATCGAGCAGATCACAAAACACCTGAACCGTTTGATAGAAGTTGTCAAAGTGGTTGACCTGACCGAGGGCGCCTACATTGAGCGCGAACTGATGATGGTCAAGGTGCGGGCCGTGGGTAAGGAGCGCGAAGAAATGAAGCGCATGGCCGATATTTTTCGTGGACGCATCATTGACGTGACGGAAAAAAGTTACACCATAGAGCTGACAGGCGATCAGTCCAAGAATGACGCTTTTCTTGAGGCAATTGAGCGGGGCGCGATTCTAGAAACTGTGCGCACTGGTTCCAGTGGCATAGGTCGCGGCGAACGTGTTTTGCGAGTTTGATTTTTACAACGGAGAAAGAGCAATGAAAGTTTATTACGACAAGGACTGCGACCTGAGCCTGATCAAAGGCAAGACGGTGGCAATCATCGGCTACGGCAGCCAAGGTCATGCCCACGCGCAGAACCTCAATGACAGTGGTGTCAAAGTGGTCGTTGGCCTGCGTAAGGGCGGGGCTTCATGGTCCAAGGTCGAAAAAGCGGGGCTACAGGTGGCGGAGGTCGCTGAGGCGGTCAAGAGCGCAGACGTGGTCATGATTCTTTTGCCCGATGAGCAAATCGGTTCTGTTTACAGCAGTGAGGTCGAGCCCAATATCAGGCAAGGTGCTTCATTGGTTTTTGCCCATGGCTTTAATGTGCATTACGGCTTGGTCAATCCGCGGGCTGATCTGGACGTCTGGATGGTGGCGCCAAAGGCCCCAGGTCATACGGTTCGGGGTACGTACGCACAGGGCGGGGGGGTCCCCCACCTGATCGCAGTGCATCAGGACAAATCGGGGCGCACGCGCGAACTCGCCCTGAGCTATGCCATGGCCAATGGTGGCGGCAAGGCTGGCATCATCGAAACCAACTTCCGCGAAGAGACCGAGACGGATCTTTTTGGTGAGCAGGCGGTGCTGTGTGGCGGTACGGTCGAATTGATCAAAGCTGGGTTCGAAACCTTAGTTGAGGCAGGCTATGCACCCGAGATGGCCTACTTCGAATGCCTGCATGAACTCAAGCTGATTGTCGACATGATTTATGAGGGTGGCATTGCCAACATGAATTACTCGATCTCCAACAACGCCGAGTATGGCGAGTACGTCACCGGCCCCAAGATCGTGACCAGTGCTACCAAGGACGCCATGCGGCAGTGTCTCAAGGACATTCAAACTGGTGAGTATGCCAAGAGCTTTATTCTCGAAAACAAGGCTGGCGCGCCCACCTTGCTGAGTCGCAGGCGTCTGATGTCAGAACACCAGATTGAAACGGTTGGTGAAACGCTCCGTGCGATGATGCCTTGGATCAAAAAGAACAAGTTGGTTGATCAGACCCGTAATTGAGGGGTTATTGCGCTGTTGCAGAGGCCACTGCGGTGGCCTTTGTTACTTCACTTCGAATCGTGGCCGGAGGGCAGCTTTATGCATGATGGAATCGATCCGGATTTGACTGAGGGTGAGTTGGTCATTGTCCGGAAGCGGCGTAAGGGCATTTATATTCTGCCCAACCTGTTCACGCTTGCCGCATTGTTCGGGGGCTTCTATGCGGTCATCATGGCCATCAATGGGCGGTTTGATATGGCGGCAGTGGGTATCTTCTGTGCCATGGTGCTTGACAGTCTTGACGGTCGGGTCGCTCGGATGACCAATACCCAAAGCGCATTCGGTGAGCAGATGGATTCGCTGTCCGACATGGTGTCATTCGGCGCAGCTCCTGCCATCATCTCGTATGTCTGGGCCTTGCAGGGTTTGGGCCGATGGGGCTGGATTGCCGCATTTGTTTACTGTGCTTGTGCCGCATTGCGCTTGGCCCGGTTCAATGTGAATACCGGCGTTGTGGATAAGCGCTATTTTCAGGGCCTGCCGTCCCCTGCTGCTGCCGCCCTGATTGCCGGATTTATCTGGTTGATGACCGATCAGGGCATTAAAGGCAGCAGCGTTGCCTGGCCCATGTTCGCCCTGGCACTCTACTCGGGACTCACCATGGTGACCAATGTCCCGTTCTACAGTTTTAAGGACGTGCACATGAAGAAAAGTGTGCCTTTTGCGGTCATTGTGTCGATTGCCCTTGTAATCGCCATCATTAACATCGATCCCCCGATCGTCATGTTCGGCATGTTTGTGTTGTATGGGTGTAGCGGCTATGTGATCTACGCTTGGCGGAGAACGAAAGGTGTTCAGACCAGTGTGATCAGTACTTCGACGGAAGAGCCTGATGAACGGGACCTGCACAAATAGTGCGGATGGACGTGACCTTGATGAGTCAATTTTATTGGGATGCAGCTGTGTGGTACAGTGACCTGATGGAATTTTCAGTGCCCAAACTACTACTATCGCTGACGCCAGACGGGCGGAGACGGTAGCGCACGCGCACACCCAAACCAAAAGCCCGTATGCACCTGCTACGGGCTTTTTGTTTGGTGCAACCTATTCAGCCAGCTTTTCGGCAACCATCAGGAGATTGAAATGAGCGATAAATTGATTATTTTTGACACCACTTTGCGGGATGGCGAGCAGTCTCCTGGCGCATCGATGACCAAGGATGAGAAGCTGCGAATCGCGCGGCAACTTGAACGGCTCAAAGTGGATGTGATCGAGGCCGGTTTTGCTGCCAGTTCAAACGGCGATTTTGAGGCTGTACAGGGCATTGCCAATGCGATCAAGGATTCGACTATTTGCTCACTTTCGCGTGCGAATGATCGAGATATTTCAAGAGCTGCCGATGCCCTGAAGGGGGCTAACAGCGCGCGAATTCACACGTTTATCGCAACGTCAGCTTTGCACATGGAAAAGAAGCTGCGAATGACACCGGACCAAGTGTTTGAGCAAGCCAAACTGGCCGTTCGCTTTGCCCGTAACCTGGTCTCTGATGTGGAGTTCAGCCCTGAGGATGGCTACCGGAGCGACATGGATTTCCTGTGTCGGGTGTTGGAGGCAGTCATCAAGGAGGGTGCCACGACGGTGAATGTTCCCGACACGGTCGGCTACGCAGTTCCGGAGCTTTATGGTAATTTCATCAAGGAGTTGCGTGAGCGCATTCCCAATTCAGACAAAGCTGTTTGGTCGGTACATTGCCACAATGACCTAGGCATGGCCGTTGCCAACTCACTGGCGGGGGTAAAGATCGGTGGCGCAAGGCAGGTGGAGTGCACGATCAATGGCTTGGGCGAGCGGGCGGGCAATTGCAGTCTGGAAGAGGTCGTCATGGCAATCAAAACCCGGCGTGACTACTTTGGACTAAGCCTTGGGATTGATGCCAAACATATATTGGCTGCTAGTCGGATGGTCAGCCAGACCACTGGATTTGTCGTTCAGCCCAACAAGGCGGTGGTCGGTGCTAATGCGTTTGCACATGCCTCCGGCATTCATCAGGATGGCGTGCTCAAGGCGCGAGATACTTACGAAATCATGCGGGCTGAAGATGTGGGCTGGAGCGCAAACAAAATCGTCCTGGGCAAGCTTAGTGGGCGAAATGCCTTCAAGCAGCGACTGGTGGAGTTGGGTGTACAACTTGAAAGTGAATCAGAAATTAACGCGACATTTGCCAAGTTCAAGGAACTGGCCGATCGCAAAAGTGAGATTTTTGACGAAGACATCCTGGCGTTGGCTAGTGATGGCAGTGTCTCCCATGAAGACGAGCAGTTCGTTTTTGTCTCTCTGTCACAGCATAGTGAGACCGGTGAACGGCCGCAGGCCAGCGTCGTTTTTACAGTGCAGGGCAAGGAGGTCAGGGGTTCGTCGGATGGGAATGGTCCAGTCGATGCGTCCTTGAAAGCGATTGAGTCCCATATTAAGAGCGGTGCTGAAATGGTGCTGTATTCAGTGAACGCTATCAGCGGCTCAACTGAGAGCCAGGGCGAAGTGACGGTTCGGCTGCAAAACAGTGGACGCGTCGTGAATGGTGTTGGGTCAGACCCAGATATCGTGGTCGCGTCGGCTAAGGCTTACTTGAGCGCGCTCAACAAATTGCACAGCAAAGCGGAACGAGTGGCAGCCCAAGGCTAGTACTTTGCACCAAGCAATCATTTTGATTAAGAAAGACCTGCAAGTAATTGATATTGAGTGGTTTTTTTGGATAAACTCAAGCTAGTTCAATAGCCCGGAGGTGGCTGCATGCCAATAACCAGACAGCATTCGAGGAGAAGCTCCTTGAGCCTGGGGTTAGTACGTTTGGGGATCATCGCTTTTGCGTTTTGCATGTGGCAGCCTTTGGCACTGGGGGCCCAGCCTCAGGGCGAGGTCAAAGCGAGCACATCTAAGGCAAAGCCAGCCAAGCGTAAGGTTATTGTTCAGTCTGGCGTCAAAGTCAAAGCTAAAGCCAAAGCGAAAGCTCGGAGTGGCATCGCACGGGTGAATCCGCTGCCGCCGAGGCCTTCATACGGCAAACTGGCTGGCTTGCATGGAGCGCGCGATGTCCTTGAGCTCAAGTCGAGTGTGGCGCTGGTCATTGATCAAGAGACCAGCGAAGTTCTTTTTAGCAAGAACGATAAAGCTGTCCTCCCGATTGCCTCACTGACTAAGCTCATGACAGGCCTAGTGGTTAGTGAAGCCAAATTAGCCTTGGATGAAAAAATAGTGATTTCTCAAGCCGATGTGGACACTGAGAAGGGCAGTTCTTCGCGTCTGAGCGTTGGCACCGAATTGAGCCGTGCTGAACTCTTGCACCTCGCATTGATGTCCAGTGAAAATCGAGCGGCGCATGCTCTCGGACGCAGTCACCCGGGCGGTCTGCCGGTTTTCGTGGCTTTGATGAACGCGAAAGCCAGATCCCTCGGGATGAGCGATACCAGCTATGTGGAGCCCACCGGCTTGTCCAGCAAAAATCAGTCCAGCGCCCGTGACTTGGTCAAGTTGGTCAATGTCGCGTCCACTGATGCCCTGTTGCGCGAGTTTTCCACGTCGCCAGGACATCAGGTTGAGGTGGGGCATCGCACCCTGCAGTACAACAACACCAACCGACTGGTGAAGAACCCAGCTTGGGATATTGGTCTGCAGAAGACAGGCTATATATCTGAAGCAGGTCAATGCCTGGTGATGCAGGCCCGTGTGGCTGGCCGCAAGTTAATTATGGTATTCCTAGACTCTGCAGGAAAGCTGACTCGCCTTGCAGATGCGGAGCGGGTGCGACGCTGGGTTGAATCAACCTCTTCGCACGAGTCGCGAGCAGCTTCCACTTTGGCTGTCGCTAACCGAGGGACGCTGCCGGTTATCCGTTAGTGGTGAAGCCGGAAACCTAGCGAAGCGCCTCAGTTCTAAAGCCAAGGCTAGCAGATATTTCTTTGGCGGTATCTTGTAGTTTGGGTAGCCATGAGTCTTCCAGGCGCTCGGCAGGCGCAGAAATGGACAAGCCTGCCACCAACTTACCTTGGTCGTCGTAAATGCCTGCTGCCATGCAGCGAACTCCGAGTTCAAGCTCCTCGTTATCACGAGCAACGCCGTACTGGCGGACTTTCGACAAATCGCGCTCGAGTACGGGTAATTGGGTCAGGCTGTTTTTAGTGTGCCCATTTAAGCCGGTGCGAGTCGCGTAGGCCCGCACCCGGAGCGGGTCATCGGCTGCCAAAAACAGCTTGCCGACCGACGTCAGGTGCAGTGGCGCTCGCCCGCCAATCGCCCTTACCACCTGCATACCTGACCTTTCGCTGTAGGCCCGCTCCACATAAATGATCTCGTCGCCTTGCCGAACGCTGAGGTTGACAGGTTGTTGGATTAATTTGTGCAGATCCCGCATGGGGAGCAAAGCAGCATCACGGACATTTAGACGACTTTTCACCAAATTGCCTAGCTCAAGTAGACGCATACCCAGACGGTAACTGCCTGGTTGCGGACGATCAACAAATCTGCCGGTCGCCAAGTCGTTGAGAATACGGTGTGTGGTGGAAGGGTGCAGGCCTGTTTTCTCGCTGATCTCTTTGAGTGATATGGCTTCTTCGCGTGATGCGAGTACATCGATCAAAGCAAACATACGTTCAATGACCTGTACGGTTGGCGTGGTCGGCGTATGGTTGTCTGACTTTGGCACTTTTGCTCCTGAACTGCAGAAGACAATTTTACCATATGAAAAAATGCGCTTCGACTTCAGCTAGGTTCGCTGAGTCTCACCGATGCCCTCAGGGGCAATCACCCATTGACCATCTATGAGCAGGGCCATTGGCAAAAATCGGGCTTTGTAGCTCATTTTTTGGCTGGCCTTAATCCAATAGCCTAAGTACACATACGGCAATTGGAGTGCACGGGCCTGCTCAATTTGCCAAAGCACGTTGTAGGTGCCGTAGCTGCATTGAGGTTCGGGTTCGTAAAACGTGTAGACCGCCGAAATGCCGTCATCCAGCACATCAAGGATGGACACCATTTTGAGTTGTCCAGTGTTACCGTCCAATCCCAATTCCCGAAACTCCACCAGCCTGGAATTCACACGGCTTTGAAGCAAAAACTGGGTGTACTGTTCGACGCTGTCCTGATCCATCCCGCCACCGGCATGGCGTCCACTTTGATACCGAAGGTAAAGCAGGTAATGTTCCTGAACAAAGCAGAGGTCAAGTACCCTGGCTTGCAATGTGCTGTGCCGAGCCTGGGCCCGCCGCTGGCTCCTATCCGGTTTGAATTCGCCCACCAAGACCCTCAGAGGGATGCAGGCCTGGCAGCCGTCGCAATAGGGCCTGTAGGTGAACATGCCGCTTCGTCGAAAGCCCTTTGCCACTAGGGCCGAATAAGTCTCGTTGTTGATCAAGTGGCTGGGTGTTGCAACTTGAGATCGGGCTTGCTGATCCGTCAAGTAGCTGCAGGGGTAGGCCGCTGTGGCGTAAAACTGCACCGTCTGCAGCGGAAGATCTTTGAGATGCGTCACGTTGTTGTCGATCCCGATGGCAGGATCAGCGCCCAGTATAGGGGGTCGAATTGCCAGGTTGGCGCAGGGTGGTGGAGGGCAGTAGAAACGCCTGCTAGGAACTGCGCTCGGCGCACTTCTTTTGCACCGAGAGAAGCCAGGTGGCCGGTGTTTTGCTGGCAGTCCACTTGTTGAATGTCGTGTTGGCGACAAAATGCGACCAGTGCCGTCAGTGCAATTTTTGAGGCATCAGTAACCAGGCTGAACATGGACTCTCCAAATACTGCTTTGCCCAAAGCCACGCAATACAGCCCGCCGACTAATTTGCCGTTCATCCAGGTTTCAACACTGTGTGCCAGGCCGGCATGATGGAGCTCACAGTAAACCTCAATCATGGGTGGAAGAATCCAGGTTCCGGCCTGTCCTGAGCGCACACTGCCGGCACAGGCCTGGATCACTTCCCTGAATGCTGTGTCAAATCGAATCTCGCACTCGGATGTCCGTACAAATCTACGAATCGTTTTTTTCAGGGACGGGTGGAGGACGAACTGGGCGGTCTGCAAGACCATCCGAGGGTCAGGACTCCACCAAAGGACAGGCTGCCCCTCGTTGAACCACGGAAATATGCCCTGACTGTACGCGTGCTGCAAAGTATCAATGTCGAGGCTGCCGCCGGCGGCTAGAAGGCCTGGCGCCGGTGTGTCGGCGCCCCACGCCCGGCTTGGATTGGGGAAGTCTGTTCCGGGCGCGAGCCAAGGCAACTGCGGGGCTAGATTGGGCATGTATGAACTGTAGCTGAGCCTTGGGCGTCGAGCATGAAGCGATCTTTCCTGACCTGGTTTTCGCCGCATGACGGCTACTGATCCCTTCATCAGGGTCGCTGGTAGGAAAAACAGGGCCAGTCACCCGCTACAATAACTCTTAGTCGGGGTGTAGCGCAGCCTGGTAGCGCATCTGGTTTGGGACCAGAGGGTCGAAGGTTCGAATCCTTTCGCCCCGACCATCATAAGATTGAAAACGGGTTTTGGGCGTTGTGTTCAAAACCCGTTTTTCGTGGAAAATGACCAAAAAATAGGGGAGAGCACTGTGATTCGTTTCAAAGTCAATGGCCAGACTATCGAGTCGTCTGCCCCGCCCTCCGATCCGCTGCTCCAGATTTTGGCCAACGACCTTGGCCTCAATGGCCAAAAATATGGCTGTGGCAAGGCGCAATGCGGCGCTTGCACTGTGCTCGTTAATGGCGATCCGCAGCGCAGTTGTGTGGTCCCGCTTTCGGCCGTCAGCGGTCGGTCGGTGGTGACTCTACAAGGCCTGAGCGAGGGCGGCGCACCCAGCCGACTCCAACAGGCCTTTGTGCAAGAGCAGGCCGCCCAGTGCGGCTACTGTACCTCCGGCATGATCATGCAGGCCCAGGCGCTGCTGGATCGCAGCCCGCGGCCTACCGAATCTGAGGTCCGTATTGCCCTGGATGGTAATTTGTGTCGTTGCGGTGCGCACAACCGCATTGTTCGTGCCGTGATGCGCGCGGCGCAAGGAGCCTGACATGACACGAATGGCATCTGATTCGCGTCGTCATTTTCTGAAACGCTCTGGATTTCTGGCACTTGGCTTCACCATCCCGCTGCTGGACGTGCACTCCCAGCAGGCAGCATCTGTAGACAAACCCCGGCTCCCTGGTGACTTGCAAGTCAACCGTACCTTGAGTGCCTGGATTCGTATTCAAAGCGAAGACCAGTCTGTGTTGTTGATGGTCGGAAAGGTCGAGCTTGGGCAAGGCATTCTGACTGCGGTGGTACAGGTTTGTGCAGACGAACTCGATGTGGAAATGGCACGTGTGAAGGTTGTATCCGGTGATACCGCCCTGGTGCCGAACGAAGGGACCACTGCGGGCTCCTTCTCAATGCCCAATTGCGCCACCGCCGTTCGGCAGGCGGCAGCAGAAGTCCGCGCCATTTTGTTGGGTCTGGCGCAAATCCGGTTGGGACAGGCTGCAACTGGCATGAGCGTGCGGGATGGCACGATTCAAGCCGGCTTTGGAGCCAAGACCAGCTATTGGGATTTGCTCGTCGGCGAGTCGCTGCAGCGTGAAGCGACTGGACTGGTCAAGCCCAAGCCCCTGGGCGAGCACCGCCTTGTTGGTCGCTCTGTGCACCGACTAGACCTGACCCCCAAGATTCTTGGGCAAGCCATGTTTGTGCAAGAGTTGCGGCCCAAAGGCATGGTTTTTGGCCAAATTGTTCGACCTCCGACCTATGGCGCTCGGCTAATCTCAGCAGACACAGCCTCCGTTACGCGCATGCCTGGCGTTATCAAGGTGTTGAGAGACGGCAGTTTTCTGGGTGTTATTGCCACACGTGAAGGGCAGGCTCAAGCGGCGGCACAGGCCCTTCAACAGACCTGCCAGTGGCAGTTGCCAAGAGAATTGCCCGGCACTGACGGTATGCCTGACTGGCTGCTCAAGACCAAGCCTGATCGCATCATCGAGACTAAAAAACAGGCTCGTAGCACGCCGGGCCAGGTCACGCAAACGGTCGAAGCCAGCTACTACCGGCCGTATCACATGCATGCCTCCATTGGTACTTCTGCTGCACTGGCGACATTGGGTGCCGACGGTGTCCTGACCGTACAAACTCACAGCCAGTCGGTGTTTGAAACAGGTCAAGCCATCGCCAAGATGCTGGGTCTGCCTTTAGCCAAGGTGCGGATGCAGCATGTGCAAGGGTCCGGCTGCTATGGCCACAACATGGCTGATGATGCCGCTGCAGATGCTGCTCTGCTGGCGGTGTCAGTGCCGGGTACGCCGGTGCGCTTGCAATACACGCGTGAGCAAGAGCACATGTGGGAGCCTTACGGCTCGGCCATGCTGATCAAGACGCGGGCTGGGCTGGATGCCCAGGGTAATGTGTTGGACTGGGATCTCGCCATCTGGTCTACCCCGCACGGTACTCGACCGGGCGGCGATCCCGGCAACTTGCTGTCGGCCCGGTACCTTGAGAAACCTTTCCCCATGCCCAAGCCCCAGAACGGCGGCGCGCCCAATTTTTCGGCAGATCGCAACGGCATCGCGCTGTACGATTTTCCGGGGCACAACGTGCTCACCCATTTCATCACCCAGATGCCCTTGCGGGTGTCGTCTACCCGTGGACTTGGGGCCTACGCCAATGTGTTTGCCATCGAGTCGTTCATCGATGAGTTGGCGCACTCGGTAGGTGCGGACCCGGTGGCCTATCGCCTGAGATTCATGAAAGATGAGCGTGCCCGTGATGCCATCGTTCGGGCTGCCGAAAAATTTGGCTGGTCGCAATGGCAAAAATCGCCCGGCCGCGGCCGGGGCATTGGTTTTGCCAAATACAAAAATATCGCTGGGTACTGCGCCGTGGCGCTAGAGGTTGAGGTCAATCGCCAGAGCGGCAGAATTCGCGTGCTGCGCGCGGTGGCCAGTGCGGACAGTGGGCACATCGTCAACCCTGATGGTGTCAGCAACCAGATTGAAGGCGGATTGATCCAGTCCCTGTCCTGGACCCTGAAAGAAGAGGTTCAAATGGATGACACCCAGGTGCTGTCGCAAGACTGGAACAGCTACCCGATCCTCACCTTTACTGAGGTGCCGCCGGTCGAGGTGGTGCTGATTGATCGGCCTGGCCAACCTTTTCTCGGTACCGGTGAAGCATCCCAAGGCCCAACTGGTGCCGCGCTGGCCAATGCCGTGTTTGATGCTACCGGGGTGCGGTTCCGGCGCCTGCCGCTCACGCCTGACAGGGTGCTGCAGGGCCTGCGGACATGAGCACGCGCGTCAAGGCGGCGGCCGAGCCCGCCTTGCGCATCGGCATATTGGGGTGCGCCAATATTGCCCGACAGTTTGCCCGCGACGTCGCGGGCTGCCCAGACGCCAAAGTTGTCGCAGTGGGTAGCCGCAGCATCGATACAGCCGTAGCCTTTGCCAGGGTCTTTGGCATTGAACGAAGTCATGGTAGCTACGAGGCCTTGTTGGCGGACGCTGATGTTGATGTGATTTATCTGCCTCTGCCAAATAGCCTCCACGCAGAATGGGCGATCAAAGCAGCCGAGGCCGGAAAGCACGTGCTCTGTGAAAAACCGCTGGCGATGGGGCTGGGGCAGGCACAGACGATGTTCGAGGCGGCGAGCCAGCACGGGGTCATGCTGCTTGAGGCGTTTCCTTACTACTTCCAGCCGCAGACTGGGGCCATGCTTGAGTTGGTGCGCGGCGGAGACATTGGACGCGTCCGCTCGGTGCAGGCAAGTTTTGGGTTCACGCTCAGCAAGCCGGTCGGCAATATCCGGCTGAACCCGGCGCTGGGCGGCGGCGCCCTGCTGGATGCCGGTTGCTATGCGTTAAGCCTGATCCGGCTTGTCATGGGCGAGGCCCCTGAAAAAGTCATGGCGGATGCCGTTTGGGCAGATTCGGGTGTCGACATCAGTCTGTTGGCAACTTTGTTTTACGCGGACGGGCGGCGCGCTCAACTCTCGTGCGCCATGGACACGGCCAATCACCGTCGCGCCACCATTGTGGGCACCGAGGGCACGATCGAAACCGAATACCTGAACCACACCAGCGAGCAGACCGGCGGCCATGCTTATGGCTACCTGCCGAGCCAACTGCGCCTGCGCCGCGGTATTGCCAACACCATTCCCTTTGAAGACGTTATCACCGGAACCGGCAGTGGTTTCAGGTTTGCTGCCGAGGCATTCGCACGGGTTATTCGTGCAAGGGACTTTGTAGCGATCGAACGCGCAGCTCAGGCTAGTCTGGACAATGCAGCCACCCTGGAAGCTTTGGCAAAGAGTGCGCGTTTGGGTCAAGCCGTCGTGCTTTAGGGCCAGGGTGCAGGGTCGGGCCCCTACAATGCAACGCTCGGATTGCTGCCCGTAGCTCAGTCGGATAGAGCAACAGCCTTCTAAGCTGTGGGTCGGGGGTTCGATCCCCTCCGGGCAGACCAATTCAGCGTATTGCGCGGCTTCAAATACAGACAGGCTCGGGTTCAAGTTTGTCGAGGCCATGGTTGTCTTTCCCTGATCAGCAGCAATTCTTGCTAGCAGGCATGGCAACCTGTTTTGCCGGATGTCTAATTTTTTGAATGAAATCGGGCTCTAGACTGCGTAGTTATTGCTTAGTTTGCTATTAAAAAAATAGCATTTATCAGCGTGATGCCAGTGGTTGGGCTGGCTGAGGCGCCGAGTTGATTGGCCGTAGATCGCCGGCCCAAGGTGCGATACTTCTCTTTCTAAACTTGATTTTTCCACTTGGTTCGTAAGTTTGAGATGAACAAAAAATTGCTTCTGCTGTTGGGTGCTCTGTTGGCCAGCGCCTCACTGACCGTATTGGCCCAAACCTACCCGACCAAGCCACTGCGCTTAGCCGCCTACGCCAAGGTCACGCTCGATTAACCCCTATTTGAAAAGACAACATGAGCTACAACGTTGGCGTGATTGGCCTGGGTGCCATGGGCAGCGGTATGGCGCGCTCGCTGCGCCGCCATGGTCATGCGGTGCGAGTGTTCGATGTGCGTGCCGAGGCTGCGCAGGCGTTTGCCGCTGAGGGCGGCGTGGCCTGTACAACGCTCATCGATTTGGCGCAGCAATGTCAGGTGATTATTTCGGTGGTGGTGAACGCCGCCCAAACCGAAGCGGTGCTGTTTGGAGAGAGCGGCTGCGCGGCTGCCATGGCGCCGGGCAGCGTGTGGGTCATGTGCTCCACGGTCGACCCAAATTGGTCGATGGCCCTGGAGGCGCGGCTCGCCACTTTGGGCATTCTCTATATTGACGCGCCGATCTCCGGCGGTGCCGCCAAAGCCGCCAGTGGCGAGATGACCATGATGACCGCAGGTGTGCCTGCGGCGTACGCCGCTGTTGGCCCTTTGCTCGACGATATGGCGGCCAAGGTCTACCGGTTGGGCGACTGCGCCGGGGCCGGCAGCAAGGTGAAAATCATCAATCAGTTGTTGGCTGGTGTGCACATCGCCGCCGCCGCCGAGGCGATGGCATTGGGTCTGCGTGAAGGCGTAGACGCCGCCGCTCTGTACGAGGTGATCACCCACAGTGCGGGCAACAGCTGGATGTTTGAAAACCGCATGGCCCATGTGCTGGCGGGGGACTACACGCCGCTGTCGGCAGTCGATATTTTTGTGAAAGACCTGGGCCTGGTGCTGGACGTGGCCCGTGCCACCAAGTTCCCGCTGCCCCTCTCCAGCACCGCGCACCAGATGTTCATGCAGGCCTCCAGCGCAGGTTTTGCCCGCGAGGACGACAGTGCGGTCATCAAGATATTCCCCGGCATTGACCTGCCGCGAAAGCCATGAAACCGATGGTGCTGGGTTGCATTGCCGACGACTTTACCGGCGCCACCGACCTCGCCAACAACCTGGTGCGCGGTGGCATGCGGGTGGTGCAAGCCATTGGCGTGCCGGCGCAGCCGCTTGACACCCAGGCTGACGCCGTGGTGGTGGCGCTCAAGTCGCGCACGCTGCCAGCGCGCGAGGCCATCGCCCAATCGCTGGCGGCCTTGCGTTGGCTGCAGGCCCAGGGTGCACAGCAGATTTATTTCAAATACTGCTCCACCTTTGACAGCACGGCACACGGCAACATTGGCCCGGTGACTGAGGCCCTGATGGACGCCTTGGGTACAGATTTCACCATCGCCACCCCGGCTTTTCCGGACAACCAGCGCACCGTGTTCAAGGGGTACCTTTTCGTGGGCGATGCCTTGCTGAATGAAAGCGGCATGCAAAACCACCCGCTCACCCCCATGAACGATGCCAATCTGGTGCGGGTGTTGCAAAGCCAATGTGCCGGCCAGGTGGGATTGATCGACTACCGCGTGGTCGCCCAGGGCGGGGCCGCCATCCAGGCTCGCATTGCCCAATTGCGCAGCCAGGGCGTGCGACTGGCTGTGGTGGATGCCATCTCCAACGACGACCTGATGCGTCTTGCGCCGGCCATAAACGACATGCCGCTGGTCACGGCTGGCTCGGGCCTGGCGATTGGCCTGCCGGGCAACTTTGGGCTGGCGCCCTCCAGCACCGCCAGCGCCTTGCCCCACGCCGCAGGCTGGCAAGCCGTGGTCTCTGGCAGCTGCTCGCTGGCGACCAACCGGCAGGTGCAGGCTTTCATCGCCTCAGGCCGCCCGGCGCTGGCAGTCGACCCATTGCAGATCGCCGCCCGGCAAGCGGCGGGTGGCGATGTGGTGGCTGACGCCCTGGCCTGGGCCCAACCCTTGCTGAAGTTGGGTCCGGTGCTGGTCTATTCGTCTGCCGACGTGCAGACGGTCAAGGCGGTGCAGGGTCAACTTGGTGCCGAAGCATCGGGTCACCTGGTTGAGCACACCTTGGCTGCGATTGCGCGTGGTCTGGTGGGTTTGGGCGTTCGTCAATTGGTGCTCGCTGGTGGTGAAACCTCGGGCGCCTGCGTGCAGGCCCTGAACATCAGTCAGCTGAAAATCGGCCCGCAAATTGACCCCGGTGTGCCCTGGTGCCACGCCCAGAGCGATGCTGCGGCGGGCGCTGGACTGCACCTCACGCTCAAATCCGGCAACTTTGGCACGGATGATTTCTTCAGTAAAGCCTTTGCGCAGTTGGCATGACAGAGTCGCAAGCCCGTGACGAGATTTGCCGCGTAGGCCGCAGCCTGTTTGAGCGCGGTTACGTGCATGCCACAGCTGGCAATATCAGTGTGCGGCTCGACGCGTCGGACGGTGGTGGCTTCCTGATCACCCCCACCGATGCCTGCCTGGGTTTTCTCGACCCGGCCCGGCTGGCCCGGCTGGACGCCCAGGGGCAGCAACTCAGCGGTGACCGCGCTAGTAAAACAATAGCGCTGCACCTCATGATCTATGGGGCTGCAGGCCAATTTGACCCCAAAACCTGCTGCGTCATTCACACCCACAGCACATACTGCGTGGCCTTGAGCCTGCAGCCCCCAATCGGTAGCGAGCCAGAATTACTGCCGGCCTTGACACCCTACTTTGTGATGAAGGTGGGGCATGTGCCGCTGATCCCCTACCACCGCCCCGGTGACCTGGCTGCTGCCCGCTGCGTCGCCAGGGCAATAGAAAGCTATGGTCGGGCCGGTAAACCGCTCCGTGCTGTGATGTTGGCGCGCCTGGGGCCTAACGTCTGGCACGATTCGCCTGCCGCCGCCATGGCTGCGCTAGAAGAGCTGGAGGAAACCGCCCGACTGGCGCTCCTCAGCCCGCTTGCGCCCCTGCCCCTGACTGAAGCCCACATCGAGGAACTGCGCCAGACCTTTGGCGCACGCTGGTAAGCCCTTGTCTCACCGTCATTTATCTAGCTCGGAGTCCCCATGGAATTGAACATTAACGGCAAAAGCATCAATACGGCCGCCGACCCCAACATGCCCCTGCTTTGGTTGCTGCGAGATGAGTTGAACATGACAGGCACCAAATTCGGCTGCGGTGTGGCAGCCTGTGGGGCCTGTACCGTGCACATTGACGGCCAGGCTGTTCGGTCCTGCGTGATGCCAGTGGCAAGCCTGGCCGGCAAGAAGATTCTTACTATTGAGTCACTGGGCACAAATGACAAGCCGCACGCCCTGCAAGCAGCCTGGATTGCTGAGCAAGTGCCCCAATGCGGCTATTGCCAAAGCGGCATGCTGATGGCAGCCACAGCCCTGCTGGCGCGCAAGCCCAAACCCAGTGACGCCGACATCGACGAGGCGATGACCAACATCTGCCGCTGCGGCACCTACCAGCGGGTGCGGGCAGCGATCCACCGGGCCGCTGGCACTGCCACCATAGCCTCCACAGGGCTGGCAGCATGAAGCGCCGCACCTGGCTCTTGAGCGCCCTGGGCGCGACCGGAGCCCTGATTGTGGGTTGGGGTGTGTTGCCAGCGCGCTCGCGCCTGGGCACCCCGGCCATGATGCTGCCCACACAAGGCGATGTGGCACTGAACGGATGGATCAAGGTCAGGGCCGATGGCGGCGTGACCTTGGCTATGCACCGCAGCGAGATGGGGCAGGGCATTCACACGGCGTTGGCCATGCTGGTGGCCGAGGAAATGGATTTGCCACTCTCCCGAATTAGCCTGGAGCAGGCGGGTATGGACGCGATCTATGGCAACGTGGCCATGTTCGTTGGTAGCCTGCCTTTTCACCCCATGGACTCGGAAGGCGACAAACAACCCTTGCTGGTGCAGTCCGGCGAATGGATCGTGGGCAAGGTGGCCCGGGAGCTGGGCATCAACGCCACGGGCGGATCATCCAGCGTGGCCGATGCCTGGTCACCCTTGCGCCAGGCCGCGGCTACCGCGCGGGCCAGTTTGCTCGAGTCGGCTGCGGCCCAATGGCAGGTGGCGGCCTCAGACATCAAAGTTAAGGACGGCGTGCTCAGCCACGCCTCCGGCAAAACCGGCCATTACGGCGAGTTTGCCAAGGCCGCGGCAGGACGCACACCCACTTTGGTTGTGCTCAAAGATCGCAGCCAATGGACCCTGATCGGCCAACCGGCGTTACGTACGGACGTGCCGTCCAAGACCAACGGCACCGCGGGTTTTGGCGTCGATGTGCGCCTGCCCGGCATGCTGTTCGCCTCACTGCGCCAGGCGCCCATGTTGGGCGGCACAGTGCAGTCGGTGGACGACAAGGCCGCGCTCGCCATGCCGGGAATTGAGCGGGTGGTGCCGCTCACCCCCGTGGCCGGGTCCAGCGCCGGCTTTGCAGTGGTCGGCAAAACCACTTGGCACACCCAGCAAGCGGCCCGGGCCCTGCAGGTGCAGTGGGCCCAAGGCTCACAAGGCGCACTCGACACCGAACGCATCAAAGCCGAGTTGACCAGCAAATTGTCTTCGGAAAAAGGCTTTGCATTTCACGACAGGGGCTCGGTTGACAAAGCCGAAGCCGGCGCGGCCCGCTTGGTCGAGGCGAGCTACCACGCACCTTACCTGGCCCACGCCACCATGGAGCCGATGAACTGCACAGCGCAAGTCAAGGGCGGCCAGGTGGAGGTCTGGGCGCCGACCCAGGTGCCGGGTATGGCGAGGGCTGTGGCGGCCCAGGTCGCGGGGGTTAGTGTTGATAACGTGACCGTGCACGTGACCCAGCTCGGAGGGGGCTTTGGCCGCCGGCTAGAGGTGGACTATGTGGCGCAGGCGGTGCAGGTGGCGATGGCCTGCGCCGGCAAACCGGTGCAATTGACCTGGTCCCGCGAGGAAGACACCACGCATGACTTTTACCGCCCGATGCACGTAGCCCAGCTGCGCGCGGCCGTAACGGCCCAGGGAACCGTAGATAGCCTGCGCATCAAGTCTGCAGGCGATGCCATTACGCCGCGCTGGATGGAACGCGGCCTGCCAGCACTCTCTGGGCCGGTGGATATGCCAGACAAAACCGCCTCGGAAGGCCTGTTTGACCAGCCTTATGGTTTTGGCCACCAGCATATGTCGCATGTGACGACCAAGATGGGGGTTCCGGTCGGGTTCTGGCGCTCAGTTGGGCACTCGCACAACGCATTTTTCTCTGAGAGCTTCATCGACGAACTGGCCCACGAGACCCAGCAAGACCCGCTGGCATTTCGGGCCAATTGGCTGGCGAAGGCGCCGCGTCATCTGGCCGTGCTGAAACTAGCCGCTGATAAAGCGCAGTGGGGCAGCGCATTACCGGCGGGGCAGGCGCGGGGGATCGCCTTGCATGAATCCTTTGGTTCTATCGTGGCGCAGGTGGTCGAGGTGTCTTTGCACAACGGGGCACCGCGCGTGCACCGGGTGGTGTGCGCCATTGACTGTGGCACGGTGATCAACCCCAACACGGTGGCCCAGCAGATGGAGAGCTCAGTGATTTTTGGCTTGAGTGCGGCGCTCTATGGCCGCATCGACATCAAGGCCGGCGAAGTGCAGCAAAGCAACTTCCCCAGCTACCCCATGGTCCAGCTGGCGCAGGCGCCGTTCGTACAAACTTGGATTGTGCCCAGCACCCGGGCGCCGTCAGGCGTTGGTGAGCCGGGCTTGCCACCCCTGGCGCCGGCTTTGGGCAACGCATTGTTTGTGCTGACCGGCAAGCGACAGCGTTCGCTGCCCCTGCAGGCTTGATATTGTCATGGCTTCGCCGGTTGATCGCGCCAATCTGCAAGGGTCCGAAAATGGGGTCCAGCTGCGGTTAGCGTTAAAAAAATTTGGGAGCTGTTTTTTCGGCATGCAACGCCAAGGTAAATTTGTGCGATAAATAGCCATGCTAAAACGATGGGTTGCGATTTTTGGTTTGCTGGGGCTTCTGCTTGCCAGTCCGAGCGGCGCGCTGGCGGCAATTCAGAAACAACAGACCGTCTTGTTCCCGGTTCAGGGTGCTGGAACCACCACGTCGGCATCCTTCGCCACCACCCCAAGTCGGGGCAATGTGGTGGTGGTGTCCGTGTGGGCCTGGGCTGGTAACCAGTTGCCGGGCCCCGACATTATTTCGGTCTCAGACACCTGCGGTAATGTGTATTCGACACTGCCGCAGGTTGCCCTAGGCCCTGTCCCCGGTGCCAATGGCTATCAAGACGGTGCACTGTTGTCCGCAGTGATCACCAACGCCTGCTAGCCTTTTATCATGACCGCCCGAACTGCGCGCACCGGAGCTGGATCACCTTGGAACGGCTTATCCCAGGTCGAGGCAACGGCTGTCGAATATTCTGGCTTGGCGGGTCTGGACCAGCAGAGAACGGTCACTGGCACCACCCCCACGGCCACCATTTCGCTGAGTGGGCCAACGACCAGTCCCAACCAACTGGTGTCGGCCTTGGTGTCGATTCTGTGGCCCGCCGTCAATTTTGGGAGTTTCACAACCACGGGCACCGGTACCTGGGCTTAGCTTGGTTTTTTCCCGAACAACAACGGTTTTCCTGCCGGGCAGTCCGCAGACCAAGTGATCGCTGCACAGGGGACTACCCCAACGATCACCTGGACGGCAACATCGAACAGCATGTCTGCCTGGGCTGCGGCGATTGTGGCCTTCAGGCCTGATTCAGGTTGTATATCCGCCAGCCCGGGAGGGCCGTGGAATACGCCGGCCACCTGGATCAGCTGCGACGGCGGCATCCCTTTGGCAGGCAGTTCGGCAACCATTGCGGCGGGTGCGCCTGTCACCATCGACGCGCCTGTGGTGAGCGCGGTCGGCAGAATCATCGTGCAAGCCGGTGCCACCCTCAACGCCACCGCTGCAGGCACCATCACCCTGGGCGGCAGCGCCGGCAGCGCAGGCATCATCAACGACGGTACATTGAACCTCTCGGCCGCCAATGTGACGCTGGGCAACAGCCTCAGCCTGGGTGGGGGGGGGCAGCTTCACCTTGGGCAACATGAGTCTGGGCACCAAGGCCCTGTCGGCGGTGGGGGTCACGTCTGCCGTGACCGTCAAGGGCGATCTCACCGGCACCGGCACCTTCAGCCCTGGGGCTAGCCCGTGGACCTTCTCTGGTTCTGCTGCGCAAACGATACCCGGTACCGGCGGCGTCACCTTCGGCTCATTGACCATCAACAATGCCAGTGGTGTCACGACAACGGGAAATGTCACGGTCAGTACGGCACTAACCTTATCGAGTGGCCGCCTGATCACGGGGGGCAACACCCTGTTCTACTCGCCCAGTTGCCTAACCTCGCCCATCAGCTTTGTGGTTGGCAGCAGCTATATCGATGGCAATCTGAGTCTGGCTTTTCCCAGCAGTAACAATAGTGTTGTATGCACTTTCCCGCTGGGCGACAGCGTAGGCTATGCCCCGATCACCACCGATTTCTCCAAGGTGGATGTCAACCTTGGCACACTGGTCGGCACCTCGCGGGCTGATACCGGCAACACCCAACAGACCAATGCAGGGTTTAATCCAGCCGCCAGCGTGGCACGGTACTGGCGGTTGACCGCAGGCACCTTGACCTTTTCAAATAAGCTAGATGTCACATTGCAGTGGAACAACCCTGGTGACATGGGGTCGGCAGCGACCTACAACGCATTTGACGCGAAGTACTTGCAAAACGGTAGTAGCAGCTGGACGACGCAGGCGGTATCAGGGGGCAATATCACGGCAACAACCATTAAAGTCCGTAATCTGGATCAAGGAGACTTTGGTAATTTTGGTACCTTCGTCGTGGGCTCTGGCGTGATCGTGGCGTCGCCAGCCTCTGGCTTCAACGTCGTGGATGGTAATTACGCAGCGGCCAGCTACGACGCGTCCGCGACCCACAATATTTTCACCAAACTCGCCGGCTGGAACGAAACCACATCGGTCAGCGGTAACACTACCTTCAATTTGGATGTGATTGCCTTGAATTCCAGCGGCGCAAACCTGCCCAATTACGTCTTGACTGGCGCAACCAAGCTTGTCACGCTCGACATTTTCGACGACAGTGCCAATTCGCCCTCATGCATGAGTTCAGTTGCCGCCTGCACGGCCTGCCCCGCCGCCTCCAAGGTCAATTCCAGTGCGATATCGGTCACATTTGCGCCAGCAGACGCTGGCTATAAAAACGATGTGAGCGTTACCCTCCCCGACACAAAGGCGTATTCCAAGCTTATTGCGCGTGTCACCGACACCACCAGTTCACCGACAGTCACTGCCTGTTCCACCGACGCCTTTACAGTGCGCCCGCGTGCTCTGACCGTGACCGCCGCCAACGCCGCTGGAACGGCCATGGCCAGCTCATCGGCAGGTGCATCGGCGACCACAGTTCAGAAGGCTGGCATCGCCTTTACCATCAACGCTGCCAGCAACACCACCAATTACGCTGGCACGCCCACCATTAACCTGGCCCAGGTCACCGACTTCCTGGGCTCGCCCTGGGCGGTTGCATCCCTGCTGGCCGGTAGTTTTAACGCTGCGGCGCCTGTCAGTGGCGTGGCCAGTGGCAGCTTCACTTATGGGGAAGTGGGCTACCTCAGCCTCGGGGCCAATGCGGTAGTTGACAGCAGCTTTGCGGCTGGCTCGGGCGATATTGCCAGCGGTGACTGTGTCAATGGCAGTACGTCAAACAGCAAGAGCAGTGGTAAGTGTGGCTGCAGCACAGGCAGTGCTGCCACCAGCTGGGGGCGCTTTGTACCGGATCGCTTCGGCGTGACGGGCGCGTCCTTGGGTAACCGGTCGGCCCGCAGCTGTGTGCCGGCCTCGGTATTCACCTACATGGGCGAGGACTTCAAGACCACCTTCACGCTGCTCGCCCAAAATGCCAACGGTGGCACCACCTACAACTACGCTTCAAGCTATGCCAAGCTTGACCTTGGCCTCCAGTCATCCTTTGGCTTCGCCCGGAGTGCCGGCCAGTCGCTCATTCAAGGGCTGACTGGCGCCCCCAGCGCACCCGGCGGCTGGGGCACGCTCGGCACGACCAGCGGTGGCCAGGCCGTGGTGACGGCATACCACCAGATCACCCGCTCAAGCAGCGCTGCCGCCGCGCCCATGGTGGGCGCCAGCCTGACGGCGACACCCGCGGAGCCCGTGGGTTCAGATGGCGTTGCCGGCGTTCCGACGACGTTGGGCACCAGCAATTTCTATTACGGCAAGCTGCAGCTGACCGGTTATGCCGGCGCGGCCGCTGCCCCACTGAAGCTGCCCCTGCAGGCCTTGTACTGGAGTGGCAGCAGCTGGATCAAGAACACCGCTGATTCGTGTTCACCGATCACCGCTGCATCGGTCGCGCTGTCCAACTACCGCGACAGCAAGGGTAATGCCACGAACGCATGGACAACGACCGCGACCGGCACCACCCTGAATGCCGGACAGGGCTTTCTGACCATGAGCCCGCCTAGCCCTGCCAGCACTGGCTCGGTGAGCGTGGCCATCAACCTGGGTTCAACAAGCACTGATTCGGCATGCCTGACCAGCCATCCGACCACGGTTGGCGGTTCCTTAAGTTACCTGCGCGGAAAAAATGGCAGCTGCACTGAGTCGGCAACCTTCGCGGCAGACCCGTCTGGTGTAGCCACGTTTGGCGTGTTCACGCCGGAGTCCACCAAGACCATCCATCTGCGAGAAGTCTATTGATGGCGGCGATGAAGCGCTTGGCGTCCAAGCGTGGCCCGGCGCCTTTTCGCCAGCCTGGATTCACTTTGGTTGAGCTGGTTTTGGTGCTGGTTTTGCTGGCGGTGCTGTCGGTGGTTGCCATACCCAGCTTGTCTGGCGGTGACGGACTGAAGTCGCATGCATTCGGTGAGCAGGTTCGGGCCACCCTGCGTTTTGCCCAAAAGACGGCGGTCAGCCATCGCCGCTTGGTCTGCGCCACTTTCAGCGCGTCCAGCGTGACTTTGAGCATCGCCACGGTATTTCCAGCCAGCGCCTGCAACACGGCCATGCCGTCGCCCACCGGCAGTGCGACCTATGCCAACAGCAGTAGTGCGACCATTAACATCACCCCATCCCTCCCGACCACGGCCATGTATTTTCAGCCCTCTGGCAACGTCACGTCGGATGCAGCGGGCACCACCATCGTCACCCCGGTACTCGCTATCACCGACGCGCGCTCAATCACCATTTATGGCGACACAGGTTATGTCAACTGAGCGTGGCTTTACCCTGATAGAGCTGATCATTGCCATCGTGATCTTGTCGGCAGGGGTGGCAGGCGTACTCACGGTCTTTTCGACTACCGTCAAAAGCAGCGCTGACCCACTGATCCGAAAAAATATGCTCTCCATTGCTGAGCAAATAATGGAAGAAATCGTTCTCAAACCGTACGCCCCGGCGGCCAATACCGCGCCGACTGGCTGCGTACGGGTCCTCTTTAACGACGTCAGCGACTACAACGGGCATGACGTCACGGGCATTTGTGACGCCGACGGCAATGCCATCCCCAGTCTGGCGGCTTATCGGCTTCAAGTGAGCGTGACGGATGACTTGGCAACTTTTGCTGCTGCAACAGTCACGCAGGCCAAAAAGATCACGGTCACTGTCACCAAAGGGACTGAATCGCTTCAGTTGATCGGCTGGCGAACCAACTACGCGTCATGACGAAACAGCGCGGATTCACACTGGTTGAGCTGGTGCTGGTGATCGTGATCACCGGCGTCATAGGTGCGGTGGCGACCATTTTCTTCAAGCCGGCCATGGATGCCTACTTTGCCACTGGCCGGCGCGCCGCCATTTTGGACATGGCCGACACGGCCCTGCGCAAACTCAGCCGCGATGTGCGGGTTGCCGTACCTAACTCCCTTCGCAGCCCGAACTCGCAATGCTTTGAGCTGGTGCCGACCAGCACCGGTGGGCGTTACCGTATGGCGGTTGACACCGTCAACTCGGGAAGTACCCCGCTGGACATTGACGCGCCAGTGACGACCTTTGACGTGTTGAGCCCCATGACCACCCCACCCGTGGTCAACGACTGGGTGGTGATCAACAACCAGTACGTCAATGATGTTTATGCCGGCGTGAATGCCTCGCAAATCACCGGCGTTTCAACACCTGCGGCAAGCGCGGGGCTGTCCCGCCTAGCGATCACTAGTCTGCAGTTTCCCACCGGTTATTTGGGAGGTCGGTTCTCAATCGTGCCTGGCAACGGCGGCAACCCAGCCCTGTTTTACATCTGCTCTGGCGCCGACGGTACAGTGGACAGCGCCGGCAATGGCAAGGGTACCCTGTACCGCTTGGCACGCCCTTTTGTGCCGGCCTATCCTAGCGCCTGCCCGGCCACCACCGGGGCTGCGGTGGTGGCGACCAATGTCACGAGCTGTAACTTTGTCTACAACGCCAGCCAGGATGGCACCCAGCAAAGCGCCTTGCTGTGGCTGCAGCTCCAGATCACTCAGGCCAATGAATCTGCCGATCTGGTGTACGGCGTGCATGTGGACAACGTCCCATGAGCCGCCTTCATGCAGCCCACAGATCAGGCACTCAGCGTGGCTTTGCCGCAGTGCTGGCGATCATGGTGCTGGTCATCATGGCCGCGCTGGGCGCGGCGCTGGTGACGATTGGCACCACCGCGCAATACACCTCGACCCAGGATGTGCTGTCGGCCCGGGCACTATCGGCAGCCCGCACTGGCACAGACGTCGGGCTGTTCAAGGCCTTGAGCTCCACCACCCCCGCTGACACCTGGAAAACCTGCTCTAGCCAGTCGCTGAACCTGGATCTCAGCGCTGAGACGGGTTTTTTGGTCGTGGTCACCTGCAACTCCTGGGTTTACAACGAAGGCGAGAGCGCTCCGGGCGTGCCGGCGCTTGTGCGCGTCTACCGAATCAGTGCCACCTCGTGCAACTCTACCGTTTGCCCCGACCCCAGCCGAGTTCAAACTCCGGGCTATGTGGAGCGGACGCGGCAGATCGATGCGACGAACTAGCCGAAAAGTTAAGCGAACGGGGTACTTTCTGACAGTACCTTCAGACGCAAAAATTATGGATCAAAACGGCATCCAGGCCACGTGGATATTGGCTTTCTAGCTATAAAAAAAGAAGCGGTCGGTATTCATCGGCTTAACTGGGGTGCTGCGATTGGCGGAGGCGCTGGCCATGCGGCACGGGGCGGTGCATCCGGGGATTTACTCTTGACCTCGGTCAAAGAATGGCTTAAGTTCATATCCGGTTGTTTCTTGTCTGTGTCAATCACTTTAAGAAAGTTGCGCATGCTGTCTTTAAACGTCAATGGTCGGGACCATCAGGTCGATGTTGAGCCCGAGATGCCCCTGTTGTGGGTGTTGCGCGAGCAACTCGGTATGACGGGCACCAAGTTTGGTTGCGGTATTGCTCAGTGCGGCGCCTGCACGGTTCACCTGGACGGCCAGCCGGTGCGCTCGTGTTCCTACCCAGCATCGGCGGCGCAGGGCCGCAAGGTGGTCACCATCGAGGGGTTGTCGCCCACGTCCTCGCACCCGGTACAAATGGCTTGGAAGGCGCTGGACGTTCCGCAATGCGGTTATTGCCAGTCCGGCCAGATTTTGGCGGCAGCGGCTTTGCTGGAGGCCAAGCCCAAACCAACTGATGCTGACATTGATGAGGCCATGACCAATATCTGCAGGTGCGGTACCTATCAAAGGGTGCGGGCCGCCATTCATCTGGCGGCGGGCACGGGCAAGGGTGTGGGCTCGGTCATCCACATGGCTGGCCTGAGCCCGGACCGGGCTTGTGGCGCCGGTTGCAGCAACATGGAAGGCGCAAAAGCATGAGCACCCCTAACGTAACCAAAGGTTTGACGCGACGCCATTTTGTGGTGGGTGCCGGCGCTGCTGCTGGTGGCCTGGCGCTTGGCTTCCACATGCCGGCTGTGGCCCAAAGCGCTGCCTTGTCCAACGCATCGGGCCAGGAGGTCAATGCCTGGGTCGTGGTGCAACCCGACGACACCTGCGTGGTGCGGGTGGCGCGGGCCGAAATGGGGCAGGGCACCCACACGGGTCTGGCGCAATTGGTGGCCGAAGAGCTGGAGTGCGATTGGGCCAAGGTGGTCACCCAAACCGTCACGCCGGCGCAAAATCTGGCTCGCAAACGCGTCTGGCGAGATATGTCCACCGGCGGCAGCCGGGGCATTCGGGGTTCTCAGGACTACGTGCGCCAGGGTGGTGCTGCGGCCCGCATTATGCTGCTGCAAGCGGCCGCGGCCGAATGGGGTGTTTCCGCGGCGGAGCTGCGGGTTGACAAAGGCGTGATTGAGCACACTGCCAGCGGCCGTAAGCTGCGCTACGGCCAGGTCGCAGCCGCTGCAGCCAAGCTGACGCCGCCAGATGTCAAAACCATTGTGCTCAAGCAGCCCAAAGATTGGAAGATCGCGGGCAAACCCATGAAGCGGGTTGACACGGCGGCCAAGGTCAATGGCCAGGTCAACTTCGGCATAGACACTCAGTTGCCGGGCATGCAGTACGCGGCCATCATGGATTGCCCGGTGTTTGGCGGCAAGTTGGTGAGCTTTGACGCTGCTGCCATCAGCGCCCGGCGCGGCATCAAGGCTGTGGTCCGGGTCGATGGCAGTACGGTGGCGGTGGTGGCCGACAGCTGGTGGCGTGCCAAGATGGCATTGCAAGATCTGCCCATCGTTTGGGACGAAGGTGCACATGCCCAGGAGTCCAGCGCGAACATTGCCATCAGGTTGCAGGCCGGCTTGACCGCCAGTGACAATGTGTTTGCTGACACAGCGATCGGCGATGCGCCCAAGGCCATCGCCGCCGCCAGCCGCCGCGTTGAGGCGGTTTACGGCACGCCTTTTGTGTCCCATGCCTGCATGGAGCCGATGAACTGCACAGCCCGCATCACGGCAGATCGTGCCGAGGTCTGGGTGTCTAGCCAGAACGCTGAGGCGGCGCTGGCGGTGGTTTCCAGCGTGTCGGGTCTGCCACTGGATAAATGCGAGGCGTACAACCCGCCCTTGGGTGGCGGCTTTGGCCGGCGTGGCGGCGCGCAAGATTACGTGCGCCAAGCGGCTACCATCGCCAGGCAGTTTCCGGGCGTGCCGATCAAGCTGATCTGGAGCCGCGAAGAAGACATGGCGCACGACTTTTTCCGGCCCATTGGTTGGTGCAAGCTGGAAGCTGGTTTGAGCGACAAAGGTGAGTTGGATGCGCTGCGCTTGCGCGTGAGTGGCCAGTCCATCAACGCGTTTTCGTCGCCGCACAACATCAGCAATGGCCGTGACCGGCGCCAGTTGCAGGGCTACTACGCGGAAGCGGGTGATGCCCAGCTGGGCTATACCGTGCCCAACCTGATGATCGAGTACGCCATGCGCAACACGCACGTCCCGGTGGGCGCCTGGCGTGGCGTGAACACCAACCAAAACGGCATTTACCTTGAGTGCTTTATGGACGAGGTGGCACGCGCGGCTGGGCGTGATCCGCTGGAGTTCCGCCGTGCTTTGATGGCGAAACACCCCAGGCACTTGGCTGTGCTCAACGCTGCGGCTGACAAGGCCGGCTGGGGCAAGCCACTGCCGGCGGGGGTGTTTCGCGGCATTGCCCAGTTCATGGGCTACGGCAGTTATACCGCCGGTGTGGCCGAGGCATCGTTGCAGGGCAACGATGTCAAGGTGCACCGGGTGGTGCTGGCCACCAATTGCGGCCACCCGCTCAACCCTGACCAGATTGCGGCGCAGGTAGAAGGCTCGGTGGCCTATGGCATGGACTCTTTGCAAAGTGAGTCCACCGTGCTCAATGGCCGCATCACTGAAAAGAACTTTGACACCTACCCGATTGCGCGCATGTTCCAGATGCCGCAGGTGGAGACCGTGATCGCTCCAACCTACGACTTCTGGGGCGGCGTGGGTGAGCCGACCATCTGTGTGGTGGCGCCTTGCATCATGAACGCGATTTCAGCGGCGCGCGGCAAGCCGGTTCGGCAGCTGCCTTTGCAGCGCGAAGGCCTGCGCATCATTTGACGTGACTGCATGTCTGCTGATTGGGCACCCAAGGCGCTGCTGGCGGCTCTGGCCTTCGTTTTTGGCCTGCCGCAGGGCGCGGCTCTCGGGCAAACGACTGACTTGTCCGATGCGGCGCAACGGGGTCAGCAGTTGCTGCTGCAGCGCCAGGAGTCTGGTTGCGTGTTGTGTCACCGCATTCCGGGCCTTCCCGTGGGGGGCGACATTGGCCCCTCTCTGCATGGGCTGGCCGAGCGAGCCAATGAACAAGCGGTGCGCGAGCGTGTGGTGGACCCCCGGCGGTTCAATCCGATGACCATCATGCCGCCCTATTTCAGCCTGACAGGCCTCCACAACGTGGCGCGGGCCTACCAAGACAAAACCATCCTGAGCGAGCAAGGGCTGGACGACATCTTGGCCTACCTGATGCAGCCGGAAGCGGCACGACGATGATCCCTCGGCCGTCCGTCAAACAGCTGTTAGGGCGACGTGACTGGCTACGGCTGGCCTCTGCCGCCGGGGCCGGATTGACCGCACTTGCCCCCGGCTTGGTGCAAGCCCAGCAAATCGGCTTCGACCAGCAGCGCACGGTGGCGGACATGCTCTGGGGCGTGGCGGGCGGCAGTTCGGCGCTCAAACTCGGCGTCAGCCTGACGGTGACTGCGTTGGCCGACAACGGCACCTTGGTACCGGTCTCGGTGCAGGTGCCAAGTCCGATGTCTGAGCAAAACCATGTGAGCCACATTTACCTGCTGTCGTCGCGCAACCCAGTGATGCAGGTGGCGGCATTTGTGCTGGGACCCTGGTCCGGCAGGGCCGAGATCAGCACCCGGGTCAGGCTGGCTGGCAGCCAACAATTGCTGGCGCTCGCGCGCCTGTCCAGCGGCGAATGTCGCTACGAGGTGGCGGAAGTGATCGTCACCGAGTCAGCCTGCATGGACGCCTCATGAACCAAGGCCTGGCACGGCTGCAATGGCCGCAGAATATCGTGGCCGGTGATGTGGTCAAGGTCCGATTGCTGGTGCAGCACCCCATGCACACCGGCTACCAGCAAGACATGCAAGGCAGCGTGATCGCGCGCAATGTGCTGCTGTGGCTGACCTGCACGCTGGGTGACCAGCAGGTGTTTCGGGTGGAGCCCTCGTCCGGTATCGCCGCCAACCCCTACTTAGAATTTTTTGTACGAGCTCGTGCCAGCGCCGACATGGTGGTGCGCTGGCAGGATGACCTGGGCGTGGTCGGCAAATGGCAGCAACGCATGGTGGTGGTGGAGCGCCAGACGCCAGGGCCATGAGCGGGGCCCGGCAACTGCTGGTCATGGCGGGTTGGCTGCTGTTTGGCGCTGGGGCACTCTCACAGCCCCCGCTATTGACTCGGACCCTGGCGCTGGACCAACTTCGCTCAGGGCTGACATTCTCCGGCCCTGACGTACAAAGCCTGCAGGCTGATGCGTTTGCCAACCCTGGCCTGCTCTGGCTGGCCAGGGGCGAGTCGCTTTGGGGCCAGCGGGTCGGGCCCCAGAACCTGTCTTGCCAGGATTGTCATGGCCTCAAGACTGGCTCTATGCAGGGCGTGGCCGTGCAATACCCGAAGCTCCCCACCGGATCGGGCTCGCTGATCAACCTTGAAGACCAGATCAGAGCCTGTCGTACCCAGCGCCAGGGTGTGAGTGACTGGGGGTTTGAATCGGACGGGCTGCTGGCCATGACGCTGTATGTGGCCGAGGCGTCCAAGGGTCTGCCGCTGCGGCTATCGCCGGACCCGCGGCTGGCGGTGCACCTGCAAGCTGGCGCCAGCCTGTTCCAGCGCCAGCAGGGTCAGCTTAACTTGTCCTGTGCACAGTGTCATGACCAGCAGCAAGGCCGCCGGCTGTACTCGGACCGCTTGAGCCAAGGCCAGCCAAATGGTTATCCGGTTTATAGGCTGGAATGGCAGACCCTGGGCTCATTAGAGCGGCGTTTGCGCAGTTGTTACGCCGGTATCCGAGCCGAACCGCCCCCTTGGGGTGACCCCCAAATGCGACAACTTGCGCTTTACTTGACCTGGCGGGGAGAGGGCCTGCCGCTGGAGGTGCCGGCAGTTCGGAAATAGACCGACCCCGAGGCTACAGCCTTCGGTTCAGCCAGCGCCCAGCACTGTGTGCACCGACTCGGTGATGATCTCCACCACGCGGTTGATCATAGGGGGTTGCATCACCAGCGCTGGGCCGAGGTAAATTGTGTCGCCGCGGCCACGGGTGATCAGGCCGCGTCGGCGGGCCTCTGCAATCACGGTGGGCCCGATCTTGCGGCTGGCGCTAAAGCTCGCTTTGCTGCCCCGGTCTTCGACCAATTCAACCGCAGCCATCAGGCCCAGGCCGCGTACGTCGCCCACATGCAGATGGTTGCCCAGTGCAGCGCGCAGGTCGGCCAGAAACTTGGCGCCATTCTGGGCGGCGGCCTGCACCAGGTGCTGCTGCTCGATGACGTCGAACGCCGCCAACGCCACCGCACAGGTGACCGGGTGCCCACTGTAGGTGTAGCAGTGCATCCAGGGGTCAGAGCCGGCTCGGTCAAACACGTCAGCAATGTGGTCGGACAGGCCGATGCCGCCCAGCGGCACATAGCCGCTGGTGATGCCCTTGGCGAACTGCATCAGGTCGGGCTGCACGCCCCAATGGTCTAGTGCAAACATGCGGCCAGTCCGGCCAAAACCAGTGATGACCTCGTCAGCGGCCAGCAGCACATCGTATTTGTCACAAATCTCCCGGATGCGTTTGAAGTAGCCCGAAGGTGGCACATAGGCGCCGCCACCGCAGACGGGTTCTACCAAAAAAAGCGCCACGGTATCGGCCCCTTCAGCCAAAATGGCACGCTCCAGCTCGTCGGCGGCGGCTGTGGCAGGGTCCTGCCCTGGCGCGACCGGGTAGCGGTAGGGGTCGTAGTTGGGGATGTGCACGAAGCCGGGCATGCGCGGCTCGAAAGCCGGCCAGTAAGCCGGCAGGCCAGTGGCGCACATGGCCGCCAGCGTGGTGCCGTGGTAGCCGCCCATCTGGCTGATGGTTTTCACCTTGCCTGGCTTGCCCATGGCTTTCCAGTAGTAGCGCGCGGTCTTGATGGTGCTGTCAGTGGATTCACCGCCGCCCGAGGTGAAGAAAAACCGGTTGATGTTGGGGTAGGTCAGGCCGGCCAGGCGTTCGCCCAGCGCCATGGCCTGCAGGTTGCTGCTGCCCGAGTAGCCCGAGGCGTAGGCCAGTGTTCCCATTTGCGCGGCGGCAGCCGCCACCAACGTGGGCTGGCTGTAGCCCAGGGTGACGTTCCAAAGGCCAGACATGGCGTCGATATAGCGGTTGCCATCGGCGTCGATCAGCTCACAGCCTTCGCCCTTGACCCAGACTTTGCCGTCCAGATGGGTTTTTTCACTGTGCAAGGAGTGCACCAGGTGGCGGTGATCGCGTGCCAACAGGTCAGCGTTGAGGATATTGCCCATGTAGATGCTCCGTCAGGTGGGAAGGTTGGGATTCAGTGGTGCGGTACGAGCACGTGCTCGGCGACAAACAGGCGTTCACGGCGAGACACATGCGCCATGGAGTCGGCTGCCACCGCCCGCCCGTGGTCTGTGGCGTAGGCCGCTTCAAAAGCCGCCTGGTCGTCAAACCAGAGTTCCGAGATGCCGTCATAGGCGCTGCTGCCGTCGCCCGCCACCAGGTTGAAGGTGGCGCCGCGCACGCCGGCCAGGGCCTTGGCCAGCGGCGCATGGTCGACCAGCCACCATCGGGCAAACTCCTCCAGGGTGGTGTCGTCGCGGCGCTTGAGCAGGATGATGGCTTTGAACATGAGGCGCTCCTTGGCGGTGATTATTTGGCGAGTCCGATGCGGTGCAACGGGCGCCCTCCGATGCCCAGCACCAGCGCCACCACCACCTCATTGGCGTGCGGCGCATCGGGAATCACGATTTCGGCGGCGTCCATGTCGTCAAAGTTCCAGATCCGGTTTTTGTTGGTGACCGGCATCACGATCACAGCACCCGGGCCGCCCATTTTCTTGGTGGACGGGATGATGTCCTTGCCCTCATGCACCGCTGCGCGCACCGGGGCGCCAAAACTGGGGTGGATCAGCGCTGCCGCATGCTCAAGTTCACCGGCGGTGCCGACGATGGCGCCCTTGCCGTAGCTCTGCACGTCGTCCGGGGCGACCCCGAGTGCCGCAACACCCCGTTGCGCCAGTAAGCCTCCGATTTCGGCACCCAGCGCATACAGCGGCGACAGGTCTTCCACGTACTGTCCCGCGTAGGGGTTGGTGATGACGGCGGCGACGGTCACCTTGCGTGAGGGCGGCGACACCTCGCGGCCCATCTCCAGGCAGGTTTCTTCAAGCTGGATGACAATTTTTCGGATCTGCAGTTTGAGCATGGGTTGGTCCAGTAGATGGGATTGAACCGAACTATAAACGGCCCCAATGCTGTTCACAATCGAATGTTTGGCGTGTGAGAATTGACGATTCTTCAACTATGTTGCTGTCACATGCTTCTGGATACCGAACAA
The DNA here is from genome assembly GCA_040400795.1 of Rhodoferax sp. Classification (GTDB taxonomy): domain Bacteria; phylum Pseudomonadota; class Gammaproteobacteria; order Burkholderiales; family Burkholderiaceae_C; genus Rhodoferax. Next base: position 123,198 of record JBBAPO010000002.1, read on the forward strand.
CTTCGCACTCTGGTGGCCTTTGCCGACGCGGGCAGTTGCAAGGGGGCGGCGCATCTGGTGCATAAAACGCCATCCGCGGTTAGCATTCACCTGTCCAAATTGGCACAGACTCTGGCTCGCGAGTTGCTCCAGCACCAGGGCCGCCGCCTGGTACTCACCCATGACGGCACCGAGCTGGTCCGCTATGCGCGCCGCATCCTGGCCCTGCAAGGCGAGGCGGTAGCGCATTTCCAGGCGACCGAGATCAGCGGGGCGCTGCGGGTTGGCTTGCCGGACGATTACATTCCGGTGCTCATGACCCCACTGCTGGCCACCCTAGCGCGCTTGGCACCGCGGGCGCACATCGAGGTGCTGTGCGCTCCCAGCGCTGAACTGAGGCCCATGTTGGCTGATGGGCAACTGGATTTGGCGATTTTGTCGGCAGAAACCGATACCCAGGAGGGGGTGGTGCTTCGCACCGAAAGGGTGGTCTGGACAGCGTCGGCCCACCACGATGTGCACTTGGAAGCCTGCCTACCCGTGGCTTTTTTCCCTGAGGGCTGCATTTTTCGCAAGTGGGCCTTGGCGCAATTGAAACAGCACCGCCGCGACCACCGCATTGTTTGTACCAGCCGCAGCATGTCGGCCATTCAGGCCGCGGTGCGCGCTGGCTTTGCGGTGTCGGTGGTGGCACAAAGTGGTGTGCCGGCCGACGCCATGGTGCTCACCCCGGCGCAGGGCTTCGCCGCGCTGCCGGCGGTGACCATCATTTTGGCAGCTGCCACCGCCACCGATGCCGCGCTGGTCCAGCGCCTGGCCGAGCAGATGCGTGCGCACCTGCAGCGTTTGCCCGGCTAATCAGGGCCGCCCTTAGTTCACCATCACCAGCTTGCCCTTGACGCCGCGCGAACCCATGTGCACAAAGGCCGCCTTGAGTTCAGCCATCGGCATGGTGCTGTCGATGACCGGTTTGATCTTGCCTTGGCCGTACCACTGAGCCAGTTCGGCCATCATGGCGGCGTTGGCCTTGGGTTCTCGCTTGGAGAAATCCCCCCAGAACACGCCCACAATCGACGCGCCCTTAAGCAGCGCCAAATTAAGGGGCAGAGAAGGTATGGGGCCAGCAGCAAAGCCGACCACCAGGTAGCGCCCGCGCCATCCGATCGAGCGAAAGGCCTGTTCGCTGTAATCGCCGCCGACCGGGTCATAGATGACATCGGGTCCTTTGCCAGCAGTCAGGGTCTTGACGGCGTCGCGCAGGTTGCCGGTGCTGTAGTTGATGGTGGCATCGGCGCCAATCGAGGTGCACAGTGCACATTTCTCATCGGTGGAAGCTGCGGCGATGACCCGCGCCCCGCAGGCTTTGGCGATCTGGATGGCGGAGGTGCCAACGCCGCCAGCGGCACCCAGGACCAGCACGGTTTCACCGGCCTTGAGTTGGGCCCGGTCGACCAGCGCGTGGTGTGAGGTGGCGTAAATCATGATGAAGGCCGCAGCATCGACCATGGGAAAGCCCACTGGCAGGGGCATGCACAGCGCTGCAGGTGCCAGTGTGTGAGTCGCGAAGCCGCCGGTGCCTGACAGGCAAGCCACTGGCTGGCCGACTTTCAGGTGGGTCACGTCGGCGCCGATGGCTCGCACCACGCCTGCGTACTCTGAGCCAGGCACAAACGGAAGCGCTGGCTTCATCTGGTACTTGTTTTGCACGATCAAAAGGTCTGGGAAATTCAGGCTGGCGGCATGGATTTCGACCAGCACCTCGCTGGCGCTTGGTGTTGGCGTGGGCAGTTCTTGCCAGGTCAGGGCATCGACGCCGGTTGGGTTATCACATAGCCAGGCATGCATGGGGTTCACTCCAAAAGTTGCTGCGCATGATAGAGGTCGGGCCCCGGCCAAAATGTCCCGTGGGTGACCGCTGTCCCGGCTGAGGGGGACCCCTACAATGACATCAAATCAGCTCGTATTATGAAAATTCTTATCTGCAACGACGACGGTTATCAGGCACCCGGGATCATCGCGCTCTACCAGGCCCTCAAGGATGTGGCAGAGGTCGAAGTGGTGGCGCCGGAACAGAATAACAGCGCCAAATCCAACGCTTTGACACTGCATTCTCCTCTTTATGTGTCCAAGGGCGCAGAAGGCTTTCGCTACATCAATGGCACCCCGGCCGATTGCGTGCATGTGGCTTTGACTGGGTTACTGGGTTACCGGCCTGACCTGGTGGTGTCCGGTATCAACAACGGCGCCAATATGGGCGATGACACCATCTATTCGGGTACCGTCGGGGCTGCCATGGAAGGCTACCTGTTTGGCATTCCGGCGATCGCATTTTCCCAGGTGGAGCGTGACTGGGTGCAACTGCAGGCCGCCGCCCACAAAGCGCGTGATCTGGTCCTGCAGATGGCCCAACAGCATTTGATTGGGTCGAGTCCATGGCTGCTCAATGTCAACATTCCGAATCTGCCCTACGAGGCCATTGGCCATGTCAAGCTGTGCCGCCTGGGGCGACGCCATGCGGCGGAGCCAGTCATTACCCAGGTCAGCCCACGCGGTGAGACCATGTACTGGATTGGCCCCGCCGGCGCTGCCATGGACGACTCTGAGGGCACTGATTTTCACGCCACACAGCAGGGCCATATTGCGATGACCCCGCTCAAGGTGGACCTGACTGACCATGAACGCCTGGGCTACTGGGCTCAGACGGCTGCAAAACTGTCGGGTCGCCCGCACGGATGAAGGAGCGCCCCAGCTTTCCGGCCCGTCTTGACCGTCCGGCGGGCCCAGCCAAAGGCCAACTGCGCACGGCCGTGTCAGGGCAGCCCCTGCCTGGACAAAACGCCGTTGTGGCCATGCCACCAGGCGTTCGCGGACTGGGCCTGGATTCCAGCGCGGTGCGCATGAGCATGGTGCGCAAGCTCGAAGCGCAGGGTATCCGTGATCCGCGTGTTCTGTCAGCCATGGGCAACGTCGAGCGCCATCGCTTTGTGGACAGTGCGCTGGTTAACCAGGCCTATGAGGATACCAGCCTGCCGATAGGGCTTGGTCAGACCATCTCCAAGCCAGGTGTGGTCGCGCGAATGCTGGATTTATTGCTGGATGGTCGCACGGGCCAAATCGGGCGGGTGCTCGAGATCGGTACCGGGTGTGGTTACCAGGCTGCGGTCTTGAGCAGGCTGGCAGACGAGGTCTACAGCATCGAGCGTTTGCGTGGTTTGCACGACAAGGCACGGGACAACCTGCGTCATTTGCGCCTGGCCAACCTGCATCTGCTGTTTGGTGACGGCCGCGACGGCTACGCTGCAGGTGCGCCCTACAGTGCCATCATTGCGGCCGCCGGTGGCGAGGCTGTGCCGCCAGCATGGCTGGACCAACTCGCAATCGGTGGTCGGTTGGTGGCTCCAGTCAGTACTGGCGCGGTATCCGCTGGCACCCAGGCCCTGCTGGTGGTCGACAAAATGCCGCAAGGTTTGCGCCAGACCTTGCTCGAAGCGGTTAATTTCGTCCCCCTAAAATCGGGCCTAGGATGAAGGGACATCAGATGTACGCAGAATACTCAGGGCTAAAGGCTATGGTGATTGGCTTGGCGCTGGGGCTGCTGTTGGGCGGCTGCGGCACCCGTGCCCCAAGCCCTGCGCCTGTCGAGGACCGCGGCACGGGGCCGGTCAGCTTGGCGCCTGTCGCCATCGAAGCCACCCTGGCGCCCGTCGCCAAACCACCCCCCGGCATTGAGAATGCAGGAAAGCCCGGTCATTACACCGTCCGTTCCGGCGATACCCTGATCCGCATCGGCCTCGACCACGGACACTCTTTCAGAGATCTTGCGCGCTGGAACAACCTCGACAACCCGAACCGTATCGAGGTAGGGCAGGTACTGCGGGTCGTGCCGCCTGTCGGTGCGGCTGCCGTGCCCAAGGCAGTCACCCAAGGCAGTTTGGCCTCGGGGCCAACCTCGGCCCTGGCGCCTTTGCCGCCGGCAGTGGACAAACCAGCGACGCAGGTGGCCGCAGCGCCCAGTGCCCCGGCTGCGCCGGTAGCTGCTGCACCATCTGTTTCTGCCGACGATGACATCGCCTGGATCTGGCCCACCGTTGGGCCTGTGCTTGCTGGCTTTGATGAGGTCAAGAACAAGGGCTTGGATATCGGTGGCAACGCTGGCGACCCGGTCTTGGCAGCGGCAGATGGCCGGGTGGTCTATGTGGGCGCCGGTTTGCGTGGTTACGGCAACTTGATCATCCTGAAGCACAACAACACCTACCTAACGGCTTACGCGCACAACCAGACACTCTTGATCAAAGAAGACCAGACCGTGCGTAAGGGTCAAAAAATTGCCGAGATGGGCAGCAGCGATGCTGACCGCGTCAAGCTTCATTTTGAAGTGCGTCGCCAGGGCAAACCGGTTGACCCAAGCAAGTACCTCCCGCCAAGGTAAGGCATGACCGACGAACCTACAGCAATCCCAACCGTAACGCCCCCTGGCCTGTGGGTTGAGTCGCTTGATCTGGACGCCCAAGGCGTTGCTCACCGGCCTGACGGCAAGGTGGTCTTCATTGAGGGTGCCTTGCCGTTTGAGCGTGTGGATGCGGTTGTGCATCGCAAAAAAAATAACTGGGAGCAGGGCACGGTCACCCTGATTCACCAAGAGTCAGCACAACGGGTCACGCCTGGTTGTCCCCATTTTGGCCTGCATCCCGGCGCCTGCGGTGGCTGCAAAATGCAGCACCTGCATGTGGCGGCCCAGGTGGCCGTCAAGCAACGGGTGCTGGAAGACAACCTATGGCATCTGGGGAAGGTCAAGGCCGAGACCGTGCTGCGGCCGATCGAGGGGCCGGCTTGGGGCTACCGGCATCGTGCTCGCCTGTCAGTACGCTACGTCAGAAAAAAAGGCACGGTTCTGGTGGGTTTTCATGAGCGCAAGAGCAGTTATGTGGCGGACATGAAGGTATGCCCGGTCTTGCCGCCTGAAGTCAGCGCCTTATTGATGCCACTGCGTGAACTGATTGGCTCGCTCGATGCCAAAGAAACCTGCCCACAGATTGAGTTGGCCTGCGGCGACGAGGTGATCGCACTGGTGCTGCGACACCTGGAGCCATTGAGTACCGAAGACCTCCAGCGCTTGGCGCAGTTTGCTCATCGGCACGCGGGTGTGCAGTGGTGGCTGCAGGCCAAAGGCCCTGACACTGCCAGTTTGATGACGCCCGGCGGCCCTCCTTTACAGTACACGCTGCCCGACTTTGGGCTCACCATGCCCTTCAAGCCGACCGACTTTACCCAGGTCAACCCCTATATCAATGGGGTGCTGGTGAGCCGGGCGTTGCGCTTGCTCGGTGTTCAAACGCACGAACGGGTGATTGACTGGTTCTGCGGTCTGGGCAACTTCACGCTTCCGCTGGCCACCCAGGCCCGTGCGGTGCTGGGCGTGGAGGGCAGTGACGCGCTGATCGCCCGCTCCCGCCAAAATTTTATAGAAAATCAGGCTCTAGGCCCCGCCAGTCGTAGCTTATGCGCTACTAATTTTGTAGTGAGAGACTTGTTTGAGATGACGCCGACACTGCTGGCTGCAGACGGTGCGGCAGACAAGTGGTTGGTCGACCCTCCGCGCGAAGGCGCTTTTTCGTTGGTCAAGGCGCTGGTGGAACTGCGTCAGGGCCAGGCTGGTTTGGGCGACGGTGATGTCGACCCGGCCGCTTCGGGCTGGACGGCGCCCAAGCGCATTGTGTATGTCAGTTGTAACCCTGCAACGTTGGCGCGCGACGCTGGTCTGCTGGTTCACCAAGCCGGCTACAAGTGCTCTGCGGCCGGCGTCGTGAACATGTTTCCGCACACTGCGCACGTTGAGAGCTTGGCAGTATTCGATCGCCAGGACTAAGTTCGTCGGGTGGTGATACCCGGCTGTTTCCTTAGTTAGTGGCCTTGGCGGGGGGCTTGGTCGGCACTTTCTCGGTAGCCTTGTCAACCGAAGCGGGTTTCTTGGCCGCCGTTTTTGCCGCTGCTTCCGATTCAGGGGCGTCCTTGGTAGCTTTTGCCTTGCCGCTCTTGGGCTTCACCTCTGGCAGCACTTCCTCCTCTGGCTCATCTTTGGACACACTGGCACGCACGCCTTCGATCTTGTTTTCGCGCATGTACTCGTCCATGGCTTTCCAACCGGCAAAGACGGCGGCCTTGGACGCCTCTTCATTGAGCGCGTAGCAGTCTTCGATGCTGCGTAACCCATGCCGGCAGGCGCCGCCCACGGCCTTCGCCTCCGCTTCGCGCAGGGCAATGCGGGGGTCAGGCCCCATGCCGGGAATTTCGCAGGCGGTGAGCAACAGGGCAGCAGCAGGGATGAGCAGACGCAGAATCATAGATAGGGGTACCTAAGGGGTTATCGGCGCAGCTTGCTGCGGATTAAGCGTATCTGCCCATTTGAGCAAAAAAAAGACCCGGGGTGGGCCTTTTTTTCGAGGGCGTACACGCTTCAGTCGCGTTCGCCACCAAAGATGCCCAGCAAAGCCAGCAGGCTTTGGAATACATTGACGATATCAAGGTAGAGGGCCAGCGTGGCGCTGATGTAATTGGTTTCTCCACCGTCAACAATGCGCTTGAGGTCATACAGCATGTAGGCGCTGAAAATACCAATGGACGCTACCGACAAGGCCATCATGCCTGCAGTAGAGCCAACAAACACGTTGATGACCCCACCGACCACCAGCGCCATCGCGCCAACAAACAACCACTTGCCCATGCCCGACAGGTCGCGCTTGATCACGCTAGAGAGGCTGGCCATGACAAAAAACACGCCTGCCGTGCCACCAAAGGCCGTCATGATCAGTTCCGAACCATTCTTGAAGCCCAAAACCATGGCGATCATGCGCGACAGCATCAAACCCATAAAAAACGTAAAGCCAAGCAGTACCGGCACGCCAGCGGCCGAGTTTTTGGTCTTTTCAATAGCGTAGATGAAACCGAAGGCCCCGGCCAAAAACACCACCAGACCTACCCAACCGCTCATCGCTTGAGCCAGACCCATGGACACCCCAAGCCAAGCCCCCAGCACGGTTGGCACCAGGCTCAAGGCCAGCAGCCAATAGGTGTTGCGTAACACTTTGTTGCGCTCTGCCGCAGTCGACACTTCACCGTAACCGCGATCCAATGATTGAACGTTATTCAGCATGGTCATACTCCTTCAAAACCCGCACTGCGCGGGCAAGCAGATTCTAGGTGGAATCGAGTTGCTTTGCCGCCAACAGGTCTTATGCTTAGAGCCTGTATTTGAATAGGACCTTCTTTGTGAAAAACAAGACGACACTGGAATTCTCTGACCTCAAGGGCATGGCTGCTGCCGCAGAATTGGAAGCCCTGAATAACAACTGGGCCGTGACCATCGCCATCGTGGACGATGGAGGCCACTTGCTGTGGCTGCAGCGCCTCGATGGCGCAGCAGCGATTTCTGCCCACATCGCACCTGCCAAGGCCCATACGGCGGCCCTGGGACGACGTGAATCACGAATCTATGAGGAAATGGTCAACGGCGGGCGCCCATCATTCCTGAGTGCGCCGGAGATCAAAGGCCTGTTGGAGGGCGGTGTGCCCATCATGAAAGACGGTCAATGCCTGGGCGCGGTTGGCGTCAGTGGCGTCAAATCGAGCGAAGATGCCCAGATCGCGAGGGCGGCTATTGCCTTCCTTGGGCTCTAGGGCTGGGCGGCTAGGGGCGGTGTTACAGGCTCGCGTCTTCAATTAAGCTCAAAGGGGACCGGCAGGGCGTACCACATGGCCTCGGACTGGCCATCCTTTTTGCCGGGTCGGTAGCGTGTCTGTTGGGCAATGCGGATAGCGGCCTGATCGAGCCGTTCGAAGCCACTGGACTGCTTGACTTCAACCTTCTGAGCAGTGCCGTCTATCCCAATCAGGACGTGGAGCAGCACTCGGCCGCTTTCCCCTAGGCGACGGCTGACCCTTGGGTAATTTTTTTGCGCCTGTTCCAGGTAATCGGCATCAGCGCTGGGCAATTCCACACGCGGCATGGCGGTTGGCGTCGGCGGCGGCGTTGCCGGTGCTCGTGCGATGACTGCTGCTGTGACCGGTGAAGCGGCTGGTGAGGTGACTGGTGCAGTGACGGTTGCGATAGCGGTTGGGGTGACTGGCGCAGTGGCAGTTGCGATAGCTGGTGAGGTGACTGGTGAGGTGACGGTTGCGATAACGGGTGGGGTGACTGGCGCTGAGGCGACCATTGCTATAACAGTTGGCGCGATGCTCGTGGGCTTGCCGACTGCGGGCGCCACTGGAGCCGCTACTGGAGTTGCTACTGGAGTTGCTACCGGACTCAATGGCGTGACAGGCGCAGTTGCCCCAACTTTAATGGTCTGAATTGCCACGGGGACCGTGAGCGCAGGCGTTGCGGGTGCGCCTGGTGTTGGCGTTGGCGTTGGTGCTTGTGCGGGTGCGGGAGCGGGTGGTGGTGGTGGTGGTGGTAGTGCTGGTGCAGTTAAGGGCGCCACTGGGGGTGACGGGGCAGGCGCTGCCGTGGTGAGGGGGGCAGGCCGGGCTGCACTCTCTTCAGCCGCCGGGTCCTGGGGAACTTTGGTCTGTGGTTTGAGTGCCGGGCGCAGTGCTGGTGGTTGCAGCTTTACGGGTACGGGTACAGGTACAGGTATTTGGCGCGGCTCGGGCGGCTGAATCAGCAGCTGCAAGGCCACTATTCGCTCTGGGGCTTTTGTCGGTGCATCGATATGAAAAGCCGAAAGTACGATGGCATGGCAGGCCAGCACGCCGCTCACCAGCAACACTGTGCGGCCGGGGCGACGCGCGTTGTCCAAGGTAACGACGTCAAGCCGTGGGTGAGGGCTCAGTCACCGACGGGTCGCCGGGCAGCATCAACACAAATGCCGCGGTACAGCAGGCGATGGCCGCCATGGCCAACAGCAGGCTGGAGAACCCCGCCGCTTTGACCATTGGGCCCAGGGCGTAAACCGCCATAGAACTGATGCCAAAAGAGACTGCCAGCCGCATCCCGGTCACTCTCGAGCGGATGGCGTCGTCGACATAGCGCACGATCATTGCGTCAGTGAAGGGAATTGCGCCAAAAATAGCCACCATGAAGCCGATTTGCAGCCCAAAGAGCAGCCAGCCCTGGGCATGGGCTGCCAAAAGGAACATGGGAATTTGTAGCAAGACCACGCCCAAATACAGGCGCTTGAGGGCAAAGCGGTCAATCAGTTGGCCGACCACCAACTGCGCCAGAGAAGCCACCGCATAGACGCAGGCCAGCAGCATGCCCAGTTGGGCCGGGTCCTCCACCAAACCCGTGAAGCGTTCACGCAGCAATTGGCCATTGCCATTCGTGGTGAAGTTGAACAACAGGCTGCTGGACACCGCAGCAAAAGTCATCACCACAAACAGGCGCGCTAAAAGGCGGGGCGGCAAGGCAACGCGCGCTTTGCTGGTTCGTTTGGCGGGGGACTCGGTCTCTCGCGAGCTACAGCGTAAAAACAGCAGGCCGCAGGCCAGGGACAGGATGGCCGGCGCCACAAAGGCCATGCGCCAACCAACGTACTTGACCATGAAGCCTGTCAGGATGGCCGCTACGGCAATACCGAGGTTGCCGACCAGACCATTCAGACCGATCGTCGCGCCAGGGCGTCGTGCATGCTGAAGCAGCATCGGTATACCCACTGGGTGGTAGATGGAGGATGCCGCGCCCAGCAAGGTGAGCGCAACCGCCATCTGCCAGGCGTTTTGTGCTGCGACACACAGCAGAGCTGTAGCGCTGATCCCGAAAAAAAACACCACCATCATGTTGCGTCGGCCCCAAAGGTCGCCCAAGCGGCCCGCCGGTACAGAGCCCAAGCCAAACAGCAGGAAGGCTCCAGCGCTGTAGGGCATCAGGTCTTCCCAGCGCGAAAAGCCAAATTCTGGCGCGATGCTGGTCACTGCGGTTGCAAAAATCAGCAGAACCATGTGGTCCAGGGCATGACCCAGGTTGAGCAAACGACTGGCGGTGGGTGTGAGTGTCATGTGAGTGAGGCCAGTAAGGCGTCCATCAGTAATTGAGCCGCTCCGGCCGGATTTCCTGCAGGATGGTGGTCGCGATTTCTTCGATCGACTTGGTGGTGGAGGACAACCATCGGATGCCGCTGCGACGCATCATGGCCTCAGCCTCGTTCACTTCCATACGGCAATTGTCCAAGGCGGCGTATCGCGAGTTGGGGCGGCGCTCGTTGCGAATTTCGCTCAGGCGTTCGGGTTGAATGGTCAATCCGAACAGCTTGGGCAGATGGGGCTGCAGTGCCTTGGGCAAGTGGCGGCGTTCAAAGTCTTCCGGGATCAGTGGGTAATTGGAGGCCTTGAGCCCATACTGCATGGCCAGGTACAGCGAGGTCGGTGTTTTGCCACTGCGGCTGACACCCACCAGGATCACGTCAGACTGCTCCAGATCGCGGTTGGACTGACCGTCGTCGTGGGCCAGCGAAAAATTGATCGCTTCGATGCGTGACTGGTATTCTTTACTCTTGCTGGCATCACTGAAGCGGCCAATGCGGTGATTGGACTTGACCTGCAGTTCGGTTTCCAGGGGATGAACGAAGGTGCCAAACATGTCCAGCAGCATGCCCTGGCAGCCTGCGCGGATCACATCAAGTACCTCCATGTTGACCAGAGTTGTAAAAACTACCGGCTTTTTGCCGTTAACCACGCCCGCATGGTTGATCTGCCGAACGGCCTGATGGGCCTTGTCGACGGAGTCAACGAAGGGCAGTCGGACATGACGGAACTGGGTTTCAAACTGGGCCAGGATGGCGTGGCCAAAGGTCTCGGCGGTGATGCCGGTGCCGTCAGAAATGAAAAATACCGTTCGGTTGGACATGATGAAAGGTGGCTGCGTGGGCCTCCATGGTACTGCCGGGACAGTCTGGATTGTCCTCTGCTTCGACGCCTACAATCCGTCCAAGCCGACACGAATTCCACATGCGCCGCCCTGACCGCCCCGAATACTCTGCCCGTCAGGTCGCCGACATGGCCATTGCGAGCGCCCCAGAAGCGCTGCATTCCCATGGCACACCGCCTTTAACTTCTGGAGTTTTTCAATGTCTGCACTTTTCAGCCCGACCGCCCTGGTCGTTCCATTTGAGAATCTGAGAATGACCGATGTCGAGGCGGTCGGCGGTAAAAACGCCAGCCTCGGCGAGATGATTTCGCAACTGCCGGCCGGTGTTAAGGTGCCGACTGGCTTTGCCACCACGGCTCACGCCTTTCGCCAGTTTCTGGCTTTCGCTGACCTTAATGGTCGCATCAACCTGTTATTAGCCGGTCTGGACACCGATGATGTCAGGGCACTGGCGCAGGTAGGTGGCCAAATCCGGGCGATGGTCGAAGCCCAGCCGTTCCCATCCGAACTTGAATCTGCGATCCGCGCGGCCTTTCTGGCTCTCAGTGGGTCAAACTTCGGAGCCTCATTTGCGGTGCGCTCTTCGGCCACGGCTGAAGACCTGCCCGACGCCTCGTTTGCCGGTCAGCAAGAAACGTTTTTGAATGTGACCGGGATCGACGACATCCTGCACAAAATTCGAGAAGTGTTTGCCTCGCTCTACAACGACCGGGCCATCAGCTACCGTGTGCATAAAGGCTTTGCCCACCAGCACGTGGCCTTGAGCGCCGGCATTCAGCGCATGGTGCGCTCGGACCTGGGGGCTGCCGGGGTGATGTTCACCATTGACACGGAGTCCGGCTTCGATGAGGTGGTCTTTATCACCTCCAGCTATGGTCTGGGCGAGACCGTGGTGCAGGGCGCGGTCAACCCCGACGAGTTTTATGTCCACAAACCCATGTTGCGGGCCGGTAAGCGCTCCGTTATCCGTCGCAGCCTGGGCTCGAAGCTGATCCAGATGCAGTTCGCGTCACCGGCCGAGCAGGCGCAAAGTGGCAAACTGGTGAAGACCGTCGACGTACCGACCGAAATGCGCAACCGCTACTCGCTCAGCGACCGCGATGTGGAACAGTTGGCCGCGCAGGCGCTGGTGATTGAGCAACACTACGGCCGCCCCATGGATATCGAGTGGGGCAAGGACGGCTTAGATGGCGAACTTTATACCCTGCAGGCCCGCCCCGAAACCGTCAAGAGCCAGGCGGCCGGCAAGGCCGAGTACCGCTACAAACTCAAGGGCAAGAGCGCAGTCATTGTGGAGGGCCGAGCGATCGGCCAGAAGATCGGCACCGGTCCGGTGCGGGTGATCCACAACATTGCCGACATGGACAAAGTGCAGGCCGGAGACGTGCTGATCACTGATATGACCGATCCGAATTGGGAGCCAGTCATGAAGCGTGCCGCAGCCATCGTGACCAACCGTGGGGGACGTACCTGCCATGCCGCCATCATCGCCCGCGAGTTGGGTATCCCGGCAGTGGTCGGTTGCGGCAATGCCAGCGAGGTGCTCAATGATGGCATGTTGGTGACGGTCAGTTGCGCCGAGGGCGACACCGGCTTTGTTTACGACGGCCTGCTAGAGACCGAGGTGTCGGAAGTACAGCGGGGTGAGATGCCGAACATTGATGTCAAGATCATGATGAACGTTGGCAACCCCCAGTTGGCCTTCGATTTCTGCCAGTTGCCCAACGCCGGTGTCGGTCTGGCACGGTTGGAATTCATCATCAACAACAACATCGGCGTTCATCCCAAGGCAATCTTGGACTACCCCAACATCGATGCCGACCTGAAAAAGGCGGTCGAATCCGTAGCCCGTGGGCATGCTTCTCCAAGGGCCTTTTACGTGGACCGTGTGGCAGAAGGCGTAGCCACCATCGCCGCTGCTTTTTGGCCCAAGCCGGTCATCGTCCGTCTGTCAGATTTCAAGAGCAATGAATACCGCAAGCTGATTGGCGGCAGCCGTTATGAGCCAGAGGAAGAAAACCCGATGCTGGGTTTCCGCGGTGCGGCGCGCTACATCAGTGAAGAGTTTGGTGAAGCCTTTGCTATGGAATGCGAAGCCCTCAAACGCGTGCGGCAGGACATGGGTTTGAGCAATGTTCAGGTGATGGTTCCGTTTGTGCGCACGCTGGCGCAGGCCCGTAAAGTGACGAGCCTGCTGGCGGCCCATGGTCTGAAACGCGGCGAAAACGGTCTCCAACTCATCATGATGTGTGAGATTCCCAGCAATGCCATTCTGGCCCACCAGTTCCTTGAATTTTTTGACGGCTTTTCGATAGGCTCGAACGATCTGACCCAACTCACACTCGGTCTGGATCGGGATTCCGGCCTGGCCTTGTTGGCTGCCGATTTTGATGAACGCGACCCGGCAGTGACCGCGCTCATCACGATGGCGATCGACGCTTGCAAAGCACAGGGCAAGTACATTGGCATCTGCGGTCAGGGCCCCAGCGACCATCCTGACTTCGCGCAGTGGTTGAGCGGGGCTGGTATTTCCTCCATATCGCTGAACCCGGACTCGGTGGTTGCGACCTGGCAACAGCTCGCGGCCCCCTAGCAAACACCTATAGCACCGGGCCCCGTCCGGTGCCATGATGGGTCAATGGCCCAAGCATCGCCGCAACCCCTGGAGTGCACATCCAGCCCCGCAGGGTTAGGGTGGAATGCCTGGCTGCTGACGGTCTGGTTTGTCGCGTCGTTCGGCGTGGTGTTTTTTGCCCGCGACCTGCAAACCAGTGTGGCCGGCTGGCCGATCGGTTATTGGCTGGCAGCTCAGGGCAGTGTGTTCATTTTCATTGCGGTGGTCGCAGGTTTCGCTTGGGCTGCCAACCGGCGAGATGCCGATCGGGCGTCGGTCGATCAGGCCTACCTCCTCTACAAGCAGCGTTTAAACCGCCGGTTTGCCGGCTACGTGGTGTGTCTATTGCTGTTTTTACTGGCCTTGGCACTGGCGGAGCGTTTGGGCCTGAAAAAGGGCTGGGTTGGCGCGATTTTCATGTTTGCCACCATCGCCCTGTATGCCGGTATCGGCATTTATAGCCGGACATCGGACGCTGGCGAATACTACGTGGCGGGCCGCACGATTCCACCGGTCTACAACGGCATGGCCACCGCCGCTGATTGGATGAGTGCGGCTTCTTTCATCAGCATGGCTGGTGGCCTGTATTTGCAGGGCTTTTCTGGCACCGAGTCCCAGCCTGGCGGTCTGGTCTATGTGCTGGGCTGGACTGGGGGATTTTGCTTGGTTGCCCTGTTGGTCGCGCCCTACCTGCGGCAACTTGGCTTGTACACCATTCCCGACTACTTCGGCCTGCGCTATGGCGGCCGTTGGCCGCGCCTGATCGCTGCGCTTGCCGCCGTGCTTTGTTCTTTCACCTATGTTGTGGCTCAGATCTACGGGGTCGGGCTGATCACTTCCCGACTGACGGGGGTGGCGTTCGAAATCGGCATTCTGTTGGGCCTCGGGGGTGTGCTGGTGTGCTCATTTCTAGGTGGCATGCGCGCAGTGACCTGGACACAGGTGACCCAATATGTGGTGCTGATCCTGGCCTTTTTGATTCCCGTATCGTGGCTGGCCTACAAGCAGTTGGGTAATCCTATAGCGCCCTTTGTTTATGGGCAGCAGCTGCAAAAGATTGCGCTCCTTGAGCAGCAGTTGGCCAACTCACCGGCTGAGCTTGAAGTGACCCGGGAGTACGCTCGCCGAGCCAGCAGCTACGCGTCCAATTTACAAGACGTCGACATGGCCCTGGACGCTGAGCGCAAGGCGCTGCGCGAGAAAATTCGGCTGCTGCAAGAGCAAAAGGTGGACGAGACCGTGTTGGTGGCCGCACGGCGCGAATTGACGGCCTTGCCGCGCGACGCTGCTGCAGCGCGCGAGCTCTGGACCCGTGCCCTGAATGAAAATCTGGAGCGGGCAAAGCCTTTGGCGGGCATGCCATCTCATACCAAACCGTTTGCCGGAGACCCGCAGGGCACCCCAATCGAGCGCGAGGCCTATGACCTGTCGCGCCGCAACTTCCTGGCCCTCATGTTTTGCCTGATGGTCGGTACCGCTGGCCTGCCCCATTTGCTTACCCGTTTTTACACCACCCGTACCGTGGCAGAGGCGCGCACATCGGTCGGCTGGTCGCTGTTCTTCATCGCTATTTTGTACATTTCCGCGCCGGCCCTGGCTGTTCTGGTCAAGTTCGAAATCATGAGCCATTTGGTTGGACAGCATTTTGATTCATTGCCGATCTGGATTGAGCAATGGGCCAAGGTGGATCCGACCCTGATTTCTGTCAACGACGTGAATGGCGACCATATTTTGCAATTCGCCGAACTCAAGCTTGGCCCTGACATTGTGATGTTGGCCACCCCGGAGCTCGGTGGCCTGCCCTATGTGGTGTCGGGTCTGGTGGCGGCCGGTGGGCTGGCCGCTGCTTTGTCGACCGCAGACGGACTGTTGCTCACTATTGGCAATGCCCTTGCACATGATTGTTTCTATCAGGGTGAATCCAGCCGCGCGGGCGCTGTGCGACGTGTGATGCTGTCAAAATTTGCCCTGTTGATCGTCGCCTTGATGGCTGCCTACGTGGCGGCCCAGCGCCCTGCTGACATCCTGTACCTGGTATCTGCTTCGTTCTCATTGGCCGGAGCCGCCTTCGTGCCCGCCATGGTGCTTGGTATCTTCTGGCGGCGAACCACCCGTCAGGCCGCCACAAGCGGCATGCTGGTCGGCTTGGGTCTGACGGTCTATTACATGGTGGCCAATGCACCGGCTATCAGGGCGGTGCTCGGACTGAGTGGCAGTGGTCTGTGGTTTGGTATCCAGCCGGTCTCGTCCGGGGTTTTTGGTGTATCCGCAGGGGTGGCCGTTATTGTGCTGCTGAGTCTTTTGTCGCGCCGGCCGAGTGCCTAGGCCCTTCAGCTGGCTGAGCTCCCCGTACAGGCGTTGTCACGGCCACGGTGGACGCGCTCCACCAGTGGCATATAATCATGGGCTTGCCTTTCCACACCCCAATTAGACGCTGGGGGTGGTTTACCCGCCCAAATAGGGCTATCCATAAGGAGTATCAATGCGTCATTACGAAATCATTCTCATGATCCATCCGGATCAGAGCGAACAAGTTCCGGCCATGCTGGAGCGCTACAAGGGCATGATCACTGCCGGCGGTGGCAAAGTGCACCGGGTGGAAGACTGGGGTCGTCGCCAGTTGGTGTACATGATCAACAAGCTGGCTAAGGCGCACTACCTCTGTGTCAACATCGAGGCTGATCAAACAGTGATGGCTGAACTCGAGCACGCGTTTAAATTCAATGACGCCGTGTTGCGCCACCTGACCGTCCTGAAGAAGAAGGCTGACACCGGCCCATCTTCCATGATGCGCACCGTGGAGCGTGAAGACGCTCGCAAGACCCAGCAGGCTGAATACCAGGCCTGATTGGCTTGTTGTCACGGAGCAATGAAACCCCGATTGCCAATCAGCTCTTGCTGACGGCCAGTGTCGTGGCGCTTGATGCGCTGCGCTACACCCCAGCCGGCCTCCCAGCGCTGAATGTGAAGCTTGAACACGAATCCAGTTTGATGGAAGCGGGTCAGGCTAGGGCAGTCAAGGCAGCCGTCAAGGCGGTGGCTTTCGGTACGGTGGCGGAGCGGCTTGCAAAGCAAGCCATCGGCAGCGTCTGGAGTTTCAGTGGCTTTCTGGCCACGCCGCTCAATGGTAAACATGTGGTGTATCACCTGCAAGATTTCAGCTAGATCAACGAATTCGTCAATATTTAAGGAGTCCATCATGGCCGGACCAAAACGTTTCAACAACAAAGACAAGCGCCCCAAGCGCCCAGCCCAAAACTTGCTCTTCAAACGCAAGCGCTTTTGCCGTTTCACGGTGACTGGCGTTGAAGAAATTGACTACAAAGACATCGATACCCTGCGTGATTTCATTGCCGAAAACGGCAAGATCATCCCGGCACGATTGACCGGTACCCGGGCTATTTTTCAGCGCCAGCTCAATACTGCTATCAAGCGCGCGCGTTTTCTTGCCATGCTGCCGTACAGCGACCAGCACAAAATCTAAGGAACCTGATCATGCAAATCATTCTGCTCGACAAGGTCGTGAACCTTGGCAATCTTGGTGAAATCGTGCGTGTGAAAGACGGTTACGCTCGCAATTTCCTGATCCCCACCGGCCGTGCCCGTCGTGCTACGGCTGCTGCGAAACAGGAGTTTGAAGCCCGCCGCGTAGAGCTTGAAAAAGCGGCCGGTGTGAAACTGGCTGAGGCGCAAGCCGTTGGTGAAAAGCTGGCTGGGTCGACCTGCAAGCTAACGCAAAAAGCCGGTGTCGATGGCCGTTTGTTTGGTTCTGTCACCAACGCTGATATTGCTGAAGAACTGACAAAATCCGGCTACAAACTGGTCAAGGCTCAGATCCGCATGCCCAATGGTCCGATCAAGGTCGTTGGCGAAAGCACGGTCAGTGTGGCCTTACATACCGATGTGGTGGTTGACATCACGGTATCGGTTTACGGCGAAACGGCCTGATTCAGGGTAGGTCGCCTCCCAGACAAAGCCGCCGGGGTGCAAGCCCGGGCGGCTTTTTTTAATGGAACGTGCGTTCATCGTTCTTTCCACATGTTGTGCACAGCTTGTCACTGGCTTGTGCCCAGCTTGTCACTCGACGCCGCGTTAAGCCTGGCGTAGCATGCAAGGCCACTAGGAAACACCATGTCAGCCGTACTTTCTGCCGTCGATGATGATGACTACGGCCCGGATCGCCAGGTCGCGCAATTACGCATTCCACCCCACTCCACGGAGGCAGAGTCCAGCGTGCTGGGCGGTTTGTTGCTCGATAACGGAGCCTGGGATCGCGTCGGGGACTTGCTGACGGAGAGCGATTTTTACCGTTTTGAACATCGCATGGTGTTTGGTGCGATCGGCGCTCTGGTCAATGCTTCCAAGCCCGCTGATGTGATCACGGTATTTGAGCAATTACTGAGCCAAGGGAAGGCCGAGGAGATCGGTGGATTGGCCTACCTGAACTCGCTTGCCCAGTACGTTCCTAGCGCCGGCAACATTCGACGTTATGCTGAAATCGTGCGTGAGCGGGCCATTTTGCGCAAGCTGGTGAGCGTCAGCGACGAGATCGCCACCAATGCGTTTAACCCGCGGGGTCGCCCGGTTGCGACCATTCTGGACGAGGCCGAGCAGAAAATATTCAACATCGGGGAGGAGGGGGCTCGCACCAAGCAGGGCTTCCAGGCCATGGAGTCCCTGGTCGTCAAGTTGCTGGACCGGGTTCAGGAGATGGCCGACAACCCGAATGATGTGACCGGCGTACCGAGCGGTTTCTATGACCTCGATCGCATGACGGCTGGCTTTCAGGCGGGTGATCTGATCGTGTTGGCGGCGCGGCCCTCGATGGGGAAGACTGCTTTGGCGATCAACATTGCGGAGCACGTGGCCCTGAATGAGGGCTTGCCCGTGGCTGTGTTCTCGATGGAAATGGGTGCCGCCCAGTTGGCGGTACGCATTGTGGGTTCTATCGGTCGCATTGATCAAAGTCACCTTCGAACGGGCAAATTGACCGACGATGAGTGGCCCCGCCTGACCGAAGCAATCGAGAAGCTGCGGACCATTTCTCTTCACATTGACGAGTCAGCCGGGTTGACGTCTAGCGAGTTGCGCGCCAACGCGCGTCGGCTGTCGCGCCAGTGCGGCAAGTTGGGCTTGATCGTGGTCGACTACTTGCAACTCATGAGTGGCTCAAGCAATGACGGAGAGAACCGTGCCACTGAATTGGGTGAAATCTCGCGGGGTTTGAAAATGCTGGCTAAGGAGCTGCAGTGCCCGGTGATCGCTCTGTCGCAGCTGAACCGCAGCGTCGAAACCCGTCCTGACAAGCGCCCGATGATGAGCGACTTGCGCGAATCAGGCGCCATTGAGCAGGATGCCGACATCATCATGTTCATCTACCGTGATGAGTACTACACCAAGGATGCCTGCAAGGAGCCGGGTGTGGCAGAGGTCATCATCGCCAAGCAACGTAATGGCCCGACCGGAACTGTCAAGCTGGCCTTCCTCAAGCCGATCACCAAGTTTGAGAGCTTGGCGTCAGGCGGCAGTGGCGATTTTTAGGAAAAACGGCGCGTAAGCCTGATCGGCTACAAAACCTCGCTGGCAAAGTCTGCCAGCCGCGAGCGTTCTCCCCGAGCCAGTGTGATATGACCGCCGTGTGGCCAGCCCTTGAACTTGTCAACTGCGAAGGTTAAGCCAGAGGACCCCTCGGTCAGGTAAGGGGTGTCGATCTGGGCCAGATTACCCATGCAAATGATCTTGGTACCCGGTCCGGCCCGGGTGATCAGGGTTTTCATTTGTTTGGGGGTGAGGTTCTGGGCTTCGTCAATGATGACGTATTTGTTCAGAAAAGTCCGTCCCCGCATGAAGTTCATGCTCTTGATTTTGATGCGGCTGCGGATGAGTTCGCTGGTCGCGGCCCGTCCCCATTCGCCCGCGCTGGTGTCGGTCTTGCCAAGCACTTCGAGGTTGTCATCCAGCGCACCCATCCAGGGGCCCATTTTTTCTTCTTCGGTGCCGGGCAGAAAACCGATATCTTCTCCGACACTGACTGTCGCGCGTGTCACGATGATCTCTGTGTAACGGCGGTCGTCCAGCACTTGGGTCAGGCCTGAGGCGAGCGCCATCAGGGTCTTGCCAGTACCAGCTGTCCCGGTCAGGGTGACGAAGTCGATCTCCGGGTCCATGAGCAGGTTCATGGCAAAGTTCTGCTCCCGATTGCGAGTGGTGATGCCCCAGACCGAGTTTTTAAGGTGGGTGTAATCTTTAAGTGTTTTGAAGACTGCCGTTGCACCTCGGATTTCAGTCACTCTTGCATAAAGGCTAGGCTCGCCCGGTGCCTCGAAGTAAACAAACTGGTTGATAAGCAGTTGGGGCACGATGGGGCCGGTGATGCGGTAGAACGTGTTGGCGCCCTGCTGCCAGCTCTCGACAGTGCTGCCATGGGTGGTCCAAAAATCGGGCGGAAGCGCTAATGCGCCCGCGTAGAGCAGGTCACCATCTTCCAGGGTTTTGTCGTTTTGGTAGTCGTCGGTGGCCAGGCCCAGCGCGCGTGCCTTGACCCGCATGTTGATGTCTTTGGACACCAGCACGACTTCCCTTGGCGCGTGTTGCTGGCGAAGGGTCTCCACCACGCCCAGAATCTGGTTGTCAGCTTTGCCTTGTGGCAGGCTGGTGGGCAGTGTGTAACTCAGCAGTTGCGTCTGAAAGAAGAGTTTGCCGCTTGCTGTGCGGTGACCGGTTACGTTGAGCGGCAGACCTGCCGTGATGTCACTGCCGTGGTGTCCGGCCAGTGCATCGAGTGTTCGGCTGGTCTGTCGCGCATTCCGCGCCACTTCGGTCATGCCCTTTTTATGGCCGTCGAGCTCTTCGAGCACGATCATGGGCAGAAAAATGTCATGTTCTTCGAAGCGGAACAGGCACATTGGGTCATGCAGCAGGACGTTGGTGTCCAGCACGAACAGTTTGGCCGGTCCGATGTGCTTTGATTTGCGGGCCTTTGCCGCTACCGCAGGGATTGTCGCCCGGGGTGCGGTCGACGCCGCTGGGGCGGCCAGTTGGGCGGGCTGTGTCTGATGCGCCTGGGTGCGGCCACGGGTTGTGCCCTTTTTGCGGTCGCTGCCGGGCACACGGTCCGCGCCAACAGGGTTGGTCACAGCCGTATTGGCGAGGCTGGCAGGCTCGGCCTCCTGCGGCTCGGATCGTTCGGTGCGGCGCGCAGCTTCGGGTTTGCGCGCTGGTACGTTGTACTCTCGCTCAGACAACAGGGCAGCGCGTTTGGCGGGGGCAGTGGGCAGTGGCATCGGGTATGGGGTTCGAAGTAAGGGTGTATCGAATCAGGTGCACCATGAAAAAAGCCGCCCAAGGTCAAGGCGGCTTTTTCAAGTGTTTCCAGCGTCTGTTGTCAGGACCATGAAATTCATTATGCATGAGCCTTGTGACACCCTCGGTGTCCCGGATCAACTGCAGAAATGGTCAGGCAATAACAGCAATTTTTTTGAGATCTTTGACGGCCTTGAGCACGTCGTCTACATGGCCCGGTACCTTCAGGCCGCGCCACTCGTCCTTCAGAGTGCCGTCGGTGCCAATCAAAAAGGTGCTGCGCTCGATGCCCTTGACCTTTTTGCCGTACATGATTTTGTTTTTGACCACGCCAAACATATGGCACATTTTTTCTTCGGTGTCGGCAATCAGTTCGAATGGGAGCTCAAGTTTCATTTTGAAGTCATCGTGCGACTTCATGTTGTCCCGTGACACGCCAAATACCGTGGCACCTGCCTTAACAAAATCCTTGTATTTGTCCCGAAACTGCATGGCTTCTGTGGTGCAGCCAGGGGTGTTATCTTTCGGATAAAAATACAGGATGACGATTTTTCCGAGGTGCGAGGTGTTGGAAACTTTGACACCACCGGTGGCATTGGCATCGAATTCAGGGATGGGTTTATTGACAACAATCGCCATGTTTATTTAGTCTCGTGTGACAGGATGCGTCATTCTTTCGGGTCGGGGGAGGCTCGCACGATGCTGCACTTCAGTCACCCCCGAGAGCAGTCTCGGATTTTACCCTGAATTCGGCTGCTACCCTCTGCGGAGCGGCCATGGTCTCAGGGGGATGAGATGGGTTCCAGCAGCAGTGCCACGATGACGTGGCGGCCTTCGCCGGCCAGAATGTTGTAGGTCCTGCAGGCGGCTTGTGTGTCCATGGTTTCTACGCCGATCCCTTGCTCGATCAGCGGCCGGAGCCAGGGGACTTGCGGGAACCGAATGCGTTGGCCGCTGCCAAAGATCACCAGTTCCGGGCCAAGATCCGCCAACTGCGCAAAATGGGTGACTCCAAGATCATCGAAGTGATGGCAATTCCAGTCCAAACGCTCGCCCCGCGACCCCAAAACCACGCTGCGCACGATTTTTTCACCGGCCACGCCAATCCAACCCGGGCCGTAAGCACTGATGGATTGCACACTGATGAAGTCCGGCTGAATTTTCATGGAGGGGAACACGGGTGACGTATTGCTGCGCCGCATCAAGCGGGCGCTTGACAGGATGGTTTTGTGGTCAAATTATAGGTTTCGCTGCCTGTGGCGCGTTGCTGGAGGGACTTTGAAGACAATTCTTAAATCTGCCAAATTGGCCAACGTGCTGTACGACATCCGTGGCCCAATCATGGATGCGGCCCGGCAGATGGAGGATGAAGGTCAGAAGATCATCAAGCTCAACATCGGCAATCTTGCCCCTTTCGGTTTTGATGCCCCCGAGGAAATCCAGCAGGACATGATCCGCAACCTGCCGAATTCGGCAGGGTACTCCGACAGCAAAGGCATTTTTGCGGCCCGCAAGGCGGTGATGCATGAGACGCAGAAGCAGGGCGTGCCCGGTGTCACGCTGGACGACATTTACCTTGGGAATGGGGCCAGCGAGCTGATCACCATGGCCACCAACGCCTTGTTGGATAACGGCGATGAGTTACTGCTGCCCAAGCCTGACTACCCGCTGTGGACGGCAGCCA
Organism: Rhodoferax sp.; assembly: GCA_040400795.1. Lineage (GTDB taxonomy): Bacteria > Pseudomonadota > Gammaproteobacteria > Burkholderiales > Burkholderiaceae_C > Rhodoferax. The sequence goes on from JBBAPO010000002.1 coordinate 145,638, forward strand.
CCAGCCTGTCCGGGGCCACACCTGTGCACTACCTGTGTGATGAAGCCAACGGATGGATGCCCAACCTGGACGACATCCGTGCCCGAATCACGCCGCGCACCAAGGGCATCGTGGTGATCAACCCCAATAACCCAACCGGCGTTCTGTATTCCAATGAACTTTTGCTGGGCATCATCAACATCGCGCGTGAGCATGGCCTGGTGATCATGGCCGACGAGGTGTATGACAAGGTGTTGTACGAGGGCGCGCGTCACACGGCCATCGCCAGCCTGTCAAGCGATGTATTAACGCTCACCTTCAACTCGCTGAGCAAAAGCTACCGCTCCTGCGGCTACCGCGCTGGCTGGATGATTGTCTCGGGTGACAAAAAAAGCGCGGTCGACTATATCGAGGGCCTGAACATGCTCTCCAACATGAAACTGTGCTCGAACGTGCCTGGCCAATGGGCCATCCAGACCGCCCTGGGCGGCTACCAGAGCATCAACGACCTGGTGTGCGAGGGCGGGCGACTACGCCGCCAGCGAGATCTGGCCTATGAACTGATCACCGCGATTCCGGGAGTGAGTTGTGTCAAGCCGCAAGCCGCTTTGTACATGTTTCCCCGGCTCGACCCGGTGGTGTATCCGATTGAGGACGACCGGCAGTTTTTCCTGGAGTTGCTGCGTGAAACGCGGGTGATGCTGGTACAGGGCACTGGCTTTAATTGGTCGGCGCCGGACCATTTTCGGATTGTTTTCCTGCCGCACGAGGATGATTTGCGGGAGGCCATTGGCCGGGTGGCCCGTTTTCTGGCTGGCTATCGCAAGCGGCATGGCAGCTGATTCACTCTTCTATTGATAGCAAACTATGCCCGATGGGCATGGCTTACAGCCCTTTTAGACCTAAGAAATATATGAAACCGATTCAAGTTGGCCTGTTGGGTATTGGTGTGGTGGGCTCGGGCACTTTCAACGTGCTGCGCCGTAACCAAGAGGAGATCCGGCGGCGTGCCGGACGCGGCATCGAGATCACCATGGTGGCTGATTTGGACGTGTCGCGAGCCCAGGCGCTGGTCGGGGAGAGCGTGCGGGTGGTCGGTGATGCCCGAGCAGTGATTGCCAACCCCGACATTGACATCGTGATCGAACTGATTGGCGGCTACGGCATTGCCAAGACCCTGGTGCTGGAGGCGATTGCCGCTGGCAAGCATGTGGTCACTGCCAACAAGGCTCTGTTGGCGGTGCACGGCACCGAGATTTTTGCTGCAGCTTCCGCCAAGGGCGTGATGGTGGCGTTTGAAGCGGCGGTGGCGGGTGGCATCCCGATCATCAAGGCGCTGCGAGAGGGCCTCACGGCCAACAGCATTCAGTGGATCGCCGGCATCATCAACGGCACCACCAACTTCATCCTGTCGGAGATGCGTGACAAGGGGCTGGATTTCGATGTGGCATTGAAAGAGGCCCAGCGTCTGGGTTATGCCGAGGCCGACCCGACGTTCGACATCGAGGGCGTGGACGCCGCTCACAAAGCCACCATCATGTCCGCCATCGCGTTTGGCATTCCGGTGCAATTTGACCGGGCTTATGTCGAAGGCATTACTCAACTGGGTGCGGCCGATATCAAATACGCCGAGCAACTGGGCTACCGAATCAAGCTTCTCGGTATCACCAAGCGTACCCCGCACGGCATCGAGCTGCGGGTGCACCCCAGCCTGGTGCCGGCCAAGCGTTTGATTGCCAATGTGGAAGGGGCGATGAATGCCGTGATGGTTCAGGGCGATGCGGTGGGCACCACGCTGTATTACGGCAAGGGCGCTGGTTCTGAGCCAACCGCCAGCGCGGTGATTGCCGACCTGGTGGACATCACCCGCTTGCACACCGTGGACCCGCTCAACCGCGTGCCACATCTGGCGTTTCAGCCGCAGACGCTGGACCGGGCCAAAACCGAACTGCCAGTGCTGCCGATGGGTGAGGTGGTGACCAGCTACTACCTGCGCTTGCGCGTGGCCGACCAGGCTGGTGTGCTGGCCCGTGTCACTGGCATCCTGGCGCAGGCCGATATCAGCATTGACGCGGTGTTGCAGCGCGAGGCCGACGAAGTGGGTGGCGAGGGCTCGACCCAGACTGACCTGATCATCCTGACCCATGACTGCGCGGAAGCCCGCATGAACGCCGCGCTGGCTGAAATGCAGGCGCTCAGCACCGTGCTGGCCCCGATCACCCGCATCCGCAAGGAAGAGCTGGCCTGAGATGCGTTACCTCTCCACCCGCGGCCACCCCGATCGCAAGCGCTTTTGCGATATTTTGCTGGAGGGCCTGGCGCCCGATGGCGGTCTTTACCTGCCGGAGCATTACCCGCAGGTCGACGCCGCCATGCTGGGCCGTTGGCGTGCCACGTACCAAGCCCAGGGTTATGCGGCGCTGGCTTTTGAGGTTTTGTCGCTCTATATTGACGACATTCCGCCGGCCGACCTGCGCGCCCTGTGCGACCGGACCTACACCGAAGCGGTCTTTGGCAGCCCTGCGATCGTCCCCTTGAAGCTGCTGGAGCAGCCTGAAGTTGCTGGTCAACCCACACCGCTGTATTTGCAGGCGCTGTCCAATGGCCCGACGCTGGCCTTCAAGGACATGGCCATGCAGCTGCTGGGCCAGCTGTTTGAGTATGAGCTGGCGCGGCGCGGTGAGCAGCTCAATATTCTGGGCGCCACCAGTGGCGACACCGGCAGTGCTGCCGAGTACGCCATGCGCGGTAAGCAAGGCGTGCGCGTCTTCATGACCAGCCCAGACGGCCGCATGAGTCCGTTTCAGCAGGCCCAGATGTTCAGCCTGATGGACGACAACATCCACAACATCGCCATCGACGGCGTGTTTGACGATTGCCAAGACATCGTCAAGGCGGTGTCGAATGATCTGGCTTTCAAGCGTCAGTACAAGATTGGTACTGTCAATTCCATCAATTGGGCGCGGCTACTCGCCCAGGTGGTCTATTACTTTGCTGGCTATTTCCAGGCGACCAATGCTGATACCGAACAGGTCAGCTTTGCCGTGCCCAGCGGCAACTTTGGCAACGTCTGTGCCGGCCATGTGGCGCGCATGATGGGGCTACCTATTGCCAAATTGGTGGTGGCCACCAACGAGAATGACGTTCTTGACGAATTTTTTCGCACCGGTGTCTACCGGGTCCGCGGCAGCACCGACACGCACGAGACATCCAGCCCGTCGATGGACATCTCCAAGGCATCAAATTTCGAGCGCTTTGTGTTTGATCTGCTGGGCCGCGACGGTGCGCAGGTGCGTGCGCTGTTTGGTGAGGGCCTGTCACGCGAAGGCCGCTTTGACCTGCAGGCCGACCCGCTGTTTGCCCAGGCCGGGCCGCGCTACGGCTTTGCCAGCGGACGCAGCAGCCATGCCGACCGTTTGGCCACGATTCGTGACACCCACGCCCGCCTGGGGCTGATGATTGACACCCATACCGCCGATGGCCTGAAGGTGGCGCGGGAATGGCTACAGCCGGGTGTGCCCATGGTCGTGCTCGAAACCGCCTTGCCCATTAAATTTGCCGCCACACTGGTTGAAGCCCTGGGGCTGGAACCGGATCGGCCGCCGGCCTTCATCGGCATCGAGGCACTGCCTAAGCGGGTGACCCACATGGCCGCTGATGCCGTGGCGGTGAAGTCTTATATCCAGAGGCATTGCGCATGAAGGTGGTGGGTTTTGCCGGCTACTCCGGGTCTGGCAAGACCACATTGGTTGAACGACTGATTCCGGTGCTGCGGCTGCAGGGCTTGCGGGTGTCGGTGGTCAAGCACGCCCACCACCGCTTTGACATTGACCACCCTGGTAAAGACACCTTTCGCCACCGGGAGGCGGGGGCTTTTGAGGTGGTGATTGCTTCTACCCGGCGGCTGGCACTGTTGCGGGAGTTCGAGCAGGAGACCCAACTCACCGTGCACCAGCTGCTGGCTGAGCTCTACGAGGGCGTGGACTGGGTGTTGGTGGAGGGCTTCAAAGACTCCGACCTGCAGAAAATTGAGGTCTGGCGCTCGGACGCCAACAAGCCGGCGCGGTATCCTGATGATGACTTCATCGTGGCGCTGGCCACTGATTCGCCGCAAGCCCTGCCGCAGCCCACACTGCGCCCGGTGCTAGATCTCAATGACCCGGAGGCGATAGCGCATTGGCTGGTCAGCAACCAGACGCGATTTGATTACCGTTCAGAGGTGTTTGTATGACCCTGCCACGCCCGCCGCAGCTCCCTTTGCGCCCGCTGGACGATGCCCTGGCCGAATTGCTGGGGCATGCGCACGCCTTAACTGGCCATGAGATGGTCTCGACCTTCGACGCCGATGGCCGGGTGTTGGCACAAGACTTAGTGTCGGCGCTGCAGGTGCCGCCCCAAGACAACAGTTCGATGGACGGCTATGCGCTGCGTTTTGCCGACCTGCTCGGCCAGAACCCGGTGCTGCCGGTGAGTCAGCGGATTGCTGCCGGCGCCAGTGGCACACCCTTGAGCCAAGGCAGTGCCGCTCGAATTTTTACAGGCGCCCCGGTGCCTGAGGGCGCCGACGCCATTGTGATGCAGGAAGACTGTGAGTTGCTGCCCGCTGAGGGCGACGGCTTACCGGCCATCCGGCTGCTTAAGCTGCCCTTGCGTGGCCAGTGGATCCGGCGGGCCGGTGAGGACGTGACGCAGGGCGCCGTGGTAATGGCCCATGGCGCACGCCTGACGCCGGCGTCGCTCGGCCTGGCTGCCAGCATAGGGCTAGACCGCCTGCAGGTGGCACGGCGTCCGCGTGTGGCTTTGTTCTCCACCGGGGACGAGCTGGTCATGCCGGGCGAGGTGGCGCCTGAGCAGATGAAGCCGGGCAGCATTTACAACTCCAACCGCTTTTTCCTGCGCGCGCTCTTACACCGACTGGGCTGTGAGGTGAGCGATCTGGGCATCGTGCCGGACCGCCGAGATGCCACCCTGGCCGCGCTGCAGTCAGCCGCGCAAGATCATGATCTGATACTGACCAGCGGCGGTGTGTCGGTGGGTGAAGAAGACCACATCAAGCCTGCTGTGCAGGCCCTGGGTCGCCTGGATTTGTGGCAGATCGCTATCAAGCCGGGCAAGCCCTTCGCCTATGGTCGGGTGCAAGACGCCCACTTTATTGGCCTGCCTGGTAACCCGGTGTCCAGTTTTGTGACTTTTTTGCTGCTGGTCCGGCCGTTTTTGTTGAAACTGCAGGGTGCGCAGAACCTTGCTCCTGAAACCATAGCGCTATCCGCCCATTTCACGTGGCCTAGAGCCGATAAACGCCGAGAATTTTTGCGGGCCCGGCGCAATGCGGTAGGTGGGCTGGACCTGTTTGAGAACCAGAGTTCCGGGGTGCTGACATCAGCCGTCTGGGGCGACGGCTTGGTGGACAACCCGCCCGGCCAGACCATTGCCCCCGGCGACCTGGTGCGCTTTGTTCCGTTCTCGGAGTTGCTGGCATGAAGGTGCACATCAAGTACTTTGCGTCGATCCGAGAGGCGATCGGCCTGTCTGCTGAGACGCTAGAGACCGATGCGCCCACGCTGGCGGCGTTGCGCGACGCCTTGATTGCGCGCGGTGGCGCTTACTCTGCCAGTCTTACGCACGGCCGCGTGCTGCGCATGGCACTTAACCAGGTGATGTGCGCGGAGTCTGCCCCACTGACCGAGGGCGCAGAAGTGGCTTTTTTCCCGCCTGTTACGGGCGGTTAGGGCGCTTGCAATGCATCCTGCCCAATCGGTCCACCTCGCTGCGCCGCGCGTACGCGTCCAGAGCCCCGACTTCGATCTAGCGCAAGAGATTGCCCAACTGCGCGCCGGCGACGGCCGGGTTGGCGCCGTCTGCAGCTTTATTGGCACCGTGCGTGACCGCACGGCGGGCACTGCTGGGAGCATCAGCAGCATGGAGTTGGAGCACTACCCCGGTATGACCGAAGCCTCGATCGAGGCCATGATTGACGAAGCCCATCGCCGCTTTGACATCTTCGGCGCTCGCGTGGTGCACCGCATTGGCCTGCTGCAGCCGATGGATCAGATCGTGCTGGTGGCGGTCACCTCGGCCCACCGGGGCCAAAGTTTTCAGGCCTGTGAGTTCCTGATGGATTACCTGAAGACGCAGGCTCCTTTTTGGAAGAAGGAGCAGACCCCCGACGGCGCCCGCTGGGTTGATGCCCGCGTCAGTGATGACCTGGCCATGGCCAAATGGGGGCTGAACGCGCCCAACCTGCCGGTATCTGGCTAGTCCAGTTACGATTCATCACATTGCTCCCAGTCCCACGAGCCACATCCATGACAACGACTGAACCGAAGCCCGCGGCTCCCTACCAGCGCATCGCCACCGAAGAGGCCTTTGCACCGGCGGAGATGCTCAATATTTACCGGAAGATCCTGGCCAAATCCGATGTCGATCCAGGATTTCAGGGCCTGATGGGCTTTTACATGAGCAGCCCGAGCGACCGCGCACAGCACATCATGCGCTGTTTGCAGGATCTGGACCAGATCCGCCTGCAGCACATGGACGAGGCCGGTATTGACCGCCAAGTGATTGCGCTCACGGCGCCAGGCGTGCAGGTGATGGACAAGGAAACGGCGGTGGCCTTCAGCCGGGTGGCCAACGACGAACTGGCTGAAGCGGTTCGTCGCCACCCCACGCGTTTTACCGGCATGATCGCCGTGGCGCCCCAAGACCCGGCGGTGGCGGCGCTGGAGATCGAACGCGGTGTGACCCGCCTGGGCATGAATGCCGTCATCATCAATTCGCACACCCAAGGCGAGTACCTGTCAGACAGCAAATTCTGGGATATTTTTGCTGCGGCAGAGGCCCATGACGTGCCGATCTATTTGCACCCTAATTCCCTGCCGAAAAACATGATCGGGTCATTTCAGGACTGTGGTCTTGATGGCGCCATTTACGGTTTTGGCGTGGAGACCGGCCTGCATGCGCTGCGCATCATCACCGCGGGTGTGTTTGACCGGTTTCCAAAATTACAGCTGATCATTGGCCACATGGGTGAAGCGCTGCCATTCTGGGCCTATCGCCTGGACTACATGCACCGGGCTACTGTGCTGTCAAACCGTTACGAGAGCACCAAATCGCTGCGAAAAAAGCCCAGCGACTACTTGCGCGAAAACTTCTTCATCACCAACAGCGGGGTGGCGTGGGAGCCGGCGATCAAGTTCACACAGGACATCGTCGGCGTGGACCGGGTTATGTATGCCATGGACTACCCTTACCAGTACGCGGCCGACGAAGTGACGGCTATGGACAACATGGCCATGAGTGCAGAGGTCAAAAAGAAGTTCTTCCAGACCAATGCCGAATCGGTGTTTAAGATCAAAACGACCTAATGTGGAGACAAACATGATTGATAAATTGTTCAAAGGCTTCTTTGGCCTGATGGGTGCCCTTGTGGTCTTAACCGCGCAGGCCCAAACCTGGCCGGCGCAACAGCTGCGCATCGTGGTGCCCTTCACACCCGGCACTGGCATGGACACGATTGCCCGTGCTGTGGCGCCCCGTCTGAGCGAGCGCCTGGGGCAGCCCGTCACTGTGCAAAACATGGCGGGTGCCAGCGGCAACATTGGTGCGGACATGGTCGCCAAGGCCAATCCCGATGGCTACACCGTATTGATGGGGGCCAACACCATGCTGATGGCCTCGCAGCTTTACAAAAATGTCCCCTTTGACCCGGTGAAGGATTTCGCGCCCGTGTCCCTGGCGGCTTGGGGCACCCTGATGCTGGTGGCCAACCCCGCTACCGGGATCAAGTCGGTGCAAGAGCTGGTGGCGCGTGCCAAAGCAAAACCCGATGCCATCAACTATGGTTCCCCTGGTGTCGGGACGCCACACCACATGGCCATGGAGCTCTTCAAGACCAAGACGCAGCTGTCCATGCTTCACGTGCCCTACCGCGGCACGGCCGGCTATACCCAAGACCTGCTGTCCGGCGAGTTGATGGTGGGATTTTTGCCGGTTCATATCGCCCAGGGCTTTGTCACTGCCGGCAAACTGACGGCTTTGGCCGTTGGCAGCCCCAAGCGGCATCCGGTGTCGCCGGCGGTCGCCACGTTTGAAGAACTGGGTGTCAAAGGCGTTGAGGTTGACCTCTGGTACGCCTTTTTCGCCCCGGCCAAAACTCCCGCACCGGTGATCTCCCGGCTCAACACGGAAGTCGTCAGCATCCTGAAATTGCCCGAAATCCGTGATCTGTTGGGCCGCGCCGGTATGGACGCTGCGGCCTCCACGACGGATGAACTCGGCGCCCTGAGCGTCAAGGACTACCCACGCTGGGGCGAAGTCATTCGCCGCAACGGCATCACGGCGGAGTAGGCGTTGCCGATGCAGTATGCCCTGCGCGAGTGGGGGATGCTGAGCTTGCAGGCCGCAAAACTGGGCCAAAGCGGCTCCTCGGAGATCGTCGCCTTCTCTGTCGACGCGATCAAGGGTTGACCTGTATCAAGCACTGCTTTGTCCCTAGCCAGCGCCACTTGAAAACCCCGGCTTGAGCTTCAGTTGAGAAGCAATCGGAGGATCTCATGCGAATCGACAAGCTAACCACCAAATTTCAGGAAGCCCTGGGCGAAGCCCAGACACTCGCGCTGGGTAACGACCACGCCTTCATTGAACCCGCCCACGTGCTGCTGGCCATGTTGCGCCAAGACGAGGGGCCTAAAGCCTTGTTGCAGCGCTCGGGCGTGAATGTGCCGGCCTTGCAGGCGGCGGCCGAAACCGCCATGAACCGGCTGCCGCAGGTGCAGGGCCACGAGCAGGTGCAGGTGGGCCGCGACATGGTGTCGCTGCTGCAGGCGGCTGAAAAAGAGGCCATCAAGCGCGGTGACCAGTTTGTGGCGGGCGAGCTGTTTTTGCTGGCGCTGACCGACAGCAAGCTGGACTTTGCCCGCATCGTGCGCGACCACGGCCTGACGCGCAAGGCGCTGGAGACAGCCATCGAGGCGGTACGCGGCGGCCAGAAGGTGGACAGCGCCGACGCCGAAGACCAGCGCGAATCCCTCAAAAAGTACTGCCTGGACCTGACTGAACGGGCCCGCTTGGGCAAGCTCGACCCGGTGATCGGCCGTGACGACGAGATTCGCCGCGCCATCCAGGTGCTACAGCGGCGCACCAAGAACAACCCGGTGCTGATTGGCGAGCCCGGTGTCGGCAAGACCGCCATTGTCGAAGGCCTGGCGCAGCGCATCGTGGCCGGCGAGGTGCCTGATTCGCTCAAGGGCAAGCGGGTGTTGTCGCTGGACATGGCCTCTCTGCTGGCCGGCGCCAAGTTCCGAGGCGAGTTTGAGGAGCGCCTGAAAAACGTGCTCAAAGACCTGGCCAAGGACGAGGGCCAGACCATTGTCTTCATTGACGAGCTGCACACCATGGTCGGTGCCGGCAAGGCCGAGGGCGCGATGGACGCCGGCAACATGCTCAAGCCGGCGTTGGCCCGCGGCGAGTTGCATTGCGTCGGCGCCACCACGCTGGATGAGTACCGCAAGTACATTGAAAAAGACGCCGCGCTGGAGCGCCGCTTCCAGAAAATCCTGGTGGGCGAGCCCACGGTAGAAGCCACCATCGCCATCCTGCGCGGCCTGCAGGCCCGCTACGAAACCCACCACGGCGTGCAGATCACCGACCCGGCCATCGTGGCAGCCGCCGAGCTGAGCCACCGCTACATCACTGACCGTTTTCTGCCCGACAAGGCGATTGACCTGATTGACGAGGCAGCGTCCAAGATCAAGATCGAGCTCGACTCCAAGCCCGAGGTGATGGACAAGCTCGACCGGCGCCTGATTCAGTTGCAAATCGAGCGCGAGGCGGTGCGGCGCGAGAAGGACGAAGCCTCGCAAAAGCGTTTTGGCTTGATCGAGGAAGAAATCGGCAAGTTGCAAAAAGAAATTGCCGACCTGGACGAGATCTGGAAAGCCGAAAAGGCCCAGGCGCAAGGTTCCAAAACCATCATGCAAGAGGTGGAAAAACTGCGCTTCCAGATCGAGGAGCTGACGCGCAAGGGCGACTTCAACAAGGCCGGCGAGCTGCGCTACGGCAAGCTGCCTGTGCTGGAAAAACAACTGAAAGACGCGCAGGCCCAAGAGGCCGGCAAGGCGAAAAGCGCGAAGGACGGCGGGCGCCCGCAATTGCTGCGCACCATGGTCGGCGCCGAGGAAATTGCCGAGGTGGTCAGCCGCGCCACCGGTATCCCGGTGGCCAAGATGCTGCAGGGTGAAAAAGACAAACTGCTGCTGATGGAAGCCCGCCTGCACCAGCGCGTGGTCGGGCAGGACGAAGCCATCACGGCGGTGGCCAATGCCATCCGGCGTTCCCGCGCCGGCTTGTCAGACCCGAACCGCCCGACTGGCTCCTTCCTGTTCCTGGGCCCGACCGGCGTCGGCAAAACCGAGCTGTGCAAAACACTGGCGGGCTTTTTGTTTGACTCCGAGGACCACCTGATCCGCATCGACATGAGCGAGTTCATGGAGAAGCATTCGGTGGCGCGGCTGATCGGCGCCCCCCCAGGCTATGTGGGCTACGAGGAGGGCGGCTACCTGACTGAGGCGGTGCGGCGCAAACCCTACAGCGTGCTGCTGCTCGACGAGGTAGAGAAAGCCCACCCGGATGTGTTCAACGTGCTGCTGCAGGTGCTGGACGACGGCCGCCTGACCGACGGCCAGGGCCGCACCGTGGACTTCAAGAACACCGTGATCGTGATGACCAGCAACATCGGCTCGCACCTGATCCAAAGCATGGTGGGGCAGGACAGCGAGGACATCAAGGACGCTGTGACCGGGGAGCTGAAGAACCACTTCCGGCCCGAGTTTTTGAACCGCATCGACGAGACCGTGGTGTTCCACGCCCTGTCGGCCGAGCACATTGCCTCCATCGCCGCGATCCAGATCCAGGTGCTGCAAGCGCGCCTTGCCAAGCTGGATTTGGTGCTGGAAGTGTCACCGGCGGCACTGGCCGAGCTGGCCAAGGTGGGCTTTGACCCGGTGTTTGGTGCGCGGCCACTTAAACGCGCCATCCAGCAACGCATCGAAAACCCGTTGTCCAAGCTGCTTCTCGAGGGCCGGTTTGCGCCGAAAGACGTGATTCCGGTCGACGTGGACCCGATCCGTGCGCCCGGGCAGTTCAGTTTTGAGCGGGTGGTGCATTGAGCTTGTAGGCTGTAGGGGGCTGCAAGGGCCGACGGCGTGCCGCCGCTCGTGTCCCTCCGCCCTGCGGGCTCCTTCCTTGACCTCGCTGCGACACGCCATCGGCCCCTGCAGCTGGCGAGGTGCTGGTGTGGAAAGCAATACTCACCAACCACCTTCCCAGATCAGGTCGGTGCGGCGTTCGGCGCAGCGGCATCAAGGAGGAGCCCGCAGGGCGGGGGAGTGCCGCAGAGCCGAATGCTGCGCCGGCCTGATCCCGCGAGAGGTCATGGATCCCCGTTTGCACGGGGATGACGGTGCCGGCCTTGGCACTGATAAACTTTGGCGGTGATGCCTACTCCGACACCAGATCTGTTCCAAGTCCCAGTTGCCTCTTTGGCAGTGAGCGCACAGGTTCGCGGCGTCATTGAGAAATTTCCGATGATTGAGCTGGCGTTGCTGTTCGGTTCGGTCGCGGCCGGTCTGCAACGTCCTGACAGTGACCTTGATATTGCTATTGCAGCCAAGGATCGCCTGACGGCTGACGAAAAGATGGACATCATTGCCTCGCTGGCTGAGGCTACGGGGCGCCCGATTGACCTGGTGGATCTGCGACAAGCGGGTGAGCCGCTCATGGGCCAGATTCTGACCCACGGCTGGCGCTTGATGGGCAGCGACCTTGCTTACGCGCCCTGGATCACGCGGCACGTCTTGAACCAAGCAGATTTCGTGCCCTACCGCAACCGCGTCTTGGCAGAAAGGCGAGCGGCATGGATCGGGCAGTAGTCGAGCAAAAGCTCGAGTCCCTGCGTCGCTGTATTTTCAGGATCGAGTCCAAGGCGCCGCCGACCGCAGAGGTGCTGGCGTCCGATTTCGATTTACAGGACATCATTTCACTCAATCTCAGCCGGGCGGTGCAATTGGCAGTTGATATCGGAGCGCATCTGATCTCGGAACTGAACCTTCCGGCCCCTGACACCATGGGGCAGACCTTTGATCTGCTCGAACGGGCCGACCTGATTGATGCTGCGCTCGCGCTGCGCATGCGCAAGGCGGTCGGTTTCAGAAACATCGCCACGCATAATTACGACCAGATCAATTGGCAAATCGTCCACAACATCGTCAAACACCACCTGGACGACTTTGCGGTGTTCGCCCGCGTGATCACGCAACGGATCCAGCGGCAGGCGGGTCAGCAGTAACTTCATGTCCGGCACCATCATGGTGGCAATCACGCCATCGCTGAGGGCTTGTACACATCCTTTGCCTATGAAAAACCCTCTGTCAGTGGTGATGCGGAGATTTAAGTTTGACTGAATCCATAGACGGCCAGAGCGCCGTAAGCCACCACCATGAAAAGAGCGGCGAAGCGCATCAGACCCAGCGTCTTGCGAATTTGAGATGGAAGGTGCTTTAGCGAACAGAACTCGGCGCGGTCGGCGAGGATCAAAGAATGGTGAAGACACACGAAGACCGCGTGCGCTGCGACGCTAGCCGAGAGCGCTGAGAGCAGGGGCAGGCTTCCGCCGCTGAAATAAGTCATCGATCCCACCAGCACCCCGATGCCAAGGCCGAAGCTCGCCTCCATACGATGAAAGATCATGCCGATGCTTGTCCAGCGGAGTGTGTCTTCAGACGGAGAATTCGCAAGAATGGGGCGCAATGGATAACGGAAAAGATGCCGCAGAGCCCAGTCGTTAAACAGGTAAAACGCGCCGAACATGACAAGGTAGTTCAGTGCGAGGAAGTACAAGGCATAGCTGAGGACGGTATGGGCTGGCATGAGTACGTACTCCTAGTGAGTGATTTGTTTTTACTGTAAAACAACAACTATGGCCTTTTGCATCTTACTCCTGCCAGGAGGGTTGGCGCACCAACCACCGCCCCAGTTCAGGTCGGTGCGGCATTCGGCGCAGCGGCATCAAGAAGGAGCCCGAAGGGCGGGTGAGTGGAATCGAATGCAGAGCCCGCCTGATCACCCAGATAAGGCATGGATCCCCGTTTGCACGGGGATGACGGGTCTAATGCGGGGATGACGGGGCTAAACCAGGCGTGTCAGCCTTAAACCAGGTCCAGCGCCAACAACGCGGGCAACCGTGCCTTCATCGCGCCCGCAATCGCCCCGTTTTTGACCATGCCTTGAACCGACTGCATGTCCGGCGCCAGGCTGCGGTCTTGCATCATGGCGGAGGACACGCTGCGCACCTTGCAGTGCACGGTTTCCAGCGCCTCCGAGCTGCGCAGTGGCCGCAAAAACTCGATGCCTTGCGCCGCGGCCAGCAGTTCGATGGCCACGATGTGCGCGGTGTTGTCCAGCATCGGTTGCAGGCGCCGCGCGGCAAAGGTGGCCATGGACACATGGTCCTCCTGGTTGGCCGAGGTCGGCAGGCTGTCCACACTGGCCGGGTGCGCCAAAGACTTGTTCTCCGAGGCCAGCGCGGCTGCCGTCACGTGCACGATCATGAAACCGGAATTCAGCCCCGGCTCGGGTGTCAAGAACGGCGGCAGGCGCGACACCACGGTGTCCACCAGCATGGCAATGCGGCGCTCGGTGATAGCGCCAATCTCCGCAATCGCCACCGCCAGCGCGTCGGCTGCCAGCGCCACCGGTTCGGCGTGGAAATTACCGCCTGACAGCAGCACGCCCGCGTCGGCAAACACCAGCGGGTTGTCGGTGACGGCATTGGCTTCCCGCAGCAGAACCTGCGCCGCGTAGCGCATCTGGTCCAGGCAGGCGCCCATCACCTGGGGCTGGCAACGCAGGCAATAGGGGTCTTGCACCCGGTCGTCGCCTTCCAGGTGCGATTGGCGAATTTCGCTGCCCGCCGTCAATGCCCGGTAGGCCGCCGCGCAGTCGATCTGCCCGGGCTGGCCGCGCACGGAGTGGATGCGGGCATCAAACGGGCTGTCGCTGCCACGCGCAGCATCCAGCGTGAGGGCGCCCGAAATCACGGCGGCTTCAAACACCCGCTCGGTGGCAAACAGCGCGTTCAGCGCCAGCGCGGTGGAGACCTGGGTGCCGTTGATCAGGGCCAGGCCCTCCTTGGCGGACAGTTGTAATGGGGTCAGGCCGGCAAGTTGCAAGCCGGCCAAGGCCGGCATGCGTACGCCGTCCAACAGCAGTTCACCTTCGCCGATCAGGGGCAGGCACAGGTGGGCCAGCGGCGCCAGGTCGCCCGAGGCACCCACCGAGCCCTGGCAGGGGATCACCGGGGTCAGTCCCCTGTTGTAGAGCGCCAGCAAGGCATCGACCACCGCCTCGCGCACCCCTGAGTAGCCGCGCGCCAGACTGGCGGCCTTGAGCAGCAGGATCAGCCGCACCACCTCGGGCGCCAGCGGCTCCCCCACGCCGACCGCGTGCGAGCGCAGCAGGTTCAGCTGTAGCGTGGCCAGGTCTTCGTGCCCGATGCGCTGGTTGGCCAGCTTGCCAAAACCGGTGTTCACGCCGTACACCGCGGCGTCGCCGGCAGCCGCCTGTTGCACCAGAGCCGCGCTGGCGCGGATGCCAGCGCGGCAGGCCTCATCCAAGGCGATGACGTGCCCTGCAGCGCCAAGGTCCCGCAACTGGGCCAGGCCAAGCTGGCCCGGCATCAAGGTGTGGGCGACGGCGTCGGTCATGTGCCCACCATCGGCAGGTTCAGGCCGTTGGCGCGGGCGCTGGCTTTTGCCACCTCGTAGCCCGCGTCGGCGTGGCGCATGACGCCGGTGGCCGGGTCGTTGAACAGCACGCGGGCCAGCTTCTCATCGGCCTCGGAGGTGCCGTCACAAACAATCACCACGCCCGAGTGCTGCGAGTAGCCCATGCCGACGCCGCCGCCGTGGTGCAGGCTGACCCAGGTGGCGCCGCTGGCCGTGTTAAGCAGGGCGTTGAGCAGCGGCCAGTCGCTCACCGCGTCGCTGCCGTCTTTCATGGCCTCGGTCTCACGGTTGGGTGAGGCGACCGAGCCGCTGTCAAGGTGGTCGCGCCCGATCACGACGGGTGCCTTGAGCTCGCCGCTGCGGACCATGGCGTTGAAGGCCAGGCCGGCCAGGTGGCGCTCGCCCAGCCCGATCCAGCAGATGCGTGCGGGCAGGCCCTGGAAGCTGATGCGCTCACCCGCCATGTCCAGCCAGCGGTGCAGGTGCGTGTTGTCGGGGAACAGTTCCTTCATTTTGGCGTCGGTCTTGCGGATGTCCTCCGGGTCGCCGCTGAGCGCGACCCAGCGGAACGGCCCCACGCCGCGGCAGAACAGCGGGCGCACATAGGCGGGTACAAAGCCGGGGTAGTCAAAGGCGTTGGCCACCCCAAAATCTTTCGCCACCTGGCGCAGGTTGTTGCCATAGTCCACCGTGGGGATGCCCATGGCGTGAAAGTCGAGCATGGCGCGTACGTGGGTGACGCATGATTCGCCTGCGGCCTGCGTCAGCTCGGCGTGCTGCGCCGGGTCTTTGCGCGCGGCCATCCAGCGTGCCACGCTCCAGCCGGCTGGCAAGTAGCCGTTGATGATGTCGTGGGCCGAGGTCTGGTCGGTGACGATGTCAGGCCGTGGGCCGCCGGATTTGGCTCGACGCACCAGTTCTGGCAGCAGCTCAGCGGCGTTGCCACACAGGCCAATGGACACTGCCTCGCCGGCCGCCGAGTGGTGGGCGACCAGCGCCAGGGCCTCGTCCAGGTTGGCGGCCTGCTTGTCCAGGTAGCGGGTGCGCAGTCGGAAATCGATGCTGCTTTGCTGGCACTCGATGTTGAGTGAGCTCGCGCCGGCAAAGCTGGCAGCCAGCGGCTGTGCGCCGCCCATGCCGCCCAGGCCGGCGGTCAGCACCCAGCGCCCTTTCAGGCTGCCGTTGTAGTGCTGGCGGCCGGCTTCGACGAAGGTCTCGTAGGTGCCCTGCACGATGCCCTGTGTGCCGATGTAGATCCAGCTGCCGGCCGTCATCTGGCCGTACATCATGAGGCCGGCACGGTCGAGCTGGTTGAAGTGCTCCCAGGTGGCCCACTTGGGCACCAGGTTGGAGTTGGCCAGCAGCACGCGCGGTGCGCCGGCATGGGTGCGGAACACGCCGACCGGCTTGCCGGACTGGATCAGCAGGGTCTCGTCAGGCTGCAGCTTGCGCAGGCTGTCGAGGATGGCGTCAAAACAGGGCCAGTTGCGCGCGGCCTTGCCGATGCCGCCGTAGACCACCAGTTGGTCCGGGTCTTCGGCTACCTCGGGGTCCAGGTTGTTCTGGATCATGCGGTAGGCGGCTTCGATCTGCCAGTTGGCGCAGCTGAGGGTCGTGCCGCGCGGCGAGCGCACGGGGCGCGCCTGGCTGTCAAAGAAGGGGGTTTGAGACAAATCGGACATGGAGAGGCTCCGTTCGGGTGGGGTGGTGGTACATTGTAGTTGTCTATACAACTAGCGCCATCTCGGGGAAACCCGGGGGCGTAATAGGGGCCTTTTCTGCACAATCGACAGATCAAGCGCACTGCCACCATGAACCCGCTGACCACCGACCAAACTGCCTGCTGTCATCGCCACATACCCCGCCATGGCTGAAGATGCTGTCGTGCCAGCCTACGAGCGCGTCAAGGTGTTCATCAAGGCCCAGGTCAACCAGGGCATCTGGCGGCCCGGTGCGGCCGTGCCTAGCGAGTCCGCTTTGCAGCAGCAGTTCGGCATCAGCCGCATGACGGTTAACCGGGCCCTTCGTGAATTGGTGGTGGAGGGACTGGTCACGCGCACCCAGGGGTCTGGCACGGTGGTGGCGCAGTTGCACCGCATCTCCAGCACGCTTGCGCTGCGCGACATCCATGACGAGGTTCTGGCCAGAGGCCATGTGCACAGCACCCGCCTGCAGCATATCGCGGCGGTGCGCGCCAGCGCGGCCTTGGCCGAGGTGTTTCGCCTGCGCCGGGGCGCTCGCTTGTTTCACTCGGTGCTGGTGCACTGCGAGGACGGGTTGCCGATCCAGTATGAAGACCGGCATGTCAACCCCGCCGCTGCGCCCGACTACCTGGGTGTGGACTTTGCCCTGACCACCCCGACACGCTATCTGCTGGAGCACGCGCCGCTGACCGAGGCCAGCTACTCGATCGAGGCCAGTCTGCCCAGCGTGCAAGAAGCGTCGTGCCTGGCGATTGCGCCCAGCGTGCCCTGCCTGGTGATGATACGCCGCACCGTTAGCGGGCCGCATGTGGCCAGCCTGGCGCGCCTGGTCTACCCCGGTCTGCGCTACAGCTTCAACGGAAAGTTTCAACTATGAACTGGCAGCTGATACGCCTGGACGAGGTGCCGGCCAGCCCCTGGCGCAATGGTGGTGGCGTCACACGCGAGTTGTTGGCGTGGCCCGAGGCGGCAGACTGGACTTGCCGGCTGTCGGTGGCCGAGGTGACGCAAGACGGCCCGTTTTCGCGGTTTGAGGGCGTGCAGCGCTGCTTTGCCGTGCTGGACGGCGCCGGTGTGCGCCTGGGTATCAACGGGCAGTGGTTTGACCTGGACCGCCACAGCGCACCCTTTGCCTTTGACGGCGCCGTGCCTGTGGATTGCCAGTTGCTGGGCGGGCCGACCCGTGATTTCAACCTGATGGTGCGCCAGCCACTGGGCCCGGCGCTGATGCGGCGAGTTGCTGGCAATTGGTCCACAACTTTAGAAAATTCAAAATTGATAGCAATGTATTCAATAACCACGGGGGCTGAGGCTAGATTTGGTTCAAAAGTCACTGCGCTGCCAGCTAACTGTCTGGCCTGGATGCTGGCGCCGGCGGGCGTTGAAATTGGCCTGTCTGCCGCCGAGGCCCTGTGGATGGAGGTTTCCTTATGACAACACAACTTTGGACGGGCTGCGCTGTGGCCACGCTGCAGTCCGGCGCTGACAGGCCCTATGGCCTGATTGACGATGCCGCCTTGGTGCTGGACGGCGACCGCGTGCTTTGGGTTGGCCCACGGTCCGAATTGCCGGCTGAGCTGCGCGCGGGCTGCCAGCAGCAGCACGAGGCTGGTGGCGCTCTGATCACGCCCGGTTTGATTGATTGCCATACCCACCTGGTGTACGCCGGCGACCGTGCGCGGGAGTTTGAGCTGCGCCTGAACGGCGCCACCTACGAGGAGATTGCGCGCAGCGGCGGCGGCATTGCCTCCACCGTGCGAGCCACCCGCGCCGCCAGTGCTGATGATCTGCAGGCCCAGAGCCGTGTGCGCTTGCAGGCGCTGGTGGCACAAGGCGTGACCACGGTCGAGATCAAGTCGGGTTACGGTCTGGCGCTGGAGAGTGAGCGCCAGATGCTGCAGGTGGCCCGAGCCTTGGGGCGCGAGTTACCCGTCTCGGTGTGCACCACATTCTTGGGCGCTCATGCGGTGCCGCCTGAATTTGCCGGGCGCAGCGACGACTATGTGGACGCGGTGCTGGTGATGCTGCCGCAGCTGCACGCCGAGGGCCTGGTGGATGCGGTGGATGCGTTTTGCGAGGGCATCGGCTTCAGCCCGGCGCAGACCCGGCGCGTGTTCGCCGCTGCGAAGGCTCTGGGGCTGCCGGTCAAGCTGCATGCCGAGCAGTTGTCGGACAGCGGTGGTGCAGCGCTGGCCGCCGGCTTTCAGGCGCTGAGCTGCGACCACCTCGAGTGGTTGTCGGAGGAGGGCGCTGCCGCCATGGCGGCCGCTGGTACGGTGGCGGTGCTGCTGCCGGGGGCCTTTTATTTCTTGCGAGAGACCCGCCTGCCGCCGCTGGCGCTGCTGCGTCAGCACGGCGTGCCCTTGGCGATTGCCACCGACTGCAACCCGGGCAGCTCGCCCTGCAGCTCCTTGCTGCTGATGCTCAACATGGCCTGCACCCTATTCCGGATGACGCCCGAGGAAGCACTGGCCGGCGTCACCCGCCACGCCGCACGTGCCCTGGGCCTGAGTGACCGGGGTGTGATTGCACCGGGCCTACGGGCCGACCTGGTGCTGTGGGACGTGCGCCACCCGGCCGAACTCAGCTACGCCATCGGCGCCAACCCGCACCGCCAGACGATTTTTGGAGGGAAACCCCTGTGAGCTTTACCCTACGCCATGGCCAGGTGCCGCTGCTGGTCAGCATGCCGCACCTCGGCACCCTGATCCCTGCAGAGCTGCAGGGCAGCTATGTGCCGCGTGCGCTGGCCACCGAAGACGCCGACTGGCATCTGGACCGGTTGTATGACTTTGTGACCGAGCTGGGCGCCAGCGTGCTCACGCCACAGGTCTCGCGCTACGTGATCGACCTGAACCGCCCGCCGGACGACGCGCCCATGTACCCGGGTGCGTCCAACACCGAACTGTGCCCGACCCGGTTTTTCAATGGCGACCCGCTGTACCAGCCCGGCGCCGAGCCCGACCTGGCCGAGCGCCTGCGCCGGCGCGAGGTCTACTGGCAGCCCTACCACCAGGCACTGGCCACCGAGTTGCAGCGCCTGCAGGCCGTGCATGGCTATGCCCTGCTGTGGGACGCCCACAGCATCCGGTCACAGATTCCCTGGCTGTTTGAGGGCCGGCTGCCTGGCCTCAACCTGGGCACGGCTAACGGCGCCAGCGCCGACGCCACGATTGCGGACGCCCTGATGACTGTCTGCGCCGGCCAGTCGGCGGTCAGCCACGTGCTCAACGGCCGCTTCAAGGGCGGCTACATCACCCGCCGCTATGGGGCACCTGCCCAAGGCGTCCATGCGGTGCAGTTGGAGATGTGCCAGGACCTGTACATGCGGGAGTACAGCCCCTACGCATTCGATGCTGACCTAGCCGTTTCCATCAGGCCGCTGCTGCGGGCAATGCTTGACACTGCGCTGCGAAGCTGCGCCAAGCTGTATGACTGAGCGCTTCTTTGCCCCACAGGCCTGGCTGAACGGTGCCTGGGCGCAGGATGTGCTGCTGTCGGTGGGTGCGGATGGCTGCTGGTCGGGCCTGCAGCCCAACGCCTCGGCCGCTCAAGCGCAAGGGGCGACGCGTCTGGCCGGACCGGTGCTGCCAGGCCTGGTCAACTCCCACAGCCATGCATTCCAACGCGCCATTGCCGGTCTGACCGAGCGTGCCGGCGCGGCCGGCAGCAGCGACGACTTCTGGAGTTGGCGCGACCGCATGTACTCGGCCGCCAGGCGCATCACGCCGAGCCAAATGGAGCACATCGCGGCCTGGCTGTATGCCGAGTTGCTGGCTGGCGGCTACACCCAGGTTTGTGAATTCCATTACCTGCACCAGCCTGCAGACGCTGCTGGCGGCGACCCGCTGGACATGTCCATGGCACTGGTCCGCGCGGCGGAGCGGGTCGGCATGGGCCTGACCCTGCTGCCCACCCTGTACATGCGCTCAGGTTTTGGCGCGACCGGACTGCGCCAAGACCAGCGCCGCTTTGCCTCATCGCCCGACACCTTGGTGCGGCTGGTCGGCGAGGTGCAAGCCGCCTGCCGGGGCCTACCCGGCGTCAACCTGGGCTTGGCCATCCACTCCCTGCGCGCAGCCGGCTTACCAGCCATGACCGAGTTGGCGGCCTGGGCCGGCGCGCAGCAATTGCCGGTGCACATCCACATCGCCGAACAGATCCAGGAGGTGCAAGACTGCCTGGCCCACACCGGGCAGCGCCCGATCGAATGGCTGCTCAATAACCTGCCGGTCAACGCTCAGTGGAACCTGGTGCACGCCACCCACGCCAACCTGTCGGAACTGCAGGCGGTGGCCCAGCGTGGCGCGGCCATCGTGATCTGCCCGGGCACTGAAGCCAACCTGGGCGATGGCGTGTTCGATTACCCGGCCTATGCCGCCGCCGGTGGCAACTGGTCAATCGGCTCTGACAGCCATGTCTCTCGCAGCTGGGCGCAAGAGCTGTGCCTGCTGGAGTATTCGCAGCGGTTGACGCTGCGCCGGCGCAATGTGGCAGCCCAGCCCGGTGGTAGCTCGGCCGCGGCGCTGTTCAATGGCGCGCTGGCCGGCGGTCGGGCCGCCAGTGGCCTGCCGCTGGGGCCAATCTCATTAGGGTACCGAGCCGATTTCGTGGTGCTGGACGCCCAGTCGCCCGCTTTGCTGGGCCTACCCGGCGCCCAGACCCTGGATGCCCTGGTGTTTTCCGGCCCCCAGGCTCCGCTGGTGCAGGTGTACCAGGGCGGGCAACTGCGGCTCGATGGCGGCGAGCTGTGCCACCCTGGCGCTGAGCCCGGGCTGCGACAGCGTCTGGCGCAGGACTTTGCCAGGACGATGGGGGAGTTGTGGGGCTGAGTTGTTGCTATGGCTTTTTCATTAGCGTTGGCGTTGGCGTTGGCGTTGAGCGGGGCCGGCGTGGCTGATTTCGCTCATGTCCCCCGGGTGCAGCAGCCTGGCCGGCTCCACCTTTAATTCGTCATCCACGCCCCCGATCAGGTCGAGGGCAGGCTGCGGCGGGAATCCATGGATCCCCGCATTCGCGAGGATGACATCCAATGCTCGTCATTCCCGCTAGTTTCCCGTCATTCCCGGTCAAGCCGGGAACGACGAGGTTAGAGTGCGAGGGTCGTCAATGCGGTGACGGGATGAGCGGCGGAGCGGCATCAAGGAGGAGCCCTTAGGGCGGGGGACAGCCGCGGAGCCGCTCAGCCCGGCAACACATTGACCGGAGCGCCAAAAACCAGTGCGCCCACCAAGCCACAACCGCATCATGTCGCGACCCGGACATACACGGCACTCGGCACAGGCACGCAGACCAGCAATGTCTTTATAGTGCAAGGTCCCCAGCCTGAAGCAAACTGCCCATGAGCCAACCTGATCCCTTCCACCCGTTCGTCGATATCGGGGCTCCTGTCCCAGACAATATACCGGCCGGCTTTAGGCGCATTTCGCTGGGTGGTGGCTTCCTGGTGCACAACGGGCCCCTGTATGCGCGCTGGACCGGCGAGCGCGTGCTGTTGGGCTTTCGGGTGGAGGCGCGTCACACCAACCCGCTCAAGATCTGCCACGGCGGCATGCTGGCCACGTTTGCCGACATGCTGGTGCCCTGCGCCAACATGTACCAGTCCACCTTGGAGCGCCGTTTTTTGCCCACCATCAGCCTGCAGATTGACTACATGAGCCCGGCACCGCTTGGCGCCTGGGTGCAGGGGCAGGCCGATATTTTGCGCACCACGCGAAACATGCTGTTTGGCCAGGGTCTGGTCACGGCCGATGGCGAGCCCGCGCTGCGCATGAGTGGCATTTTCAAGCTGGGGCCGCTGTTGACCCAGGGTTCGTCGACCGATCCGCTCGGGCTCAAAACCCCATGAGCCAGACCATGCCTATGCCTCTGGCGGAGCCCGTACCCTTTCGCCAGGACGCGGCTGTGGTCGGCTTGGTGGGGCTGGCCCATGCCAGTTCGCACTTTTCGCATCTGCTTCTGCCACTGATGTTCCCGGTTTTTATGGCGGAGTTCTCCTTGAGCTACTCGCAAGTTGGCCTGCTGATGACCGTGTTTTTTGTCGTCTCCGGCATCGGTCAGGCCGCTGCTGGCTTTGCGGTGGACCGGCTTGGGGCGCGGCCCCTGTTGTTTGCGGCTCAGGCCATTCTGGCGCTGGCCTGTGCGGCGGCCTCGCTGGCCAATGGTTACCCGGCGCTGCTGTTGGTGGCGGCGCTGGCCGGTCTGGGCAATGCCACTTTTCACCCAGTGGACTTCACCATCATGAACCAGCGGGTGTCGGCGCCGCGGCTGGGCCATGCTTTCAGCGCCCACGGCTTGACCGGCAACCTGGGCTGGGCGGCAGCGCCCTTGTTCCTGGTCGGCCTGACCCGGCTGTCTGACTGGCGCACCGCCTATCTGGCCGCTGCCATGATGTACCTGGCTATTTTGGCCCTGCTTTGGCTGCACCGGGACAAGCTGAGCACGCGGGCGGTGGTACGCCCGGCTGGTATGGCCCAGGAAAACAAACTGGCCTTCATGAAGCTACCCGTGGTCTGGTGGTGCTTTGGATTTTTTCTGCTGTCAACCATGACCCTGGCGGTGGTGCAGAGCTTTTCCGCCTCTATCCTCAAAGCCGAGCATGGCGTCAGCATTGAGGCAGCTACCCTCACGCTCACGGCCTACATGCTGTGTGGCGCTGCTGGCATGCTGGTCGGCGGTTTTGTCGTCGGCCGCGCTGCTCACAACGACCGGGTGGTTGCAATCGCCATGACGGTAGCGGCTCTTTGCCTCGCGCTGTGCAGCACAGGGCTGCTGGGTGGCACCGGCACCATGGTGGTGCTTGCGGCCACCGGCCTGGCAGTTGGTATCGGCGGGCCGTCGCGCGACATGATGATCAAGCGGGCCACGCCACGCGAGTCAACTGGGCGGGTGTACGGCATGGTGTATTCCGGGCTGGACGTGGGCTTTGCGCTGTCGCCCATGGTATTTGGCTTGTTCATGGATCGGGGCTGGTACGCCGCCACTCTGCTGGGTGCAGCAGGCACCTTACTACTGAGTGTTGCTGCGGCATTGGCGGTCGGCCGCCAAAGCACCGGGACTGTAGCAACGGGCTGATCAATGGCCTGATTCATGGCTGTGGCCGGATAATGCCCCTCATGGTTGCCTGGGGATGTAGGATCCATAAGGTTTTTTCAATTTTCCGGGTCACATTCATGAAAATTTCGACGCGTTTGATGCTGCTGGTCGGTTTAATGTCGGCTTTGTTGATCGGTATTGGCGGTTTGGGCCTATTTGGTATCGCCGCCAGTAACGCCGCCTTGCAAACCGTCTACGACGACCGGGTCGTGCCCTTGGGCCAGCTGGCGGAGATCCAGCGCATGATGGTGACCAATGGCGCCGAGCTCACGGCTGCGGCACTTGAAGCTACGCCCGAGGCTGCCACCCGGCACGCTATGGTGATCGAGGCCAATATTGCGGCTGTGAGCAAAGTCTGGGCGGCCTACATGGCCACCAAGCTGACGCCCGAAGAAGAAAAAACCGCTGTGCTCTTTGCCACCCAGCGCAGCCGCTACGTGAGCGAGGGTTTGCGGCCCGGTTTGGCGGCGCTGAACAGTGGCGACTTCAAGGAGGCGCAGCGCATCGCCATCTCGGTGCTGCCGGAGGTTTATGCCCCGACTTACGCAAGTATGGCGGCGCTGATTCAGATTCAGCTCAAAGAAGCCAAGATGGAATACGACGGCGCACTCATCCGGTATGAGGCGATCCGCCTTACGTCTATTCTGTCGGTGGCGTTGGGTGTGCTGGCTGCGGCATTGCTGGGCTTTTTCATGATTCGCGGTATCTCCCGCGCCATCCGCCAGGCGACAACCATGACCAGTGCCGTCGCATCGGGTGACCTCACCGTGGACACTGAAATCCGTGGTGAGGACGAGATTGCTGTTTTACTCAGGGCGCTGGCAGGCATGAAAGACAGCCTCATCGGGGTGGTGGGAACGGTGCGTGTTGGGGCTGAGAGCGTGGCCACAGCCAGCGCCGAGATTGCGCAAGGCAACCATGACTTGTCTGCCCGAACCGAAAGCCAGGCCAGCGCGCTAGAGCAAACGTCGGCTGCTATGGAGCAGCTGGGCGCTACTGTGGTGCAAAACTCCGATAGCGCAGGTCAGGCCAACCAACTTGCTATGAATGCCTCGACCGTGGCGGTCCAGGGGGGGCAGGTGGTGGGGCAGGTGGTCGAGACCATGAAGGGCATCAATGACTCGTCGCGCAAGATTTCCGACATCATCAGCGTGATCGATGGCATCGCCTTTCAGACCAATATTCTGGCCCTGAATGCAGCGGTTGAGGCCGCTCGTGCCGGGGAACAGGGGCGGGGGTTTGCGGTGGTGGCGAGCGAAGTCCGTTCGCTGGCGGGCCGTTCAGCTGAAGCCGCCAAAGAGATCAAGGGCTTGATCAACGACAGCGTCAAGCGGGTAGAGCAGGGCAGTGCGCTGGTCGACCGGGCCGGCGTCACCATGACCGAAGTGGTGAATGCGATTAAACGGGTGACTGACCTGATGGGAGAGATCAGTTCCGCCAGCAAGGAGCAAAGCATCGGCGTGGCTCAAGTTGGCGAGGCGATCACTCAGATGGATCAGGCGACCCAGCAAAACGCTGCACTGGTTGAAGAAATGGCAGCTGCGGCCAGCACTCTCAAGTCACAGGCGAACGAGCTTGTGGGCACCGTTGCCTTGTTCAAACTACCGGCTGGTCAGGCGCCACGCGCCCACGCTTCGGATGGCAAACCAGGACGCAACTTGGCCTTGGTGGCTTCTGCCAAGCCCCGCGCTCAGTTGCCAAAATCGCCCAGCCGGCCGGTGTTGGCGAGACCGGCGCCTGCCCCAAGCGCTGCTCTCGCGGCCCCGCGCGCCAACCCGAAACCGACAGCAGCGACCCCTGATGACGGAGATTAGGAAAGCTTCTGAAAATCGTCATAATCCGCCCATGAACAGTCAAACAATCGGCGGCCACCTGTTGGTCGAGTGCCTGGTGGCGCAGGGTGTCACGCATGCGTTTGGTGTGCCTGGCGAGAGCTACCTGGCCGTGCTGGACGGCTTTCACCGGCACGCCGACCAGATACGCTTCATCATCAACCGGCAGGAGGGCGGTGCCGCCTTCATGGCCGAGGCCCATGGCAAATTGACGGGCCGGCCTGGCGTGTGTTTTGTGACTCGCGGCCCGGGCGCCACCAACGCCTCGATCGGTGTGCACACCGCGTTCCAAGACTCTACGCCCATGGTGCTGTTTGTCGGCGACGTAGCGAGCGACACACGGGACCGCGAGGCCTTTCAGGAGGTGGATTACCTGAGTTTTTTTGGCCCCAGCACCAAGGGATTTGCCAAACGGGTCGAGCGAATTGACGACGTGCGCCGCATCCCGGAATACGTGGCCCGTGCCTTTGCCACCGCCATGAACGGCCGCCCCGGCCCGGTGGTGGTGGTGCTGCCCGAAGACATGCTGACCCAGGCTGTGTTGGCTAACCCGGTCACCGGCCTGATGCCGCAACCACTACCCCGCCTGGCCCCGGTTGAGGCCTGGAGTGACCCGGGAGCCTTGCGCACGCTGCGTGAACTGCTATTGAAATCAGAGCGACCCGTGGTGATTGCGGGCGGCGGCGGCTGGACAGTGCAGGCGGCGCAGGCGCTGCAACGCTTCGCAGAGAACTGGTGCCTGCCGGTGGGCAACGCCTTTCGTTTCCAGGATACCTTTGACAACCACCATCCGTTGTACGCCGGTGATGTGGGCATCGGCATCAACCCCAAACTGGCTGAGCGCATTCGTGCCAGCGACCTGGTGCTGGCGATCGGGCCGCGCCTGGGCGAGATGACCAGCGGCGGCTACACCCTGTTCGAGGTGCCGCGCCCGCGCCATACCCTGGTGCACATCCACGCCAGCGCCGAGGAACTGCACCGGGTGTACCACGCTGACCTGGCCATCAACGCCACCATGAATGCCGCCGCGCGTTCCCTGGAGGTGCTGACTGCGCCGGTGACAGTACCCTGGGCTAATTGGAGTGCAGCCTGCCATGCTGACTACGTGGCTAACCTCGAGCCGCAGCCTCTGCCCGGGGACATTGATATGCCGGCCATCGTGGCCTGCCTGCAAACGCATTTGCCAGCAGACGCAGTACTGACCAATGGCGCGGGCAACTTTGCGAGCTGGGTGCACCGCTTTTACCGGCACCATGGTCTGGCCAAGGGCTTCAAGACGCAGCTGGCGCCGACCAACGGCGCCATGGGCTATGGTGTGCCGGCCGGTATTGCGGCAGCCATCACCACTGGCCGCTTGGCCTTCACCATGGCGGGCGATGGTGATTTCCTGATGAATGGGCAGGAGCTGGCCACGGCGGTCCAATACGGTGCCAAAACCATCATCGTGCTGCTGAACAACAGCATGTTCGGCACCATCCGCATGCACCAGGAACGCGAGTACCCCGCCCATGTGGCCGGCACCGGTCTTAAAAACCCCGACTTTGTGGCGCTGGCCCAGGCCTATGGCTATGCCGCCCAACGCATCACCCGCACCGACGAGTTTGAGCCGGCCCTGCTGGCTGCATTGGAGCGGCCGCAGGGCAGCCTGATCGAGGTGATGCTGGACCCAGAGGTCATCAGCACCCGCGGTACCCTGTCGGCGATCCGGGACAAGGCCTTGGCGTCTTTGCTACCAAAAGAATAGCTACCGGACCAAGCCTGACAAAGGCTAGAGCGCTATTTCTTATAAAAAAGGCCCGCAGCAGCGGGCCTTTTTTTCAGCAAAGGTCAGCGGCCAATGGCCACTGAACCGGCTCACTCCTTGATGTCAACGCCGTAGAAATTGTGGCGGCCGAATGGGCTGAGTTTGAAGTCGATCACTTCTTTGCGCACCGGCTTGAGCTGCACCGCGTGGGCGATGGTGAACCAGGGCGCCTGTTCCTTAAAGATCACCTGCGCCTGCTCGTACAGCTTGCCGCGGGCGGTCGGGTCGGTGATGGTCTTGGCTTTGAGCACCAGCTCTTCATAGGGCTGGAAGCAGAACTTGGCCACATTGCTGCCACCAGGTTTGGCGGCGTCGCAGCCCAGCAGGGTGTGCAAGAAGTTATCCGGGTCACCGTTGTCACCCGTCCAACCCAGCATGCCCATCTGGTGTTCGCCCGCTTGCAAGCGCTTGCGGTACTCGCCCCATTCAAAGCTCTTGATCTCGGCCTTGACGCCGATCTTGGCCAAATCGGCTTGCATCAGCTCCGCAATCCGCTTGGCGTTCGGGTTGTAAGGGCGCTGCACCGGCATCGCCCACAGGTCGGTGGTGAAACCATTGGGCAGGCCGGCAGCGGCGAGCAGCTTCTGTGCGGCAGCCGGGTCAAACGCGTCGTCCTTGATGGCGTCGTTGTAAGACCACTGGGTTGGCGGGATCGGGTTTTTGGCGGCAACACCGGTGCTCAGGTAGACCGCATCGATGATGGCCTGCTTGTTGATCGCCATGTTGATGGCCTTGCGTACCCGCACGTCATCAAACGGCTTTTTCGTGGTGTTGTAGGCCAAGTAGCCCACGTTCAGGCCCGGCTGCTCCAGCACCGTGACCTTAGGGTCCTTTCGCATGGCGTCCAGGTCGGCCGGGTTGGGGTAGGGCATGATGTGGCATTCGCCTTTTTGAAGCTTGGCCCAGCGCACCGAGGCATCGGTCGTGATGGCGTACACCAGGTCGTCAATCTTGGCCTTGCCAGCGTAAAACTCGGGGAAGGCCTTGTAGCGGATGACCGCATCTTTCTGGTACTGCACCAGATAGAACGGGCCGGTGCCGATCGGCTCCTGGTCGATTTTCTCGGGCGTACCGGCCTTGAGCATGGCGTCAGCGTATTCCTTGGACTGGATGCCGGCGTACTCCATGGCCCAACCCGACAGGAACGGAGCCTCGGGCTTGTTCAAGGTGATTTTGAGGGTCATCGCATCAATCTTTTCGACCGATTTGATCTGCTTGTCCATGCCCATGCCCATGAAATAGGAGTGGTTGGAGCTGGTGACCTTGAAATAAGGGTGGCTTTCTTTCCACTGGCGTTCGATGGCAAAAATGATGTCATCGGCGTTCATGTCGCGCGTGGGCTTGAAGTTTTTGTTGCTGTGCCACTTGACGCCCTTGCGCAGGAAGAATGTGTATTCCTTGCCGTCAGGGGTGACGGTCCAGCGTTCAGCCAGACCCGGTACCACGGCAGTGCCGCCACGCTCAAATTCAACCAGGCGGCTGTAGATGGGCGACAGGGCATCGAATGAGGTGCCCGTGGTGTTGATGCTGGGTGAAAAGTTCTCGGGACTGCCTTCTGAGCAGTACACCAGAGTTTTGGCTGAGGCCGGTGCCAGCGCCAGCAGGGCCGGCAGGACCAGGGCGCAGAGCAGGGCGCTCTTGCTGGGCCGCATGCGGCGGGCGAGCTTGGGGGATTGCGTCATCGTGAAGACTCCTCTGGGGTTAATGCTGCGGCGCAGCGGGTTCGATCAATTGTTCAGCCAGGTGGCAGGCCAGTTGCCGCCCGGCCAGTTCGCGCAGGGCCGGACGCTCCGTGCGGCAGCGCTCGGTGGCCAGCGGGCAACGGGTGGAAAACACGCAGCCCGGTGGCGGATTTAGAGGCGAGGGCAACTCGCCCTTGAGCACCGTGCGCGGTACGGCTGCACCGCTGCCGACCAGCCCAGGCGTGGCGCCCAGCAGGGCCCGGGTGTAGGGGTGCAGCGGCTGGGCAAAAATGCGGCCCTTGTCGCCCTGCTCCACGGTCTGACCCAGGTACATCACCAGGACATCGTGGGCGATGTGGCGCACCACGCCAAGGTCGTGCGAGATGAACAGGTAGGCCAGGCCAAGCTCGGCTTGCAGATCGGCCAGGAGGTTAAGCACCTGGGCCTGGATGGACACATCAAGCGCCGAAACAGGCTCGTCGGCCACCACCAGTTTAGGCTTGAGCATCAGCGCACGGGCGATGGCTATGCGCTGGCGCTGGCCGCCCGAAAACATATGTGGGTAACGGTCATAGTGTTCGGGTCGCAGGCCCACCAGGGCCAGCATGGCGCGGGCCTGTTGCGCGCGCTCCGGGGCCTTGAGTCGGGTGTTGATCTCGAGCGGCCCTTCCAGAATGGCACCAATCTTTTTGCGCGGGTTGAGTGAGCCGTAAGGGTTCTGGAACACCAGTTGCACCGCCTGGCGCAGTTCGCGTCGTTGCTGTGGCGCAGCGCTTAGCACGTCCACACCGCCCAGGGCCAGTCGACCACTCGTCGGCGCTTCAATCAAGGCCACCATGCGTGCCAGGGTCGATTTGCCGCAGCCCGACTCTCCCACCACGGCCAGCGTGCGGCCTGGCTGTATTGAAAAAGACACGCCCGCCACGGCGTGGAGTTGGTCCGGCTGCCGGAACAGGCCGCGGCCAATGCGGTAGACCTGGCGCAAGTCATGCGCTTCAACCACAGAGGTCATGCAAGCGCTCCCACTTTGGGCTGGCCGCTTAGGCTCAAGGGGTGGTGGCAGCGGACCGCAGCTTGCAGGCCGTTGACCAGGCCCGGGCGTTGGCTGCGGCAGTCGTCGTCGGCGTAGCTGCAGCGCGGCGCAAACAGGCAGCCTGTGGGCCTGTCATACAGGCCCGGCACCATGCCAGGAATGGTCGCAAGCCGGGCACTGCCGTCGCTGCGCTCGGGCAGGGCGGCCATCAGGGCTTCGGTGTAGGGATGGCGCGGCCGCTGGAATAGGGCTTGTGCGGGCTGCTGCTCCATGATTTGGCCGGCGTACATCACGGCCACCCGCTGCGCCATGTCTGACACCACGCCCATGTTGTGGGTAATCAGCACCAGCGCCATGCCGCGCTCGCGTTGCAGGCTGCGCAGCAGATCGAGGATTTGCGCCTGGATCGTGACATCAAGCGCCGTGGTGGGTTCATCGGCAATCAGCAACTTAGGGTTGCAGGCGATGGCCATGGCGATCATGACCCGCTGGTTCATGCCACCCGACAATTGGTGCGGGTAGGCCTTCAGGCGAGTCTCCGGATCCGACATACCCACCTGCTCCAACAGCTCGATGGAGCGGCGCTTTGCCGCCTTGTTGTCCATGCCGAGGTGGACCCTGAGGGTTTCTGCCAATTGAAAACCGACCGAAAAACAGGGATTCAGGCTGGTGGTCGGTTCCTGAAAAATCATGGCCACATCTTTGCCGGTCAGGCGGCTGCGTTCTTTCGTGGACAGGCCCAGCAGGTCGTGGCCATCGAAGCGCATCTTGCTGGCCGTGACCCGCCCAGGGTAGGGCACCAAGCCCATCAACGCCATCATGGTCACGCTCTTGCCCGAGCCTGACTCGCCAACGATGCCCAGCACATCACCCGCATCCAGCGACAGGCTGACGCCTTCGACGGCATGCAGCACGCTGCTGCGCGAGGGAAACTCAACGGACAGGTTTTCGATTTCGAGCAGGGCCATGGTGGGGCGTCAGCGTTTGAGTCAGCGTTTGAGTTTGGGGTCGAAGGCGTCACGCAGACCGTCGCCGAGCAGGTTGAAAGCCAGCACGGTGATCAGAATCGCCAGACCGGGGAAGGTGACCACCCACCAAGCGCGCATCACGAATTCGCGAGCGTCTGCCAGCATAGTTCCCCATTCTGGCGACGGCGGTTGGGCGCCCAAACCCAGGAATCCCAGTGCTGCGGCGTCCAGGATCGCGGTCGAAATACCGAGCGAGGCCTGCACAATGAGTGGCGCCATGCAGTTGGGCAGCACCTCGTTGAACATCAGACGCAGGTGGCCGGCGCCGTTCATGCGGGCGGCGGTGACGTAGTCGCGCGACATTTCAGAGATCACTGCCGCCCGGGTGATGCGCACATAATGGGGCAACACGACGATCGCCACCGCCAGCATGGCGTTCATGAGGCCAGGCCCGAGAATCGCCACGATCACAATCGCCAACAGCAGGCTGGGCAGGGTCAGGATGATGTCCATCAGCCGCATCACGGCAATCTCGAAGACGCCGCGAAAATAACCGGCGGCCATCCCCAGCACCGTGCCAACCACCACCGACAGGGCCACCACCGCCAGCCCAATCACCAGTGACAGCCGGGCGCCATAGATCAGGCGGGACAGGATGTCACGGCCAATCGCATCGGTACCCAGGGGGTAGCTGATGGAGCCGCCAGCCTGCCAGAACGGCGGCTTGAGAAAGACGGTGTTGTTGGTCAGTTCGGGCGCATGCGGTGCCAGCAGCGGCGCAAACAGAGCGGTCAGCAAGACCAGCAGCACAATGAGTAAACCTGCCAACGCGCCACGGTTGGCGCTGAAGTCGCTCCAGAACTCGCGCAACGGCTGTGCTGGCGCAGCTGGGGTGACGGTGGCGGTGATGCTGTTGCTCATGACTGATGCCGAATGCGCGGGTTGATGATGCCGTAGGTGAGGTCAACCATCAGGTTGACCAGCATCACAACGACACCCAGCAGCAGCATGCCGCCCTGCAGCACCGGGTAATCGCGGCGGCTGATGGCCTCGATCAACCACTTGCCCACGCCCGGCCAGGAAAAAATGGTCTCAGTCAGGATGGCGCCTGTAAACAGCACGCCCACCTGCAGGCCGATCACGGTCACCACCGGAATGAGCGCATTGCGCAGTGCATGCAATGACACCACGCGCAAATTGGACAGACCCTTGGCACGGGCGGTACGGATGTAGTCTTCGCCCAGCACCTCCAGCATGGCGGAGCGGGTCATGCGCGCAATCACCGCCAGCGGGTGGGTGCCCAGCACGATGGTCGGCAAGATCAGGTGCGCCACGGTCGACCAAAAGGCGCCCTTGTCTTTGGACAGCAGCGAGTCGATCAGCATAAAACCGGTTGTCGGCTCAATGAAATATTTGACGTCTAGCCGGCCCGACACCGGCGTCAGGTCCAGCCCCACCGAAAACAGCAGGATCAGCAGCAGTCCCCACCAGAAAATTGGCATTGAGTAGCCGGTGAGCGATACGCCCATCACACCATGGTCTAGGATGGAATTGCGCTTGACCGCCGCCAGGATGCCTGCCGGAATGCCCAGCAGCAGACCAAACACCATGGCGCAGAGGGCCAATTCGATGGTGGCTGGAAACAAGGCCAAAAACTCATTCAGCACCGGCTCATGGGTGATGATGGATTTGCCCAGGTCGCCTTGCAGCACGCGGCCGATATAAATGCCGTATTGCACCAGCACGGGTTGGTCTAGGCCATAGACCTTGAGCAGCTCCGCGTGCCGCACCGGGTCGATGCCGCGTTCACCGGCCAGGGTTTCGATCGGATCGCCCGGCACCATGCGGATCAGAAAGAACGCCAACAGCGTCATTCCGAGAAAAGTCGGGACGATCAGGCTAAGGCGGGTGAGGAGAAAGCGTAACAAGGGATCTCTGTATAGGAGTCAGGCATCCTACTCAGGCCGGATCACGCGACATCACGCGGCAGCTGGTCAGCCAGCCCGGTCAGCTCCCACCGCACCAGCGGCCAAGGGATGATGCCGGCGGCGCCCACATCCGCGAAAAAATCAGCCAGTGCAAAGGCGTTACCCCGCTGACTGGCGTAGTCGCCCAGCAGGCGATCAAGCAGGGCCTTGCCCGTGATGTAACTGCTGCCATAGCCGGGTTGGCGCAGATACAGGTGTTGTTCGAACTGCAGCAGGGGAAGGTCGGCCCGCATCCAGCCGCGCGGCGTGTTGGCTACCTGGAAATCCATGGCCTGCTGCAGCGTGAATTCGTTGGCATGCAGGTACAACGATGCCAGGCCACGCGCCGCCCTTTGCGCCAGAAGGATCCACACCACCTCGCGCGAGCGCGGGTTGTCGTCATACAGGCCGGCGTGCATCATGATCTCCTCCATGGCCGTGGCGAGGCCCTCGGCGCGGTTGTCAAAGATGTTGTAGAGCAGTGCGCCACGGCGTACCGGGCTGGGGTGCGGGGATTCGCGCATCTGCGCCAGCTCAAACCAGTGGTACCAGTGGCACCACAGCGCCATGGGCTCGTGCTGCCGAGCTATGGCAAAGAAATGACGGCTCTCTTCTGGGAAATAGCGCCCGACATGCGCTCTCAGGGCTGGCGCCATGTAGTCCTGGACATGCAGGATGTGCTTGTCGCGCAGGAAGGCCATGTACTTGGCCACGCTCTGCGCCGCCCGGCGCTCGTAGTCCTCGGGGCTGTTGATCACCACCAGCGGCGGCAGGTGGCGGTTGCGGTGCTCTTCCAGCTTAAGCGACGCCTGGGCCCTGGCCAACTCGCGCTGCAGCAGGGCCACCTCCTCGTCCCAGGTCATCGGCACCAAATGGACATGGCGCTGGCTCCAACTGTAGGCTTCCCGGCCCAGCCCGGAAGGCCCGGTTTTGCCGGCACCTTGGAGCGTCAACCAGTCGGCGAACGCCAGCGTCGCGGCCCGGGCCTGTTCGATGACCGTCTGGAGCTCTGGCGTTGCCGGAGTAGTTCTCGCCGCAAGCGCGTCCAAGTCGCTGACCTGATTGCGGAACACATAGATGCCACCCAGCCACAGGTCTTTGGCGTTACCTGTCAGGTTGTCGCGCGCCTGGGTTAGCAGCGGCGGTATCGTGCGCAGCGCTGCTGCAAGTTGTGTCGCGTCTGCAAGGCTCAGCGGAAAGGCGTAGGTCCAGAGCTCCACCAAGGCATGGTGGCAGGGGCCCTCGTGGTCCGGGGTGTCACTCTGTTCGCTCCAGATGGAACGGTAGAAAGCCGGGTCGCGGCTCCAGGGTTGCAGCACCCGCAGGTTGAAATCTAGACCGTTTATTTCGGCGCGCAGCAGGCAGAGGTCGACCTGTTGGGCAACTGGCCAGGCCGTGGAGTCGAGTGCTGTCAGTCGCTGTCGGAAAGCAGGCAGCCTGTTCTGTTTGTCTTGCAGGGCGGGTGCGCGGTAGTCCGGCACACCGTCGCTCAACAAGGGCGCCGCCTCGAAGGCGCGCCAATCTGCAAACAGGGCTAGCAGTTGGGCATTCATGGAGAGTCCTTGGTCGTACCGAGCACACACAAGAAGCCAGGTCGGAACTGGCCGCAAAAGCAAAAAAGGCCGGCTATCGCCGGCCTTTCAGAGCGGCTGTATGAACCGCTTACTTGAGGTGCTTGCCGATCAGGCCAGCCATCTCAAACATCGAGACCTGTACCTTGCCAAACACTTCTTTGAGCTTGGCGTCGGCGTTGATCATGCGCTTGTTGACGGCGTCTTGCAGCTTGTGCTTTTTGATGTAAGTCCACAGCTTGCTGACCACCTCGGTGCGGGGCAGTGGGCTTGCGCCAACCACAGCCGCCAAGTGGGCGCTGGGAGTCAGAGCTTTCATGAAAGCGGCGTTGGCCACGCGTTTTTTGGCAGGTGCAGCTTTCTTGGCTGGGGCTGCCTTTTTGGCAGGCGCTTTTGCCGGTGCAGCCTTGGCGGCTACTTTTTTGGCCGGTGCGGCTTTCTTGGCCGGAGCGGCTTTGGTGGCTGGCGCGGCTTTGGTGGCTGGCGCAGCTTTGGTGGCTGGCGCAGCTTTGGTGGCCGGAGCTACCTTCTTGGCGGGAGCAGCTTTCTTGGCCGGGGCTTTCTTTGCAGTTGCCATGATGTATGTACCTTCTAGAAGTTGATGAGTCACCAGAAAAAAACCGCTTCTTCGCTGGCAGACCGCATGCTACTGGAGAAAGTAGGTGTTTCATAGGGGAATATCCCTTTTTCATTGGAGAGGACTGTATTTTTCCGCCTTTTTTGCTGTGATGGTGCCAGCTCGCGCCGGCAAAGTCGCCAGCAACACGCCAAGCAGGGCTATCGCAAAGGCCAGCAATTGCAGGCCAGCCAGTGTCTCTCCCAGTGCCAGCACCCCGACCAGTGCCGCCGTCATCGGTAGCATCACCGTAAAAACACCGGCCCGGGTGGCGGACACTGACTGCAAACCGGTCATCCACAGCCAAACCGTGCCCACACTGGCCGCCAGCCCATAAAACAGCACCAGTGCCCAGATGGACCACGACACTGCGCCAAAGTCGAAGCGCAGTGCCAGGTAAAGCCCGATGGGTGTGCTCAGCGCCAGGCCCCATAGGTTGATTAGCGCCGTGATCCGTTTCGGGCTCAGGACGCCGGTGAGCTTCTTGCCGATCACGGCGTAAGCGGCCTCGCACAGCACCGCACCGAACACCAGCAGGTTGCCCCATAACTGGTTATTTTGAATAAAATCGGCCTCCAGGCATTGTCCAGATTGAATAGTTAGCTCTTGTTTTGATAGCGAAAGCAGTCCCAGCCCCAACGCGGCACAGGCAATGGCCATCGCCACCCTTGGGCTGATTCGCTCGCCCAGCCACCACCAGCTCAGCAGCGCGACCACCGCCGGTATCGACGCCAGAATGATGCCGGCCGAAACAGCACTGGTCATGCTGATGCCGTAGAGCATGCAAATCGAAAACAGAACATTGCCCAGCAGTGATTCGAAAAATACAAGCCGGCGTGTGGCAGGGGTAACCGGTGCCTCCTGGGGCGGCTTCTTCAGCCAGTGCACCATGGCGACCGCGCCAATGCCAAATCGAATCCAGGCCAACAGCAACACCGGCAGCGCCATGACCAAGGGTTTCGACAGTGCCACATAGCTGCCCGCCAATGACATGCTCAAAGCCAGAAACAGGTAGGCGCTCAAAGGGTGAGCTGGCGGCTGCGGGGCAGGGCTTGGCAACGGGTGTTGGGTGTGCGCCACGGGGCGGGTCGCGGGTTGCGTGAGTTGAGAAGTCCCGCATCATGCCTGAGCTTGACCTTGTCTCGTTTGGGACCGGTTTGCTGCGAGCCCTTGCAATTGGCACCATAAGCGCTGGTGCAAATGGTGTAAGTTCAGGTTTTGTCATATCAGTCAGGGGCAGTCATGGGTTTGGGCCAATTCGCATATGCCAACAACAGCAACCGCTTTATGGGCGTCGAACCGCTGGCGGCGCAACCCTTTGCGCTGGTTGGCGTGCCCTTTGATGGCGCAGTAACAAACCGCCCGGGCGCACGCTTCGGACCGCAGGAGATCCGCCGCGCCAGCCTGATGCTTTGCGATGGCATTCACCCCTGGTTCGGCGTCTCACCATTGAGCTTGCTAGGTGACGCGCTCGACATGCGCTTGCCCAATGCCTCGGCCCTGGCGATGGTGCGCGAGCACATTCAGGCTCAGGCGGCTGCCCTGATGGCGCGGCACCATTGCGTGTTTCTGGGCGGCGACCATTCAGTCACCCTGCCGTTGTTGCGCGCTGCGCACGCCCGGCATGGCGAGCTGGCGTTGGTGCATTTTGATGCTCACTGCGACACCTGGCAGGACCACTTTGGTGAGCCTTCGGGCCACGGCACCTGGACCTACGAGGCCCTGGCCGAAGGCCTGGTCAGCCCGGCGCATACGGTGCAGATCGGCCTGCGCTCCAGCGGTGAGCGTGCGGCACGTGAGTACGTGCAAGATCAGGGCGGGTTGATCTTCACGGCGCGACAACTGCGTGGGCTGGATGGTGCGGCCTTAGCACCTGTGCTGGCCAGCGTGCTGGAGCGGATCGGTCAGCGCCCCTGCTACTTGACGCTGGACATCGACTGCCTGGACCCGGCCTTCGCGCCCGGCACTGGCACGCCCGAGCCAGGTGGCTTGAGCACAACACAGTTGCTCACTCTGCTCGAAGGGCTGGCGCCTCTGAACATGGTGGGCATGGACTGTGTGGAGGTGGCGCCGGCTTATGACCACGCCGAGCTGACCAGCCAGGCCGCGGCCACTTGTGTTTGGACCTACCTGTGTGGCCAGGTCGCCAAGCTGCCCTGAACCAGGCCCAACCATGCTGATTGACTCCGATACCCAACTGAACCTGCGCAGTTACTACGAGGCCAGCGTCGTACGCCCGCCGCAGGCGTCGGCGCTGCAGGGCGACCTGGTGGCCGATGTGCTGGTGGTGGGGGCTGGCTTTGCCGGCCTGTCGGCGGCCATTGAGCTGGCACAGCGCGGCCTGCGCGTGGTGGTGCTGGAGGCCGACCGGGTTTGCAGCGGCGCCTCGGGCCGCAACGGTGGCCAGGCGATCGCCGGTTTTGCCAGCGGGCAAGCGCCGTTGGAGCAACAACTCGGCAACGGTGAGGCCCGCTTTGCCTGGGACATGTCGCTGGAGGCTGTGCGCCTGATCGATGAGCGCATTGACGCCTTCGGCATCGACTGCGATCGCGTGCAGGGCTACCTCTACGTCGCTGAGACCGCGGCCAAAGCGCGGCGGTTGGAAGCGGAGATGGCCGGCCTGGCGCGAGACTACGGTTTTGCCACCGACTTTGCCAGCGGCGCAGCAACCCGGCGGCTGATTGACAGCCCGCGCTACCAAGCTGCCGCCTACGACCGCGTGTCTGGACACCTGCACCCGCTCAAGTACGGTCTTGGGTTGGCTGCGGCCGCCCGGGCGCTGGGGGTGACGATCTGTGAGCATTCGCCCGTGCTCGGCCTGAGCCGCGGAGCCCGGCTGCGGGCGCGCACGGCCGGTGGCTCGGTCAGCGCCGCGTTCGGCGTACTGGCCGGCAATTGCACGCTGGGCG
The DNA here is from genome assembly GCA_040400795.1 of Rhodoferax sp. Lineage (GTDB taxonomy): Bacteria > Pseudomonadota > Gammaproteobacteria > Burkholderiales > Burkholderiaceae_C > Rhodoferax. Next base: position 183,577 of record JBBAPO010000002.1, read on the forward strand.
AATACGGGCCACAAGTGGCGCCAGACATTGCGCCCCGCATCATGCCGGTGGGCACCTACATGGTCAGCACTGCGCCGCTGGACCTGGCCCTGTGCCGGCAGCTGATTCCCTCCAACGCGGCAGTCTGTGACACCAATTTTGTGCTGGATTACTTTCGTTTCAGCGCCGACCATCGCCTGTTGTTCGGTGGCCGGGTGAGCTACACCACGCGCACCCCCGAGCGCTTGGAGCAGTTGATGGCGGCCCGCCTGCGGCAAGTTTTCCCGCAGCTCGGCGCCGCGCCGATCGAGCATGTTTGGGGGGGCTTTGTGGATATCAGCATGAACCGAACGCCCGACTTTGGCCGACTGGGTGATAACTTGTACTACCTGCAGGGTTTCAGCGGCCATGGCGTGGCCCTGACGGGGCTCGCGGGCCGACTCGTGGCCGAAGCGGTAGCGGGACAGGCGGCACGATTTGACCTGTTTGCCCGGCTCAAGCATCGGCCCTTCCCCGGCGGGCGCTTGCTGCGCATGCCCACCCTCACACTGGCAATGCTGTTTTACCGCTTGCGCGACGCCTGGTGAGGCCGTCGCAGGGCGGACAGAAGGGTGCGAACCAACAGGGGGCCACAGCGCTCGATGTCGGCCAAATGGGTGTAGCCGTAACCGATCACCAGGCCACGCGCATCCTGGCGCTTGAGGCAGTAGGCTGAGAGCGGCCGCACCGTCAGCCCGACCAGCGCCAGTTGCTCGGCCAGTCCCACGTCGTCTGCATCCTCTGCCAGTCGCAGACACAGGTGAAGGCCTTGCTCAGCGCCGGTGATTCTTGCCAGTGGTCCCAGGCAGGGCTGCAGCGCCGCCAGCAGGCAGCGCCTGCGTTCGGCATAACTCTGTCGGGCCCGGCGCAGGGCGCTGGCGAAATGCCCCATTTCAATGAACTCTGCCAGTGCGGCCTGCAAAGGCAATTGGCCTGGCCGGTTTAGGTCGTAATGGGCTTGTCTGAACGCCGAGACCAGTTGTTTGGGCACGACCAGGTAGCCCAACTTGAGACCGGGGTAGAGCACTTTGGAGAAGGAACCCATGTACAGCACCCGTTCATCGGTATCCAGTCCGGCTAGCGACGATATGGGCGGGCCACTGAAACGGAACTCGCTGTCGTAGTCGTCCTCCAGCACCCAGGCTTGGTGCCTGCGCGCGATCGACAAAATCTCATGCCGTCGCACCAGACTCATGACCGCACCAGTCGGGTATTGATGCGATGGGGTCACATAGATGAGGCGCGGTGGCGTGAGTTCGTCGGCAATACAGGGCGCAATGCCATCTTGGTCCACCGAGACTGGGTGGTTTTGGAGGTCGGCGGACATGAAGGCTTTAATCGCGCCCCAATAGGCGGGATCTTCCAGCCAGACGGTATCGCCGTGGTCTGCCAGCAGTTGCGCGCACAAGGTTAGCGACTGCTGGGTGCCGCTGGTAATGATGACCTGATCAGCGTCCAGCGGTACGCTTCTGAATACCCGCAGGTAGTGTGCTAGTGCCCGCCGCAAGGGGGCATAGCCACCGGAGTCACTGTAGTCAAGCATGTCGTTATACGACATGCGCCAGTGCTTGTTTTGGAGCCGCTGCCAAAGTGCGACCGGAAAGGCACTGAAGTCGGGGATGCTCGAGCTGAATGGTTCCACCTCGAGTTGGCTTGCACAGTAGGTCGAAGCCAAGGCATCGCCCCGATTCGATAGTTTGGCTGGAGCGCGTTCCTGGGCGGCCCTGCGGTTGCCTGACGCCTTTGGCACGTTGTCCTGAACAAATGTGCCGCTGCCAATGTGGCTAACCAGATAGCCCTCGACGATCAGCTGATTGATGGCGGCGATGACGGTGTTGCGCGATATATTAAGGTCCAAGGTCAGCTCGCGGCTTGATGGCAGGCGGTCGCCGGCGCCCAGTTTCCCATCAAGAATAGCGCGGCGAATCGCTGAGTAGAGCTGTCGATGAAGCGGCTGCTTGTCCTTGCGGTCCAGGCGCAGCATTTCGGTCATCAACAGTTCTGAGAGCATGATGGCGCTGACTGTATTTTCTTTTTTTAATCGATGGACCTGAGTTTCTCGAGTGTGCCACGGCGCGAATGAACTGATAGGCGGCGGGCAGCGAATTCGAAAGTGGTCTCAACTGTGATCAAAAAATTGGCCCTAGTGCGGGTCCATGGCAGCGTTCACAATGGCCATCACAACAACTCGGAGACTCCCATGCTGACAGACAAAAACAGTCCGGAAAATCGTTTTTCCATTCGCAAAGCCTGCCTGTGCATTGGCACAGCATTGGCCCTGACCGCGGCTTCAGCCACGGTGATGGCGCAGTCCAAACAGTTGCTCATTTACAGCTGGTCCAACTACATTCCCCCCAACTTGATCAAGCGTTTTGAATCAGAAACGGGCGTCAAGGTAAGCCTTGACTCCTACGACAGCAACGATACCATGCTTGCCAAACTCCAGGCGGGCGGCGGCGGGTACGACATTGTGGTGCCAACCAACTCGGTGCTGGCGACGATGATCCGATCCGGGCTCTTGCTGAAGGTCGAGGCATCCAAGTTATCAAATTTCAAAAATGTGGCTGTGCCGCATGACAAGCCTGAAGCCGACAAGGCGCGGGATTATTCTGTTCCTTACTTGATTGGTTCTTCCGGCTTCACCTATGACGCCGCCAAGGTTCCCGGTGGAAAACTTGACGAAAGTTGGAAGGAGTTTTTCGATCCCCGTCCGGAACTTGTCGGGAAGATAGCGGCCCTGAACGATCAGGGGGAGATGTTCTCTGCCGCGGCGATTTATCTGAACATGGACACGTGCACTGAAAACCCGGCTGACGCCCAGAAAATTCTTGAATTACTCGAAAAGCAAAAGCCGAAATTGAAAATTTACTCATCCTCAGGGACGATCGATCGGGTCGCTGCTGGTGAGGTGGTGATGCACCATCAGTGGAATGGTGCCTCGCACCGGGCCAAGACCAAGTTGTCGACGGCTGTCTATGTGTATCCGGTCGAGGGGCTTAACTTGTGGGGGGATAACTTCGCCGTTCCCAAGGGTGCGCCAAATCCTGACAATGCGAAGTTGTTCTTGAATTGGATGATGGATCCGAAAAATGCAGCGGAAGCCTCTAATTTTGCCGGTTACAACAATGCGATCAAAGGTGCCGAGGCCTTCATGAATGCTGATTTGCGCAGCAGTCCGGCCATTAACACGCCCGATGCACTGAAAAGCCGGTTTCGCCCGGTCAAAGACTGTTCTTCAAAAAGTCGTGAGTTGCGGGACGGCGTGTGGACTCGGCTACGTCGCTGATCGTGTTGTGCAATAACTCGCCTCGACTTGCGGTGTATTGGCTTCGATACGCAGCATGAACGGGGTTGCGATTGATTTCGCCCGGGTAAGTAAAACTTACCCGGGCGCTTCTCTGCCCGCGCTAAATGGCGTCTCGCTGTCGATTCGCCAAAATGAATTTTTCACCCTGCTGGGCCCTTCTGGATGTGGAAAGACGACGCTGCTGCGGATGATCGGAGGTTTTGACTACCCCGACTCAGGGGATGTCACCCTGTCCGGCATCAAAATTGGTCGAACCCCGCCTCATTTGCGGCGCGTCAACACCGTTTTCCAGAGCTATGCACTTTTTCCGCACATGACCGTGGCGCAGAACATCGGTTTTGCATTGGAGATGCTGAACCGTCCGCGGGACGAGGTGAGGCGGCGCGTCGACGAGGTCATGGGCCTGTTGCGGTTGGACGGTTTGGGCGATCGTCATGCGGACCAGTTGTCAGGTGGCCAACAGCAGAGGGTGGCACTCGGCAGGGCGTTGGCGCCAAAGCCCGAGGTCCTGTTGCTCGATGAGCCGCTCTCCGCGCTTGACTTGAAATTACGTAAAGCGATGCAGGTCGAGCTCAAACGCTTGCAAGCCCAGACTGGCATCACTTTTGTTTTTGTCACGCATGACCAGGATGAGGCCCTGACGATGTCAGACCGCATTGCAGTGATGCAAAGCGGGGTCATTCGACAAGTTGGGCGACCTGATGAAATTTATGAACGGCCGGCTGATTTGTTTGTCGCTGAATTTATCGGCGATGCGAATTTCCTGGAAAGTACCTGCTGTGCCCGCTCAGGCGCTGACGGCGAATTCCAGTTGGACGGGCAAGGCGACCAGGCGCCATGGATAAAAGTGGACAAGGTTGGCCACGTGGCAGTGGGCCAAAAAGCAGTTTTGATGATTCGACCTGAGCGGGTCAGGGTCGTGGCAGGGGCGGGTGCTGCGTTGACCGGACGGGTGTTTGAGACCATTTACAGCGGTAGCAGCCGCATGGTGCATGCGAAGCTGCCCAACGGCACCTTGCTGCGTGCGCGGCTTGATGGCTTGCCTGTGAGTGGGGCGCTGCCGGACGAAGTCGGCTTCTACATGGATCCTGCGGCTCTGACAGCATTTGTCCGATGAACGAGCAACGCCTGCGCAACCTGACCTCGCTCTCGCCCGCGGTCCTGTTTTTGGCGGCGTTCATCCTGGCACCTTTGCTTCTGATGCTGTATGTGTCGGTCCTGGAGCGTGGGCCGTTTGGCGGCGTGGTCTGGGGCAGTCATACCGGCATTGCCTATCAAAAATTGCTTTACGAGCGTGATCTCCTGGGTCGGCTCTCGTTCAACAGTGACTACATCGCCATATTTGCCCGGTCATGCCGGCTCGCCGCGATGACGACCTTGATCACCTTCTTGATTGCTTTGCCCACCGCCTTGTACATGTCAACGCTGTCACGCAAGCAGGCTGCCTGGATCCTTTTTCTGGTCACGATCCCTTTTTGGACGAACTTGCTGGTTCGCAATTTCGCTTGGATCCTCATTTTGAGAGGTGGGGGCGTGCTTGACACGTTCATGCAATGGACTGGCTGGGTGACGCAACCGCTCGATATTCTCTACACCCCCTTGGCGACGGGCATTGGCCTGACTTATTCATTCCTGCCATTCATGATCTTGCCTATTTATGTGGCCTTAGAGCGCATCGATCCGTCGGTGATTGAGGCTGCTTTTGATCTGGGCGCTAACCGGCTTCGGGTACTGCAAAGGGTGGTGCTGCCCCTGGCGATGCCCGGCATCATCGGCGGAGCAATCCTGGTGTTTGTGCCCTGCCTGGGTGCTTATGTCAGCCCGGAGCTGCTGGGCGGCGGCAAATCTCTCATGATTGGCAACCTGGTTCAGGCGCAATTTGGCGCATCCCGCAACTGGCCTTTTGGTGCCGCTTTGGGTATCGTCTTGGTCTTGGCGCTGCTCCTGGTCATTGCAATGGCGGCTCTGGCAAATCAGCACAAAAAGCGAGTCTCGCGATGAGTCGGCACAAGCTCTTAAGCAGCCGGATCAACGCGACGGTGGCGGCGTTGGCCATTTTGTTTCTTTACCTGCCGATCGTCACGCTGGTTGTGCTGTCATTCAATGACAACGACCTGACAACGATTTGGACCACTGTCAGCGTGAAATGGTATCTGGCGGTTCTGCAAAATGGCGATATTCTGCGGGCCACCAAAAATTCGCTGATGGTCGCCTGTGCTGCGACATTTTTTGCGACGTGCATGGCCACTTTGGCGGCGCTGGGGATGGTACGTATCAGCCGAGGGCCCAGGGTGCTGTTGGAGGGCTTGCTGGGATTGCCGCTGCTGGTACCTGAAATCGTCACGGCAGTAGCGCTGCTTATTTTGTTTGTTCTGATTGGTTTTCCGCTTGGGTTGACTTCAGTCACCGTCGCACACACCGTTTTTTGCATCCCTTTCGCTTACTACCCGATCAAGTCACGCTTGGCGGCCCTGGATCAAAGCTTGCTCGAGGCTGCCAGCGACCTGTATGCATCCCCTCGGCGTCGATTTTTTCGGGTCGAATTACCGTTACTGAGTTCTGGCATCTGTGCCGGTGCCTTGCTGGCATTCATCAGCTCTCTCGGCGATTTCGTCATTACCTATTTTGTGGCTGGACCAGGCGCGACCACACTGCCTATTTACATATTTAGCCTGATTCGCCTGGGTGTCACGCCGGAAGTCAACGCCCTCTCTGCTATTTTTCTGTTCGCATCGATCGTGATGATTTCTATCGCCTTTGTGCTGCTCCAAAGCATTAGCGAGCAAAAAAAGCCCAAGGGAGCCGCGTGACGGATATTCAAACTTCGGTAAAAACTATGACCCCTGTCGATGACCAAGCCCGACAAGGGGCGAATTTGGCCAATTGGCGCCTGGCGCCCTTCAGTCAATGGTCTTTTTCGCATGTCAGCGAACTGATTCCCAGCGCCATGATCGCCCACGACCCATCCCGAGTGTCGACCATGGCAGAGGTTACCTTGGCGGTTGGCGCCATCGCTTATCGAACATCGGCGGGTGAAGTCGGGACAGTTGCCAGCATGGTGGCCAATTCCAGCACCGACGGTTTCCTGGTACTCCATCGCGGCACTATCGTTGCGGAACACTATGCGGGCCAGTTCGCCAGACACCGGTCTCACATTGTTTTTTCCGTCAGCAAATCAATCACTGGGTCACTGGCCGGCGTGCTGGTTGGTTCAGGCCAGTTAGACCCACAGGCGAATGTGCTTCATTACCTGCCCGAAATGGCTGGCTCCGCCTATGCGGACACGCAGGTACGCCATGTCCTCGATATGACAGTTGCCATTGATTTCGAGGAGGCCTACCTTGATCCACTCAGTGACTTCATGCGGTACCGCCGGGCCATCGGCTGGAATCCCGTGCAGAGTCACGAGTCCGCGTCTGATTTGCGGAGCTTTTTGTCCAGCACGCGTCGCGCTAGCGGCCAGCACGGCCAAATCTATCATTACGTCTCCCCGAACTCTGACCTCCTGGGGCTGATCCTCGAGCGGGCTGCTGGCGTTAAATTCTCAGATCTTCTGAGTCAGCACATCTGGCGGCATATTGGCTCGGAGATGCCCGCGCAAGTCACCCTGGATCGCTTAGGTGCGCCCAGGGCGGCTGGTGGCGTCAGCGCGACCCTGCGTGATCTGGCACGATTTGGCGACATGATGCGTCGTCATGGGGTGTGCAACGGGCGAGAGGTTATTCCACAGGCGTGGGTCGACGATATCCTGGTGGGCGGCGATCCAGAGGCCTGGCGGCGCGGCGGCATGTCAGCCTTCATCGAAGATGGCCGATACAGAAGCAGTTGGTACATTGTCGACCGTCAGCGCGAGACCTTCTGCGCGATAGGTATCCATGGCCAATGGATTTACATCGACCGTCGCGCTGAAGTTGTCATTGTCAAACTGTCTTGCCAACCTACACCCGAGGACGACGCGACAGACAGGCATGTCTTGGCCGCCTTCTCAGCGATTGCCAGCAGCCTTGCCTGAGTCGTTCGGGCATTGCCGACCTTAAGAGCCCGCCAAACGAGCTGGGACGTTGTCGAACAGGAAAAATCTAAGCAGTCTTGTTGTCACTGGGTCCTTGGCTTTGTGCGCCAATGGCCCTGTGCGCAGGCATTTCTGAGGTGAAAATACGTTGACATGCCAGAGTCAACAACAATGGCCTGGTACGTGCTATCGGAGACAGCCATGTACGACAAAAAAGTATTGAATTTCAATGACCTCGAACAATGGCTCAACGAGCGCCGGGTGACGGAGGTGGAGTGCCTGGTGCCGGACCTGACCGGCGTGGCGCGCGGCAAGATTCTGCCCCGCACCAAGTTCACTGAAGACCGGGGCATGCGCTTGCCGCAGGCTGTGGTGGCCATGGGCGTTACTGGCGAGTTCCCCGAAAGCGGGCCCTATTACGATGTGATTGACCCGACCGACCGTGACATGCAGCTTCGACCTGACCCGTCCACGGTGCGCATCGTGCCCTGGGCCAGCGACCCCACGGCGCAAGTGATCCATGACTGCTTTGACCACCAGGGCAAGCTGGTGCCGTTTGCGCCCCGCTCGGTGCTGCGCCGAGTGTGTGACCTGTTTGCTGCCGAGGGCCTGCAGCCCATTGTGGCGCCCGAGTTGGAGTTTTACCTGACTGCACGCAACACCGACCCGAACACGCTGCTGCGCGCGCCGGTAGGGCGCAGCGGCCGAGCTGAGACCTCGCGCCAGGCCTACAGCATTGATGCGGTGAATGAATTTGACCCGCTGTTCGAGGAAATCTACGACTACTGCGACAAGATGGAGCTCAACGTCGACACCTTGATCCACGAGGTGGGCGCCGGGCAGATGGAGATCAACTTTTTCCATGCCGAACCGCTTGGGCTGGCGGACGAGGTGTTTTTCTTCAAGCGCACGGTACGCGAGGCGGCCCTGCGGCATGACATGTACGCCACCTTCATGGCCAAGCCAATTGCAGCGGAGCCAGGCAGTGCCATGCACGTTCACCAAAGTATTCTCGACAAGGCCACTGGGCTCAACATCTTCAGCAACCCCGACGGCTCACCATCTGAAGCCTTCATGCATTACATCGGAGGATTGCAGCGTTACATCCCAGCGGCGATGGTGCTCGTGGCCCCGTATGTCAACAGCTACCGTCGTTTGTCGCGCAACACCGCCGCTCCGATCAACATCGAGTGGGGCTACGACAACCGGACGGTGGGCATCCGCTCGCCGATCTCGTCGCCCCAGGCCCGTCGGGTGGAGAATCGCGTCATCGGCGCCGATGCCAACCCGTATGTGGCGCTGGCCATGACGCTGGCTTGCGGCTACCTGGGTCTGAAAAACAAGATCAAGCCCAAGGCAGAGATGAGGGGCGATGCCTACCTGTCGCCCTATGCTCTGCCGCGCAGCCTTGGCGAGGCCCTAGACTGGTTGCGCCGCGAGTCTGACCTGCACGAGGTGCTGGGCAAAGAATTCATTACCGTGTACGCTGAGATCAAAGAATTGGAATTCGACGAATTCATGAAAGTAATATCGCCCTGGGAGCGGGAGCATTTATTGCTTCACGTCTGACGGCCTGCCGTTTGCCACACTATTTTGAGGACAACACAACATGACTGATGCGGTCGATACCGCCCTGATCCAGGCGCTGGACAACGCTCATTTTTTGCACCCGTTCACGGATTTCAAAGACCTGTCGGGGCGGGGCGCCCGGGTCATGGTGCGCAGCGAGGGTATTTACGTGTGGGACTCCGAAGGTGCACGGGTGCTGGACGGGATGAGCGGCTTGTGGTGCGTCAATGTGGGCTATGGCCGTCGCGAGCTGGCCGATGCCGCCCACCACCAGATGATGACGCTGCCCTACTACAACAGCTTCTTTCAGACCACCAATGTGCCGGCTGTGCAACTCGCTGCCAAACTGGCCAGCCTGGCGCCCAATGCCGGCGAGCGTAGTTTTCAGCACGTGTTCTATTCCTCCAGCGGCAGCGAGAGTAACGACTCCAATGTGCGCATGGTGCGCCGTTACTGGGACCTTTTGGGCCAACCGCAGCGTAAGGTGATCATCAGCCGCATCAATGCCTACCATGGCAGCACCATGGCGGGTGCCTCGCTGGGTGGCATGAGCGGCATGCATGCGCAGGGTGATTTGCCGATTCCCAACATCACGCACATCGAGCAACCCTATTTCTTTGAAAACGGACTGGCCGGCGAGACGGCAGACGAGTTCGGCGTACGCGCCGCTGGCTGGCTGGAGGAAAAAATCTTGGGTCTTGGGCCCGACAAGGTGGCTGCGTTCATTGCGGAACCGATCCAGGGCGCTGGCGGCGTGATCATCCCGCCCGCCACCTACTGGCCCGAAATCCAGCGCATCGTGGACAAATACGGCATTTTGCTCATCAGTGACGAGGTGATCTGCGCCTTTGGTCGTTTGGGCACCTGGTTTGCCTATGAAAAGTTGGGCTACAAACCCGATCTGGTGACCTTTGCCAAGGCGATCACCAGCGGTTACCTACCGCTGGGCGGTGTGATGGTGGGCGACCGTGTGGCTAAAGTGCTGATCGAACACGGCGGTGAATTTGCCCACGGCTACACCTACAGCGGCCACCCGGTGGCCTGCGCAGTGGGCCTGGCTAACTTGGGCATCATGGAGCGCGAGCAATTGCCGCAGCGGGTACGCGACGACATCGGGCCCTACTTGGCGCAGCGTTACGCCGAGCTGTCAGAACACCCTTTGGTCGGTCTGGCCGAAACCTGTGGCTTCATGGCCGGCCTGGTGCTGGTAAAAAGCAAGGCGCCGCGGCAGGGTTTCGCCGAAGAGCAGGGCGTGGGCATGATTTGCCGGGGCCACTGCTTTCAGAATGGCTTGATCATGCGGGCCGTGGGTGACCGCATGATCATCGCGCCGCCCTTGGTTATGACTCGGGCGCAGATTGACGAGATGGTCGACCTCATCGTCAAGTGCCTGGACCTGACCCACCTCGACGTCAAGCGGCGAGGCTGGCTGGCATAGGGATTGCATGTAGACCAGTAGGCAATTTGCGGGTTTAAGATGCGGCTCCGGGTCGTGTTCCATTGTTTTTCAGGAGAATCAATTGGTTGCTGTAAAAAAACACAGTTTGGCTGGCAAATTCTGGGCTGGTTTGGCGCTGGCTGGCACGCTGGCTTGGTCGGCCAGCGCGGCCTTGGCACAAGACGCCAAGGTGCTCAATATTTACAACTGGTCGGATTACATCTCGGCCGACACCATCCAGAATTTCGAGAAAGAAACCGGCATCAAGGTCCGCTACGACACCTTTGATAACAACGAAATCCTGCACGCCAAATTGGTGGCTGGCAAGACCGGCTACGACATCGTGGTGCCGTCGTCGAACTGGGCCCGGCTGCAAATGGACGGCGGCCTGTTGCGCAAACTCGACAAATCGTTGCTGCCCAACCTTAAAAACCTCGATCCCGATATCCAGGCCCAGATCGCCAGTCTCGACCCTGGCAACCAGTACCTGGTCAATTGGCTTTGGGGCTACACCACGGTCGGTATCAACACGGCCAAGGTCAAGGCGGCGCTGGGCAATGAACCGCTGCCGGCCAATGCCTGGGAGCTGGTGTTCAACCCCAAGTACGTGAGCAAGCTCAAGGGTTGTGGGGTGTCGGTGCTCGACAGTGCCTCGGAGATCCTGCCTGCGGCATTGCATTACCTGGGAAGAGACCCGTTCAGCAAGAATGCAGGCGATTATCAGGATGCACTCACCCTACTCAAGTCGGTGCGCCCCTACATCACCCTGTTCAGTTCCAGCGGCTACATCAATGACCTGGCCGGAGGCTCAATTTGTGTCTCGCTGGGCTGGAGCGGTGACATCATCATCGCCCGCCAGCGTGCCATCGACGGCAAGACCGGGCAGGACGTGCAGGCTCTGATTCCCAACAATGGCGGCATCCTGTTCTTTGACATGATGGCCATCCCGGCCGACGCGCCCAATGCGCAAAACGCCCATGCCTTCATCAACTACATCATGCGGCCTGAAGTGCACGCCTCTCTGACCAACAAGGTGTTTTACGCCAATCCCAACAAAGAGTCCCGCAAGTTAGTCAAGCCTGAGGTGGCCAACAACCCCACGGTGTTCGTGAGCCCGGCGCAAATGGCCGCCATGAAGCCGCCTAAGGCGCTGAACAATGACATCCGTCGCTTGGTGACCCGGGTTTACACCAGCTTCAAGTCCGGCCTGTGATGCCCGTGGGGCACTGCCTGGGAAAGGCGTGATGTGAGCACGGTGAAACCGCCCGATAAGCTGCAGACCGGGGAGGGTAGCCCCCCGTTCCTGCAGATCAAGCGCATCATCAAGCAGTATGACGATGTATTTGCCGTCGACGATGTGTCCTTGAGTATCCAGAAAGGCGAGATTTTTGCCCTGCTGGGTTCGTCGGGATGCGGCAAGTCCACCCTGCTGCGCATGCTGGCCGGCTTTGAGTTGCCCACCTCGGGCCAGATCGTTCTGGAGGGGCAGGATATTGTCGGGTTGGCGCCGTATGAGCGGCCGATCAACATGATGTTCCAGAGCTACGCGCTGTTCCCCCACCTGAGTGTGTGGGACAACGTGGCCTTTGGCCTGCGGCGCGACCACCTGCCCAAGGCCGAGATCGAGGATCGCGTGGCGCGCATGCTAGATCTGGTGCAACTCAAGGCCTACGCCAAACGCAAGCCGCATCAGCTTTCCGGCGGCCAGCAGCAGCGGGTGGCACTGGCGCGCAGCCTGGCCAAGCGACCGCGCTTGCTGCTGCTAGACGAGCCCTTGGGTGCGCTGGATAAAAAGTTGCGTGAGCGGACCCAGCTTGAACTGGTGGACATCATCGAACAGGTGGGCGTGACCTGCGTCATGGTGACGCACGACCAAGAGGAGGCGATGACCATGGCCACCCGCATCGGGGTCATGAGCGAGGGCAAGATTCTTCAGGTCGGCAAACCTGCTGAAATTTACGAGACACCCAATTGCCGATTCGTGGCCGACTTTATTGGCAGCGTCAACTCATTCCGCGGCACGATAGAGGTGGATGAGCCCGACCATGTGGTGGTGGTCTCCCCCGAGTGTCGGCATTTCATCAGCCACGGCATCACGGGCACGCTGGGCATGACGGTGCACGTGGCGGTGCGCCCTGAGAAAATGACGGTGCAGCTCACGCCGCCGCGCGACGACGAACGCGAGTCGCCAGATCAGATCGGCTTCAACGTGGTGCCGGGCGTGATCGAAGACCTGGCCTACCTCGGCAGTCTGACCACTTACCATGTACGGCTTGACGGCGGCACGGTCGTTAAGGTGACGCACACCAATTCGGCCCGGCACACCCAGGCACCGCTCACTTGGGGCAGCCCGGTGTATGTCTGGTGGTGCGGCAGTGATGTCGTGGTGCTGACCCAATGAGGCGTTCATGCCATTGCCTCTGACACTTCCGGCCCGGTATGACCGCCTGACCGGCCCTTGGGGTCGCAAGGCCGTGATCGGCGTGCCCCTGGTCTTCTTGCTGGTGTTTTTCCTGCTGCCTTTTTTGGTGGTGATGAAGATCAGCGTGTCCGAGATGGAAAACGTGGTCTTCAAAGACCTGTTGCTTTGGTCGGACGGGGTGCTGCAGCTCAAGATCAAGCTCGGCAACTACCTGTTCATTGGCGAAGACGAACTGTATTTGTCGGCCTACCTGAGTTCAATCAAATTTGCTGCCATCACCACCGTGCTGTGCCTGTTGATCGCTTATCCGTTTGCCTACTTCATGGCGCGCAGCCCGGCCGACAAGCGGCCAGCACTGCTGATGCTGGTGATGCTGCCGTTTTGGACTTCGTTCTTGCTTCGCGTCTATGCCTGGAAGATGCTACTTGCGGACAACGGCGTCTTCAATAACATGGCGATGTTGGCTGGCCTGCTGGACGAGCCGCTCAAGATGATGAACACCCCGTTTTCGCTGGTGCTGGGCATGGTATACACCTACCTGCCTTTCATGATCCTGCCGCTGTATGCCAACCTGGTCAAGATGGACCTGCGCCTGCTGGAAGCCGCGCTCGACCTGGGGGCCACGCCTTGGCAAGCTTTTTGGCGCGTCACGGTGCCCCTGTCCAAGAGCGGCATCATTGCTGGTGCGCTGTTGGTATTTATTCCTTGCGTTGGCGAGTTCGTCATCCCCGAACTCTTGGGGGGACCGCAGACCCTGATGATCGGTCGGGTCCTGTGGGACGAGTTCTTTAGCAACAACGACTGGCCTATGGCCGCCAGCGTGGCCGTGGTGATGGTGCTGCTGATCATTGTCCCCATCGCCTTCTTCAACAAGTACCAGGCTGAAAACTCAGGAGGCGTGCGGGCATGAAAGTCAACGCCGGCCGTTTGATCTCGCTGGGCTGGATGGGCTCGGTTTTCTTTTTTCTTTACCTGCCCATCTTTGCCTTGGTCATACTGAGTTTCAACGCCAGCCCGATGGTGACCAGCTGGGGTGGCTGGTCGCTGCGCTGGTACGAAGCGCTGGCCAATGACGCCGAGATCATCAGTGGTTTTGCGTTGTCACTCAAGATTGCTTTCTTCACTGCCTGCGCCTCGGTGGTGCTGGGGACGCTGGCTGCGCTGGCACTCACACGCTTCAAGCGCTTCCCCGGCCGCACCCTGTTTGCCGGTATGGTGAACTCGCCGCTGGTGATGCCCGAGGTCATCATCGGCCTGTCGCTGCTGCTCATGTTGGTGTCGGTCCAACGTACCTTGGGTTTCCCGGAGCGCGGCATGATGACCATCTGGCTCGGGCATACCCTGCTGGGCATGGCCTACGCCACCGTGGTCGTACAGTCGCGTTTGCAGGAAATGAGCCAAAGCCTTGAGGAGGCTGCGCAAGACCTGGGCTGCCGGCCCTGGCAGGTATTTTTTTTGGTGACGCTGCCATTGATCTCACAGGCCATTGCCTCGGCCTGGTTGCTGACCTTCACCTTGTCGCTCGATGATGTGGTTTTGTCGGCTTTTCTGTCTGGCCCTGGCTCCACCACCATGCCCATCACCATTTTCAGCCGAGCCAGACTGGGGCTTAGCCCCAGCGTCAACACTGTGGCTACGCTGACCGTGTTGGTCGTCGGCATTGGTGTGGTGGTCGCGAGCCTGCTGATTGCTCGCAGGGAGCGCCGGCGTGCGCAGGAGATGTCTGACGCCTACAAGGCGGGTGGCATGTGACGCAGCACGTTAAATCAACCATACCTGTATCCTTCAAGCGAGACTTAACCGAAATGGAGTACCCGATGAAACTTAACAAAAAAATTCTTGTCCTGGCCCTTGCAGCGGCACTACCTTGCTTCAGCGCCCATGCGCAGTCGGCCGCTGAGCTGCAAAAAGAGATGGAAGTGCTCAAGGCGCAGCTGAAAATGCTGTCTGAGAAAATTGAGGCCATGGCCGCAAAGCCTGCAGCGGTGGACCCACAGGAGTTCAACCGCTTGGTACTAAAAATCGATTTGGCCGAAGAGGACTCAATCGCGGCCGGCTTCAAGGGCATGAAGTTCAAAGGTGTGCTTGATGTCGGTTATGCCAACGATGAAATTTCTGCCGCGACTGGCTTTGACAAGGCGCGGGGCAATGGCGGTTTTGGTGCCGCCATGTTTGAAATCAACAAGGCGCCCGACGATGGCATCAGCTGGACCCTTCGCCTGACTCCGTTCTCGAGCGCCGGCATCGTCCATGAGGCCAGCCTGTCGGTGCCCATCGGTTCCGGCAGCACCAAGATCATCGCCGGCCTGACACCAGACTTTTCGGGCTATGAGTTGTCCTGGGGCAATGCCAACCCGCTGATTAGCAACAACCTGCTCTACACCCACTCGGCGGCGACCAATTACATGGGCGCTGGTTTGTCATACGAGGTCGGCGATTGGGCGGCCAAGTGGATGGTCGGCCAGGTCGATGGTGTGGCCACGCGCAGCCTGCCCGGAATTGCCTACCGGGCAGACTATGCGGCCAGTGAGTACAGCGGCATCGGCTTTTCCGGTGTGCATGTGCGGACCAATAACGGTCCGGGTAATGTCGATTTGATGGAAGTCGATGCGTATCGCACCCGCGGCGATTTGACTCTGCAGGGGCAACTGAGCCTGGGTCGCTTGATTGGCGGCACCAGTGGCACCGGTGACGATGCACGCTGGTGGGGTGTGTCAGCGCTGGTTGGCTACAAGTTGACGCCGCGCCTGCAAGCCATTGCCCGTGCCGATTACATCGATAACCGGGCCAATGGCGGCGGTATGTATTACAACCCGGCTTATGCCAATGGGACCACTGTGTTTGGTCCGGAGTTAGACGAGACCGGTGTCGCTGCCGACCCAAGCCGCGGGGCCAACCGCTACGCCTTGACCGCCGGCTTCAATTACGCCGTCAACGCCAACACCCAGTGGAAGACTGAGCTCCGCTTCGACCGTTCCTCTGGCTATAACTTCCTCAGCAGCGACGCTATTCGTAAGCAGGGCAACACCACCATCGGCACGGCGCTGGTGGTCTCGTTCTGAAGCGGTGCTGCTGATCCGCGCGGCCAGGGCCACATTTGGCGGGTTTAAGCAAAGCGGTGTCGATTGCGACAAGGCGCCGCCTGTTTTTGCCGCCTACACTGAGCGTGGTACCAACCAGATCCGCTTCGGCTATCTGGGGGGTACTTTTTCTACAGCCTGCCTCTTGGAGACCATGACATGAACGCCATACTGAAACCACAAAACACCCCGTCCAACGCCGACTGGCACCAGCGACGCCTGGCTGTCACGCCGCGTGGCGTGGCCGTGATGGCTGACTTCTTCATTGATCACGCCAAAAATGCTGAATTCTGGGACATCGAGGGCCGTCGCTTCATCGATTTCGGAGGTGGTATCGCGGTCTTGAACACCGGCCACTGCCACCCCAGGATTCAGGCCGCCATCGCGGCGCAATTGCAGCGGTTCACCCACACCTGCTACCAAGTGGTGCCCTATGCCGAGTATGTGGCCCTGGCCGAGCGCATTGTCGACATCACGCCGATCGACGGACCCAAAAAGGCAGCTTTCTTTTCGACCGGTGCGGAGGCGATTGAAAACGCCATCAAGATCGCCCGCTCGGCCACCGGCCGGAGTGGCGTGATTGCATTTGGCGGCGCTTTCCATGGACGCAGCCTGTTTGCCGTTGCGTTGACTGGCAAGGTGCAGCCCTACAAGGCCGGCTTCGGTCCGTTTCCGCCCGAAATTTATCACCTGCCTTTCCCTTGCCATTGCGCGTCCTTGGATGAGACCAAGCGAGCCATGGCCCACTTGTTCAAGAGTGACATCGAGCCTACCCGAGTTGCTGCCATTGTGTTCGAGCCGGTTCAGGGTGAGGGCGGATTCAACGTGATCCAGACGGCAGCGGTGGCATGGCTGCGCGAACTGTGCGACGAGCACGGCATTCTGCTGATTGCAGACGAGGTGCAGACCGGCTTTGCCCGGACCGGGAAGATGTTTGCCATGGAGCATTTTGGTGTTTCGCCCGACCTCATGACCATGGCCAAGAGCATGGCAGGCGGCACCACGCTGTCGGCCGTGGTTGGTCGTACCGCGATCATGGATGCGCCGGCACCCGGCGGCTTGGGCGGTACCTACGCTGGAAACCCGCTCGCTATTGCGGCTTCGCATGCCGTGCTGGACATCATGCGCGACGAACGCTTGCCGGAACGGGCCAACGTGTTGGGCGCACAACTGCTAAGCCGTCTTCAGAATCTGCAACTGACCAACAAGACCATGGGCGACGTACGGGGCCTTGGCGCCATGATTGCGTGCGAATTTGTCGACGCCCAAAGCGGTGCGCCCGATGCTGACCGCACCAAACAAATCCAGCAGGCTGCCCTGAAAAGGGGCCTGTTGCTGCTGACCTGTGGGGTTTATGGGAACGTGCTGCGTTTTCTGTTCCCGCTCACCATCGAAGACACGGTCTTCGAGGAAGCACTGGTTATTCTTGACGACGTAATTGGCGGCTGAGCCAGCCTATGAGCATCCACGCCGCCGTGGAGGCGCTGTCAGCACAGGGCATCCACAGTGTGCTGGCTCAATTTGTCGACCTGCATGGGGTGGCCAAGGGCAAACTGGTGCCCTTAAGCAAGCTGCAAGAGTGGGTTGACACAGGCGCCGGCTTTGCCGGGCCCAGCATTTGGGGAACCGGCTTAGGCCGTTTCGGTCCGCGCAGCGAGTATTACGGCCGGGTGCAGATCGAGTCTTTGCGGCCCCTGCCTTTCATGCCCGGCGTAGCCCATGCCGTCTGCGACGGTTTTTCTGGCGGTCAGGCCCTCGACACCTGTTCCCGCCAATTGCTCAAGGCCCAGTTGCAACACCTCAAACAGCGAGGCTGGACACTGTGGGTCGGTATCGAACCAGAGTTTTTTCTGCTCAAGCCAACCGATAGCGGTGGTTGGCAACCGGCCGACCCTCGCGACCAACTCGATAAGCCGTCATATGACTTGAAGGCGATCCATCGCAGCCGAGATTTTCTGGAGGACATGCGCCAGAGTCTTACGGCGCTGGGTTTTGATCTGCAGCAGATGGACCATGAGGACGCCTGTGGCCAGTACGAAATCAACTACCGT
This sequence comes from Rhodoferax sp., assembly GCA_040400795.1. Taxonomy (GTDB): domain Bacteria; phylum Pseudomonadota; class Gammaproteobacteria; order Burkholderiales; family Burkholderiaceae_C; genus Rhodoferax. The sequence continues at coordinate 201,474 of JBBAPO010000002.1, forward strand.
TTTGACGAGGCGCTGGCTGCGGCTGATCGTTTCATCTTGTTCAAGATGACGGCGCACGCGGTGGCAGAGCAGCATGGCATGGTGTTCAGTTGCATGCCCAAGCCGTTTGCAAATGCGCCTGGCAGCGGCCTTCATTTTCATCTCAGCATCACGGATGAGGCGGGTAGAGCCGTGTTTTCGGATCGCGCGGATCCCCTGTTGCTCAGCCAGGATGGCTATCGCTTTGTCGCTGGACTGTTGCACCATGCTGATGGCCTCAGTGCTTTTTGCGCATCTACTGTGAACAGCTACAAGCGACTTGCCAGCAGTGACAGTGCCTCTGGCACCACCTGGTCGCCGGTCTGGAAAAGCTACGGTGACAACAATCGCACCTGTCTGGTGCGCACTGTAGATGGGCGACTGGAATGGCGTCTGCCTGACCCGTCGTGCAACGTCTACGCCGCAATCGCCGCCACGCTGGCAGCCGGCCTGAATGGTGTTGAGCAGGCCATGGACTGCCCGCCCGCCTGCACGGTAGACCTGTATCAGCACCAAGCAGCGGGTCAACCCATGCCGGCGCGTCTGCCGCGCGATTTGCAAGCTGCCCTGCAGGCGCTGGCGGCGGACCATTCCCTAGTCTCGGCGGTTGGACAGGCGTTTTGTGCTGAATTTATCCGCATCAAGCAGCGGGAGTGGGACGACTACAGTCAAACTATCTCGCCGTGGGAGTTGCGGCGCTACGCCGTCGCCTTCTGATGCCTGTTGAAGTCAGAGGCGGGCAGGGTGGAAATACCCCTGGAATCATTTTTCATAATTTGAAATATCGACATGTTGCATTGCCGCATAATTTCTCATAGTGATAAATTACGTTTTACATTGAGAAAAATAGATCCTAAGCCGTTGATTTTAAACTATAAAATTAATGTCTTCTATAAGACATAAGATCGAATCCTAGTCTTCTATAAGACTTAGAATAAAACCATCGCCACTGAACTTGCGAGCAAGTCAGGGCCATCGTTTTATTAACTAAGGAGTGATCACATGCCGCAAACCTTCACCGAACAATTGAGCCGCGAACAGCAAATCTCGGCACTTGAGAAAGACTGGGCCACCAACCCACGCTGGAAGGGCATCAAGCGCGGTTACAGCGCCGCAGATGTCGTGCGCTTGCGCGGTTCATTCCCCATCGAGCACACACTGGCGCGCCGCGGTGCAGAAAAACTCTGGGATCTGCTGGCTACTGAACCTTATGTCAATTGCCTTGGCGCACTGACTGGCGGTCAGGCCATGCAGCAGGTCAAAGCGGGTGTCAAGGCGATTTACCTGTCCGGCTGGCAAGTGGCTGCCGACAACAACTCCTACGCCTCGATGTACCCCGATCAGTCGCTGTACCCGGTGGACTCTGTGCCCATCGTTGTCGAGCGCATCAACAACACGTTCCGCCGTGCCGATGAAATCCAGCATTCCAAGGGCATTGACGCCGGCGACAAGGGCTACATCGACAATTTCGCCCCCATCGTGGCCGATGCCGAAGCCGGTTTTGGCGGCGTGCTCAACGCGTTTGAGTTGATGAAGGCCATGATCAAGTCTGGTGCTGCTGGCGTGCATTGGGAAGATCAGCTGGCGTCAGTCAAGAAGTGCGGTCATATGGGCGGCAAGGTGCTGGTGCCAACGGCAGAGGCCTGCCAGAAGTTGATCGCCGCCCGTATGGCGGCCGACGTTTGCGGCGTACCCACCCTTGTGATTGCCCGCACCGACGCAGAGGCGGCCGACCTGCTGACCAGCGACTATGACGACAACGACAAGCCTTTCCTGACCGGTGAGCGCACGGCCGAGGGCTTTTACAAGACCAAGAAGGGCATGGACCAGGCGATTTCGCGCGCCGTGGCCTATGCCGAGTACGCCGACCTGGTCTGGTGTGAAACCGGCACGCCCGACCTCGAGTTTGCCAAGAAATTTGCCGACGCCGTGCACGCCAAGCACCCTGGAAAAATGTTGGCCTACAACTGTTCGCCATCCTTTAACTGGAAGAAGAACCTGCACGACGCCACCATCGCCAAGTTTCAGCGCGAACTGGGCGCCATGGGTTACAAGTACCAGTTCATCACCCTGGCTGGCATCCACTCCATGTGGTACAACATGTTCGACTTGGCGCAGGACTACGTCAAGCGCGGCATGTCGGCCTATGTTGAAAAGGTGCAGGAGCCCGAATTCGCGGCACGTGATCGCGGCTACACCTTCGTGTCGCACCAACAGGAAGTCGGTACCGGCTACTTTGACGAGGTCACCACGGTGATTCAGGGGGGCAAGTCCAGCGTCACCGCGCTGACCGGCTCCACCGAAGAAGAACAGTTCCACTGATCCGACCCTGCGTCTGACAGGCCGGGCCCCTGATAAGGCGCCCGGCTTTTTTGCGTCGGCTACAGGGATTGACTGCGGTTAAACTCTTGGCGATGACTACGCTGCAAGAACCAGAAAGGCGCCCGGGTTATGACACCGCGAACTAGACCGCTCCTATTCAAAGCCAAATAAGGCCGTAGCCCGCGCGCCTTATGGCTTGTTGGCTATCAAATAAATAGTAAAAAGCGCGGACTGTACCGCGCTTTTTTGTTCCCATTTCATTGACACACCCACCATGATTCACATCACGCTCCCCGACGGCTCGCGACGCGAGTTCCCCGCCCCCGTCACCGTGGCCGAGGTTGCGGCGTCCATCGGTGCTGGTTTGGCCAAGGCGGCCCTGGCCGGTCGGGTGGACGGCAAACTGGTTGACACCAGTTTCACGATGGCGACCGACAGCGCGCTGGCCATCATCACCGCCAAGGATGCCGATGGCCTGGAGGTGATTCGCCACTCCACTGCCCACCTGCTCGCCTACGCGGTCAAGACCCTTTTCCCGGATGCACAGGTCACCATCGGCCCGGTGATCGAGCATGGCTTTTTTTATGATTTTTCTTACAAACGGCCGTTCACCCCGGAAGACCTGCAGGCCATTGAAAAGAAGATGGTGGAACTTGCAGCCAAGGATGAGCCCGTCACCCGGCGCGTGCTCCCACGTGACGAGGCGGTGGCCTATTTTCGCGAGATGGGCGAGCACTATAAGGCGGAAATCATCGGCAGCATTCCGGCCGGCGAAGACGTGTCCCTATACCGTGAGGGCCAATTTGAAGACCTGTGCCGCGGCCCTCACGTGCCCAGTACCGGCAAGCTGCGTCATTTCAAGCTGATGAAGCTGGCCGGAGCCTACTGGCGCGGCGACCATCGCAACGAGATGCTGCAGCGTGTTTACGGCACCGCCTGGGCCACCAAGGACGAACTTCAACAACACCTGACCATGCTGGAAGAGGCCGAAAAGCGGGACCACCGCAAGCTTGGCCGTGAGCTTGATCTCTTCCATATTGATGATCACGCCCCGGGTTTGGTGTTTTGGCACCCCAAGGGCTGGACGCTTTGGCAAGGCGTGGAGCAGTACATGCGCCGGGTCTACCGCGACAACGGCTACCTCGAGGTCAAAGGCCCACAGATCATCGACAAGACCCTGTGGGAAAAAACCGGTCATTGGGAAAAATACCGCGAAAATATGTTCACGACCGAGTCGGAAAAGCGTGAGTACGCGCTCAAGCCGATGAACTGCCCCGGCCACATTCTGATCTACAAGCAGGGCATCAAAAGTTACCGAGACCTGCCGCTGCGTTATGGCGAGTTCGGTCAGTGCCACCGCAACGAGCCTTCAGGTGGCTTGCACGGCATCATGCGCGTGCGCGGCTTTACCCAGGACGACGGCCATATTTTTTGCACCGAAGACCAGATCCTGGGCGAGTGCGTGGCCTACACCACGCTCCTGCAAAAGGTCTACGCCGATTTCGGCTTCAAACGCATCATCTACAAAATCGCCACCCGCCCCGTGCAGCGTATCGGCTCGGACGACATCTGGGACAAGGCTGAGCACGCCCTGATGGAGAGTCTGCGCGCCTCTGGCTGCGAGTTTGAAATATCACCTGGCGACGGCGCGTTTTACGGACCCAAGATCGAATACACGCTCAAAGATGCGATTGGGCGGCAGTGGCAGTGCGGCACCATGCAGGTTGATTTTTCCATGCCCGAGCGGCTCGACGCGGACTACGTGGGCGAAGACGGCGCGCGTCACCGTCCGGTGATGCTGCACCGAGCTATTGTGGGCAGTCTGGAGCGCTTTATCGGGATTTTGATCGAGGAAAGTGCTGGTGCATTGCCCGCCTGGCTGGCGCCCGTGCAGGTCGCCGTTTTGAATATCACTGACGCACAGATTGACTATTGTCGTGAAATTGCCGAAAAACTGAAAAATTCGTTGCCGAATCAAGAGCTTAGGGTGATCACTGATTTTCGCAACGAAAAGATTACGTATAAAATACGTGAGCATTCTATGCAAAAGCTGCCCTACATCCTGGTCGTTGGTGACAAAGAGAAGGCAGCAGGTACCGTCGCAGTGCGCGTCCGGGGTGGTCAAGACCTCGGTGTCATGTCCCTCGATGCATTCGTGCAAATCATCGCAGGTGATCTTGCCAACAAGTCGGTCGTCTGAGCTGATCTCCAGCTTTTTGTCGGCTTGTCCGCGTAGTGTGTGCGGCTGGGGCCACCGAGCTTGTGGCCGAATTGATAAAGGATTGAGCCATCGCTACTGAATTTCGTGACCGTCGTCACCGCGAAGAACGCAAACACCGCCTCAACCGGGAAATCATGGCCCCGGAAGTCCGCCTCTCTGGCATTGAAAACGAACCCCTAGGGGTCGTGAGCCTGATGGAGGCACTGCGAATGGCCGGTGACCTAGATGTGGATTTGGTCGAAATTGCAGCGACAGCCATCCCGCCGGTTTGCCGGTTGATGGACTACGGCAAGTTCAAATACCAAGAGCAAAAGAAGGCGGCAGAGGCGAAGGCAAAACAGACGGTTATTGAAATCAAGGAAATCAAGTTCCGGCCTGGCACTGACGATGGCGACTACAACATCAAGATGCGCAACATCAAGCGTTTCTTGGCAGAAGGTGACAAATGCAAAATTACCTTGCGTTTTCGTGGTCGTGAAATCACGCACCAGGAGATCGGCATGGCCTTGCTGAATCGTATTCGTAGCGAACTGGGTGACACCATTTTGATCGAACAATTTCCCAAGCTTGAGGGGCGGCAGATGATCATGATGATCGCGCCTGGCAAGAAGAAATCAGCGGCGAAAGCCGTGGCAGACGCGGCCCCAGTGGCGGCGTCTTAGGGGTTTACAGACATCGGGTGCAATCGGCCCGGTGACTGTGACAGGGGTGAGGCGCTTCAGGGCGTCACCCCCAAAAGTGGCTCGGGGCCAACAAGGCTGTAAATTGTTTGCAGACGCCTCACGAGCACAATGAAAAAGGAGCATGAAAATGCCCAAAATGAAGACCAAAAGCGCGGCGAAGAAACGCTTCCGCGTCCGTCCTGGTGGTACCGTCAAACGCGGTCACGCCTTCAAACGTCACATTTTGACCAAGAAGACCACCAAAAATAAACGCCAGTTGCGCGGTACGACCGCTGTGCATGAGACCAATATGGGTCACATGGCGCAGATGTTGCCCGGCCGTGGTATTTGATTAACGACGAACAAGGAGTACTCACATGCCTCGCGTCAAACGTGGTGTAACGGCTCGCGCCCGCCACAAAAAAGTT
>JBBAPO010000003.1:0-150008 GCA_040400795.1 Rhodoferax sp.
GCAACATCGAAGCCATCCGCCCGATGAAAGACGGCGTGATCGCCGACTTCACCGTAACCGAGCAGATGCTCAAGCAGTTCATCAAGATGGTTCACCCGCGCAGCATGTTTCGACCCAGCCCGCGCATCATCATTTGCGTGCCCTGCGGCTCAACCCAGGTCGAGCGCCGCGCCATCCGTGAGTCGGCCCTGGGCGCAGGCGCCAGCGATGTCTACCTGATCGAGGAACCGATGGCTGCGGCCATTGGCGCCGGTCTGCCGGTGTCAGAAGCCAGCGGCTCCATGGTGGTGGACATCGGCGGCGGCACCACCGAAGTCGGCGTGATCTCGCTTGGCGGCATGGTCTACAAGGGCAGCGTGCGGGTGGGTGGCGACAAGTTCGACGAATCCATCATCAATTACATCCGGCGCAACTACGGCATGCTGATCGGCGAGCCCACCGCCGAGGCGATCAAGAAAAAAATTGGCTCAGCCTTTCCCGGCAGCGAGGTGCGCGAGATGGAGGTGCGGGGCCGCAACCTGTCCGAAGGCGTGCCACGCAGCTTCACGATTTCATCCAATGAAATCCTGGAAGCACTGACTGACCCGCTGAACAACATTGTCTCGGCCGTCAAGAACGCGCTGGAGCAAACTCCGCCCGAGCTCGGCGCCGACATCGCCGACCGCGGCATGATGCTGACTGGCGGTGGTGCCCTGCTGCGTGACCTGGATCGCCTGCTGGCCGAAGAAACCGGCCTGCCGGTGCTGGTGGCGGAAGACCCGTTGACCTGCGTGGTGCGCGGCTGCGGCATTGCGCTGGAGCGGATGGATCGCCTGGGCTCAATCTTCACCAGCGAATAGCAGGCGGTTGCGGCGATGCCCCTCGGTACGCTGAACAGAACGCCACCTCCTTTTTTCAGGCAAGGGCCCTCGGCCCTGACCCGGCTGGCGTTTTTCAGTCTGCTGGCCATCGTCTTGATGGTGGCTGACACACGCTATCAGGTCGTGCGGCCTTTGCGGGCCACCATCGCCACCGTGCTGTACCCGATTCAATGGCTGGCCATGCGGCCCGTGGCTTGGGCCCAGGGCGGCCACGACTATTTTGAATCGCTCCAAACCGCCCAGGCCGCCTTGACAGCAGCCGAGAAGAAACTCAACCTGCAGTCACAGCGAGCTGGGCAAGTGGAGCAACTCAGCATTGAGAACGGCCGCTTGCGCCAAATGCTGGGGCTGCGCGAGCGGCTAACCACACCCGCTCAGGCTGCCCAGGTGCTGTACGACGCCGCAGATCCGTACACCCGCAAGGTGATCATCGACCGCGGGATGGTCCATGGGGTGGCCACCGGCTCGCCCGTGCTGGACGAAACCGGCGTGCTGGGGCAAGTCACCCGGGTCTATCCCTTGGTGAGCGAGGTAACCCTGGTGACCGACCGGGACCAGGCCATCTCGGTGCTCAACACCCGTACCGGTGCACGTGGCCTGGCTTTTGGTGACCCCGCCTCCCGTGGCGGCGCGCTGGAGCTGCGCTTCATGGCCGCCAATGCCGACGTCCAGGTCGGCGACCTGCTGAGCACCAGTGGTGTCGACGGCGTCTACCCGGCCGGGCTGCAAGTGGCCCGGGTGGAGAAGGTAGAGCGCCGCGTGGATACCGCTTTTGCCCGCATCAGCTGCCAGCCGCTGGCCCTGGTGAGCGGGGTAGAGCATGTGATGGTGCTGGCACCCATGGCCGTGCCGGCCCCGCCGCCAGACGACGCCCGCACCGGGTCAGTGCCACCCAGAAAAGGGGCACGCAAATGATCATGCGCCCTGGCCAACAGCTGCTGCTGCCTGCCCAACCCCTGTTCATTTGGGGCACGCTGACGGCCGCCCTCAGCCTGAATATATTGCTCAATATGGGCCTTTGGGGCCGGGCCGCCTGGGTGCCAGATGTGCTGGCCCTGGTGGTGGTGTTCTGGATCGTGCACCAGCCGCACCGGGTGGGCATGGGCTCAGCCTTCCTGTTTGGCCTGCTGCTGGATGTGCACCAGGGCTCGATGCTGGGCCAGCACGCGTTGGCCTACACCGCCATGGGCTTTCTGGCCATTGCGCTGCAGCGGCGGCTGCCCTGGTTCACCGTGCCTTCTCAAGCCCTGCAGATCCTGCCGCTGTTCTTGCTGGCGCATGCCCTGGAGCTGAGCGTGCGCTTGACGGCGGGCGGTACCTTTCCAGGGCTGGCGATCCTGCTGGCGCCGCTGCTGGAGGCACTGCTGTGGCCACTGGTCAGCCTGCTGCTGTTGCTGCCGCAACGCCGGGCCCCTGACCCTGACGCACACCGGCCGCTCTAGCCTGCCAGGCCAAGACGCCCACCACCGTGACTGAGCTGCGCAACGTCGAGGCTGACCTGAGTCGCTTTCGCGACCGGGTGCTGGTCGCCACACTGGCTGTGCTGGCTTGCTTGGCTGTGCTGACCCTGCGGCTGGCCTATTTACAGGTCGTCCGGCATGAGGACCTGCTGGAACAGGCCGAGAACAACCGCACCGCCGTCATTCCAGTGGTGCCCAACCGCGGCCTGATCCTGGACCGCGAAGGCATTGTGCTGGCGACCAACTACTCAGCCTACACGTTGGAAGTGACACCCTCCAAGGTCAGCAACCTGGAGCAGACCATTGACCAGTTGGCCCAGGTGGTGGACATCACAGCGCGCGACCGCCGCCGGTTTCGCAAGCTGATGGAGGAATCCAAAAGCTTTGAGTCATTGCCCCTGCGCACCCGGCTGAGTGATGAAGAGGTGGCCCGCTTTGCGGCGCAGCGCTACCGATTTGCCGGGGTCGACATCAAGGCCCGGCTGTTCCGCAATTACCCCTATGGCGAACTCGCCAGCCATGTGATCGGCTACATCGGGCGGATCAATACCGCCGAGAAAGAGAAACTTGAGGAGTCGGACGAGTCAGCCAACTACCGCGGCACAGAATACATCGGCAAACTCGGCATCGAGCAGAGTTTCGAGGCCGAGTTGCATGGCGTCACCGGGGTTGATTCGGTCGAAACCTCAGCTGGCGGTCGCGCCACACGAAAACTCGCCAGCCAACCGGCCACGCCCGGCAACACGGTGCAGCTGTCGATTGACATCAAGCTGCAACAACTGGTGGAAGAACTGTATGGGCCGCGCCGGGGCGCTCTGGTGGCGATGGACCCCAAAACCGGGGAGATCCTGGCTTTTGTCAGCAAACCCACCTTCGACCCTAACCTGTTTGTGGAAGGCATTGACAGCGAGAGCTGGCAAGCCCTGAACGAATCACCCGACAAACCGCTGCTCAACCGAGCACTGCGCGGTACCTACCCGCCCGGCTCCACCTACAAGCCCTTCATGGCCCTGGCCGCCTTGGAGACCGGCGCGCGCCGACCCGAGCAGTCGATTGCCGACCCGGGGTTTTTCATGTTCGGCGGCCACCGCTTCCGCGACGACAAGGAAGGCGGCCACGGCATGGTCAACATGTACCACTCGATCGTTCAGTCGTGTGATACCTATTACTACGTCCTGGCCAACGACATGGGGGTCGACAACATCCACGACCAGATGCAGCGTTTTGGTTTTGGCGAACTGACCGGCATCGACATTTTGGGCGAAGTGCGTGGCCTGCTGCCCTCAACCGACTGGAAGCGGCGCGCCTACAAGCGCGCCGACCAGCAGAAGTGGTACGCCGGTGAGACCATCTCTCTGGGCATTGGCCAGGGCTATAACAACTTCACCATGTTGCAGTTGGCGTCTGCCACCGCCACACTGGCCAACAACGGCGTCAAGATGAAGCCGCACCTGGTGCGCCAGGTCGTCGATGTACTGACGCGCAGCCCACGGACAACCCAGCAAGAGGCCGTTGGGCAAGCGGTGGCCAAGCCCGAAAACATTGCCGTCATCCGGGATGCGCTGGTGGGCGTCAACATTGAGGGCACCGCGGCGTCCAGCTTTGTCGGCGCTGGCTACACCAGTGCCGGCAAGACGGGCACAGCCCAGGTGTTCCAGATCAAGCAGGGCGAAAAATACGTCGCCTCTCGCATCGATGAGCGACTGCGTGACCACGCCTTGTACATGGCGTTTGCGCCAGCCGAGGCGCCGACGATCGCGCTGGCCCTGATCGTGGAAAACGCTGGTTTTGGCTCCCAGAACGCTGCGCCAATTGCCCGCCGCGTGTTCGATTACTGGTTGACGGGCCGTTACCCCAGCGTGGAAGACATTGCGGCCGTGCAAAAGGCGCAAGCAACGGCTCCCTTGGGTAAGGCCCGGAGCGCGAGCGACCTGGCCTGGCCCGCTGCAGGGACAGTGCCGAACGCTAACAAGCCGTGATACGGTCGCGTCCGGCCAATTTAGACTGGTAAAGCGCCCGGTCGGCCCGCTCGATCAGGGCCTTTGCCTGGTCGCCCGGCCTGAGGGCGGCCACGCCGCCAGAGATGGTGATCGATACCGCGATGCTGTTTGAGCGACGATCGCGGATTTTGATGGATTTGGTGCGTTGCCGAACCGTTTCTGCAACCTGGTTGGCCAACTCGAGCGTGCAATCGGGCAACAGAATGACAAACTCTTCGCCCCCATACCGGGCCACAGAATGGGACGCCTGGTGGGCCGCACAGGCCTTGAGTGTGTCGCCCACGGCCTGAATCACCCTGTCGCCCATCACATGGCCATACAGGTCGTTGACCTTCTTGAACAGGTCAATATCAAACAGGATCATGCAGTGTGAGGTACCGTTCTTGGGCGAGATCCCCACCATGGCGGCCAGGCTTTGGTCAAAGCCTTTGCGGTTCAGAATGCCTGTGAGCGGGTCAATCAGAGCTTCATCGAGCGCCCGCGTCAGCTCGTGGGACAGGCGGTCAATTTCCAATCGGCAGAGCGTCACCTCGCTGGACAACTCCCGCGCAGTCTGGCCCATTTGAGTGGTTTCATCCAGAATGCGGGTGATCAGTGGTTGCACCGACAGAGGGGTATCGCTCTTGAACTCCTGGGCCAGTTCGTTCAACTGACCCTCATAGGCGCCAGCTTGTTCACCAGCCCGCGAGGCGCTGCCCCAGACGCCCGTCATCACCCTCTGCAACTGCTGGCTGACGTTCTGCATGGACTGGGCATCTGGCTCAGCCACACAGTCCTGGTGCAGTCGGGCCAAGGTGGCGTCCGACAAATGGGGTTCAGTTTGCTGCGCCAGCACCAGCGCTTGCGTCAATCGGCTGTTGATGCCGGCCAAATGCTCGTACCAGACTGCAAAATTCATCGGGTTGAACGCGGCATCGTGCTGTCCCATCACGGCCACAACCTGCCGCATGATTTCGGCGCTCTGCTCTTTGGATTCCCGGTATCTCGAAGAACTGCTTGTCATAACCGATATTGTCCCACTGTTCAAGGGGGTACTGTATGCGCCCTGTCAATCAGCCCTCAGGCCGGTGGCGTTATGGGCGCAAAAACAAAAAAACACCGGGGTCGCCGGTGTTTTTCTGAGCGCGTTGGCTGTGGTGCCGCGGTGCACTGGGTGAGTGCCGGCCGGCATGTCTCCCGGGCCTCTCGCCTTTGGTGGGCCTTGCGGCCGCTGGTGAGTTAGCCTGACTCTAAGTCAATGGCTCGCCGGCAACATCAGGATTTACCCTCTGGGGATTTACCCTGCACGCGACCGGGCGGCGTCTTCAAAGATCCACTGGGACGCCTTCTCGGCCACCATCAGAGTGGGCGAATTGGTATTGCCGCTGGTGATCACCGGCATCACGCCGGCGTCCACCACGCGCAGGCCGGCCACCAGCCCGCCAGGGCCGCGCACCCGAAGCCGCGCATCCACCACCGCCATCGGGTCATCGTCCTGCCCCATCTTGGTGGTACCCACTGGGTGGAAGATGGTGGTGGCAATATCACCGGCCAGGCGCGCGAGGTCGGCGTCGCTCTGGAACTGGATGCCGGGCTTGAACTCTTGCGGCGCAAAGCGCGCCAGCGCCGGCTGGGCCACGATGCGGCGCGTCACCCGCAATGAATCGGCCGCCACCTGGCGGTCAGCGTCGGTACTGAGGTAATTGGGCGAGATCAGCGGCGCCACATCAAAGCGCGGGCTTTTGATCTGCACCGTGCCGCGGCTGGTGGGGTTGAGATTGCAGACGCTGGCGGTGAAGGCATTGAAGCGGTGCAGCGGCTCGCCAAAAGCGTCCAGGCTCAGCGGTTGCACGTGGTACTGGATGTTGGGCCAGGGCTGGGCCGGGTCGCTGCGGGTGAAGGCGCCGAGCTGCGACGGCGCCATGCTCATCGGGCCGGTGCGTTTGAGCGCGTATTCCAGCCCGATCATGGCCTTACCCCAAAGGGAGTTGGCCTGGGTGTTGAGGGTTTTGACGCCACTGACCGTGAACACGGAGCGAATCTGCAGGTGGTCTTGCAGGTTGGCACCCACGCCCGGTGCGTCGTGTCGCACCGCAATACCGTGCTGCTGCAGCAAGGCCCCGGGGCCAATGCCCGACAGCTGCAGCAGTTGCGGTGAACCAATACTGCCGGCACTCAGAATCACCTCGGCCCGAGCCGTGGCGGTGACGACCTGGTCGCCACCGTGGACGGTCACGCCAGTGCAGCGCAGGCGGCCATCGGGCAGCGTTTCCAGCACCAGCGAAGCCACCTGGGCCGAAGTCCACATCTCAAAATTGGACCGGGCGTAACAGGTGGGGCGCAAAAAAGCCTTGGCGGTGTTCCAGCGCCAGCCCGACTTCTGGTTGACCTCAAAGTAAGAGACGCCCTCGTTATCGCCACGGTTGAAGTCGGTGGTGGCGGGCACGCCAGCCTGCTGCGCCGCCTGGGAAAAGGCATCCAGAATGTCCCATCGCACGCGCGGCTGCTCAATTCGCCACTCGCCACCGGCCTTGCGGCCACGCAACAGCTTGCGGTAGGGCGTGCTTTCGTCTTGCATCAGCTCGGGAGTCGTGCCGCGCGCGCCATGCGACGGCGTAGCGCCAGCGTAGTGGTCTTCGTGCAGTTTGAAGTACGGCAGGGATTGGTCCCAGCCCCAAGTGGCGTCACCCGTGTGCGCGGCCCATTGGTCGTAATCGCGCGACTGGCCGCGCATGTAAATCATGCCGTTGATGCTGCTGCAGCCGCCCAGCGTCTTGCCGCGCGGGTAACGCAGGGCGCGGCCGTTCAGCCCAGGCTGGGCCTCGGTCTGGTAGAGCCAGTCGGTGCGCGGGTTACCGATGCAGTACAGGTAACCGACCGGAATGTGGATCCAGTGGTAGTCGTCGCGGCGACCGGCCTCGATCAGCAGGACCCGCTTGCTGGCGTCGGCCGACAGGCGATTGGCCAGCAGGCAGCCGGCGGTACCGGCGCCGACGATGATGTAATCAAATTCAGTGCTCATGAGCTCATTTTGCCGCATGACGTCGGCGCTGCAGCCCGAGCAAGCGCAATCTCGGAGCTTTGGCACTACGCCAGTGTTGCCCGGCCCTGGGGAGCCCGGCCACGCCGCGCCTGAGCACTGCGCGTGTTTAGCAGACAAGCCGCCGGTTTTTTAACATTGAAATGTTAACGATATAAGTTATTATTTCAATGATGATAAACCGACAATTCGAATCTACGCTCCGACAAACACTGCTGCAAGTTCCTGCTGTAGTGCTGCTGGGGCCGCGCCAAGTGGGCAAAACCACCTTAGCCCGAACCCTTGCCAAGGACTGGCCCGGCGGTGCGGTGTATTTGGACTTGGAGCGCCCTGCCGACCGCCTGCGCCTGGACGATGCCGACACCTACTTGCGTGCCCAGCAGGGCAAGCTCGTGATACTGGACGAAATCCACCGTGCGCCTGGCGTGTTTGAAATTTTGCGCGGCATCATCGACGACAACCGGCAAGCGGGGATTCGGAGCGGCCAGTTTTTGCTGCTGGGCTCTGCAGCACTTGACCTGATGCGCCAAAGCAGCGAAACCCTGGCTGGACGCGTGGCCTATATCGACCTGGCACCCTTGAGCATCGGCGAGGCCGCTGCGGCAGGTATTGCCGACAGCACACTGTGGCTGCGTGGTGGCTTTCCTGACAGCCTGCTGGCGGCTGACGACACCCGAAGCCTGAACTGGCGGCGTGACTTCATTCGCAGCTACCTGGAGCGTGACGTGCCCATGTTCGCGCCCCGTTTGCCAGCAGAAACGATTGGCCGCCTGTGGACCATGCTAGCGCACAACCAAGGCAGCGTGCTCAACCAGGCACGCATCGCCAGCGCGTTGGGCGTAGCCAACCCCACCATAGACCGCTATATCGACCTGCTGGTAGATCTGCAATTGGTGCGGCGCCTGCGCCCTTGGGGCGGCAACCTGGGCAAACGGCTGGTCAAGTCGCCCAAGGTGTACGTGCGCGACAGCGGCCTGCTGCACGGCTTGCTGGAACTGGAAACCGTGAATGATTTGCTAGGCCATCCTGTCTGTGGCCACAGCTTCGTGGGCCATTGCATCGACAACCTGATCCAGGCCGCAGGAAAGCGCCATGTGCCCTACTTTTACCGAACCCATGTCGGGGCAGAAATTGATTTGGTGCTAGAAAAGGGCGGCAAACCTGAGATCGCCATTGAGGTAAAGCGCTCTATGGCACCCAGCCCCGACAAAGGTTTTTCCGTGGCCTGCGACGACCTGAAGATTACCCATCGCTACTTGGTCTACCCGGGGCTGGAGCGCATCCCCCTGCGCCATGGTGCGCAAGCCATCGGCTTACAAGCGTTGGCCGAAATACTGGCGCAGGCGTAGTCAGAAAACCGCTCAGGCTTTGGCGGCAGCCAGCTTGTCCTGGGTGCGGGTGTCAAAGTCACTGGCTTCATGGCGCTCATGCAACTGGCTGGCCGGGTCCCCCATTACCCGGTTAACCATGCGGCCACGGCGCACGGCCGGGCGGGCCAGAATCTGCTCGGCCCAGCGGTTCACGTGCTGGTAGCTCTGCACCTGCAAAAATTCACCCGCCTCGTACAGCAGCCCCTTGGCCAGGGCACCGTACCAGGGCCAAATGGCCATGTCGGCGATGGAGTACTCTGCGCCAGCCATGAACTCATGCTCGGCCAGGTGTTGGTCCAGCACGTCCATCTGGCGTTTGGTCTCCATGGTGAAACGGTCGATGGCGTACTCGATGCGGGTCGGCGCATAGGCGTAAAAATGGCCAAAGCCGCCGCCCAGCAGGGGCGCCGTGCCCATCTGCCAGAACAGCCAGTTCAGAGTTTCAGCGCGCACGTCAGGATCGCGAGACAAAAGAGCGTCAAACTTTTCGGCCAGATAAAGCAGGATGGCACCAGACTCGAACACCCGTCGCGGCGTGGCAGCGCTGTGGTCCATCAGGGCCGGGATCTTGGAATTCGGATTGGCCGCGACGAAACCGCTGCCGAACTGGTGCCCCTCGTGAATGCGGATCAGCCAGGCGTCGTACTCGGCGCCGCTGTGGCCCAGCGCCAGCAGTTCCTCCAGCAGTACCGTCACCTTGACGCCATTGGGCGTTCCCAACGAATACAGCTGCAGCGGATGGCGGCCAACCGGCAGCGCCTGCTCGTGGGTGGCACCCGCCACCGGGCGGTTGATGTGAGCAAAACGCCCACCGTTGGGTTTTTGCCATTGCCAGATGGTCGGGGGGGTGTAGGCGGCAGGATCGGACATGTCGGTCAGAAATAAAGGTTTGGCAGGCAAGCGCCAGGAGTGCGACTGGCCAGTGAGATCGTCATGGGTTGATTATTGACGCAAATCAGCCGTCGTGTCAGGGCGGTGCCTTATGGATACCGCACCAGCGCCAGAGCAACCGGCTCGCTGCGGCCACGCAGCTTTACCGGCCCCAGATCGATCCGGCACAGGCCGACTGGCAACGCCGCACCACTCAGGCTGGCAGCTGAGGCCAACACCAACGCCTGATATTGGCGGCACTCGCCGGCAATGCGGGCGGCGGTATTGACAGTGTCACCCAGGTAGGTGATTTCGCGCTTGATGTCGCCGACCTCGCCGGTGACCACTGGGCCGGCGTGCATCGCCACCCGCATCAAAGGCGCCTCACCAAACTGCCGGCGGTAGGTTTCGGCATTCGCGGCCAGACGGGCGGTGAGCGCCTGTACCAGCACCAGCGCCCGTTCGGCTGCATGCGGCGAATAGGGCCAGGTCAGGATGATCTCGTCGCCAATGTAGCGGTAGATCTGACCCTCCGCAGCCATCAGTGGGTCGGTCAGGTCGTGAATCCAGCGGTCGATAAAACCCAAAAACCGCTCGGCGCCAATACGTTCAGCCAGTGCCGTAGAGCCGACCAAGTCCAGCAAGAGCAGCAGGCGCTGCTCGGTGCGCGGGTAACGGTAGCGCCCGAACAAAAAGGCGCCGAACACACCAGGGCCAATCAGTCGGCGTAATTCCAAAGAATAGCTGATGGCGCAGCTCATCAGAATAGAGAAGAGCATCGACTCCGACACCATCGTCGCACCCAGAAACCCTTGAGGGTTGACCGGCCAGAAAAAGCGATAGGCCAGGTAGTGGCCTGCGCAAAGCAGTGACGCAATAACGGTGCTGCTTATCGCGAAGTTAGCCGCCAGCGGCAAGCGTCGCAGGCGTCGGCCCAAGGCGCTTTGCAGGCTCAGGAACCACAGGATCACCGGGGTGCCGATGGTCAGGCCGCTGGCGACACCAATGAAGGTCGCGGTCAGCCAACCATGCTCCGGGTAAAAAACCACAGCGAACAGTGCAGACGCCGACAAAGTCAACAGCAACAGGATCACAAAATTCCAGATTTCACGCTGTACCCGCAAGCCCACCATTGCAGTTCTCCCTACCAAGCATCCACCATCAGGACGCCGCGCGGATGGGCAGCGGGCTGACCCTGCAAGCCCTTTTGCACCCAGTCCCGCGTGTCGGCCGGGTCGATCACGGCGTCGATCTCCAGCGTGGCGGCCATGTTCAGGGCGCTGCCTTTGGCGTATTCCTGCGCCAACAGTTGCTCAAACAGGGCCTCGCGTGCGGTGGCGTCCGGCTGGGCTTCGAGCTCCTTACGGTAGCCTAAGCGTACCGCGCCCTCCAGCCCCATGGCGCCGAACTCGCCGGTGGGCCAGGCCACGGTGAAATCGGGCGCATGGAAGCCGCCGGCGCACATGGCCATGGCACCCAGGCCGTAGCCCTTGCGCAGCACCACGCTGAAAAACGGCACGCGGAGATGGGCGGCGGCAATAAATAAGCGGCTGACATGGCGCACCTGCGCCTGCGCCTCGGTCTCGGGCCCGACCATGAAACCGGGCGTGTCCACCAGGCTCAACAGCGGCAGGCCGTGCGCGTTGCACAGTTGCATGAAGCGCGCGGCCTTGTCGGCGGCAGCGGCATCAATGGCGCCACCCAGGTGCAGCGGGTTGTTGGCCAGAATGCCCAGCGGCCGCCCGCCGATGCGCGCCAGCGCGGTGTGGATGCCGGCGCCAAAACCTTCGCGCAACATCAGCACGCTGCCGGCATCGGCGATGCCGTGGATCGCGGCGCGGGTGTCATACACCCGCAGCCGGTTCTCCGGCACCAGGGCGCGCAGCGCCAGCGGGTCCGGCGCCGTCGCGGCGTCTGCGTCTGCATCTGCGGTCAAGCGACCCTGAAAGAACGACAGGTAGTGCCGGGCCGCCGCCACGGCCGCCGCCTCGTCATCCACCAACACATCGATCACGCCGTTGGTGTGCTGCACCGCGCTCGGGCCGATCTGCTCGGGGCGGAACACACCCAGGCCACCACCCTCGACCATGGCCGGGCCGCCCATGCCGAGGTTGCTGTCCCGGGTGGCGATGATCACGTCGGCGCAGCCGGCCAGCGCGGCATTGCCGGCAAAGCAGCGACCGGCCACGATGGCCACCACCGGCACCCGGCCGTTCAGGCGGGCAAAGCTGGCAAAGGTGGCCACATGCAGACCGGCCACGATGGGCATATCAACATCGCCCGGGCGGCCGCCGCCCCCTTCGGCAAACAGCACCACAGGCAGCTGCTGCTGCAGCGCTAGGCCCAGCAGGCGGTCGGTTTTTTGGTGGTTGCGCATGCCCTGGGTGCCGGCCAAGACGGTGGCGTCATAGGCCATCACAACGGCGCGGGCGGCATCAGGGCCAAATTGCGCCTGGTTGATGCTGCCGATACCGGTCACCATACCGTCAGCCGGCGTGTTGCGCTGCAGGTCGTCCTCGCTGCGCCGGCTGCGCTGGGCGGCCACCGCCAGCGCGCCGTACTCAACAAAGCTGCCCGGGTCACACAGGTCGGCAATGTTCTCGCGGGCGCTGCGCAGGCCCAGCGCGTGGCGCTTGGCCATGGCCTCGGGCCGGCTGGCGTCCAGCGTCAGTGCCTGGCGCTGCTGAAGGCGCAGCAGATCGGGCCTCAAGGCAGACGGGGCAGCCGGACCAGGCGTGGAAAGACTGAGGGATCTGCCTAAAAAACTTTGAACGTTTTTGGCCTCTAGCCCTTGTCCTGATTGAATAGTTTGCTCTATATTCAATAGCAATTCGCCTTCAGCCACCAATTCACCCTTTTCGCGCTGGAGCGCGCTGACCCGGCCGGCGCAGGGCGCGCGCAGTTCGTGCTCCATCTTCATGGCTTCCAGCACCACCAGCAGCGCATCGGCCTGCACCAGGTCGCCGGGCTGCACCAGCCATTGAACAATTTGCGCTTGGAGGGGGGAACGGATTAATTGCATGCCGCGATTTTGCGGCAGTTCACGGTCAGCGCACGGTGGCCAGACGCCACTGTATCGCTCAACCCCAGAGGGCGGCGCTTGGCGGCTCGATCAGGCCGTCGTGAAAGTGCATCGGCGTCGCCCGGTCGAGTTGCTGCAAGAGCGGGCCATCCAGGTCCACATACGCGCAGCGTTGCGCCAGCAGGAAGGCCGGCGCCATGGCCAGCGAGGTGCCACACATATTGCCCACCATGAGCCCCAGGCCGCGTTGCTCGGCGGCTTCGGCCATGGCCAGGGCTTCGGTCAGGCCGCCGCATTTGTCGAGTTTGATCGTGATGTACTGGTAACGGCCGGCCAGGTGCGCCAGAGAGCTGCTGTCGGTGCAGGATTCGTCGGCTGCTAGCGGAATCGGGGAGACCAGACCGTCAAGCTCGGCGTCCTGGCCGCGCGGCAGGGGTTGCTCCACCAGTTCGACACCCAGTGCTGCCAGCTCGGGCAGCAGCGCCAGCAGCAGTGCACGCGACCAGGCCTGGTTCGCATCGACCATGAGCCGCGCCTGCGGATGCTCCTCGCGCGCCATTCGGACGATGTCGACATGGCGCTGAGCATCGGCCTTGAGCTTGAGCAGCGGGTACTGGCGGGCGGCCCGCAACTTGCGCCGGGTGGTGGCCTCGTCGCCCAGCCCGATGGTGTAGGCCGTGATGACCGGCTTCAGCCCGGCAAGACCAGCCTGGCGCCAGGCCGGCACGCCCGTCTGCTTGGCGCGCAAGTCCCACAGGGCACAGTCCAACGCGTTGCGAGCGCCACCCGCTGGCAGCAGGCGCATCAGGTCGGCGCCACTGATGTCGTCAGACAGCTGGTCCAGCACACCGGCAATTTGTCCGGCCATGCTGTGCGGTGTCTCGCCGTCGTAGTCAACCCCGGCTGCCTCGGCACGACCGACATGCCCCTGACCGTCGCCCAGGCCCAGCATCAACACCGGCAGGTCGGTGATGACCTCACGGGCTATCTCGAAGGGCTCGGTCATGGCCCAATGTTCGATGCTGGTGCGACAGCTGATCATTGGGTCAGCAGGGCGGCGGCCAGCGCCTCGACACCGCCGCGCATCGGGTCCACCACTGGCAGGCCCAGCTTGAGTCCGACACTCGCGGCGTAGGCTAGCCACTGTGCATCGGTGAGGGAGGACGAGTTGATGCTCACCCCCACGCAACGCACCCGCCGGTTGGTCAGGCGGGCCGCCTCCAGGTATCGGTCGATCGCGTGCTGGAGATCAGGAATAGGACAGTCGGGGTAGCCCTCCACGGTGTCGCGGGACGGGTCGTGGCAGAGCACCAAGGCATCGGGTTGGGAGCCATGCACCAGGCCCAGCGTCACCCCAGCATAAGCCGGGTGAAAAAGCGCCCCCTGGCCTTCGATCACGTCCCAGTGGTTGGCGGCGTTGTCGGGCGACAGGGCCTCCGCCGCCCCAGCGATGAAATCGGCGATCACCGCGTCCACGGCGACACCAGCCCCAGCAATCATGATGCCGGTCTGGCCAGTTGCCCGGAAGGTGGCCGGCACGCCACGCGCCGTGAGAGCCCGGGTCAGGGCCAGCGCCGTGTATTTCTTGCCCAACGCGCAGTCCGTACCGACCGTCAGCACCCGTTGACCGCTGCGCTTGCGCCCCGTACCGGCGGCAAACACCTGGTCGGAATGCCGCACATCGTGCAGCCGGCCACCACCCCGCTGCGCTGCCTGCACCAGGGTGGGAAATGACGTCAGCCGGGAATGCAGGCCACTGACCACGTCCATGCCAGCGTCCAGTGCAGCTTCGAGCTCGGGCAGCCAGTGGGCGGGCAAGACCCCGCCCACGGCGGCCACCCCAACGACGATGGAGCCAGCACCCAAGGCAGCGGCTTGCGACGGGCTGTGGCGCGGCAGATCCAGCGAAACCGTGGCCGCCGGCAGAGACCACTCCCCCATGACATCGCTGCGGCACCAGTCGCGCAGGCCAAAAGCTGTCTTGGCGTCTGACTTGAGGTCGACATCGCCCAAGAACAACAGGTAGGGTTTACGGATTTGGCGCATGGTCTGGGGAGGGCTCGGTAACAGGGCTAGGCAACAGGGCTAGGTAGCAGGGCCCGGCACCACGTGCATCAGGCACGGGCAGCGGAACAGTGAGTGTGAGAATAAGACAAAACACCGGACTCACCGGCACCAAAAGCGGGCCCGCGTCCGGTGTCTACCCCTAAAGTGATAGAGCCTTGCTGCAGCGTCAGCTGGCCTTGATTTGTGCTATGCCTTTGGGGGTAGGGTCCTGCTTGGCCTGAAGGATTGCCGCTATTCTCTTGCGAGATGACGACCTCGTGACAACCACCAGCGCCCGCGCCGGCGCGCCCATTCCAGGAGAAACCATGACTTCCTTCGACAGCACCCTGCGCCATCTGGCACTGGCCGCCGCCAGTGCTTGCAGCCTGACCGCCTTCAGCCCGGCACTGGCCCAGGACGCCACCTTCGTGCTCAATTCCCGCGAAGCCGGGGCCCCGACCTATAACCCCATCAAGGGCACCAAACTCAACATCGCCAACAACCTGATCTTCGACCGCATGGTGATGCAGGATGCCGACCAGTCCTTCCACGGGCAACTGGCTGAAAGCTGGCAAGCCTCGCCGGACGGCATGAGCTGGACCTTCAAGCTGCGCCGAGGCGTCAAGTTTCATGACGGCGAGCCCTTCAACGCCAAGGTGATCGAATGGTGGATCCCCAAGTACAAAGGCACTGAGAACGCCTTCATGGTCGAGGAGATCGACAAGGTCATCGTGGTCGACGACTACACCGTGCGCTTTCAAATGAAGAGCCCGGACCCAAGTTTGCTGCTGAACATGGCCACCAGCTTCATGGGCATCCCCTCCCCCAAGGCCTACGAGGCGCTGGGCGACAAGTTCGGCGTAACGGCAGCGGTTGGCAGCGGTCCGTTCAAGCTGGTCAGCTTCACCGTGGGCCAGCAGACCAAGTTGGTGCGCAACGATGATTACCGTTGGGCCAGTGACCTCTCCAAAAACGCCGGCCCGGCCAAGATCAAGAACCTGACGCTGCGAGAAATTCAGGAAGACGCAACTGCCTTCCTCGAACTAAAGACCGGCGGTGTCGACCTGCTGCTGGGCGTACCCACCGACTTTTTGCCGCGCATCAATGCCGAGAAGGCGCTCAAGGTGGTGACGATGCCCGGCACAGAGGTGTTCTACATGCCCATGAACACGTCGGTCGCGCCGCTCAACGACATCAAGGTTCGCGAAGCCCTCGCCTTGGCTGTCAACCAGAAAGAGATTCTGACCAGCATCTTCGGTGGGCTGGGCATGGTGGCCAACAACTTCCTGGTCAGCGCCCTGCAAGAAGCCAACATCAACCCAAAGTTCAACATCAGCTACAACGCCGACCGCTCGAAGAAACTGCTCGATGAGGCCGGCTGGGCCGTGGGCGCCAACGGCATGCGTGCCAAAGGCGGCGCGCCGCTGACGCTCAAGCTCTGGACCCAGAACGGCACCCAATTCAAGCGGGTCACCGAAGTCATTCAAGCCCAACTCAAAGCCGTGGGCGTGAATGCCGAGATCACCGTGCACGAGCCAGCCTCGATCAATGCGCAGTACCGCAAGAAGACGGACCACCAGCTCGCCGTGCGGGCCTATGACTACACCAACGCAGACATCATTGACTGGTTCTTCAGTGCCACCCGTCTGGGCTACCCCAATGTGTCGATGTTCAACGACCCCAAGGCCGAAGAGCTCAATGCCAAGGCCATGAAGCAGTCACGCACCTGGGAAGAGCGTGTGGCGAACTTCAAGGTTTACCACGAGTACGTGCTCTCGCAGTTCCCGCTTGCACCGATCTACCAGCCAACGCAAAGTTTTGCCTACAGCCAGGCGCGCCTAAAACTGCCAGAGACCATTCGCGGCATGAAGATGGCAACCCAGTCCATCATGGACATCGAGGTCAAGTAAAGTTGGTGCTCCAGGCCAACAGCAGCCTTTGCTGCTTTTGATGCCGGCGGAGGGGATCACTGTTTGTTGAACTATTGCCTCAGGCGGCTGCTGCTGCTGGTTCCGGTTTTTCTGGCGGTGTCGGTGGTCATTTTCTTGATCATCCACTGGGTTCCGGGGGATCCGATCGACAACATGGTTCAGATCGGGTCCTCGCCGGAACAAAAAGCCGCCTTGGTCGCGCGCTACGGCCTCGACCAACCCCTGCTGGTGCAGTACGGGGTGTGGCTGCGCAACCTGAGTACGGGCGACCTGGGCGACGCCATCATCCTGCGTCGCCCGGTGCTCGAACTGATTACTGAAAATTTGCCGCACAGCCTGCGCCTGGGCGGCCTGGCCTTTTTGTTCTCAACCGTGGTGGGCATCGCCACCGGGGCGTTGGCGGCTGTGTTCAAAGACAGCTGGATCGACCGCAGCGTGATGGCCCTGATCCTGCTGGGCTCCACCCTGCCCAGCTTTTGGCTCGGTCTGCTCATGATCCTGCTGTTTGCGGTGCAACTCGAATGGTTCCCGGTGTCCGGCGCGCGCACCTGGACCGCGCTGGTGCTGCCAGTCCTGACCATCGGCTTGCATGGTGTCGCCCTGGTCGCGCGGGTCACTCGTGCCGCCATGCTCGATATCAGCCGGCGTGACTTCGTGCTGATGCTGCACGCCAAAGGGCTCTCGCATCAGCGCATTCAGCTGCAGCATGTGCTGCGCCATGCCATGCTGCCGGTGGTGACCATCCTGAGCCTGCGCATTGGCTGGATCATTGGCGGCGCCGTCACCATCGAGTACGTCTTTGCCCGCCCAGGGCTGGGCTCGCTGCTGATCACCTCGCTGGCGCAACGCGACTACCCTGTGGTTCAAGGTTGCCTGCTGATGCTGGCTATCGCGGTCATGCTGGGCACCCTGCTGGGCGACCTGGTGCAAGCTGGTATGGACCCACGCGTGCGGGAGCATTTGCGATGAGTCGCTGGAAAAACTCAGCCCTTGGGCGCACGGTGCGCACTTGGCGCGGCGGTCTGTCGCTGGCCGTGCTGGTCTTGATCGCCATGGCCGCCCTGTTCGCGCCCTGGGTAGCACCCTACCCCTATGACATCCAGAACCTGTCTGCCACCAACAAAGACCCCTCGCTGGCCCACTGGCTGGGCACTGACGAGTTCGGCCGCGACGTGTTGTCGCGCATCATTTACGGCGCACGCACCTCGCTAACGGTGGCGCTCACCGCCATTTGCGGCTCGGTCACCCTGGGCATGTGCCTGGGCGCCGCCGCGGGTTACTTCGGCGGGCTGTTCGACCGTGCCGTCACGGCGGTGGTTGATTTGACCTGGTCGTTCCCTGAGGTGCTGATCGCCCTGATCTTTGTCGCCATTCTCGGCGCGGGGCTGTACAGCACCATCGTAGCCATCAGCATCGCCTACCTGGCCCAGTTCGCTCGGCTGACCCGGGCGCAGATCTTGACGCTTAAGAGCGAGACCTACGTGGAGGCTGCTGTCAACCTGGGTTCAGGCCATGGCCACATTCTGTTCCGGCACCTGCTGCCCAACGCCATCACGCCGGTGATCGTGGCCGGCATGCTGGCCACGGGCGACGCCATCATCCTGGAAGCCACCCTGGGCTTCTTTGGCCTTGGTGTACAGCCCCCCAAACCCAGCTGGGGCGCCATGATGAGCAGCGGCTCGGCCCAGATCTTTCTGGCCCCGTGGACGATCCTCGGGCCGGGCCTGGCCATTGCCATTGCCGTGGTTTGCATCAACCTGTTTGGCGATGCGCTCATCGACGCGCTCGACATCCGCCACCGGGTGCGGGACCACTGATGGCGCTGCTTGAAGTCCGCGATCTCTGTGTGACCATCGGTTCGCTGCAGCCGCTGGACCGGGTCACGTTCTCGGTAGACAAAGGCAGTATCCTGGGCCTGGTGGGTGAATCTGGCTCTGGCAAGTCGCTCACCGCGATGGCGCTCATGGGCCTTTTGCCACTTTTGGGTGGCAGGGTCAGCCAAGGCTCGGTGCGGTTTGATGGCACCGAATTGGTCGGTCTGGACAGCGAGCGCTACCGCGCGCTGCGGGGCCGGCGTATCGCGCTCATCACCCAAAACCCCATGACCTCGCTGGATCCGATCCAGCGCGTCGGGGCGCAGATCGACCAGGTCGGTATCCTGCACCGGGGTTTGACGGCAGCAGATGCCCGCGCCCGCAGCATCGAACTGCTGAACCAGCTGCGCATCCCTGATGCCGCCACCGTGCACGGCCAGTACCCACACCAAATGTCGGGGGGTATGAAGCAGCGCGTGGTCATCGCCATGGCACTGGCCGGCGACCCTGAGCTGATCATTGCCGACGAACCCACCACCGCGCTGGACGTGACCATTCAGGCCCAGATCATCCAGATCCTGGTCGACCTAGTGCGCCAGCGCGGTTTGGCGCTGCTGCTGATCACGCACGACATGAGCGTGGTGGCCCAGGCCTGCGACCAGGTGCTGGTGCTGTACGCGGGCCGCATCGCCGAGAGCAACACGGTCGAGGCCATCTTTGCTCAGGCGCTCCACCCCTACACCCAGGCCTTGATCGCCTGCATCCCGCGCAGCGGCCAGGCCAGCGGCAGTCTGCGGGGCATAACAGGCATCGTGCCCAGCGTGGCCAGCTACGCCGGTGGCTGCCGCTACCACCCGCGCTGCAGCCTGGCGCAGGCCCGCTGTCAGACCGAGGTGCCCGCCACGCAAGTGCACAACACCCACCGCATCGCCTGCCATGTGGCCACTGCCGGGGCAGACCATGGCTGACGCGCCCGCCAGCACGAACAGTAACCCGCCCCCACTGGTCCAGACCCGGGTCCTCACCCGGGTCTTCCAGAGCCGGGCCGGCCTGTTCGCCAAGCAGCGCACGCTGGCAGCCGTGAGCGATGTCAACCTCGACATCCCGCGCGGCCGCGTGACCGGCGTGGTGGGCGAATCCGGCTGTGGCAAGTCAACCCTCGCCCGGCTTGTGCTGCGTCTGCTGGATGTCACCAGCGGCAGTGTGCATTTTGACGGCACCGACCTGGCAAGCCTGCCGCCCTCCGGCTTGCGGGCATTGCGTCGGCGCATGCAGATGGTGTTCCAGGACCCCTATTCGTCCATCGACCCGCGCTACAGCGTGCACGATGCGGTCCTGGAGCCGCTGCGCGTTCAGGGCCTGGCGCTGGATGAGGCGGCCAACCGGGCCAAGGTCGAGTCACTGATGGCCATGGTCGGCCTCAACCCGGTACTGGCCAACACCTACCCGCACCAGCTGTCGGGCGGGCAAAAGCAGCGCGTGGGCATTGCGCGGGCCTTGGCACTGCAACCTGACTTTTTGGTGCTCGACGAACCCACGGCCTCGCTGGATGTGTCGATCCAGGCCCAGATCATCGCCCTGCTGGAGCAACTGCAGGCCGACCTGGGCCTGACCTACCTGTTCATCTCGCACGACCTGGGGCTGGTGCGCTACTTTTGCCACCGTATTGTGGTGATGTACCTGGGCCGGGTGGTCGAGATCCTGCCCGACCCGACAGCAACGCCGCGCCACCCCTACACCCAGGCGCTGATGCAGAGCACCTTTGAGCCCGACCCGCGCCGACGCCGTACCGTGACCCTGTTGCATGGCGAGATTGCCGACGCCTTCAATTTGCCGGCCGGCTGCGCTTACGCGGCCCGCTGTCCACAGGCCACCCAGCGCTGCCGCAGCGAGCGTCCCGCACTCGTCCACCCGGATGGCGTGGAACAGGGCCACAGCCTGGCCTGCCACCACCCCCTGGGGTCCTGAACCACCGGCCAACCGGCCCCAAACCTGCGAGGTATCCCATGACCCGATTCCACGTACTCACCGCCGAGTTTCTGCACGAGACCAACACCTTCTGCAAACTACCCACCGACCTGGCGGTCTTTGCCGAACGCGGCTTGCTCTACGGCGCTGAGGCCGTCGCGGCGCGTCAAGACAACAACACGGAGCTCGGCGGTTTTCTGGAGGCCGGCTCTGCGTACAACTGGGATGTCACGCATGTGATCAGTGCCCACGCGCAGCCGGGCGGACTCGTCACGCGCGACGCCTTTGACACACTCACAGACCCCATCGTGGCAGCGGCCAAGGCCCATCGAGACACGCTTGACGGCATCTTGCTCGGCTTGCACGGCGCCATGGTGACTGATTTTTGTGGCGATGGCGAGGGTGAACTGCTGCGCCGCTTGCGCGCCGTGGTCGGCCATGACCTGCCGATTGGCATCACCCTGGACCCGCACGCCAATGTCAGCCGCGCCATGTGTGATCTGGCCCAGATCATCGTGTCATTCAAGACCTACCCGCACACCGACATGCGCCTCGCAGCACGGCATGCCGCCGACATCCTGCAGCGCACGATGCAAGGCGAGATCCACCCGGTCACCCTGCGCGTGACCCGCCCCATGCTGGAAGAGGCCAACGGCGGGCGCACCGACATCGGGCCCATGGTCGACCGTTTGGCACGGGCGCGAGCCTATGAGCAGCAAGCCGACGTGTTCGCGGTCAGCATCAACGGCGCGTTCCCGCATGCCAATATCCCCGAGGTGGGCACGAGCGTGACCGTGACAGCGCAAGGCGACATGGCCTGCCACGCGGTCTTCGCCAGTGAGCTGGCCGACGACATATGGGCTCGCCGCCACGACGCCATCAACCAGTTCCATACCGTGGCGCAGGCGGCAGCGATCTGCAAGGCCTACCGCCCGGAGGGTCGCGGCCCGATCATCGTCGCCGACTATGCCGACAACCCGGGTGGCGGTACCTATGGCGACTCAACCAACCTGCTCAAGGCCATGCTGGACGCCGGCTTGCAAAACGCCTGTTTCGGGCCCATGGTCGACGCCCAAACCGTTCAGCAGTTGCAAGGGCATGCGCCGGGCGACACCGTCCACATCAAGCTCGGCGGCAAGACTGATCCGGGTGTTGGCGGCACCCCGCTGGCGCTGACAGGCACCCTGGTTTCGCTCAATGCCCATGGCAACTACACGGGCAGCGGCGCCATGATTGGGGGGCTGCAGCGGTCCTGGGGGCCTCTGGCCGTGGTGCAGGTGGAGGGCATCGAGATTCTGGTGGTGACGGTGCGGGCCCAGATCCTTGATCTGCAGCAGTTCCTGGCCTTCGGAATCGATCCCTCACGCAAGGACGTGGTGGCCTTGAAATCCATGCAGCACTTCCGTGCGGCCTTCGAGCCGATTGCAGGCCAAGTCATCGTGTGCGACAGCGGCGCTTTGTGCACCGTCAATTACGGGGCCTTGCCATTCAGCGAGGTGCCGCGCCCGATGTTCCCGCTGGACCGAGACATGGACATCGAGCCCTGGCTGAACGACAACCAGGGTGGGGTCTACATCCCGCCGCGCCCCTGAAGATGGCTTGTCGCTCAGGCCGGCGCCACGCCAAGCAGTGAGAGCGCGCGCGCCGCAAGAGGTGCTGACTGGTAGGTCTGCAGCGGGTCCACCGGCGCCTCGGGTAAAGCAAACTGAATACAGTTGATGAACAGCGAAAACAACTCTGCCTGCGAACCAATGTCCAGCTTACGGTAGATGTTTCGGCGGTGGATCTTGATCGTGCCCTCGGTGGTGGCAAGCCGCTGCGCCGTCAGCGCCGACGAGTAGCCGCTGATCAGGTAAAACAACACCTGGCGCTCCCGCTGTGTCAGGAGCGAGCTGGCGAAATTCTCAATCGTGGCCTGCACCTTGCGGTGGGTCAAGTTGTCGGTGTCGCGCCGCGAGGCAGCGGCGGTGAGCTCGTGGTGGCGTGCCGCAGAGGCAAAGATCACCGGCAGCAGGGTGTTGATCGCCACCGTGTCGGCATCCTGGAACTTCGGGTGGCGGATGCTGCGCTCGATGAAGATATTGAGCGCACTGTCCGCGTCGATGCGCCACAGCAGTTCGATCGAATCCGACAACCCGATTTGCGAATAGAACACCCGGTAGTACTCGCTCTGAAAAAAATCGTCGGGGGCGATATCCGCGAGCCGGTGAACACCGCTTGCCGCACCCGCTGCAAACAGCTGGTAATGCGGGTCCAGCACATAGGGGCCAGACAGGTAGGCATCCTCGGGCAGTGCCCGCTCCGATGGGTCAAAGCGGTGCAGGATACGCCGTGGGCGTTGCTCGCGGTAGTAGACCATCGCGCCGCCAGAATCGATGGCGCACACTGTGCCCAGCAGGTTGAGCACGGCATCGAACCAGTCTGCGCTGCCAATGGCCGAGGTCATCCGGGCCAGTGCGTTGACCAGGGGCGCGTTGAGGGGCAGGCAAAGTTGTGACTTGAAAGCGTCGTGCATATCAAACAAAGCCGCGCAGCGGCAGGCGACCATCGCGTTGCAGCCAGTTGTGCGCCGCATACGTGGCCTGCCCGTCGGTCACGTGCAGGGTATAGGCGTGGCGTGACTGTGGGGACCGGTTGGGGGCGCTGTAGTGCGGCAGCAGGCCGTGAAACACCACCAGCGTGCCGGCCGCCACTTCCAGCGGCTGCGCCTGGGCGCCACTCGGCCAGGGCGTGGCGTCGAGCGTGTCCATGCGCAACACGTCGCCTTGGCGCACAAAGCGCTGGCGCAGCGGGCCACGGTGCGCGCCGGGTGCCACCCACAGGCAGCCGTTACTCAGCGTGGCGTCTTCCAGTGCAAACCAGAAAGTGGTCACACTGTTCGGTTCGGTCTCAAAAAACGTGGCGTCCTGGTGCCAACCCACCTCGCCGCCAATGCCGGGCTGCTTGAAGATGTACATGGACTGCCACAGCTGCGGCTGCGCCAACCCCAAGCCGGCCGCCACGCCGGCCAGCGCAGGCCCATGAGAGAAGGCGTCAAACACCGCATCCCGGTCATGCAGGGCGTGGCCGATCTTGTTGATGGACAGCGCCTTGGCTTGGCGCAGCTGGCCAGCGGCGTCAAAGGCTTCTTCCTCAAAAAAGCAGCGGATCTGGTCGCCCGAGCCCAAAAAGTAGGCGTCGGCCGTGCGGCGCTCTTCGTGTGTGCTGAAGATGCTAACCCGCTCGCCCGGCTCAAACGCCGCCACGATCTGCTCGGCCCGGGTCCGCACGGCGGCGAGTTCGGGCGCGGGCTTGAAGTCCGGCAGCACCAATAAACCGTCCCGCTGGTAGCTGGCAATCTGGTCGGGTGTGAGCGTGGCGGGCATAAGTTCCAGTATAGACAGCGCCCGGTAGCAGGCCCACACAGAAGGCCCGCCGCGCCGGCCCGACAATAGGTCGCATCACCAACCCGCTGGAGCGCCGCATGAACCTCGTCCCCCTGATCGAACTCAGCCGTGGCGGCACGCCCGAGTGCCTGCACCTGGGCGCGGTGGCCGTGGTCAACACGCGCGGCCAGTTGCTGGCGCAGGCCGGTGACCCGCATTGGCTCACCTTTTCGCGCTCCACTCTGAAGGCGCTGCAGGCGCTGCCCTTCATGGAGGCCGGTGGTGCGGCCCAGTTCGGCTTTGGTCCGCAGCAGCTGGCCATGCTGTGCGCCAGTCACAACGGCGAAGACATGCACGTGGCGCAGACGCAAACCATGCTGGAGAAGACCGGCCTCACCTACAAGGCGCTGCGCTGCGGCTGCCATGTGCCCGGGCTGTTCACCCTGCTCGACCAGGCGCCGCCAGCCGGGTTGCAGTTTGACGAGCGGCACAACAACTGCAGCGGCAAGCACGCCGGGTTTTTGGCCTACTGCGTGCAGCACGGCCTGAGCCTGGACGATTACATCGACCCGGCGCACCCGCTGCAAGCTGCTGTTCGGCGCGATGTGGCCCGCGCCGTCGGCATGGATGCCAACGACTTCAAAATGGGGCTGGACGGCTGCTCGGCGCCCAATTACGCGCTGCCCTTGGCCAAACTGGCCTACGGCTACGCCCGGCTGGCCAGCGGTGCGGGCGACGCCGAGTTTGGCCAGAGCTTTGCCGCCCTGAGCTCCGCCATGACGGCGCACCCCGAGCTGGTCTCCGGCACCGGCCGCAACGACCTGGCCTTCATGCAGGCCGGGCGCGGCGACTGGGTCAGCAAGGTGGGCGCCGACGGCGTGCAGGTGGTGGGCAGCACCAGCCGGGGCGAGGCCTTCGCCATCAAGGTGATCGACGGCAACAAACCCGCGCTGTTTGCCGCCAGCGTCGAGGTGATGGACCAGCTGGGCTGGCTGGACGAGGCACAGCGGGCCGAGCTGGCGACCTGGCGAGCGGCAGCGCTGGTCAACGCACGCGGCCTGACTGTGGGGGCGCGGCGGCCGGTGTTCCGGCTGCAACGCGCGGTCTGAGGCGGCCCCCGTGCGCCGCGCTGTCCGCCTGATCGGCGCGCCGACCGACATCGGCGCCGGTAGCCGCGGCGCCAGCATGGGTCCGGAGGCGCTGCGCGTGGCCCAACTCGCACCGGTGCTGACGGCGATGGGCTTGCAGGTGCAAGACCAGGGCAACCTGAGCGGCCCGGCCAACCCCTGGCTACCGGCGGTGGGCGGCTACCGCCACCTGGCCGAAGTCACGGCATGGAACCAGGCGGTGCACGACGCCGTGCTGGCCGCGCTTCAAGGCGGCCAGCTACCGCTGCTGCTGGGCGGCGACCACTGCCTGGCCATCGGCGCCATCAGCGCGGTGGCGCGCCACTGCCGCCATACGGGAAAGCGGCTGCGCGTGCTGTGGCTCGATGCCCATGCCGACTTCAACACCCAGGCCCTGACCCCGAGCGGCAACCTGCACGGCATGCCGGTGGCCTGCCTGTGCGGCCACGGGCCGGACGGCCTGACCGGCCTGGCCGGGCAACGGCCAGCCATTGACCCGGCCTGGGTGCGTCAGTTCGGCATTCGCAGTGTGGACGAGGGCGAAAAACGCCTGGTGCAACAGGTCGGGCTGGAGGTGTTTGACATGCGCTTCATTGACGAGCATGGCATGCGCGCGACCATGGAGCAGGCGCTGGCCGGTTTGGACCCCGACACCCACCTGCATGTGAGCTTTGACGTTGATTTTTTGGACCCAGACATCGCCCCTGGCGTGGCCACCACAGTGCGCGGCGGCCCCACCTACCGAGAAGCGCAGCTGTGCATGGAGATGATTGCCGACACCGGTCGCCTGGGC
Source organism: Rhodoferax sp. (assembly GCA_040400795.1). GTDB lineage: Bacteria > Pseudomonadota > Gammaproteobacteria > Burkholderiales > Burkholderiaceae_C > Rhodoferax. The sequence continues at coordinate 25,646 of JBBAPO010000003.1, forward strand.
TCGCTCGACGTGATGGAGCTGAACCCGGCTTTTGATGTGCGCAACCGCACTGCCGAGTTGGCGGTCGACCTGATCGCGTCGCTGTTTGGCAAGAGCACTCTGATGCGCAAGGACGCGTGAGAGTTGTCAATCAGCAGCCTGCGCCTCTCAGTCGCCCCAGACCTCGCGCGCCGTCTCGATGACCAGGCGCAGCTTGTTGCGCTGGGCTTCCACCGCGATGTTGTTGCCGTGCACGGTGCTGGAAAAGCCGCACTGCGGTGACAGGGCCAACTGCTCCAGCGGCGCGTAGCGGGCAGCCTCGTCGATGCGGCGCTTAAGGTCGTCCTTGCTTTCCATTTGGTCGAACTTGGTCGTCACCAGGCCCAGCACCACGGTTTTTCCCTTGGGCAGAAAGCGCAGCGGTTTGAAGTCGCCGCTGCGGTCGTCGTCGTACTCCATGAAGTAGGCGTCCAGGTTCATCTCGCTGAGCAGCGCCTCGGCCACTGGCTCGTAATTGCCGCTGGCCGCGTGCGTGCTCTTGAAGTTGCCACGGCACAGGTGCATGGCCAGTAGCATACCAGCCGGCTTTTGCGCCACCACCTTGTTGATGAAGGCAGCGTAGCGGTGCGGCAGCTCATTCGGGTCATCGCCACGCTGGCGTGCGGCTTCGCGCATTTTGTCGTCGCACAGGTAGGCCAGGTTGGTGTCGTCGATTTGCACATAGGTGCAACCGGCGGCGGCCAGGCTACGCAGCTCGTCGCCATAGGCCTTGGCCACGTCGTCATAAAAAACCGGGTCAAGCTCGGGGTAGTGCTCGCGGCTGATGCCGGCGCGGCCACCGCGAAAGTGCAGCATGGTGGGCGAGGGAATCGTCACTTTTGGCGTGTGCCCAGCCGCCACCTGGCTGGCCAGGTACTGGTAGTCAGCCAACTGGATGTCCTTGACGTGGCGCACCTTGTCCACCACCCGCATCACGGGCGGGGCGAGTTCCAGCGTGCCGTCGGGCTTCTGGATGGTCATCGGGATGTCAGTCTTGACGCCGCCGAGCTGCTCCAGAAAGTCAATGTGGAAATAAGTGCGGCGAAACTCGCCGTCGGTGATGCTTTTCAGGCCCACGTCCTGCTGGAACTTGACGATGTCGCTGATGGCCTGGTCCTCCACCAGCCGCAAGGCGGCGGCGGTGATCTGGCCTTTGGCCTGTTGCTCGCGGGCTTCGAGCAGGGCCAGAGGGCGCAGAAAGCTACCCACATGGTCATAGTGGGCGGGAAGGGTAGGGGTCATGGGGGCATCTCCGGTCATGGTGGGGGGTCGACGCAGGCTTTGCGCTCAGACGCCATGTTAAGGGATACCGACAGGGCGCTTTGAACCCTCTTTGCCTCACCTCAAGCCAAAATCCTGAAGCCAATGTATACAATGAGTATTCATTATGCTCAACACCCCCTCCTTCCCCCTGAATGCCTGGTATGCAGCCGCTTACGACGTAGGGGTCGTGCACCAGCTTTTGGCACGCACCATCTGCAAACAAAAGGTGGTGATGTTTCGCAAGATAGATGGCAGCGTGGCCGTGCTGGAAGACGCCTGCTGGCACCGATTGCTACCTCTCTCACTGGGCCGCCTGCATGGCGATGAAGTCACCTGCGGTTACCACGGCCTGGTCTTCAACGCGCAGGGGCGCTGCACCCATATGCCCAGCCAGGAGACGATCAACCCCACGGCCTGCGTGCGCAGCTACCCGGTGGTGGAGAAACACCGCTTTGTCTGGATCTGGCCCGGCGACCCGGCCAAGGCCGACCCAGCCCTGGTGCCCGACATGCACTGGAACGACGACCCGGCCTGGGCTGGCGACGGCAAGCTGATCACGGTGCAATGCGACTACCGGCTGGTCATCGACAACCTGATGGATCTGACCCATGAGACCTTTGTCCATGGCTCCAGCATCGGCCAGCAGGCCGTGGCAGAAGCGCCTTTTGTCGCCACCCATGGGGACCGTAGCGCCACCGTGACCCGCTGGATGTCCAACATTGACGCACCGCCCTTCTGGGCCGGGCAGATCCGGCAGGCGCGTGGCTACGAAGGCCGGGTCGACCGCTGGCAAATCATCCGTTTTGAGGCGCCCTGTACCGTCAACATCGATGTCGGCGTGGCAGAGGCAGGCACGGGCGCCATCCCGCCTGGCGGCAATATGGGCGATGCCAGGCTGAGCGACCGCAGCCGCGGCGTCAACGGCATGGTGCTCAACACCATCACCCCCGAGACTGACGGCAGCTGTCATTATTTCTGGGCTTTTGCCCGCAATTACCGTCTGGGCGAACAAGCCCTGACACACCAGCTGCGAGAGGGCGTGGCCAAGATCTTCCGCGAAGACGAGCTGATTTTGGAAGCCCAGCAACGCGCCATGGTCGAGCGCCCCGAACGCGACTTCTACAACCTCAACATCGACGCAGGTGCAGTCTGGGCGCGGCGGCTGATCGATGGGCTGGTGGCGCGGGAACAGCCCGCCCGCACCGTGGTGCCGATCCGCGCCACAGCCTGAAAGCCGACACCATGACAATCACTACCAAAATAATAGCGAACAATGAGGCTGGTAAAGGGCTGGCGGCCGAAATGGCTCTGCAAACCGGCTCAGACAGCGTGCAGGTGCGGGCGCTGCTGCAGCTGCGTGAACTGATCCTGTCGGGCGAGCTGGCCGGTGGCAGCCGTATCACTGAACTGGCGGTGGTGCAACGCTTGGGTGCCTCGCGCACGCCAGTGCGCGCGGCGCTGATGCGGCTTGAACAAGAAGGCCTGCTGGAGGCATTGCCGTCCGGCGGCTACGCCATCAAGACTTTCAGCGAACGCGATGTGTCCGAGGCGATCGAGCTGCGCGGCACGCTGGAGGGCCTGTCGGTCAGACTGGCGGCGGAACGCGGCGCCGCCCCCGTGGTGCTGGCCGAAGCGCGCGCCTGCCTGGACGCGATCGACCAGTTTTTGCAGGGGCCCACCCTGGATGACCAGGCTTTTTCGCGCTATGTGGCCTTGAACGAACAATTCCACGCCCTGCTGTCCGAGATGTCGGGCAGTACGGTGATTGCGCGCCAGTTGGAGCGCGTGCTGAGCCTGCCCTTTGCCTCGCCCTCGGGCTTTGTGCTGGCCCAGGCCAACTCCACCGCCGCGCGCGACATGCTGGTGGTGGCGCAGGACCAGCACCGCCAGGTGCTCGACGCAATCACACAACGCGAAGGCTCCCGGGCGGAAGCCATCATGCGTGAACACTCACGACTGGCTCAGCGCAACCTGCGCGAGGTGGTGCAAAGCCCACGCCAAAACCAGCTGCCAGGCGTACGATTGATCCGGAAGCAGCGCTGATGAGCAGCGCCATCGTCTGGCCCGAGGCCTCAGTCTTAGCCACCCGTGATATCACGCCCAGCGTGCGAGAGTTCACTCTGGCGACCACCAGCCCCTGCCTGCCCTACGCCGCAGGCAGCCATTTGCAAGTTGAAGTGCTTGTGAACGGCCAGCCGCAAACCCGCTCTTACTCGCTGATTGGGCAGCCCGATGATGGCCTGTACCGGATTGCCGTCAAGCAACTGCCGCTGGGGCGCGGCGGCTCGCTGGCCATGTGGCAGCTCGCGCCAGGTGAGAGGCTGCGTATCAGTGCGCCGCGCAATTTTTTCCCGCTGAGCCTGACGGCACCGGGCTACCTGCTGCTGGCCGGCGGCATCGGCATCACCCCTCTGGTGTTGATGACGCAAATCCTCGCCAAACGTGGCGCCCCGGTACGGCTGGTGCAAGGCGCCCGCACGGCAAGCGAGCTGGCCTATGGCGACGTGCTCCGCGCAGCTCTGGGCGAGCGCCTGAGCCAAGCGGTGGATGAGCGTGGCGAACGCATCGACTTTGCTGGCGAGATTGCGGCTTTGCCGGTCGGTGGCCAACTCTACGTCTGCGGCCCCGCCCAGATGCTAGAGGCGGCACGCCAGGCCTGGGCCAACGCTGGCCGGCCGGCGCACGACCTGCGCTTTGAGACCTTCGGCAGCAGCGGTCATTTAGCACCGCAGCCTTTTGGGCTGAAGGTGCCACGCCAGAGCATTGACATCACAGTCGCCGCGAACGAGAGCCTGCTTGACGCTCTGGAATTGGCCGGGGTCAGCGCCTTGTCCAATTGCCGGCGCGGCGAATGTGGCCTGTGCGCTCTGGACGTGCTTGCGCTCGACGGCGTGATCGACCACCGCGATGTTTTTTTGAGCACCCACGAGCACCAGCAAAACCAACGCATTTGCGTCTGCGTGTCACGGGTAGTGGGCAGCATCACCCTGGACAACGCTTACCGGGCAGAGGCCTGAGGCGTTTCTTGGATCACGCCAGTGGATGGCACAGACCATGGGCACAGTGGGCGATAGGGCCGTAACGCCCGAGAAAGCGGATGACTTTATGGGCTTGCTCTTTGAATAGCAAGTGCAGCCAAAGGTAAAGACACCTGAAAAAAATGTAGTAACAAAATGATTTGGTCGGACTCAGAAGTGTTACTACAATTTGACTGATGCATATTGAGTTCGACGTTAACAAAAATGACACCAACATCCGTGAGCGCGGTCTGTCGTTGGAACGAGCGGCTGATTTCGATTTTGACAGTGCAATCATCAAGCGTGATTCGCGTAAGCCCTACCCCGAAGTGCGATATGTAGCGGTGGGTTTCTTGGATGCCCGGTTGCATGTTTTGTGCTTTACGCCGATTGAAGTCGGCATTCGGGCCATCAGTTTTCGCAAGGCCAACACACGTGAAGTTAAACACTATGAACAAACGCATCCCTCTCATTGATAACGACGGCGAAGTTCGCGAATTGACGGCAGCAGATATGCGCACGTTTAAACCCGCCGGCGAGGTGCTACCGCTGGCGCTGCAAAAATCCCTGGGCATGCGTGCGCGCGGCCCACAAAAGTCGCCAACAAAGGTGTCGACGACCATCCGCCTTTCAAATGACGTGTTGCAAGCCTTTCGTGCCACAGGCGATGGCTGGCAAACACGGGTGGATGCAGCGCTGAAGGACTGGCTCAAGACGCATACAACTGCGCAGCCAGTGGATGGCACAGACCATGGGCGAAGTGGGCGGTAGGACCGTAACGCCCGAGAAAGCGGGCTGAACTCAGCCCCGGCCGGCAAACGGCATTTTGGTGGCCATGACGGTATGGAACATCACATTGGCCTCCAAGGGTAGGCTGGCCATGTACAGCACCGACTGACCGACGATGGACACATCCATCAGTGGCTCGATAGCGATCTGCCCATTGGCCTGCAAGATGCCGGTGGCCATGCGCGCCGCCATCTCAGTGGCGGCATTGCCGATGTCGATCTGGCCGACCGCGATGTTGTGCTTGCGCCCGTCCAGCGAAGCGGTCTTGGTCAGGCCGCTGACGCCGTGTTTGGTTGAGGTATAGGCAATGGAGTTGGGGCGCGGCGTGGTGGCTGAGATGGAGCCGTTGTTGATGATGCGCCCGCCCATGGGGGTTTGCGCCTTCATGACCCGGAACGCCTGGCGGATGCACAAAAACATACCCGTGAGGTTAATGTCCACCACGGTTTTCCATTGCTCAACCGTCAGGTCTTCCAGCGGAATGCCCGGCGCGCTGACCCCGGCGTTATTGAACAACACATCGAGCCGGCCATAAGTGGCCACGGTGGTGGCAAACAGTTGCGCCACCGAAGCCTCATCGGACACATCGGTCGGCACTGCCAAGCCATTGCCGGGCGCCGCAGATTCAGCCAACACCTGCTGCAAAGGCGCCTCACGGCGGCCGGCCAATACCACGCGATAGCCGGCACCTAACAAGGCCAGGGCGGCGGCTTTACCGACGCCAGAACCGGCGCCCGTGACGATGGCGACTTTGGAGGGGAGAGACATGCGGGCTTCCTTTGCGTGGTGACTAGATGCACTATTCTCGCGCAAGGCTGGCAGCCAGAGGCCCTTAGAGGTGTGGGAGAGGATTTAAGTGCAGCATGGGTTTAGGCACGCATTGGCCTCACCACCCCACCTCTCGCGCAAACCGCCCCAAGGCGGCGACGCTGTCCAGCCCCAGCTTTTCCATGCCCCGTTGCCGGTGCAGTTTGACGGTGCGCAGCGCGATCTTCAGGCTCACCATGATCTGAGGGTTGGTCTTGCCCTGGACCACCAACCGGATGACGTTCAGCTCCTTGTGTGTCAGTGACGCGACCAGGGCAGCGGCGTCAAGCTGGCGTTGCGCGGCTGTGTGTTGCGCCACGTTTGTTCTCAGCGCCTTGGTCACGGCCAAAAGCAACTCGGAGGCTTCGAACGGTTTGATCAGAAAGTCGACTGCACCCCCGTGGAATGCACTGACCACGTCCTGGGGCAGGCTCTGCCCGCTCATCAGCACCATCGGGGGCACATCGCGCCCTTGCAGTTGGCGCTGCAAAGCCAGACCGTCGATCTCCGGCATCCGCAGGTCGCACAGCAGGCAGCTTGGGCCCGGGAATGACGGCACCGGGGCATCCAGCGCCTCCAGGTAGTGGCGCGCCGACGCAAAGGTTTCGACCGCATAACCTTCGAATATCAGTCGGGCCGACAGCGCTGCCAGCACCTCGGCATCATCGTCGATCAAGATCACGCGGCCGCGTGCATGTCGCGCGGCGACCCTCTCGTCGTCCACCGTCACGACGGGCCGTGCCCTTGAGGGAGGGGAAGGCCGGCGTGGGTCGGGCGATGCGCTTGTTTGTGGGTTCATGCGCTTAGGCACCATAAGGGTCGACGGGCAAGGCCAGCGGCAGGTCTATCACCACGATCGCGCCACCCCCTGGCGCATTGGCCAGCGTCAAGGCGCCGTGATGTTGGCGGACGATCGTTGTTGCAATCTCCAGACCCAGACCCAGTCCGCCAGGCTTGGTAGTGAAAAGCGCCTCCGTGGCGCTCGCCAGCGCCTCGCTTGAGAAACCAGGGCCATAGTCACGCACCGACCATGATGCGCGGCCCGCGTTGACCTGCAGCGTGATCTCGATCGGCCGCAACGCCGACGCCCCGCAGGCTTCAATGACATTGGTCAGCAGAATGACCAACACTTGCGAGAGCTCGATCGAGTCACCGGAAACCAGCATAGGCGTGTCTGGCATCGGTCGGACCAGCACCACTTGATGGGTCTTCATAAGCGGTGCCATCAGGTCGATCACGTCAGCGCTTACCCAGAACAAGTCGACCGGGCCCAAGACGGGGGCCACCGGTTGCAGTCGTTGCCGGATGCGCTGGACAATCGCCGTGCCACGTCTGGCGCTGCGCAAGATCCCTTGCACCAGTTCGGCCTGCTGCTCGGCCTGTTCCTCGGCATTTTGTCCGCCCCTTTTTAGGCTCGCCACGGCCAACTCGGCGTTCGACAAGATCGCCGTCAGCGGTTGTGTCAGTTCATGTGCGAGCGCGCCAGACAAGGCGCCCAGACTGCGCAGGCGGTCTTGCCGGGACAATCGGGCTGAGAACTCGCGCAACACCGCCTCGCGTTCGGCCCGTTTAATCTCATCGGCTTGCTGTCTGGCCTTACGCTCCAACATGATGCCCAAAAAGGCGAAATTGCTGATGACCGCCAAAAAGACCATCATTACCCCGATGACAGGCGCCAATTGCGCGGGGTAGGGCGCGGTCGGCAAAGCCAAGCGCGATAGAAAAATCGCCAGTTGAATGGCCAATGTTACGCCGGGAAGCAGGTAACCCACCATCAGCCACCAAGCCGCTGCGCTGTGCTGCGTGCGGGCGATCAGGGCGCTTTGCCACACCGATATACCGGCCACGACCAGCAGGATCGGGTAAGCGATCAGCGGCCAGGGAATGACGCCTGTTGAACGCGCCCATTCAATCGCCAGAACGCCAGCAGATGCCAACCCGAACAGTGTGAGCCAGGAGACCGGCGGCTCGTTGACCATGCCGCGCAGCGACTGCCATCCGATCAGCAACCCAAGCAAGACGAGCGTATTACCCAAGGAAATCGTTACAAATCCAAGCGCGATGTTTCGCAGTCCAACCAGGCAGGTGCCCAGGCCAAGCACCAACCCGCCCAAACACCAGAAGCGAACATAGGCCCGTTGGCGCGCGTTAGGCCCCACGGTAACCCACAGCGCTATGGGCAGGATGACCAGCATGAGGCTGGTCAACAGGAACAGGGTTGGGGTGTCCATGGTTGAAAGATTCTCTCAGGCCAAATGGCAATGTGCACGCCAGATCCCTCGCATACGAGCCCTTTATTCAAGGTCACGGTCCGAAATCATTCGGCTGATACGGCCTGCATGAATGTCTTCTTGAGTCACCGTGCTGCTCAGCGTTCCGGTTCGCCCACCGGGCAGGAAGACCAAGGTGTTGACAATATCGCCGACACGATCGCCTGCCGCCAAGCTTATGACCATGGGAACGCCAGGGGTCATGCCGATGGGCTTATCGATCGCTGAATTAGAGTCGCTCATTGTGATGCCCGGGTAGATGCAGGGAGTTCCATTACAAAAACAGGCAATGCAGCCAGAACTCTGACCACTCCCTCGCTTTCAGCGATTGTTGACGGCTGGCCGGTGGTTGCCAATTGCCCCAAAGGGCAATTAGACGGCCCCGTTGGCCTCACCGCCGTGGTGTTGACCACGGGCTGATCGCCATCGATACCAATGTGCTCGTCGCAGGCCTGCGCTCCGGTGGCGGCGCGTCGCGGGCGGTTCTGCGTCGGGCTTTGGGTGGCAGATTGCAGCCCTTGTTTGGCAGTGCGCTTTGGATGGAATACCAGGACCTTTTAGGCCGGCCAGTCTGGGGCGATGCCACCATGGCAGACGAGCGACACAAGTCGCTGGCACAAAGCCGGGGCCTGAGCATGAACAAGCTGGTGGAACAGCTCAGCGCCCATGCACTGTCCGCCTGGGACACAGAGAACCACTTCCGCGCCATGGCGGCTACGGGCGATGTGCCAACGGCGCTGGCCGTGCTGGACCGCTTGGACGCTACGGATACTCAGCCTTGAAGGACTCTGGTCAGCAGCAGCAAGGTTTTGGCCGCCCCTGACGGCTCTCGTCTGCCCTGCTCCCAGTCCGGCAAGGAGCGTACGGAGCCACCAGTAATTGGGCAAAGTCAGCTTGGGATACGCCTACCTTTGTACTAGCCTCAGCGGCGGGCGTCAGGGTCACCACGGCGGTACGGGCAGCCTTTCCCGCCTTCATTTGCCGCACCGCTGAAATAGATCACTCGAACACCACCGCGCTTGAATAGAATCCAGCTTACTCTCAAAAAGAAGGTCTGCCTGATGTCTCGTTTCACATTGCTTTTCGCGCTTTCAGTGCTCGCGTCGGCTGCCACCGCTCAGCCTGGCAACGGTGCCAGCCATGCCTTTGGCGCTTCGCGCGCAGTGCCGGACCAGTATATTGTTGTGTTCAAAGACAGTGTTACCAACCCAAGGGCACTTGAGGCACAACTGGTGCAGCAAGCTGGCGGCCAGGTGACCCATTCGTATCAGAATGTGTTCAAGGGGTTTGCCGCACGTCTGCCCGCGGCGGCCCTGACTGGCCTTCGCAACAACCCAAATGTGGAATTTATAGAGCAGGATGCAACTGTCAGCCTGAACGAATCGCTCATCAGTCCGCCCCTGCAACAACCCAACGCGACCTGGGGTCTGGACCGCATTGACCAGACGAGCCTACCGCTCGACGCGGCCTACAACTACCAGTACACCGGCGCGGGTGTGTATGCCTTCATCATCGACACCGGGATACGGCCTTCGCATACTGAATTTACTGGTCGCGTAAGCTTGGGTTTCACTGCAATCACCGACGGTAACGGCAGCGCGGACTGCAACGGCCATGGAACCCATGTGGCCGGGACCGTGGGTGGCAGCACCCGGGGTGTCGCCAAGGGCGTCAGTCTGGTGCCAGTGCGCGTACTCGACTGTGCGGGCTCCGGGACGAACAGTGGCGTGATTGCCGGTGTCGATTGGGTTGCCGGGCAGACAGCGTTACGACCAGCAGTAGCCAATATGTCGCTAGGCGGCGGACTCTCCAGTGCGCTCAATGCATCGGTGGCTGCTGCAGTGGCCAAAGGTGTCACCATGGTTGTGGCTGCGGGCAACAGCAACGCCAATGCCTGCAACAGTTCGCCAGCATCCGAGCCGACCGCCATCACTGTGGGAGCCACCACCAGCACCGATGCGCGGGCCAGCTACTCGAATTACGGGTCCTGTCTGGATATTTTTGCCCCAGGTTCCAGCATCACGTCGTCCTGGTATACCGCTGACAATGCGATCAACACCATTAGCGGCACCTCCATGGCCTCGCCGCATGTAGCCGGGGCAGCAGTGCTGGCGCTTGCCGCCAATGGTCAGGCCGCCCCATCCCAAGTTGCCGATTTCCTGATTGCAAAGGCCAGCACGGGCAAAGTAACCAATGCTGGGACTGGCTCCCCCAACCTGCTGCTGTTTGCTCTAGGCATCGGCGCACCCACAACGCCAGTGGTCAAGACCGTGGCGGTGAGTGCCCTGAGCGCTCGTGGCACGAAGTCTGGGTCCAACTGGCGCGCTACCGCGACAGTCACCATCAAGCAGTTTGACGGCTCGAATTTCGTGGGTGCGGTTTCCGGTGCAACCGTCAGCGGCACTTTCAACCCCGGCGGCGTCGCCACTTGTATCACCGCCAGCACGGGCAGCTGCACCTTGAGCAGCAGCACGCTCAGCCGTAGTTTGACCAACAGCATTTTTGGCGTGACCAACGTGACCGGCGCCAGCCTCAGCTACGACCCAACCAAGAACGCCGCCACCAGCGTCAGCATCACGCGGCCCTGAGTGGCTACCGGGCGGTCGCGTGCCGGCCCCCGCTGCATCGCCTGCGACTGCTGTGGCGGGCACCCTCCAGGAGATGCCGGACATGCGCAAACTGGCGGACGGCGATGTCCTGAGGTGGGCTGTCTGTTGAAACTTGTCGAACAGCTCAGCCTGGATGCCCTCAGGCCAGCGCACGATGTGCCAAGACATGGCGTGCTAGATGATGCCTGGTGTGAGAAAGACGCATTGATACGCATCAATAAAGGAGGTGAAAAAGTCAACCCAATTTGCGCTGGTTTTGTGGCACACTAAAAGTTACCAAGAGCAACCTAATAGCGGCGGGAATGGAGGATTCAAGATGACACAGCGGCGAAAAGCCGTAGTTCTGATGGTCTGTGTTCTAAGCTCAGTGCAGGCCGAGGCCCTGGAACTGATCATTCCCTGGCCTGAAGGGGGCGAAACCGATGCCTTGATCCGGCCCATCGCCCCATTTTTAGCAAAACACCTTGGCGACAAGGTGGTCCCAATCAATATTCCGGGTAATTTCGGCGCCACTGGCGTGCTTGAAGCAACCAAACGGCCAGCCGACGGCAGCGCGGTGGTGGCCATCCATGAATACCTGTTCTCGGTTGTTCGAAGTGGCAAGTTGGCGACCGATCCCCTGGCCGGCCTGAAACCGGTCTGCGGCATCGTCTATGTACCCTCCATCCTCGGCGCCAGTAAAGCGGCCGCAGGAACCAAAGATTTGAAAAGCTGGCTGGACAAGTCAAAAAAATTGACCGTAAGTTGGACGATAGGCCCGACGTCGACCAACTTCATGATGCTCGCGCTGCTGGAAAAAACCACCGGCACCCATTTGAATTTCAAGCAGTTCAGCAGCAAGTCCGCTGCGGTTGGCGCCTTGGTTGACGGCGAAGTTGATTTGGCAGAAATCAATCCAGAGGTGCTGCTGGACCCCGCCAACAAGGGCATTGTGCCGCTTGCAATTTCGTCAGCCACCCGGGACCCTCGGTTGCCCAACATCCCCACCTTTCGGGAGCAGGGCATCCAAGTTGACTACAGCGTGCACCGCGGTTTAGCAGTCCCGCAGAACACACCGGCCAGCGGGTTGGCCCGGCTTGAACAAGCCTGCCAAGCTGCGGCGCGCGATCCCGAACTCGACCAGCAACTGGCCAAGCTTGGCGCGCGCAGTGTGTTTATTTCGGGTGCGGACTATGCCAAATACCTTGATCGCAACCGGGCCGACTATAAAAGCGGCATCGGCCCGGCCAACTGACCCTTGCGGTACAGCACTTGCCCCAGCTTATGCCAGCTTGAGCGATGAAGATTTTTCTCAAGACCAGCGCGCCGGTATTGGTGTTCCTGCTGGTGATTACCCTGGGGTTTGCCTTTTGGCTGGTGCCGAACCTGAACGATGAGCTGACCCAGTGGGACCACGAATCGGAGCGCAGCGGTGCCACCATCCTGGCTGAGGCGCTGAGCAATGACATGAAAGCCGGGCAGTTGACAGAGGTGGCTACAACCCTTAGCCGCATCTGGGCCAATCGGCCAGACTGGGCCTTGGTCGAGGCCTACGACGCACAGGGCACTCGCTTTTACCCGGCGACGGCCGGATCGCCACCGAGCGGCTTGCAGAAGGTGTCGGTTCGAATCACGGCGTCCAAAGAGCGCCTTGGCAGCCTGGTGATTTACTTCGACGGGAGCTTGCGCGCGAGCACAGTGCGTCACGCCATTCGAGATTTTGTCGGGGCCCTACTGGCCATTGGCACTGGCTTGCTTGCCTTGACCCTGCTGTTGCACTGGGTCTTTGTCACCACGCCAATCAAAAAATTACGGCAAAACTTCAGCACTTTTGACTCAGCCAACCGCGGCCAAACCCCGGCAACCTTTGCGAACGACGAACTTGGCGAGTTGTCCAAGTCGTTCGAACATTTCCGCCAAGAACTTGTCCATCGAGAGCAGGCTCTCTCCATGGCGCGCGAAGTCGCTGAAGCAGAGTCACAGAAAAATCTGGCATTGCGGGTCATCGCCGACGAGGCCAACAAGGCCAAAAGCAACTTTCTGTCGATGGTCAGCCACGAGCTCCGAACACCGATGAACGCCATCATGGGTATGACCAGCGTTTTGATCAACGGACAGCTTGACGCTGAATCAAGGCTGCGAATCAAGACCGTCGAAGACGCGTCGGAGCATTTGCTGGCAGTCATCAACCAGATTCTTGAGTTCAGCAGCGCCGAGTCTGGCAGTGACCGCGTGGAGGTAGTGTCATTTGACCTCTATGAACTAGTCGCAGTCACGATGCGCATCATCGAGTCCCTGCCGGCAGCGCAAGCCCTGCATGTCGCCGCACGCATCGACGAGAACGTGCCCCCCCGTCTGCAGGGTGACGCGCGCCGGATCAAACAGGTCCTGCTCAACCTGCTGGGCAATGCCATCAAGTTCACCTCGCAGGGCAGCGTTAGCCTGCACGTCAGCGCCACCTTTGAGCCGGCAGACCGCGTGCGGCTTTGCCTGGCCGTGAGTGACACCGGTCCGGGCATCACGGCATCGATGCATCAAAAAATCTTTGACCCCTTTGTGAAGATGTCTAATTTTTCAGGCGGCACCGGTCTTGGCCTGTCGATCTGCAGGCACTACGCCCTGATGTTGGCGGGTGACCTCACCATGCAGAGCACGGAAGGTGTGGGATCGACCTTCACCTTTTGTGCGCCCCTGAGGCTAGCCAAGGAGACGGAGCGACTTCAGGCTTTGAAGTCGCTGAACATTCTAGACACTGACCCCGAGGCGCCCTACGACGCGCTTGTGGCGAGTGCCGCGCGCATCTGCGACACCCCAATCGCGCTCATTTCATTGGTCGACAAGAGCCGCCAATGGTTCAAGGCGAAGGTCGGCCTCCCGGCCAGTGAAACGCCGCGGGAGTACGCCTTCTGCGCGCATGCGATTCTCAACCCCGGTCAAACCATGGTGGTGCGAGACGCCACTGCCGATGCCCGCTTTGCATCCAACCCGCTGGTCACAGCTGATCCTCATATCCGCTTTTATGCGGGCGTGCCGCTCACGGACTCACTGGGCCAGGGTTTGGGTACGCTGTGCGTGATCGATACCAAAGCACGGGAACTTAGCCCAATGCAACTGGCCGAACTTGACGGCTTAGCCCAGCAGGCCAGCCGCCTGCTGCAGACCCGGTCCCAGTCGCCGCTACGGGTGCTGGTCGCTGAAGACACACCCACCAGCGCCCTGGTGATTCGGCTGATACTAGAGGGTTTTGGACATACGGTGCGTGTTGTTGGCGACGGCCAGCAGGCGGTACAAGCGCTGCTGGAGGGGCCATTCGACCTGGTATTCATGGACATTCAGATGCCGGTGATGGACGGCCTGGAAGCGACGCGCGTCGTACGCCAGCACGGTCAGGCCCCGGCACAACCGCCCATCGTCGGTTGCAGCGCCTTTGCGTCAGACCTGGATCGCCAGAAAGCCCTCGACAGTGGCATGAACGACTACCTGGTCAAACCGCTCAAGGCCAAGGATGTCCTGTTGCTGATCGCCCGGCTCAGCGCGGCAGGCCCTGCAGGCAGTCGTCCAGCGCCTCTATAAATAAGTCAACGTGGACGCGCTCGAGCACCAGCGGCGGGCGAATCTTGAGGATATTGGCACTGCGGCTGCAGGCGCTGATCAGCACGCCCCGGGTTTTCATGCCGTTGACCACCTGGGTGGTGGCCTCGGGGGCAGGGCGATGGGGGTCAGCATCATGGACCAACTCCACCCCCAGAAACAATCCGAACTGCCGCACATCACCAATCCAGCTATGGCGAGCCGCCAGGGCCTGCAGTCCTTGGCGAAAGTAATTGCCCTGGGCCACGGCATTGGCCGGCAGTTGCTCCCGCTCCAGCACATCGAGCACCGCCATACCGACCGCCGCACTGACCGTGTTGCCGCCAAAGGTGTTGAAGTAGCGGGTCTCGCGGCCGAACGCATCCAGCAGGTCCTGCCGGGCACACAGGCCGGCCAGCGGGTGACCGTTGCCCATGGGCTTGCCCATGGTGACCAGGTCGGGCGCAATACCGTGCCGCTGGTAGCCCCACATGTGTTGGCCGGTTCGGCCAAAGCCGGGCTGCACTTCGTCGGCAATCACCATCATGCCCGCCGCCCTAGCGCGGGCCACGGCGGCTTGCAAAAAGCCGGCGGGCTCGCCAAACACACCGTCGCTGGTAAAGAGTGAGTCAAACAGCAGCGCCGCCGGCCGTACGCCGTCGGCCTGCATGCGGGTCATGGCTTCGTCAATGCCCGCCGCAAAATCCGTGGCCACGTCGGCTTGAGTCTTGCCGTAGCGTTTGGGCGCGGCCACGGTGTAGACCCTGGGCAGGCCACCAGCGGCAGGCCCCAGCGAAGGCGAGCAGGCGGCGGTGGTCTGGCTGACCCCGTGGTACGCCCAATCCGTCACGATGACGCCGCTGCCCCCGGTATGGAACTGCGCCAACCGCAGGGCCAGGTCATTGGCCTCGCTGCCGGTGCAGGTGAACATGAGGCGGTCCAGGCTGGGGTGGTGCGTGGACAGCAGGCGCTCGGCGTAGTCCAGCAAAGCCTCGTTCAAATAGCGGGTGTGGGTGTTGAGTTGTGCAGCCTGCTGCTGCAGGGCCTGCACCACCTGCGGGTGGCAGTGACCCAGTGACACCACGTTGTTGTAGGCATCCAGGTAACGCCGGCCTTCAGCGTCCCACACCCACACACCCTGGCCGCGCACCAGTTCCACCGGGTCTTGGTAAAACAGCCGGTAGGCCGGGCCCAGCAGCGCCTCGCGCCGGCGGATCAGGGCTTGCTGCCGCTCGGGCAGGCTGCCCAGCGTGGTCGGGTCAAAGGCGTTGATGGTTTTCATGGGGCTTAGCGGTCGGCCTGTGGCCTATCCATGTTGAGCAGCAAGTCGGCCGCAGCGGCAAGGCCAAAGGTCATCAGGGCGCGCAAGCCTGCACTGGCCACCGCGTGGTTGCGCAAAATATAGTCGCGGTTGTCCGGGAACCACTGGGCACGCTGCTCGGTGATGCACAGCGTGATGGCGCAGCGCACCGCCGCCAGCAGCGGAACCAGCCGCAATTCTTGGCTGGAAAGCGGGTTGGCCTGCTGGTACCCCTGCATAAATTCAAGCAGGCTGTCGATGCGGGGTTGGCCCTGCGCGTGGCACTGGTAAGAAGCGGCCACCGCCACATCAAACACGCGGGGGCCATGCAGCATGTCGCCAAAGTCCAGCACGCCGCACACCTGGTCGGGGTTGTCGGGGTCGACCAGCAGGTTATAGGGGTTAAAGTCATTGTGCAAAAACTGCTGCGCCAGCATCAGGATCTGCGGCTGGACCTGCTGCTCATACTGGGCAAACACCTGCTCGCCCCAGGCGCGGCTTTGGGCATCCTGGATCGCCGGCAACCAGCTTTGCAGCTCTGGCGTGCGGTGCAGGTCCCACATCAAGGCCTCGTTACTGACCGGTGCATGCGCAAAATCCTGCAACGCCAGGTCCAGTGCCGCCAAAGTGGCGCCAATTGAGCGCCGTTGCGCAGCGCTGGGCGGTGCCTCGTGCAGCGGCAGACCGGGCAGATAGGCCAGCATCCGGGCGAAGCACACGCCGTCGGGGCCAGGCAGGGCCAGCAGGTACGCCCCATCGCCCCAGCGGTGAATGCGCTGCACTGGCAATTGGGGCGCCTGCTGCGCCAGGTAAGTGAGGGCGGCGTTCTGCAAAGCCAGCGCATTTGGGTTCTCGCGCGCGTCGCTGACCTTCAGCACGTAGCGATCGGCTGAATCTGCCACCGTCACCAAAAAATTAAGGTCGCGTTCGCCGCTCAGGTGCCGTACCGCGCTGGCCTGCGGCAGGAACTGATCGCGGACCAGAGCCAAAAGTTGCGCCGGGTCGCCCATCAGCGCTGCACCCGCTTGGGCCACAGCCGGTCGGGTAATCGTAAGCCCGAGACAATCGCAACGCCCAGCATGACGATGGCGCCCCCGATCAGGTTGGGCGCGGTCAGCGCTTCGCCCAGCACCAGCACAGCGGCAAATACGCCTACCACCGGCATCAGCAAGACGAAGGGCGTGACCTCGTCAATGCGGTTGCGGGACAGCACTGAGTACCACAGCACATAGCCACAAAAAAAGCCCACCACGCTGAACGTCAAGAACCCGGCCCATTGCAAAGCATTGGCGGTTTGCATGGCCTGCCACTGGCCGCCCTCCAGCAGCAGGCTGGCCAGCAGGCACTGCGGCACCGCATGCAGGGAAATGGCCCGTAACAGCGGCAGCCCGGCATCGCGACTGAGTTTTTTCACCAGCACTTGGCCAAATCCCCAGACGCCGGCCCCGATGATCAGCATGGTCACGGGCAGCCAGGGTGGTGGCTGCTTGGGCAGCCCCACCACCATGGCCACGCCGGCAAACGCCACCGCGATGCCAATGGCGCGCGCCAGGCTGAGCTCTTCCTTCAAGAGCCACCAGCCGAACAGCACGGCAATGGGCACCTGCACCTGGACCACCAAAATAGCCAGGCTGGCCGACACATGCCGGTAGCCGTAAAACCCCAGCCCCGCCTGGATGATGACCACGCAACTGGTCATCAGCATCACGTGCCAGTGCGGCGTGAGCTGCCGCGACGGCCAGAGGGCGTTGATCACCAAGAAATTGGCCAGGTAGGTCAAGCCGACCATGAACATCGGCGGAAAATGGTCGATCGCCGGCTTGGCCATGGTGTAGCCAAGGCCCCAGCAAACGGGCACCAGAGCGGCGCTTACGATGTCTTTGGGTGTCATAAGGGGTCCAGTTGCGCCAGCGGTTAGCTCGCGCCATGGCGCCCCATTCTGCCCCAGCCAGAGATAATGCTGAGCTTATGAACAAGCAACTGGCGAGACGGAGGGTGGTGGTGGGCTTGAGCGGTGGGGTGGACTCGGCGGTCACCGCTTGGCTGCTCAAACAGCAGGGGCATGAGGTGCTTGGCATCTTCATGAAAAACTGGGAGGACGATGACGACAGCGCCTACTGTTCCTCCAACATCGACTTTGTCGATGCCGCTGCCGTGGCAGATGTGCTTGGCATCGAGATTGAGCACGTCAATTTCGCCGCTGAATACAAAGACCGGGTGTTTGCCGAGTTCCTGCGCGAATACCAGGCCGGGCGCACGCCCAACCCCGACATCCTGTGCAATGCCGAGATCAAGTTCAAGTCGTTCCTGGACCACGCGCTGCGCCTGGGGGCTGAGCACATTGCCACCGGCCATTACGCTCGGGTTCGCCACAATGCCGCCACCGCCCGCTTTGAACTGCTCAAGGGCCTGGACCCGGCCAAAGACCAAAGCTACTTTTTGCACCGCCTGAACCAGGCGCAACTGGCCAAAACACTGTTTCCGATTGGGGAACTGCACAAGACCGAGGTGCGTCGCCTGGCCGCGGAAATTGGGCTACCCAACGCCCGCAAAAAAGACTCGACCGGCATCTGCTTCATTGGCGAGCGCCCGTTTCGTGATTTTTTGAACCACTACATTGCCAAAGAGCCCGGGGCCATCAAGGACGAGCGCGGTCGCACCGTTGGCCAGCATGTGGGATTGAGTTTTTACACCCTGGGCCAGCGCCAAGGCCTGGGCATTGGCGGGCTCAAGGCCAAAGGGGCGCAACGCGGCGGCGGCGAACACGCGCCTTGGTTTGTGGCGCGCAAGGACATGGCCAACAACACCCTGTGGGTGGTGCAGGGCCATGAGCACCCCTGGCTGCAGTCTCTCCAGTTGCAGGCGCAAGACGCCAGTTGGATAGCCGGTCTGCCGCCGCCGGCCGGTGCCCTGGCGGCCAAGACCCGCTACCGGCAGGCCGATGCGCCCTGCACCCTGCTGGCGCCCAGCATCAGCAGCTTTGCGCTGGATTTCAGCACCCCGCAGTGGGCGGTGACGCCGGGCCAGTCTGCCGTGCTGTACGACGGCGAGGTGTGCTTAGGGGGTGGGGTGATCTCGGCGGCAACGGCCTGACGACTTAACCACAGTCTTGGGACACGACCTAAAGCGCCCGCTTCGTCTCGCCGATCGCTACTATGCCAAAGGCGAACTTGAACTATCGGCTATGGCGTACGTTTTTCGGGGATAAGGTCAATGGCTGTCAGGCGATGGCCTGCAGAAATGTACAAGTACTGATACAATCAACAAATGTCGATGCCAAGAAATAAACCTATTGATTGGATCGGGTCATCGTTCAAGGACCTGTGCGATGACGAAATTTTCCCTGAAGATGCGCGGCGGGCCGCTGGGTATCAACTTCGCAAAGTGCAGCGCGGCGACGATCCGGATGACTGGAAGCCTTTTGATGATGTGGGTGCGGGTACGAAAGAGATCCGCCTCAAACAGACGGATGGTACTTTTCGAGTGATGTACGTGGCCAAATTTGAAGATGCCATTTACGTCCTTCATTGCTTCAAAAAGAAAACTCAGAAGACCAGTCAAAAGGATAAAGATTTGTCTACCCAACGTTACAAAGACATGATGCTAACAAGGTACAAAAAATGAGCACCAAAAAAATCATTACCCATCGAACCCCTGCTGATGGCAATATCTTCGCAGATCTTGGATTTGCGCCTGAAGAGGCCAAGAGGCTGCTGGCTGAAGCTGACCAGGCTATTGATGAAAAGCGGGCGATCAAACAAACGCTGATGACCGAAATTGTGAGCTGGATCGCTGCGCACAACTTGAAGCAGGCACAGGCTGCGGAGATTCTCGGTATTACGCGTCCCCGCGTGTCCGATGTTGTCAATCAGAAAACACCAAAGTTCACAGTCGATTCCTTGGTGGACATGGTTTTACGCACGGGTAAGCACGTTCAGCTATCTGTTCAATGAAGCTTCACGTGCGCTGCAGAGCAACGACCAGTGGCGGCAGGCCGGGATGTCGGCACCGGGGCCACCCATGCCTTCGCGCTTGCCCAGCAACTGCATTTCGGGGGTAATGATGTCCAGCCAGTCTGCCGTGCTGTAAGACGGCGAGGTGTGCTTAGGGGGCGGGGTAATTGGCGCGGCGCGTGACAAAGGCCTTGCTGACTAACCGTTCAGGCACGTCCGTCAGGCCATCAGCGTCATGCCGGCGTACTTCGAAGCTTTGACATCAAACGTCATCGTGCGCTCACAGCCAGCGCCCGAGACTGAGCGCTCGATCAAACAGTCCGCAAAGTCTGCACGGCCTTCCCCAAACACGCGCAGTGCACGCATCCCCTGGTCGGCACGTTCCACGAGTAATTGTTTGGTACGCAGAAGTGCCTCGAGCGCCTGCGCAACCTGCTGTCCCGTGAGTTCGTAGGCACATGTCAGCACCCAATACAACTCCACCACCGACACCATGTGAAGTAGCCTGGGCTTTCAGTTGTCAATGACTCGATCAGATCATTCGCTTTGGGCGATTGTTCAGGATCGTCCTGCATGATGTAACGCGGCAGAACATTGGTGTCGAGGCCGGTCATCGCGCGCCAGCCCCGCGCTTTGCGACGGCGGCATTCATGGATTCGATGGACACGCGCTTCTTGGCCTGACCGAACATGCCCTTGAGGGCAGTCACATCACTTGTCGCCGCCACAAACTCGTAACGGCCAGGAGCGATCAAGACAAACTCAACTCGGTCCCCAGCCTCTACCTTGAGGTCGTTGCGAACCTCGACGGGGATGGTGATCTGCCCTTTGGACGTGAGTGTTGCGGTTGACATGAAGGGCGACTCTTTTTCCTTACTTTATTGCAAGGATTCTTCAGATTCAAGGTTTCAACTTGGTTTGTATCTGATGGCGGCCTGAACTCGCAGAAGCGGCGCTTTTTCAGGACGCTGGTCCGATCTAAAACGGAATATCGTCATCCATGTCATCAAACCCGCTGGCAGGCCGGGCGGCGGCTGGCGCCGGACGCTGCGCTGGCGGGGCAGGACGAGACGCTGGCGCCGGGCGCGAGTAGCCCCCTCCACCACCGCCACCACCTTCTTCCCCACCGGGGCCGCCCATGCCCTCACGCTTGCCCAGCAACTGCATTTCAGTGGCGATGATGTCGACCGTGTTTTTCTCGATGCCGGCCTGGTCGGTGTACTTGCCGTACTTCAAGCGGCCTTCGACGTAGATCGGCTGGCCCTTCTTGACGTATTCACCGGCGATTTCGGCCAGGCGGTCGTAGAAGGTGACGCGGTGCCACTGGGTGTCCTCAATGGTTTCGCCAGAATTCTTGTCTTTGCGGCGCGAAGAGGTGGCCACGCTGACGTTGGCCACAGCCTGCCCTGACGGCAGGTAACGAATTTCGGGATCACGGCCGCAGTTGCCGACGAGAATGACTTTGTTGACCGATGCCATGGTGGGTTCCTCCAGAGTTTGCGTAATTATCCAGCCTTTGGGGTGGCTCGCGCCAGATCTGCGGAGCAAACTCGCGGTAGAGTCCTGCTCCATGAGACGCCTTCCCCCCCTCAATGCCCTGCGCGCCTTTGAGGCCGCCGCCCGCACGGCCAGCTTTACCAAAGCCGGTGAACTGCTGCATGTGACACAGGGCGCGGTCAGCCGCCAGATCAAACAGTTGGAAGATTGGCTGGGTAAGCCAGTGTTCATTCGCCACTCCCATGGCCTGGTGTTGACACCCGCTGGCAGCGTGCTGGCCAAAAGCATTGAGCAAGCCTTTGGCAACCTGGCCAATGCGGTCGACCAGATCCAAAACCTGGGCGCGCGCCAGCGCATTTCAGTCAACGTGCCAGAAACCTTTGCCTCGCGCTGGCTGGCGCCGCGCCTGCGCGGCTTTCACAGCCGGCACCCCGACATCGACCTGTCGATCACCACCAACGCCGTGGCCAACTTGCGCGAGGCCCGGCAATATGATTGTTTGGTGATGTACCTGGCCGAGCCCTGGGCCTCGTGTGACTGCTGGCTGCTCCGCCAGGAGCAGCACATTGCGGTGGCCAGCCCGGAATTGTGGTCAGATGGGCGCCCCCCGAGCCCGAACAAGGCCACCTTGCTGCACATCTTGGCCGGCGCCAAGCGTTTGCCGGTCTGGGAAAACTGGCTGGCCTCCAAGGGCATGCGCCAAGTGGACGCCCGCCCCGGCATCGCGTTTTCCACCATGGACCAGGCCATCAACGCCGCCGTGTCGGGCGCTGGGGTGGCGGTGGTCGATGCACCGATGGTGGAGCGCGACCTGCGCGAAAACCGCCTGCGCCGGCTCGACGAACACGAACTCACCGGCCCCCAAGGCTACTGGTTTGTGGAGCCGCGCGAACGCGGTGTGCAAGACGCCGCCCACAGTGCCGTGGTGGCGCTGTTCCAGGCTTGGCTGTTGGCGGTCAGCCGGGCTCAGTAGCCGGGCACGATCACGCCGCGCCCGGCAATGGCCAGGGGAATGGTGGCGTAGGTCGTGGTGCCAAAGACACGGTCGGCCATATCGACAGCAACGGCCGGGTTAGGTACTGCCAACTCGTCGGTCAGAGACGCCGGCGTGACGCTGCCAGCATTTTTGTCGTAGTAAAAGGCGCCTCCTGGTGAGGTGCAAGCATTGGTGGGCGCATAGGTGATGTTAGAGGAGCTCGCTGCCTCAAGAGACGGCCGCCACTTGCCAGTGGTGTCATTGAAGCTGATGTTCTGACGCTGAAAGAAGTCTTTCAGGGTATGACTGCCGCTAGGACCGGCCCAATTGCAAATGAATCCCTTGATGGTGCCAATGCTGCTGGCAATGTCGTCGCCATAGGCAAAGTAAGCCTCACCGTCTCGCGCCTCGGTCGTCGCGTTGTAATTCAGACCGATATTGAACACCCGCGAGTTGCTGTCTTCGTAACCCGCCTGCCAACCAAAAGTGTAGTTGCCTTTAAGCGTGGTCGGGTCATACACGGCGCCAAAGCGGTTGAAGTTGTTGGCCCAACCCTTGGTGCCAACCCATTTGCCTGCCGGGTCCAATTGGCCATCAGCAGAAAAATTGGCATAAGTGGTGGCCAGCGGTGTGGCGGTGCCAGCACCGCAGTAGTTACCTTCCCGGTGCACCAAGGTCATAGCGGTACGGGCGGTGCGTGTGTATTTCAGGGTGCCGACATCGACCGTGCCTACGGCTTTTCCGTTGCAATTTTGCAGGTCAGAACCGCCCCGAGTCACCGCATAGGTCAGCAGGCCGCTGTATTCATTCTTGCTGGCGCCAGGCGCGTGGCTCAGGCGGATCTCTGCATTGCGGGTGCCCGAGCTGTGGGTGAAGCTGAAGGCGACCGAGTAACTGTAAGAACCCGCCACCGGTTGCGAGATGGTGGCGGTGGTGAAGGTGACGTCCGGACTGAAGGCAACGTTCATCTCGGTCTTAAGGTCAACGCTAGCCCCCACCGCCGGCAGGCTTTTGCCAGCGGAGTTGGCCACGTTGATCAGGCTGGCCAGCGTCATCAAGCTGGTGTTGCTGCGCAAGGCCACGCCGTCCATGCGGGCGTCGAGTTGTGCGGCAGCGCAGACCCAATCGGTCGCGGTGTCAACTGCGGTCCAGATGCCCACATCACCGCTGGGTAGTGTGCCATTGATGCCAGGAGCAGGCGGAGCTGCACCCGCAAAGTCCGGGTGCCCTTGATACAGCACCGTTGGCCCATAACAACCTGCGTTGATCGGGGTCTTGAGAAACTTGTCCGCATTGAAGCCCACGCCGGCACGCGGTGCGGTGGTCCCGGTCAGCAAGGCATTGACCGCATTGGCCGATTTCATGTAACGGGGTGATCGGCTGGCTGCCGCCTGAGCTTCGCCAACGGGCATCAAGCGGCCGGCAAGCTGCTTGGCTGTGGTCATGTCTCCCTGGAACAAGGCTAGCGCAAGCGCACGGAGTCGGACCGCCGGAGCCGCCTGGGCCAGCGTCACGTTGCCCACTTCCATACCGACTGGCGAGGCCACCGCCAGCCCGGCCGGGAACACACCCGCACCGTCGATGGAGGTAGAGGTGCCGGGACTGCTGGATGAGCCTCCACCGCAACCCGCTAACCCGAGCAAAAGGGCCGCAGTTAAGCCGACGGAGGGGAAATAAAGCTTTGAGGTTTGTTTCATGACCATGCTCTAAATAAGGATTTAATAATTGTGTTCCGCGCTCAACGCTTTGTCAATTTTGATTTGCGGCGTTTCTTTGCGGCTGTTCTATCCCGCCGTTGCGAACGTGCCCGTGGC
The DNA here is from genome assembly GCA_040400795.1 of Rhodoferax sp. GTDB lineage: Bacteria > Pseudomonadota > Gammaproteobacteria > Burkholderiales > Burkholderiaceae_C > Rhodoferax. The sequence continues at coordinate 49,507 of JBBAPO010000003.1, forward strand.
CGAGCCGGTTTACTGGCCTGGCGCCTTGCACCTATGATGTGAGGTTGCCTGCGCCACCCAAACACATGCCCGTACCTGACACCGACTCCCCTCGCCTGCCCCAGCCGCGCCACGCCCACCAGATCAGCATCCGGGGTGCGCGCACCCACAACCTCAAGAACATTGACCTGGACATCCCGCGCAACCAGCTGGTGGTGATCACCGGCTTGAGCGGTTCGGGCAAGTCCAGCCTGGCCTTTGACACGCTGTACGCCGAGGGGCAGCGCCGCTACGTAGAGAGCCTGTCCACCTACGCCCGGCAGTTTTTGCAGTTGATGGACAAGCCCGATGTGGATGTGATTGAGGGCCTGAGCCCGGCGATCTCCATCGAACAAAAAGCCACCTCGCACAACCCGCGCTCCACCGTGGGCACGGTGACCGAGATCCATGACTACCTGCGCCTGCTGTACGCCCGCGCCGGCACGCCGTTCTGCCCCGATCACCAGCTGCCGCTGCAAGCGCAAACGGTGAGCCAGATGGTCGACGCCGTGCTGGCGCTGCCGCTGGACACGCGCCTGATGATTCTGGCGCCCTTGGCGCGCGGCAAAAAAGGCGAGTTTCAGGACGTGATCGCCAGTCTGCAGGCCCAGGGCTACGTGCGCTTTCGGGTTAACGGCCAGGCTTTTGAATTTGACGAACTGCCGGCGCTGAAGAAAACCGAAAAACACGACCTGGATGTGGTGATTGACCGCATCAAGGTCCGCCCTGACCTGAAACAGCGCCTGGCAGAGAGTTTTGAGGCCGCCCTGAGGGTGGGGGCCGGCCGCGCCATTGCCGTAGAAATTGATAGCAACAAACCCAATAACGACGGGGCTCAGAGCCCGATTGAGCACTTATTTAACGCCAAGTTCTCCTGCCCGGTCTGCAGCTACTCGATCGGCGAGTTGGAGCCACGGCTGTTTTCTTTCAACTCGCCGCAGGGCGCCTGCCCGGCCTGTGACGGTTTGGGCATGCAGGAGTTTTTTGACCCGGCGCGGGTGGTGGCCTTCCCCACCTTGAGCCTGGCCAGCGGCGCCATCAAGGGCTGGGACCGGCGCAACGGCTATTACTTTGCCCTGCTGGAGAGCCTGGCGCGGCATTACCGTTTTGACATCGAGGCGCCGTTCGAATCCCTGCCGATGCTGGTGCAACGGACCGTGCTGCATGGCTCGGGCACGGAGGACATCAAGTTCAGCTATGTGGTCGACTCCGGCGCCAGCCAGGGCAAAAAACTCAGCAAAAAACACCCCTTTGAGGGCATCATCCCGAACATGCAGCGGCGCTACCGCGAGACCGACTCGACGCTGGTGCGCGAGGACCTGGGCCGTTTGCGCAGCACCCAGCCCTGCCCCGACTGCGCAGGTTCCCGGCTGCGGCTCGAAGCGCGCCATGTCAAGATTGGCGAAGGGGCGCAGTCGCGGCCCATTTTTGAAGTCAGCCACATGACGCTGGCCCAGGCCCAGGCCTACTTTGACCATCTGCAGATGGCCGGTGCCAAGGGCGAGATTGCCGGCAAGGTGGTGCGCGAGATCGGCCTGCGCCTGAAGTTTCTGAACGATGTCGGCCTGAACTACCTGAGCCTGGACCGCAGTGCCGAGACGCTGAGCGGCGGCGAGTCGCAGCGCATCCGGCTGGCCTCGCAAATCGGCTCGGGCCTGACCGGCGTGATGTATGTGCTGGACGAGCCCAGCATCGGCCTGCACCAGCGCGACAACGACCGCCTGATCAGCACCCTGCACCACCTGCGCGACATCGGCAACAGCGTGCTGGTGGTAGAGCACGACGAAGACATGATGCGCGCCGCCGACCATGTGATCGACATGGGGCCGGGCGCTGGCGTGCATGGCGGACGGGTGGTGGCCCAGGGTACGTTTGAGGACGTGCGGGACAACCCAGCTTCACTGACCGGGCGCTACCTGGCGCATACCCTCTGCATCGCCATCCCCAAAAAGCGCCACCGGCTGCTGGACCAAACCACGCCACACTGCCTGCGCATTGTTGGCGCCACGGGCAACAACCTGCGCGGCGTGACCGTCGACATTCCGGTGGGCCTGTTCACCTGCGTCACCGGCGTGTCAGGCTCAGGCAAATCCACCCTGGTCAACGATACGCTGTACACCGCGGTGGCGCGGCAGCTCTACCGGGCGCATGAGGAGCCGGCGGCGCATGAGGCGATCGAGGGCATCGAGCATTTTGACAAGGTGATCAATGTTGATCAGTCGCCGATCGGGCGAACGCCGCGCTCCAACCCAGCCACCTACACGGGCCTGTTCACCCCGATCCGGGAGCTGATGGCCGAGGTGCCGATGGCGCGTGAGCGCGGCTACGGCCCCGGCCGCTTCAGCTTCAATGTCGGCGCAGCCTCGGGCGGCGGCCGCTGTGAGGCCTGCCAGGGCGACGGTATGCTGAAGGTGGAGATGCACTTTTTGCCCGATGTCTATGTGCCCTGCGATGTCTGTGCCGGCCAGCGCTACAACCGCGAAACCCTCGAAGTCCAGTACAAGGGCAAAACAATTGCGCAAATTTTGGACCTGACGGTAGAAGCCGCCGCCGAGTTCTTCAAGGCAGTGCCCAACATTGCGCGCAAGCTGCACACCCTGCTGGATGTGGGCTTGAGCTACATCCGGCTCGGGCAGGCGGCCACCACCCTGTCGGGTGGCGAGGCACAGCGGGTCAAACTGGCGCTGGAGCTGAGCAAGCGTGACACCGGGCGCACCCTTTACATCCTGGACGAGCCCACCACCGGCCTGCATTTTGCCGACATCGACCTGCTGCTGCGGGTGCTGCACCAACTGCGCGACGCCGGCAACACCATCGTGGTGATTGAGCACAACCTGGACGTGATCAAGACCGCCGACTGGCTGATTGACATGGGGCCCGAGGGCGGCGCCGGCGGCGGCACGCTGGTGGGCGCCGGTACACCGGAGCAGATTGCCGACAACCCGGCCAGCCACACCGGCCGATACCTCAAAAGGCTGCTGTCGGCCGTGTCTGCTTAGCCGCGTCGGCTTAACCGTGTCAGCTTCGGCGCTGGCGCTAAGCCCGCGTCGCCTTCAGCAAGTCACGCGTCTTGAGGGCCTCGCGCCGGGCAGCTTGGGCAAAGTCCTCGCCCGCCGACGCGTACAAAATGGCCCGTGAAGAGTTGACGATGATCGGCGCCACGGTGCGCTGCGCATCCCCACGCCAACCCGCCTTCACCGTGGCTGCGGCATCCCCACCCTGTGCGCCCACGCCAGGAATCAACAGTGGCAGAGTCGGCGCAATGGCACGCACCCGCTCGATCTCAGCCGGGTAGGTGGCGCCCACCACCAGGCCAAGCTGACCATTCAGGTTCCAGGTGTTATTCGCCAGCCCGGCGATATGCTCGTAGAGCAGCGGCTCGCCCGGCACGCTGGACAAACGCTGCGATTGCAGGTCATCGCCCCCGGGGTTGGAGGTGCGGCAGAGCAGGAACGCGCCTTTGCCGTGGTACTTGAGGTAGGGCTCCACCGAATCAAAGCCCATGAAGGGCGACAGGGTGACCGCATCAGCGCCATAGCGCTCAAACGCCTCCACCGCGTACTGGGCCGCCGTGCTGCCGATATCACCGCGCTTGGCATCCAGAATGACCGGTACGCCCGGTGCCACCTGGCGCATATGGGCCATCAGCCGCTCCAACTGGTCCTCGGCACGGTGCGCGGCAAAATAAGCAATTTGCGGCTTGAACGCGATCACCAGATCAGCCGTGGCCTCCACAATGGCGGCGCAAAAATCAAAGATCCGGCTGGCATCACCGCGCAATGCGCCCGGGAATCGGGCCGGCTCCGGGTCTAGCCCCACACAAACCATAGAGCCGTTTTGGCGCTCAGCCGCGCGCAGCATGTCTAGAAATGTCATAGGCCAATTGTAGGAACCCGAAATGAGCACCACGCCGGCCCAGGTTGACCGGACAATGCCTCTATGCAAACCCTGTCACGCAAACAATGGATTGGCCTGGTGCTCTTGACCCTGGTCTGGGGTGTCAACTGGCCGGTGATGAAACTTGGCGTCACCCACTACCCGCCGCTGACCTTTCGCATGCTCTCCATGTGGCTGGGCCTGCCGGTGCTGGCGCTGGGCATGGTGCTGCTGCGGCTGCCGTTTAGGGTGCCGCGGGCGCATTGGCGCGAGTTGTTCTGGCTGGCGCTGACCAATATGTTTGTTTGGCACGCGCTGATCATCGTGGCGGTCAAGGCGCTCAGCAGCGGGCGCGCCGCCATCCTGGGCTACAGCATGCCGATTTTTTCCGCGGTGCTGGGCGCTCTGGTGTTTGGCAGCCGGCTGGCGCCGCGCGCCTGGGCCGGCGTGGCGGCGGCAGGGCTGGGGGTTGTGTTGCTGCTGTGGAACGAGTTCACCCACCTGGCGGGCAGCCCAGTTGGGGTGCTGCTGGCGCTGATCGCCGCCCTGACCTGGGCGCTGGGCACCAACCTGCTGCGCCGCACCACGCTGCCGGTGCCCACACTGACCATCTGTTTCTGGATGACGGCCATGACCAGCGTGCTGCTGACCGTGCTGTCACTGCTGTTTGAACGTAGCCAGTGGGCGGCCCCGTCCCCCGCAGCCTGGGGTGCCATCGGCTTCAATGCCGTGCTGATCTTCGGCTTTGCCCACGCCGTCTGGTACACGATGGCGCGAGATTTGCCGCCCGTGGCCTCCACCTTGAGCGTGATGCTGATCCCGGTGCTGGGCGTCTTCACCGGCGCATGGTGGCTGGGCGAGGTGCTGCACTGGCAAGACTGGGCAGCCGTGCTGCTGATGGTTCTGGCAATCGGCTCAGTGCTATGGCCCGCGCGCCGCGCCTGAGGCGGCACCCAGCACAATAGCCCGGGCCCGGCACAGGTCTAGCCAGGCCCGCGCCTTGTCGGCTTGGGTACGCAGCAGGTAGCTGGGGTGGTAGGTCACGATGACCGGCACCCCCAGATACTGGTAGGTCTGCCCACGTAGCTTGCCCAATGGCTGGGTGGCCAGCTCCGGCTGGCTGCCCTGCAACAGGGCCTGCGCGGCGAAGCGGCCCATGGCCAGGATCACCTTGGGCTTGACCAGCTCAATTTCACGCTGCAAAAAGGGTTCGCAGGCCAGTAACTCCTGCGGTTGCGGAATGCGAACCACAGCCGGCCGGCACTTCACCACGTTGGTCAGGTAGGCCTGCTTGGCTGGCTCGGCAACAACCCCCGCGCTGCGGGCGAGCTTGAGCGCGCGCAACATGTTGTCCAACAGTTGCCCGGCCTGCCCGGCAAAAGCGCTGCCCGAGCGCTCTTCGTCCTCATCGGGTGGCTCGCCCAGCACCAGCCAGTCGGCGGGCTGAGGCAGGCCCGACCGGCCAAAAACCGGCGCCCGGCGTCCACTGCACAGCTGGCAGGCCTGGCAGCTGGCCACGGCCTGCAGCAGGGCCGGCGCATCCAGCCCGTTGGTCAAGACGCTGGCACCGCCGACCCGGGCCGCATCGGGGCCGGGTTCAGCATCAAATTGGGCTGTAAGCCTTGGTTTTATTGATGGTATAGCTATATTTTCAATAGCAATCTCAGCTGCCGGCTGGGGCAACCAGACGCGCACGCCCATCTCCTGCAACATGGCACGCTGGCGGTCGTCTAGGACAAGGCTCATCCGGTCATTTTCACAGAGTCAGGCTCATGACGATCGCGTCTTCACGCAGGCCGTGCCCGCTTTGGTAATACTTGGCTCGCCGGCCCACCTGAACAAAACCCTGCGCCTGGTAAATCCGCATTGCCCGCGCGTTACTCACCCGCACCTCGAGCCACAGGGTTTTGGCACTCTGCCCCCGCGCCCATATGCGCAGCGCCTCCAGCATCACCTTGGCCCAGCCCCGGTACTGGTGGGCGGGAGCGACCGTGATGTTGAGTAAATGCACCTCCTCCACGCCCTTCATGGCCACAAAATAGCCCAGCAAGGTCGTGCCAGCCAGCAGCCGCTGGGCCTGGTAACCGGCCACCACCGTGTCTTCAAACACGGCGCGCGACCAGGGGTAGGCGTAGGCCAGGCGCTCGATGCGCATGACCGTGTCCAGATCATCGACGGTCATGGGTTCAAACCGAACCTCGGTCGGGGGTTTGGCCTGAATCACAAGGCTGCCTTTTCCGCTGCGCGCTCCAGCGTCGTTTTGGCCACCTGGTCTCGCACATAGGTCGGCAGGGCCTGATCAGCGGCCCGGGCGCCGCCAGCCGCCAGCAAGGCAGGTGCCAAGCGCAGCAGTGCGCTGGCGGTCGGCAGGGCAGGCACCGGCCGACCGGTGCCAGCGGGCAAGCGCGCAACATAAGCGTCGGGCACATGGCCGGCCAGCAGGTTACCGTCGTCAGCGCTCACCTGTTCGGGCCGCAACAGAGCCGGCGCACGGGTCTGTTGCCACAGGCCCTGGCTGAACGCATAGCCGCCGACATAGATCTCATCCATGCGGGCGTCGAGCAGGGCCAGCACCCGGCAACTTGCCGACTCTGGGGCCTGCTCAAAACGTACCTGTTCGGCCAGCGCCAGCAGGGTGTCCACCGGCAGCACCGGCACAGCCGCACCCCAGGCCAGCCCCTGGGCCACCGCGCAGGCGGTTCGCAGGCCTGTGAACGAGCCTGGCCCGCAGCCAAAAACAATGGCGTCGAGCTGCTCAAAACCCAGCCCCGCCTGCGCCATCAGCGCCTCAATTTGGGGAATCAAATGGGCCGAAGTTTGGGCGCCACCCTCGCCCTCATGCTGCCAGCATGTGGTGCTGCCGTCACGCAAGACCTGGACGGCCAGCGACATGCGCTCGGTACTGGTGTCAAAGGCCAGCAGGTTCATGCGGCCGCCTTGCGCTGGATCCGGACGCCGAACAAGATGCCCAAGGTCACCAAAGCCAAACCTGCCAACAGGTTCCACTGCAGCGGCTCACCCAGAAAAATCACCGCCCCGAAAGCCGACAGCCCCGGCACCAGCGCCGTGATCATGGTGGAGCGCACCGGGCCGTAGTGTTGGATCATGCGGGTGAAGGTGATGCCGGAGATCACCACCGAGCCCCAACCCTGGAACACGGCCTGAAACAGCAGCTCGCTGGGCGGCGAGGTGAGCAGATGGTCGGGCAAGACGCCAGTCAGCACCAGCAGCAGGTAAAGGGGCACGTACCCCAGACAGGCCAGGGCCGTGACGGCAATGGTGGCGCGCACCGCATCCAGGCCATGACGGCGCGCCAGCACGCTGTAGCAAGCCCAGCTGAAACCTGCCGTGATGAACAGCAAATCGCCTTTCCAGACCTGGCCACCGTCAAAAGCTTGCCACAGGCTGGCGCCGCCCACCAGCAGGTCACCGGTCACGATCAGGGCCAGCCCCAGCGCCCGCGCGGGCGTGATGTGCTCGCGCAGAACCAGCAGCGCCAGCAGCGCCGTCCACAGCGGCAGGCTGCCCGGCATCAAGACCGAGGCGTGTGCGGCCGGCGCAAAAACAAAGCCGCTGTAGGCCAGCACCGAGTACAACAGACCGCCAAACAGGCCAACCTGGACCGTGATGCCCAGCGACAACGGCGACAAGCCGAACAGCGAGGACGCCATGGCCGCGCCAGTGCGGCGGTCCCGCCGCACCAACCACCAGCCCCAGGGCAGCAGCACCACGCTGGCGCCCACCACCCGGCAAAAGGCGATGTCAAAGGGCGACAGAGTGCCGCCACGCGACGGGTCGGCCGAGGCGCGGGCGACCACAATGAAAGAGGTCCAGATCAACACAGTGATGAGTGCGGCCGCCAGCCCAATGGTGCGCGGCGAGAAGCCCAGAAGGGTGTGGGTGTCTTGGGAGGGCATGGCACCATTATCCGTGGCCGGATAATGGCCCCTTAATGACCTGTATGCCATTTTCTTTGCTATCTGTAAGGCGTGCGCTGGCCAAACTGGGCCTGTTTAGCCTAGGCGCTCTGTACAGTCCGTTCGGCCTGGCCGCCGCTCAAAGCCTGCCACCGGCCGTAGAAGCCGCGCTGCTGCGCGCCAACCTGCCGCGCGATGCCGTGACACTGCTGGTGGCGGATGCCGAAGGCCGGCAGCCGCCGCGGCTGAGCCACCGCGCCAGCGTGCCGGTCAACCCGGCCTCGGTGATGAAGCTGGTGACCACCTACGCTGCGCTCGACCTGCTGGGGCCCACTTTCAGCTGGCGCACCCCGGTCTATATTGAAGGTGCGGTGCGCGACGGCACCCTGTACGGCAACCTGTACATCCGGGGCCTGGGTGACCCCAAGCTGGTGACCGAGCGGCTGTGGCTGCTGCTGCGCCGGGTGCAGGGGCTGGGCGTGCGCCAGATTGCCGGCGACATCGTGCTCGACCGCAGCGCCTTTGATGTCACCGACACAGACCCCGGCAGCTTTGACGGCGAACCCCTGCGCCCCTACAACGCCTCGCCCGACGCGCTGCTGCTTAATTTCAAGTCGGTCAGCATGACCTTTGTGCCCGACCGCGGCATCCGCACCGCCCAGGTGCATTTTGAGCCGCCCCTGGCTGGGGTGGAGATGCAGGGCAGCGTGCCCCTGAGCAACGGCGAGTGCGGCGACTACCGGGCCGCCCTGAAGGCCGACTTTGCCGACCCGGCCCGCATCCGCTTTGCGGGCACCTACCCGGGCAGCTGCGCCGAAAAAACCTGGTCGATCGCCTACGTGGAGCCAAAATCCTTTGGCCTGCGTGCCATCGAGGGCCTGTGGCGCGAGATGGGCGGCCAGCTTGGCGGCAAGGTGCGCGATGGCCGGGTCCCCACCCTGGGCAATGGAAATGGCAACGGCAATGGCAATGCGGCTGGGCCAGACCTGCTGCCCGAACCGGTGTTTGAGCTCAGCTCCGCACCGCTGGCCGAGATCATCCGCGACATTAACAAGTACAGCAACAACGTCATGGCACAACAGTTGTTTTTGACGCTTAGCCTGGGCGCGCCGGCATCATCACCAGCACCCAACGGCCAGCGCGCAGCGGCCGGCGGCAACCCACGAGCCACCGCCGAGGCCTCCCGCGCCGTGCTGCGCCGCTGGTGGCTGGACCGCTTCGGGCCAGAGGATATGCCGGTGGTGGACAACGGCTCGGGCCTGTCGCGCCGGACTCTGATCACTGCCCAAGGTCTGGGCCGCATGCTGCAAACGGCCTACCGCTCACCGCTGATGCCCGACCTGATGGCCTCGCTGCCGCTCAACGGCGTTGACGGCACGCTTCGCAACCGCCGCACCCTGGCCGGGAGCGCCCACCTCAAGACCGGCAGCCTGCGTGACGTCACCGCCCTGGCCGGCTATGTGCATGGCGCCAGCGGCAGGCGCTATGTGCTGGTGGCCATCGCCAACCACCCGTCGGCTGAGGCCGCGCGGCCGGTGTTCGACGCGCTGCTGGAGTGGACGATGCGGGACCGCTGAAATGTTCCGCTCAATTGTTCTATTGACAGAACAATATGGGTGATGCATCATGATTTCCAACACGTTTTCCGGTGCTCGGCGCCAGGCGTGAACTCCCTTCAACCCTTCAGAAAGACCCGGCCATGGAGCAATCCAACCTGACCAGCCGCCAGCTCTACCAGGCGTTCAAAGCCAACCCTACACGCAAGCGCTTCGGCTTTGGCCGCAAGCCCGCGCTGATCAACATCGACCTGCAAAAAGCCTACACCTGCGTCGGTGAGTTCGCCACGGCCTACGAGACCGACCCCCGTCAGTTGGAGCATGTGAACACACTGGCGGCCGAGTTTCGCGCGCGCGGTTTCCCGGTGGTCTGGACCTATGTTGCCTATATGGACTCCGGCGAAGACTGTGGCGTCTGGGGCACCCGCACCAACACGCCCGATTCGCTGCAGAACATCAAGGTCGGCAGCCGCCGCTCCGAGTTTGACGACCGGCTTGTGATCGACCACCAGCGTGACATCGTCATCAACAAGCGCATGGCCTCGGCGTTTTTCGAGACCAACCTGGGCTCGGTATTCAACTTCCATGGCGTAGACACCGTGGTGGTCACCGGCGGCTCCACGTCGGGCTGCGTGCGTGCTACTGTGGTTGACAGCCTGTCGCGCAGCTACCGTACCATCGTGCCCGAGGAGTGTGTGGCCGACAAGCACGAAGGCCCACACTTTGCCAACCTGTACGACATGGTCGTCAAATACGCCGACGTGCTGTCCATCGACGACACCCTGGCCCAACTGCGGCAGGTGGCCCCGGCGGTGGGGGCTGGCCGGTGAAGCGCGACCCCGGCTTTTACGACTACCTGCCTTACAACAACCGCCCGCGCATCGAATGGCCGGGTGGCGCCCGGGTGGCGTTCTGGGTGGCCCCCAATGTCGAGTTCTATGAACTCAACCCGCCCAAAAACCCGGCGCGTGCCGCCTGGGCCAGGCCGGCGCCCGATGTGCTGAATTACTCTTACCGAGACTACGGCAACCGGGTCGGCTTCTGGCGCATGTTAGAGGCCATGCAGCGCTGCAATATGCGCGGCAGCGTCTCGCTCAATGTGGCGATGTGCCAGCACCACCCCGAGGTGATCCAGGCCTGCGCCGACAACGGCTGGGAATTTTACTCGCACGGCACCTACAACACGCGCTACCTGATGGGTATGACCGAGGCGCAGGAACGCGCCGTCATCCAGGACTCGATCGACACCGTGCGCCAGTACACCGGCCAAAAGCTCGACGGCTGGCTGGCCCCCGCCCTGACCTACACCGAGCGCACGCTGGACCTGGTGGCCGACATGGGATTAACCTATGTCTGCGACCTGTTCCATGACGACCAGCCCGGCCCGGTCAAGGTGCGCCAGGGTAGGTTGACCAGCGTGCCCTACTCGCTGGAGATGAACGACACCATCGTCTACAACGTCAACCTGGTGCAGCCGCGGCGCTATGCCGACATCCTCAAGCGCCAGTTTGACCGGCTGTATGAAGAGGGTGAACAGTCCGGCACGGTGATGTGCATTCCCCTGCACCCCTACCTGGTGGGTCAGCCCTACCGGATGGCAGCCTTTGAAGAGGCGCTGTCTTACATCACCAGCCACGACAAGGTCTGGCTGGCCACCGGGCGCGAGATTGCCCAGCACTTCAACACCCATTACTTCGACGCCTTCGCTGCCGCCGCGCAGCCCGCAGGAGACAGCCCATGAGCGCCGCGCCCGAGACCGTCAAGGCGGGACTACCCGACACCCACCTGGAGTACCCGCTGCGCCGCTACGGCATGGACCACAGCCACTACGACTGGTCCATGCTGCCCAAGCGCAAACCCGTGCAGTGGCCGGGCGGCGCCCGGGTGGCGCTGTGGGTGGTGCCGGCGCTGGAGTGGTTCCCGCTGAACATGAAGGGCGTGCCGTTCAAGCCGCCGGGCGCCATGATGACGGCCTACCCCGACCTGCGCCACTACACGCTGCGCGACTACGGCAACCGGGTCGGTATTTTCCGCATCATGCAGGCGCTGGCCAAGCACCAGATCCGCGCCTCGGTGGCGGTCAACGCAGCGGTGGCGTTGCGCTACCCCAGCCTGATCCAGGCCTGCACCGGGCAAGGCTGGGAGGTGATTGCCAACGGCCTGGACATGGACCACCTGCACCATGCCGCTCTGGCACCGGACGACGAAGCGCAGTTGATCAGCAGCACGCTGGCCATTCTGCGCCAGGCCTCGGGCCAGCCGGTGCGCGGCTGGCTGTCGCCGGCCAAATCGGAGTCGGCCAACACGCTGGCACTGCTGGGTGAGGCCGGGCTGGACTACGTGTGTGATTGGGTCAATGACGACATGCCCTACCCCATGCACACGCCAGCCAAAACCCTGCACGCGATGCCGCACCCGATCGACATCGACGACCACACCATCCTGGTGCAAAACCACCACACGGAAGACGACTTCCGCGACCAACTGTGCGACCAGTTCGACCTGTTGTACCGCGAGTCGGCCACCCAGGGCGGCCGGGTCATGGCCATCTCTTTACACCCCTGGGTGATCGGCCAGCCCTACCGCATCGGCGCGCTGGAGCAGGCACTCAAACACATCATGGCGCACCGGGGTGTGTGGGCCGCTACCGGCAGCGAGATTCTGGATGCCTGGACAGCAGCCCAGGCCTGAGGCAAGCCCTTCAGGGCGCTGCGGGGCGGGCTTCGGCCAGGTCGTTCCACACGTCCTGCTGGCGGATCAGCCCGTCCACCAGCACAAAGCGGTCAATGAAGCGCACGCCCGCAAAGGCCGAGCCGTCAGGCCAGACCCCTTCCAACGTGCCGGAGCAGTACACCACGGCGCCCTGGTCGGTCCAGCACTCGTCAAACTGGTCAAACACCTTGGCCACGCGCTGGTAGCGGTTTTTTGCCCACTGCACCAGGTCTTCGAGCCGGTGCAAGGTGGCGCCGCCCGGGAAACGCATCACAAACTCCGGCGCCAGAAACTGCTGCGCCTGGGTCAGTCCACGCGCCTGCATGTGGTCCAGAAAGCGGCGCACCAGCGCGCTGGCGTCTGGCCGCGCGGCACCACCGGCGGTGACCACCCGGCCATCGCGCTGGTAGGTGCTGGCGTGGTGCACCATGACGGTGGTGCCAGCAGCCGGCGCGGCAATCACCGAGCGCGCGGCCAGCGCCACGCGCTGCACCAGGCGGGCCTCAGTGTCGGCGCCGTAGCCTGGCAACAAGGTAATGGCAATCACTGGCATGTCGATCTCCCCGTGTCGGTATGAAAACACCGATCATGCCTGCAAATCAGCTTGTGACCGAGCGCATCGCCTACTCGGCTGCGCCCGAGCGGCCGCCGCTGCATTGGCCCGGCGGCGCCCGGGTGGCGCTGTGGGTGGCGCCCAACATCGAGCACTACGAGTTTTTGCCCGAACTCATCCGCGTGCGCGACCCCTGGCCCCGCTTGCCGCACCCCGACATCCTGGGATACGGCCTGCGCGATTACGGCAACCGCGTGGGCGTCTGGCGGCTGATGGAGGTGTTTGACCGCTTTCAGGTGCCCTGCACCGTGTCGCTGTCGATGGCGGTGCTGCAGATGTACCCCGAGATTGCCGAGGCCATGCTCAAGCGCCGCTGGGAGTTCATGTCGCACGGCCTGTACAACACGCGTTACCACTGGAACCTGAGCGAAACCGACGAACGCGCCGCCATCGAGGAATGCCAGCACATCCACCACCAGTTCACCGGGCGCGGTTTGCCGGGCTGGTTCTCGCCCGCCGCCTCCAACACCCTGAACACCCCCGACCTGGTGGCAGAAGCCGGCATCGGCTACCTGTGCGACCTGTACCACGACGACCAGCCTACCCCTATTAAGGTGCGACAGGGCGAGCTGTTTTCCTTGCCCTACAGCATGGAGATCAACGACAGCATCGCCTGGCGGCGCGGCCAGGAGGGTGCGGCCTTTGCCCAGAAGATCTGCGACGAGTTCGATACTCTGTACGCCGAAGGTGCTGTGAGTGGCCAGGTGATGAACATCGCGGTCCACCCCTTCATCATGGGCCAGCCGCACCGCATCGAGCACCTGGCAAAGGCGTTGGAGTATGTGCTGTCGCACAGCGGCGTCTGGTGCGCCACCGGCTCCGAGATCATCGACAGTTACCGTCAACAAACCCAAGCCGCTGGCTACGCCGGCCAGAAAGACAAGCCATGAACGCCCCCGCCGACTACATCCGTGCCTACATGACCGAGCGCCCCATCGACCTGTCGCGCGCGGCGCTGGTGATGATCGACATGCAGTACGCCACCGGCTCCCGCCAGGGCGCGCTGGCGCGCAAGCTGCAGGCCGAGGGCTCGCGGGTGGGCGACTACCGCTTTGCCCGCATCGAGCAGCAGGTGCTGCCCAACTCGCTGCGGCTGCGCACGCACTTTAGCCAGCTGAACCGGCCGGTGCTGCACGTGACCATTGGCGCAGCCCACGCCGACGCGCTGGATGCGCCGCTGCACATGCGCCGGCTGTTCACCGAGTTCCGCAATTTTGTAGGCAGTCGCGAGCACGAGATTCTGGATGAGCTCAAGCCCCTGCCCGGCGAACACGTGCTGCGCAAGACCACCATCGGCGCCTATGCCTCAACCAACATCGACAGCCTGCTGCGCGCCCTGGGCTGCGAGCAGCTGTACCTGACAGGGGTATCCACCAATATGTGTGTGGAAACCACCGCCCGCGAAGCCGCTGACCGTGGCTACGGCGTGACGCTGGTGGAAGACGCCTGCGGCACCACCCACGAAGACCTGCACCAGGTAACCATGCGCAACTTCCAGCGCCTGTTTGGCCGGGTACGCTCGTGCGACGAGGCGCTGGCGGAGCTGCAGCCTGTGGTGGCGTGATGGCGTGATGGCGTGATGGCGTGATGGCGCTGCGTAACATAATCCAAGCAACAACGCCTTGGCAGTCATTAGAGCCAAATCTGAATCGTGTTTTGCAACACAGTCGGCCCAGTTCGAATGACAGAACCTGAGACCAAATTGCCGCAGTTGAAAGACCCGCTTCAGCCCTCAATCACGTTGTTTCAAACCCTCTGGTGAAGCTGCGTAGCCGGTCAGCGTTTTGTCTGCGTGCTTGAGCCGCCAGTTCAACATTTTCTGTGCATAGGTCAACACCAAATGGGCATAGTCAGGGTCCTTGGCGCGATTGTGCATTTGCGCTGGGTCTTTGCGCAAATCAAAGAACAAGGGGGGCTGAGCCGCAAAGTGCACGTACTTGTAATGCTCGTCTTGCACCACAGCCAAGTTGCTTTCATCCATCTCGGTACCCAGCACGTCTTCGGGCTGTGAGTAAAAAATATTGCGGTAGTCAAATTCATAGTGCACCTCGGTGCGCCAGCCCTTTGGTGCTTGCCCGTGATGCAAGAAGGGCAGAAGTGAAACACCGTCACAGGCACGTGGAATCGGTTGGTCCAACCAATCCAGTAGAGTGGGCATCGTGTCTACCGTTTCGGTGAACTGTTGAACGACCTGTCCACGTGTGGCGTTGGACTGTGCGCCAGGATCGCGAACAATCATCGGAATGTGAAAACTCTCATCAAAATAGCCGATCTTTCCGAGCAGGTGGTGGTCACCTAATTGCTCGCCGTGATCGCTGGTCAGCACAATCAAGGTGTTGTCCCATTGCCCAGTCTCTTTCAAAAACTTGAACACACGGCCAAGCTGATCGTCAACTTCACTCATCAGGCCATAGTAAGTCGCACGCATTTGTCGCACCTCGGCTTCGTCCATTTCGCAACCTAGACCCTGTCCGTTTTGGAAGAAGCTTTTGCGCGTGGTGTTGTCTAAGTAAAACTGCAGTAGGGGATGCTGCTCCCCCTCTAGCTGAGCCGAAGCGGCACGCACGGGTGGCGGGCACTGGGCCGGATCGTACATAGTGTGATAAGGGGCGGGAGCCGCAAAAGGCGGATGAGGCCGGAAGTAACCTAGGTGCAAAAACCACGGTTTGTGCTGAACACTGCGCAGATAGTCCAAACCCTTGTCGGTGAACCAGGTCGTGTCGGACAGATGTGCCGGTATGCGACTGGGATGCGAAGTGGCCCCCACTTGGTGCTCCTCCAAGCCTTCCGGTAACCAAATATCCCAAGGGTTGTCGGGCAGTTTCTGCCCTTGGGATTCAAGCCATCCAAAATAAGTTTCCATCTTCAGGCCCCAAGAGCCCACTGGGTTCCAACCCTCCATGTCCGCGCCCAAAACCGTAAATCGCGGGTCTTTGGCGGCGGTCGAACGCGGGTCCGGCGTGGTCGTGGTGTAACCGACCAAAGCAGGCTCGTAGCCCGCCTTACGCACTTCGAGGGCTATATTGGTGTGACGCGCATCAAGGGGGATGGTGTTCTGCACCGCACGATGATTCATCATATACAGGCCTGTCAGCAAGCTGGCACGACCAGGGCCGCAAGGCACAGCCTGGGTGTAGTGGCGAGCAAAGGTGACGCCCTCCTTAGCCAACGCTTCGATGTTCGGCGTTTTGACAACCGGGTGACCCAGCATAGGCAAGGTGTCACCACGCCATTGGTCAACAACAATAAGCAAGACATTCTTCTGATTTGACATAGGGTTCTTTCTTGGGTTGAGAGGTACGGATTCAGTTCAACGTAGGGTCCAGTCGGTCACGCAGCCAATCGCCGAGCATGCCGACAGGAAAAAGTGGTGATCAGTCAATGTGACGCTCACCATCAACGCGCTGGCGATACCACGCCATCAATCAAAAACTCAACTATCGCGGCTTCGGATGAAACAACCGTGAACTCGGCATGACGATTTGATGACCCCGGTTTTATCAAGCAATTTGCTAACTAAACTGGCCCAGAACTGCCGGCCATCAATAAGGAGTTTGCAAGAAGCGTCGCTGTGCGTTCGTACCGGTGATCTGGGTGTGGACGCTGCAGGTCAGCAAGTCGACCTCTGCGCCTCGCGAGACTGGCTGGCCGGGCTGGGCGCTCCGATTCATTGTGTCCCCGGTAAGCACGACGTGGGAGATCGGATCGAGATCAACCCCAGACAGCCAGTCAATAACGATCGGCTGCGGCTCTGTCGCGATGCCATTGGCCCAGATCGTTGGCTCATGGACCGGCAAGGCTGGCGCCTGATCGGTCTCAACGCAATGTTCTTTGGGACGGTATAAATTTCAGGGCGCAGCGATCCAGTTATCCAGTTGTAAGCCGGGCACCTTGGCAAACTCACGCATGTTGTTGGTAACCAGCAGGGCCTGTTGGCTGAGGGCGTGCGCGGCAATCATGGTGTCGAGCGAACCGATGGGGGTGCCACGGCGCTCCAGGTCAGCGCGCAGGTCGCCATAAGCCCAGACGGCGGGTGTGTCAAAAGGCAGAATCGTCAACGGGGCCAGAAACATCTCCAATGCTTGGCGGTTGCGCGCCGAGCCACCTTTGGCCACCCCAAAAGCTAACTCTGCGGCCACCACGCTGCACACCCCAATGTCGCCCAGCCGGTACTGCTGAAAGCGCGCCAGCACCGCAGGGGGTTTGGCGTTGATGATGTAGACACAGATATTGGTGTCGAGCAGGATCATGGTGTGATCTCGGCGCGAACCTGGTCGTCAGGTTGCTCTCGCGCCAGCACAAAACCAGGCTCAAAGGCGGCGAGCCCAGCCGCCAGCATTTGCCAAGGGTCATCCACCGGCAATAACAACACGCCATTGCCGAAATGCTTTACCCCCACCTCGGTGCCGACAAACCGGTATTCTTTGGGTAGCCGAACGGCTTGGCTGCGGCCGGATTGAAAAAGGCGTGCGGTATCCATGGCGCTCTCCTAAAATGGTAGTTACCAATGATAACCACCCGCCTTAAAAATGTCCACCGCTCCCGGCACCTTCGATTGGAGTTTCCGTGGCAGATCCATCAAATTGGATTGCTGTTCGCGCAATATCAACGTTGGCTAGGACCGTATTTTTTAAGTTTTACCTGATTAGCAATGAGCTGCAGCCAACTGATGCAAACGAGCTCAAGCCCCTGCCCGGCGAACGCATGCTGCGCAAGACCACTGCCATCAGCTTGAAATGTGTAAAGAATTGCATTACATTTTCCATCACGATCGAGTCTTTCAGGCACAAAGGGCTTCAGGCCCTTTTTGAGAAGGGTACCAGCGCCAAAGTGCAAAAGGCCTTGGCTGAAAGAGCACTTCGCCGCCTTGATGCCATTGATACCGCTAAGACACCGGACGCTTTGAATGTCCCTGGTTTTGACTTCCATGGGCTGCAGGGCAAGCCAAAGCGTTTTAGCGTGCATGGCAAGGTGAGAACGCGATCAAGGTCGACTTGGAAAATTACCACTAGGAGCGAAAGATGCGTCAACGTAGTCCCACCCACCCAGGAGCCATCTTGCGAGAAGATGTGTTGCCCAGCTTGCCTGGCATGTCGGTGAGCGCGTTTGCCCGCAACCTGGGTGTTTCGCGCCAAAAGTTGCACGCTGTGTTGGCCGAACGCAGCGGCGTCTCAGCAGAAATGGCGCTGCGCTTGGGCACGCTACTGGGGAATGGTGCCCAACTCTGGTTGGACATGCAGACCCGGTTTGACCTCTGGCACGCTGAGGCCAAGCTGCACGATGAACTGGGTCAGATGAAACCACTTGACCAGCTGGCCGCGGTCTGACCGCCATTCAACCGGACGCCCTAAGAGATGAAAAAAATACTGGTCATCGTCCCGTTCGCCATGTCGGCTGACAACCTGCTGCTGCGCCAGCGGCAACTGGCTGGCCTGCAGTTCGGCCCCGAACTGGTGTTTGACTACCGCTGCGTCAAGGCCGGGCCGGTCAACTACTCCAGCCACCATGATTTTGTGCTGGCCGACGCCTCCATCTTTGAAGCCGGTTGCCGCGCGCAAGACGAGGGCTACGCCGCGGTTTGCATCGACACCATGAGCGACTCGGGCGTGGCGGCTTTGCGCAGCGTGCTCGACATCCCGGTGTTCGGCCCCGGCAAGGTGTCCATGTTGACGGCGCTGATGTTGGGCGATAGGTTTTCCATCCTGACCATGGCCAGCCGTTGGAAGCCGCTGTACAAGAAGGCGCTGGACGAGCTGGGCCTGCACCACAAGTGCGCTTCGGTGCGGGCGATTGAGGTGCCGCCCGACAACCAGGGCCTGCTGTCGGGCAAAGAAGACGCGGTGTTTCCGCTGCTCGAAGCAGCAGCCCGGCTGGCCATTGAGGTTGATGGCGCCGAGGTGCTGATCCTGGGCTCCACCACCATGCATCAGGCCCATGCCTACCTGGAAGCGCGCTTGCCGGTACCGGTCATCAACCCCGGCCCCTTGAGCTACAAGATGGCCGAGGCGGCACTTGCCTTGGGCCTGCGCCAAAGCCGCCTCGCTTACCCCAAACCCATGCACCCCCGTCTGGACATGCTCGAGGCCATGATGGCGGCTGCGCAACAGCAGGTGGCCGGCCAACCATGAGCAAGCTCCTGAGCCCAGCGCAAGTGGCGGCCTATGAGCGCGACGGCTTTGTGAGCCCGGTGCCGGTGCTGTCCACTGCCGAAGCCCAGGCTGCTCGGGCCGAGCTTGAGGCCTGGGAGGCGGCTCGGGGCGCACCGATTGACTTCCCCGAAAAATCCAAGTCTTACCTGCTGTTTGACTGGGCGGACCAGCTCGTGCACCACCCCCGCATCCTGGACGCGGTGGAGGACCTTATTGGGCCGGACATTCTGGTTTACCACAGCACCCTGTTCCTGAAAGAGGCGCACAGTGCCGCCTTTGTGCGCTGGCACCAGGACAGCACCTACTTTTATCTGGCACCGCACCTGCATGTGACCGCCTGGGTGGCCTTGTCAGACGCGTCTGAGGCGGCAGGCTGCATGCGTGCCCTGCCCGGCAGCCACCGCTGGGGCAGCATTGCCCATGATGACAAGCCCGAACCCATGAACATGATCCGGCGCGGCCAGGGCATCAGCGAGCGCTTTGACGCCGAGACGGGTTGCGCCATGCCACTGCGTACGGGTGAGATGTCCTTGCACCACACCGACCTGGTGCACGCCTCTGGCGCCAATGACACCGATGACCGCCGCATCGGCCTGGCCATCAGCTACATCCCGGCCGGGGTTCGCCCGACGGGCGCGGTGCAGCCCCATGCGCTGTGCGTGCGGGGCCAGGACCACGGGCACTTCCGGCCAGAGCATCGCCTGCGCCAGGCCCTGTCAGCGCCCGACCGCCTGCAGCACCAGCAGGCCCTGGCCACCTTTCGGGCGTTGCAGGACGCCGGCTTCAAACCCAGTACGCCAAGCACATCATGACAACAAGCACTGACACCTGGAGCCCAAGCGAGCTGGCCGAGCGCTACTTTGCGGCGGTGGATCGGATGGACCTGGCCGCCACACTGGCCTGCTTCACGCCCAATGCCCGCTTCACCATTGCCACTTACAACACCCTGTACCAGGGCCGCGACACCGAGATTCGCGCCATGTTTGAACGGCTTAATGCCCGCTACGCACAAGTCTGGCATGGCGACTTCGACCACGTGGTACAGGGGCCCAACCGCATCGCCAGCCGCTTCCGGGTGGAGAACATCACCCATGCTGGCGAGAAACTGGTCAAGCACAACTGCAATTTTTTTGGGCTGCGCGGCGCGCTGTTTGAGGAGGTGTTTGTGTATATGAGTGGCGACAACTCACTGGGTTGACAAATATCGTCTCCCAAACAGCACCGAAGATGCAGCCTAGCGGTCCACGCCGTCGGAGCGACCCAACGGTAGGTAAAGGGTCAGAGGGGCATCGGTGCAGGCGATGAAGCCGTACCGCTGATAAAACCCCTTCGCTTTGTCGTCTTTGGCATCCACCAGGAGCGCATAGGCACCCACGAGGCTGCGGGCGTGCAGGCAGC
This sequence comes from Rhodoferax sp., assembly GCA_040400795.1. Taxonomy (GTDB): domain Bacteria; phylum Pseudomonadota; class Gammaproteobacteria; order Burkholderiales; family Burkholderiaceae_C; genus Rhodoferax. The sequence goes on from JBBAPO010000003.1 coordinate 69,746, forward strand.
GGTCGACTGCACAACCCATCAGAACCTCGCCCAAGCCGGTGCCCGCCTGTGCGCTATGGCGGGCCAAGCGGCCCATCCGAAAACACGGGACTGGGTAGCGGGGCAGCTTCTTGCGATCCGCATCACTGAGCTGCTGCACGTCCACCTGGGCCGCACTGAGAGTGTAAAAGCCCAAAATTTTGCTTGGCGCCGCATCGTCGACCAACACATAGACCGTACTGATGCCTTTGGCGATCTGTTGCGCCGCGTAATTGTGCAGGTAATCGTCGAGCGCCGGGACGCCGCACCGGAACGCCGAGCGATCGTGCCGCCTGGCGTCTAGCAACTGCTCTTCAAGCACGCTTCACTTTGGCAGCAGCAGCCAGCGCCACCTGCAGCGCCGGATTGGGACTGAAGGCGCCCTGGATCGCTGCGTTGAAAGCCGCGAAATCGCGATTTGAAAGCGTGACGCGTGACGACTGCTCCAGCAGGATATGCGCCTTTTCTTTGGCAGCAGTGCGCACAAAGCCAGCCATGGTCGTGCCCATCAGGCTAGCGGCCCTAGCCAGAAGGTCTTTGTCGACGGCATCGAGCTTGAGGTCAAAACGAGCAACTTCGGTCATGGCGGTTCCAAAATAATACGGTATTTTACCGTATTGAATTTACTTCGTCATGGACGTGTTGAAGCGTCGACAACTCACTGGGCTGACCCGTATCATCGTCTTGTTTTTCTGTAAGGTCCCTATGAAACCAATGACTCTTCCGGCGCTTGCCACCTCGGTGCTCATGAGCTGGAGCTTGGGCAGCTGGGCTGCCGACCCCGTCCCCTGTGAAGCCCTGGCGCAACACATGCCGTCCGCCGGCGTCGCCATCACGTCCGCCAAACCCATGGCCTTGGCTACGGGGAGGCAGGTCTGTCGCGTGGAGGGCGTTTTGAGCCCCGAGCCAAGCTCCAGCATCCGCTTTGCCACCAACATCCCGCAAGCCAATTGGAACGGTCGTTTTGTCATGCTGGGTAACGGCGGCTATGCAGGCGGCGCGCTGGCGGCGCCTGGGCCTTTCCTGGCGGAAGGCTATGCGACGGCGGTCACCGACACCGGCCACACGGCCGCCAATGACGGCACCGTGTTTTACAACAACCGAGTCACTGAAATCGACTACGGCTACCGTGCCGTCCACCTGACCAGTCTGGTCGCCAAATCCATCATCGCTGCCAACCAGGGCAAGGCGCCGAGCTACAACTACTTCAACGGCTGCTCCACCGGCGGTCGGCAGGCCCTGGTGTCTGCCCAGCGCTACCCCGATGACTTTGACGGCATCATTGCCGGCTCGCCCGCGCACCAGCTCACCGGGCTGGCGGTAGAACAAAACTGGAGCCTGCGCCAGTTTCACGATAACAACTTCGCCGGCAACATCCACGGCAAGGTCAACCTGCTCAGCAACGCGGTCAAGGCGGCATGCGCCGACCCGGAAGGCATCATCCCGGCCAACGGGAGCTGCAAATTTGACCCAGCCAGCCTGGTCTGCCCGGCCGGCACCGATACGGCCAGCTGCCTGACCCCGGCTCAGGTCAAAGCCGTGAAGGCGGTCTATGCCGGCCCCACTAGCAGCACCGGTGCCAACTGGTACCCGGGCAAGCCGCTCGGCTCGGAAGCATCCTGGGCGCTGTGGCTGGTGAACGACGCGACCGATCCGGCCAAATGGAAGCCGGCGCAAGGTGGTTTTGCCTTCTCGTTTGTGAACAACTTGTTCTTTGAGAACGACCCGCCCAGCACCTACAAATGGTCAGACTTCAACTTCGAGACCGACCCCACCCGGGGCGACTTCATGGCCCGGATCCTGAACGCCACTGACCCCGATCTGTCGGCTTTCCAGATGCGGCGGGGCAAGCTGCTGGCCTACCACGGCACGGGCGACGGCCTGATTGGCTACCAACCCACAGTCAATTACATGACCAGCGTGCGCGACCGCCTGGGGGCGGCCAACGTGGACAAATTTGCACGCTTGTTTTTGGTGAACGGCATGGACCACTGCGACTTTGTTGACCGCGGCGGCCTGTCGGTGGCCGACTGGATGTCACCGCTGGTTAACTGGGTTGAAAAGGGCGTGGCGCCAGACGCCATCATGGCCAGCAGCCGCAGCACCAACCCGGTCAAGTTCACCCGCCCGATCTGCGCCTGGCCCAAGACCGCCAGCTACAAGGGCAGCGGCGCCCGCACCGAGGCTGCTAACTGGGCTTGCCAGTAGTGCTGTTGGCCCCCGTGTAGAGGGGTCGGCGCTTAGCTGTCTGTAAGATTATTTCTAAAGCAGCTTTACCAGGCAAGCGTCCGTTAAGCGTTTATCAGTTGCGGTCTTGACAAGACGATAAAAACCGGGATCAAAGAAATCTCAGCACGCTGCATCGAGGTCAGACCGCGTCGCAGCGCCAGAAGTAGGGCGGTACTTACCCTCGCAACCAAAAAACAATTCCAGCCTATGATTTAACGTGTAACTGGAACTGTCGTTCCAATTTTTTGGAATTAGCAATGAAACAATGTATATGGGGATCGGTGGCAGCGATCTGCGTAGTCACCTTGGCGGCTTGTGGCGGAGCCAGTGATGGTTCGAACGTTACACCCAAAGCAGCGACGCTGTCGGCAAAAGTCTTTGGCGACAGCGTGATGGACAGCGGTACTTTTGGCTATAAGTTCACGATCCAAAGCGCTGATACAACCAATCCGTTCCTTGTTTTCCCCGAGATTGTTGCTGCCAACTTTGGCGTCAGCAAGCTGTGCCCATTCTTCAACTTCAACGGCACGACTTTTGTGCCCAACGTAGCGTGCACCAATTTTGCCGTTGCCGGTGCACGGGTCAATAACCTTGTGAACAGCACACCAGGCGCCGCAAGCAATACGTCGCCATTTTCTGTAACTTACCAGATGGCGGCCGGCTCCGCAACATTAGCGACTACCGATCTGGTCATCATTGATGGTGGCGGTAATGATCTGGCCGAATTAACCGGCGCCTATCTAAGTGCGACAGATCCTGCAGGCGTGGGTGCATTCATGTCCGCTTTGGGAACCCTTCTCCCGGCTGAGACGGTTGCCGCCATCATCGGTGCTAGCCCAACGCCGACGAGCATGGGTAATGCCGCTGGCGCCTATGCTCAGGCGATCGGCCAGACCTTGGCAGCATCTATCAAAGCCAACGTGGTTTCCAAAGGCGTCACCAAAATCGTGGTCATCAATGCCCCTGATATCACCACCTCACCGCGATTCCAGGCGGTGTTGGGTGCAGTAGCAGCGCAAGCAGGCACTGCACAGCGCGACGCCGTTGAAGGTGCTGTACGTGGATGGACCCAAGCTCTCAACGCCAGTCTGGCAGCAGGACTGGCCGGTACTAATGTGCAGATTTGGGATTTTTACTCAGAAGGGGCAAAAATCACCGCCAACCCAGCGCAATTCGGAATAACGAACACAACCACCCCTGCATGCCCCATGGTCGCCGGCGGCCTCAGCAGCGTAGGGCTGGCTGCACTGGACAATCCGGCGACTGTGGCGGCATGTAACTCGGCCAGCATGTCGGCCAACATTCCCGTTGGAGAAACGTCTCCGAATTGGTGGAAGGGTTACGCTTTTTCAGACCAATTCCACTTCAGCCCAACCATGAACCAGTTGATTGCCCAGTCTATCAACCTTCAACTCGCCAAAGCTGGTTGGCTCTAATTCAAGGAGTAATTGCATCATGAAAAATACAACCAAACTCCTTTTGATTCCTGCAATGTTGACTTGTGCGATTGCAGCGAACGCTCAGACTGCAGGAACCTGGTTAGTGCGTGGTGGTGTGACCACCATTACGCCCAATGTCTCCAGCGGCGACCTGTCCGTACCGAGTCTTGCCGGCACCAAATCCAGCATTAGCAGTTCTTCGCGTGCCTCGGGCGGCGTTACCTACATGGTTGACAACAATTTTTCAATTGACGTTCCGATAGCCATGCCGTTTCAGCACGACATCTCAGGTGACGGCGCCATTCTGGGTGCAGGCAAGATTGCTGACGTAAAAGCACTGCCGGCAACTGTTATGGCGCAATGGCGCTTCATGGAGCCAACCTCGACGTTCCGTCCCTACGTGGGAGCAGGGATTACCTATGCGGCCTTTTATGGAGCGCGCTCTACATCGACCTTGACGGCTCTGACAGGCGGTACGCCATCCAATCCGACCACGCTGGCTATTGATTCCAAATGGGCGGCTACAGCACAGATCGGTGCCAGCATGTCCATAGACAAGAACTGGTTCGTAGATGCCAGTTACACCTACACACCGCTTAGCACACGCACGACTTTGTCCACTGGACAAACTCTCGATGCCAAGTTGGACCCTAGTTCCGTTAGCTTGGCCGTCGGCTACAAGTTCTAGCGGCTGCCTGCTAAAGCCCACAAGCGGCCTAAGGGCCGTTTTTTTCTGCGGTGTAGGCTTGTTGCCAATTACTGGAGGCAAGGAACGCCACCGCAACCACCCCGTCAAGCCACGGCTGCAACCTCACCCAGCGCCGGCACCCGCAGCAACTCACACCACTGCACCAAACTCGCGCCACCCTGCCCCAGCGCCAGCGTCGCATCCAACACGCGCCGGGCATGGGCCGCCGGCCAGACCCGGCTGGTCAAGTCCATGAACTTGGCCGCCAGCTCGGCGCGGCTGTAGGGTGCGGCGTCGTCACCGCGGTTGACGCCGGCCTCGCCGACCAGCGTGCTGCCGTCCGTCAGGGTGATGACGACCCGCGCCGGGCGCTCGTAGGGCAGGCGGCGCGTCATGGCCGGGTCTTCGGTCACGCTGACCCGCTGGGCCAAGGCCAGCACATCCGGGTTGCGCACGGCGTCCCAACTGAAGCTGGCCAAGCCGCTGTGGCCATGGACCAGCCGGGTGGCCACCGCAAAGGGCACCGAGAATTTGGCCGCCAGGGTGTTGTGCGGGGCCGGGTTGTTCAGCTCGGCCGCCAGGTTGTAGCTGCTGACCTGGATGTCGCGGATCTGTTCGGGCGCAGGCAGTGCGCCACGGGCGGCCAACTGATCAATGGCGTCGAGCGTGCCGTGGTTGAAGCGGCAGCAGGAGTGCAGCTTGAAGTAGTTTTGCAGCACATGCCACTCTTGCCCCAGGCCGCGCAGCACCTCGTCACGGTCAAAGTGCTCAGACACGATGGCGCCAAACAGCGAGGCCGGCCCATCGTGTTCGCCGCTGAAACCGCTCTGGGCCAGTTGCAGCGCCAGCAGGCCGTTGCGGTTGCTCAAGCCCGCATAAACATTGCGCACCAGCCCGCCTTGCAGCATGGTCTGCTTGGAGGTGGCAGTGCTCATGGAGGCGGCGATGTTGATGGTCTCGCGCATGGCCACCGTGCCCAAGCCGGCCACCCGGGCACAAGCAGCAGCAGCCCCCAACGTGCCCCAGGTGCCGTGCGGGTGCATGGCCGGGCGCAGGCGGGACGCTGCGCCAAAGCGCGAGCCGACCTCATAGCCCACCAGCAGCGCCGCCATAAAGACCTCGGCCGACGCGCCATGGTCCTCGCACAGGGCCAGTGCCGCGGGAATGACATGCACCGCTGGGTGACCCCGCGAAAAGCGGTTGCCTTCGTCCATCTCCAAAAAGGTGCCGGCCGTGCCATTGAGCAGCGCGGCGACATCGGCTGAGCCGCTGCCCCCTAAGCCAATCAACGTGGCTGGGCCTGGCGTGCCAAGGCGGCCTGCCAGCGCGCGCAGCTCGGGCTCGGCCGAGCCACCGACGATGGACGCCAGCGTGTCGGCCAGCACCCAGCCGATCTGTTCGCGCACCGCTGGCGGCAGGCTGGCGTAGTCAAGTTCGGCCGCAAAGCGGCTCAGGGTGTCAAGGTAGTCCATGTCGCGTGCTCCCGGGCGTGTGTTGAAGCAGGGCACCGGGGGTGGTCCAGTGCACATCTGGGTAGGCGCGCAGCCGCGCCAGCAGGCTGCGCAGGGCGGCAATGCGGCTGGGCATGCCGCTAAGCCAAGGGTGCAGGCCCAGGCCAAATACCGCCGCCCGCTGGTGCATCGCACATTCGCGGTGCAGACGGTCAAACGCGGCCACCGCCAGGTCGGCGTGGTCGCGCGGGCTCACCTGGCGCAGCCACTGGCACTGCACATCGTCCCACTCGGCCGACAGGGGGACCGACAGCAGACTGGGTGTGGTCGTCAAGGCATAGGGTTGGTCGTCGTTGCACCAGTCCAGGGTGTAGCGGATGCCGGCCTCGGCCAGCAGCTGTGGCGTGTCTTGCGTGGTGCCCCAGTCCTGGCTCAGCCAGCCCAGCGGCTGCACCCCGGTGGCATGCGTCAGCGCAGTTATTGAGGTGGCGATGTGCCGGCGCTGCTCGTCCAGCGGCATGTTTGAGTGCATCATGCGGGTGGCCGCCAGGCCGTGCGCCAGCCAGTCGCAACCCCAGTCCTGTAACCGCGCCACCAACCCCGGCAGGCGCTCAACGGCCATGGCATTGGCCGCAATCACGGGGCGAATGCCGGCAGTTCTCAGGGCATCGATGACCCGGAAGATCCCCACGCGCAAGCCGTACTCCCGCTGTGACCAGCTGCGGTAGTCGGGCGTGAAGCTGCCAAATTCACCCACCATGCGGGGGTCGCGCCGACTGCCCTCAGGCGGCAACAGCTCCCATTGCTCCAGAAACAGCACCACATAGGCGGCCAACCCTTGCCCGGCAGGCCAGGGGTAAGCCGGACGCAGGGGCAGGGCCGAGTAAGCGTAAATTGAGTGGTCCATGTGGCGCGCTGACTGAACGGGTGGGGTGGGTCTGCCCGGGTTGACGAGTGGGCATGATCCGTGCATAGTCTAGGCGAATTGTTCTACTTATGGAACAATATCTTTGTCACCTTACCCCGCCACCACCGAGAGGACTGCCATGACTTCCAACCATCCCGTATCGCGCCGCCTGATTTTGCAGGCCAGCGCAGCCACTGCCGTACTCGGCGCCCCCGGCCTGTTGCTGGCCCAGCCCAAGCCGGTCAAGGTCGGCCTGCTGCACCCGGTCAGCGGTGCACTCGCCTACAGCGGCGGCCAGTCGCGTCTGGGCGGCATGATGGCCATTGACGAGATCAACGCCGCCGGCGGCATCAAGTCCATGGGTGGCGCCAGGCTTGAAGCCATGCTGGGCGACTCGCAGTCGCGCCCCGAAGTGGGCGTGAGCGAGGTAGAGCGCATGCAACAAGACGGCGTGTCGGCCTATGTGGGCTGCTTCGCCAGCGGCATCGCGCTGCCGGCCACCCAGGCGGCCGCCAAGTACAACACCCCGTTCCTGATCGACGTCGGCGTGTCTGACGCGCTGGTCAGCCGCGGTCTGAAAAACGTGTTCCGTCTGGCCCCGGGCAACGGCAAGTGTGTGGACGATGCCTTTGCCGGCCTGGCCGAAGTCAACAAGGCCGCCGGTGGCGTAGCCAAGACCGCCGTGATCGTGCACGAAGACTCCGAGTTCGGCACCAGCACCGCCAAGCTGCTCAATGCCAAACTCTCGGGCATCGGGCTTGAGGTGAAAGAGGTGCTGCCACACGCCACCCCAACGCGTGACTTCACCAACCTGGTGTTGCGCATCAAGGCCATCAAGCCCGATATCGTGATCATGAGCAACTACCAGAATGAGTATGTGCTGATCGCCCGCACCATCTTCCAGCAAAAGGTTGACCTAGCGGGCATGTTCAGCGTGCTCGGTGGCGGCTTCAACTACAAGCTGGTGAAAGAGCAACCCGACGTGGCGCAGTACATGATGGACTTCAACCACTGGTACAGCCCCCGCAACCCCAAGGCGCAGGAGATGCGCCGTCAGGTCGAGTCCAAGGGTGGCCTGTTCACTTTCGAGGTGTACTGCACTTACAACTCGGTCAAGCTCTACGCCAGCGCGCTGGAGGCCGCCAAGTCGGCTGACAAGGCTGCGGTGATCGCCGCGCTGGAGGTCAGCACCTGGTCGGATCACTTCATGCCCTATGGCCCGACCAAGTTTGTCAACGGACAGAACCAGGGCGGCCGTGCCGCACTGCTGCAAGCCTCCAAGACCGACATCGATGTGGTCTGGCCCAATGAGTTCGCCGGCGTCAAGCCGGTGTTCCCGCGGCCCAAGTTCGGCTGATCCAGCTGCCCTTCTGACCCGGCGCACCCCTGTCACGGGGGCGCGCCGGGCTCTGTTTTTGCCTGGAGAAAAGCCTTGGACCCAACCATCCTCGCCGCGGCCACCATCAACGGCCTGCTGCTCGGCGGCATGTACACGCTGGTGGCCAGCGGCCTGACCCTGATTTACGGGGTGCTGCACATCATCAATTTCGCCCACGGCAGCATGCTGATGCTGGCCATGTTTGGGGTGTTTTACCTGCTGACCAAGTTCGGCGTTGACCCCTATCTGGCGATGGTGGTGATGGTGCCGGTGATGTACGTCTTCGGTTATGCCCTGTACAAAGGCGTGATCGGCAAGCTCTCCAACGGCAAGGACGAGAACATCCTGCTGATCACCTTGGGGCTTTCGATCCTGATCGAGAACATCGCGCTGATGTTGTTCAAGGGTGACTCGCGCACCATTTCAGTCAGCTACTCCGACCGCATGATCGAACTCGGCCCCACGCTGGTGCCCCTGCCCAAACTGATCTCGTTTGCCGTGGCCCTGGCGCTGTGCGCCGCTCTGGGCCTGTTCATGCAACGCACCGACCTCGGACGCGCCATCCGTGCCGTGGCCAAGGAGCGCGTTGGCGCCCGCCTGGTCGGCATTGACGTGGACCGCATTTTTGCCATTTCTTACGGCATCGGGCTGGCCACCCTGGGCGCAGCCGCCTGTCTGCTGATGCCGATCTTCTACGTGTCACCCACCATCGGCCATGTGTTTGTGCTGGTGGCCTTCACGGTGGTGGTACTGGGCGGCATGGGCAGCTTTTTGGGCGCAGTGGTGGGCGGCATGATCGTTGGCCTGACCGAGTCCTTTGGCGGTCTGTACCTGGGCGAAAGCCTGGGCCAGATCGGCATCTCGCTGATCTTCATCTTGATCTTGCTGCTGCGGCCGTCGGGCCTGTTTGGAGCACGCCAATGACCTCCACCCTCAAACCCGTGCCCTGGGCGCTGCACTTGGCAGTGCTGGCCCTTGCCATGGCCTTTCCGTTTGTCTTTCCGTCGAGCTTCATGGTGAATTTCGGCGTGATGGCGCTGTTTTATGCCTTCATCGGCCAGTCATGGAACATCTCGGGCGGCTTCGCTGGGCAGTTGTCGTTCGGCCACGTCGCCTTTTTCGGCGTGGGCGCTTATGCCTCGACCATCATGCAACTGCGCTTCGGCTGGTCACCCTGGCTGGGCTTGCCAGTCTCGGCGCTGGCCGGCGCCTTGGTTGGCGGCGTGATCGCGGTGCTGTCGTTCAGGGCCGGCCTCAAGGGCTCCTACTTTGCACTGATCACGCTGGCCTTTGCCGAGGTGCTGCGCATCGTCACCAACTCGGTCAGCTTCACCGGCGGTGGTCTGGGTATGCTGATCCCGATGAAGGCCAGTGCCACCAACTTCCAGTTTGCAGAACGCATAGGCTTTTATTTCGTAATCCTGATGCTGGCGGCGCTGTCGGTGGCGCTGGCGGAATGGCTGCGCCGCTCGCGCTTTGGCGCCCAACTGGCGGCCATCCGCGAGAACGAGGACTCGGCCAAGGCGCTGGGCATCAATGTGTTTCGCGAGAAAGTCAAGGTGATGCTGCTCTCAGGCGCCATCAGCGGCATGGGCGGCTGCTTTTTTGCCCAGTATTTTCTCTATATCGACCCGCTGGTGGTGTTTGGCGTGGACAAATCGGTCGAGATGCTGCTGGTCAGCATGATCGGCGGCGCCGGCACGGTTTACGGCCCGCTGGTCGGGGCACTGCTGCTGGCCTCCATCAGCGACATCACCCGGGTGCTGACGCAAGTGCAAGGTCTGTCACTGGTGCTCTACGGCAGCCTGCTGGTGGTGATCATTGCCTACCTGCCCAACGGTTTGATCGACCTGTTCAAGCGCCGGCGCAAGCCCACCGGGGGGCAGGCATGATGCTGCAAGTCACCGGCCTCACCAAAATCTTCGGCGGCCTGCGCGCGGTCGACAACGCCAGCCTGGGGGTGGACGAGGGCCGCATTGTGGCGCTAATCGGCCCCAACGGCGCCGGCAAGACCACGCTGTTTGCCTGCATCGCCGGCTTTCTGCCGCTCAACGCGGGCCGGGTAGAGTTTTTAGGTCGCGACATCACCGGGCTGCCGGTGCACGAGATTGCCCGCGCCGGCATGGTGCGCACCTTCCAGATCACCCAGCCCTTTGCCAAGCTCACGGTGCACGAAAACATCGCGGTGGGCGCCTACCAAAAGTTCAGCAACCGGGCCCAGGCCTGGGCCCATGCGCAGGCCATCGCCGAGCAGGTCGGCATGGCGCACATGCTGGCGCAGCCAGCATCCGAGCTCACCGTGGCCGGACGCAAGCGTCTAGAGCTGGCACGGGCGCTGGCCACCTCGCCACGGCTGCTGTTGCTCGATGAAGTGATGGCCGGGCTCAACCCTTCGGAGATTCTGGAGATCATTGCCATCATCCGCCAGATCCGCGACAGCGGCGTCACCGTGCTGCTGATCGAGCATGTGATGCATGCGGTGATGAGCCTGTCCGACCACATCCATGTGCTGTCCTACGGCAAGATCATCGCCGAGGGCAGTCCGCAGCAGGTGGTGAGCAACCAGGCTGTGGTCGAGGCTTACCTCGGGCGCGGCAGCACCGAAGCCGCCGACGCAGCAGCAGGAGCGACCCATGCTTGAAATCCGTCAACTGCACGCCGGCTACGGCAGCGTGGAAATCCTGCGCGGCATCGACCTTGATGTCGGCCAAGGCGAGATTGTGGCCGTGCTCGGCAGCAACGGGGTGGGCAAGTCCACGCTGAACAACAACATCTCGGCGCTGTACCGGCCGTTCGCCGGTTCGATCCGCTTCCAGGGCCAGGAACTGATTGGCTTAAGCTCGTCGGACATCGTGCGCCGGGGTGTGATCCACGTGCCCGAAGGACGGCGCGTATTCCCCAACCTGAATGTGCTGGAAAACCTGGAACTGGGCAGCCTGGTGCGTGGCAAGGCCAACCGCGCGCGCAACCTGGAGAAGGTGGTGGGCATCTTCCCGCGCCTCAAAGAGCGCTTTACACAGTCGGCCGGCACGCTGTCAGGCGGCGAGCAGCAGATGCTGGCCATCGGCCGCGGCCTGATGTCCGAGCCTGAGCTACTGATCATGGACGAGCCCTCGCTCGGCCTGTCGCCACTGCTGGTGGAGGAGATGTTTGCCCTGATCCAGCGCATCAACCGCGAGGGCCAGTCGATTTTGTTGATGGAGCAGAACGCGGTGCAGACGCTGGCGATTGCGCACCGGGGCTACATCATCGAGAACGGGCGCGTGGCGATGCAGGGCGTGGCCTCCGAGTTGGCGCGCGACCCTGAGTTGCGGAAGAACTACCTCGGGCTTTGACGCGCATGGCTGAACCCTTGGAACTTGCTGGACGCCGCGCCCTGGTCACCGGCGCAGGTTCAGGCATTGGTCTGGCCACCGCCAAACTGCTCCTGCAGCGCGGCGCACAGATTGCCGCCGTGGTGCAGAACGACGAGCAAGCCAGCCTGGCGCAGCAGCAGTTGCCCGGGGCGCTGGTCCTGCTCCAAGACCTGCGCGACAGCGCGGCCTGTGCGGCCCTGCCGGCGCAGGCGGCACAGGGCCTGGGCGGGCTTGACGCCCTGGCCTGTTGCGCCGGTATTTTTGTCAAAAAAGGCTCTGACGACACCACGCTGGATGAGTGGTGCCAAACGATTGACCTGAACCTGACCGCCACCTTTGTGCTGACCCGGGCCGCCATTGCGCAGATGCGCGCCAACGCCGGCCAGAGCGGCAGCGTGGTGGTGATCAGCAGCCAGATCGGGCTGGTGGGACACGCGCGGGGCGCGGCCTATGCCGCCTCCAAGGCTGGCCTCAACGGCATGGTCATGTCGCTGGCGCTGGAGTGGGCGCAGCAGAACATCCGCGTCAACGCGGTCGGCCCCGGCCCGGTCGAGACCGCCATGGTCGCCGGCGTAATGGCCGACCCGGTGGCACTGGCCGCCATGCGCCAGAGCATCCCGATGGGTCGGCTGGGCCAACCCGCCGAGATCGCCGAACTGGTCAGCTTCCTGCTGTCGCATCGGGCCTCGTTTGTGACCGGCCAGGTGATCTGCGCCGATGGCGGCTTTACTGCGCGCTGAGCCTGCCCGATGAGGACCGACGATGCCGCCCCGCCGCCGGCCACGCTGGCTGACCTGACCCAGGTGCTGCGCAGCAAGAACGCCGGCCCGACCCTGCTCACGCTCGACCTGTTTTTCAAGGACGCTGCCGGCTACGCCCGCGCGGCGGCGAGCCCAGCGCTGTCGGCCCCTGCGGTGGCGGCGCTCTACCAGGTTGCGCCCGCCCAGGTGCAGCGCCATTTGCTGCCCTCTCTGCTGGCCATCAAGTACGCACTACCGCGCCGGGTCTGTGCCGGTACGCCTGGCGACGGCGACGTGTATGGCGCGCAGCAACACGTGCCCTTGCTGGGCATCGTGCCATGACGGCGAGCGAGCGCCTGCTGCTGCAGCACCGCGCGCAGGACGGGCCGCTGCGCATCCTGGCCGCCTCCGGCCAGCTCGGTTACGGCATACCAGAGGCGGCGCTGCAGCGCGGCCTGGCACGCAAGCCCCATGTGATCGGCTGCGACATGGGCTCGATCGACCCCGGCCCGTACTACCTGGGCTCAGGTGAGATGGCGGCGCCCGCTGCCATGGTCTACCGCGACCTTGAGCTGGTGCTGACTGCCGCCGTGGCGCAGGGCATCCCGCTGATCATCGGCAGCGCTGGCACCGCCGGGGCCCGGCCACAACTGGACGCCACAGTGGCCATGGTGCGCACCATCGCGCAGGCACGGGGTCTGCGCTTTCGCCTGACCACGGTCGCCAGTGATGTGGCCGCCGAACCGGTGGTGCAGGCCCTGCTGGCGGGCCGGCTCACACCGATCGGGCCGATGCCGCTGCCATCCGAGGTCGAGATCCGGCACTGCAGCCACATCGTGGGCCAGTGCGGCACCGAGACGCTGGCGCGTGCGCTGCGCGAGCCGACCGACGTGCTGATCGCCGGCCGGGCCTGCGACACCGCCGTTTTTGCCACCTTGCCCGAGATGCTGGGCTATCCCGTCGGGCTTTGCCAACACATGGCCAAGATCATCGAGTGCACCTCGCTGTGCTGCCAGCCGTCGGCACGCGACGCCATGCTGGCCGAGCTGGACATGGACGGCTTCACGCTGGAGAGTATGAATCCTCTGGCACATGCCACACCGGCCTCGGTCGCGGCCCACGCCCTGTACGAGCAGGCTGACCCATTCGAGGTGGACGAGCCCACCGGCACCTTGCTTTTGCAACAAGCGCAGTACCAGGCGCTGGATGCGCACCGCACCCGGGTCAGCGGCGCGCAATGGCGGCCGCGGGGGCAAGCGACGCTCAAGATCGAAGGCGCAGCCCGCGTCGGTGAGCGCTGCGTGCTGCTGGCCGGCGTGGCCGACCCGACCCTGTTGGCTGAACTGGACAACATCTTGCAGGCTGTCGAGACTCGGGTGCGCCAGCTGGTGCCGGGCGACTGGGCCCTGTACCCCCACGTTTATGGCCAGGGCGCGGTCCGGCCGCTGCCGCCGGCGCAGCAGAGCCGGCACGAGGCCGGACTCATCGTCGAATTCATCGCCCACAGCGCCGACCTGGCCCGTACCGCGGCCGGTGTGTTCAAGCAAAACTTGCTGCACCACGGCTTTGCCGGGCGGCACTGCAGCGCGGGAAATCTGGCGTTTGCTTTCACACCGAGCGAGCTCAATGCCGGCACCGCCTACCGCTTTGTGCTGTACCACGTGATGCAGGCGGCGCCGCTGGCGGCGCTGTTCCAGGTCGAGACCTGTACCGTGGACGGCAGCCCGTCTGGCGCACGCCAATGAACGCTGCTCTGCCGCTGCCCAAATACCACCAGATCTACCTGGTGCTGCGCGAACAACTGCACGAGGGCCAGTTCGCCGATGGCCTACCGGCCGAGACCGCGCTGAGCCGGCAATTTGGTGCCGGTCGCGTCACGGTGCGGCGGGCCCTGGAGCAGTTGTCGGCCGAGGGCCTGATCATCCGGCAGGCGGGCCGCGGCACCCGGCCGGCCCCGGCCACCGCCGGCCCGGCCGATGGCGTGCCCAGCTCACCTGGCTCAGCCAAGACCAGCCGGTTGAACGGCCTGCTTGAAAAAATCGTCACCGCCAGCCTTCGCACCTCGGTCAAGGTGCTCGAGTGGCGCACCATCCGCGCCTCGCCCAGCATCGCCGCGGCGCTGCAAGTTCCGTTGGGGGCCAAAGTCCGCAAGGGGGTGCGCCGGCGCAGTCTGCCCGAGGGCCCACTGTCGCACATCACCACCTATGTCCCGGAAGAACTGGTCAGCGGCTTCGGGCGGCTCGAGCTCAGCAATAAACCGATCCTGCGCCTGCTCGAAGAGTCGGGCATCGAGCTTGGCCGCGCCCACCAGACGGTGTCTGCGCGGCAGGCCGACGCCCAGGTGGCACAGGCGCTCGATGTGGCGGTAGGCACCGCGCTGCTGGCCGTGCGCCGGCTGGTGTTTGACACGCAAGACCGGCCGGTGCAATGGTTGCACGGCCTGTACCGGCCAGACCGTTACGAGTACCAGATGGAGATCTCGCAGGTCGGCAGCAGCAACGCCACCATTTCGGTCCAGGAAAACCTGTCGGGCTGAGCCGCCCGATACCTGTTACGCAACACGAGCCGGTATGACCTTCACACCTCCGCCACCCAGCACACTGGCCCAGAAACTGATTGCGCGTGCCGCCGGGCGTGACCATGTCAGCCCCGGCGAGATCGTCAACTGCCGGGTTGACCTGGCCATGTTCCATGACTCCTCGGGGCCGCGCCGGCTCAAGCCGATGCTCGACGAACTCAAGGCGCCGATCTGGGACACCTCCCGCGTGGTGCTGGTGATGGACCACTACGTGCCCGAGCGCGACGACGAGTCGCGCCGCATTGTCAAAATTGCCCGCGACTGGGCCCGTGAGCAGGCGCTGCCCCACGTCTATGACGGCCAGGGCATCTGCCATGTGGTGGTGCCGCAGGGCGGCCACATCCGGCCCGGCATGTTTTGCGTGGGGGGCGACTCGCACTCGCCCACCGGCGGTGCCTTTGGGGCCTATATGTTCGGCATTGGCAGCACCGAGATGCTGGGCGTGGTCGTCACCGGCGAGATCTGGCTGCGCGTGCCGCAGACCATCCAGATGGTCTGGCAGGGCCAATTGGCCGCCGGCGTCTGCGCCAAAGACATGATGCTGCACATGACCGGTCGCTTCGGCATGAATGGCGGCCAGTATCAGGCGATTGAATTTGCCGGCGACACGGTGCAGGGTTTGAGCATGCAGGAGCGCATGACCCTGTCCAACATGAGCGCCGAACTTGGCTCGCAGGTGGGCCTGATCGCGCCCGACGCCACCACCCGGGACTGGCTGCGCGCCACCGGCACCGAGGTGGGCGACACCGAGCAGTGGTGTACCGACGCCGGCGCGACCCTGACCCGGTATGACTTTGACGCCAGCGCCCTGGCGCCACAAGTGGCGGCACCGCACAGCCCGGCCAACGCCGGCGACGTCACACGGTGGGCCGGGTTGCCGGTGGACGTGGCCTACATCGGCGCCTGTACCGGCGCCAAGCTCGACGACCTGCGGGCCGCTGCCAGCGTGCTGCGGGGCCACCGCGCCGCCCCAGGCGTGAAGCTGATCGTGGCGCCTGCGAGCCAGCACGACCAGCGACTGGCCGAACAGGAGGGCGTGATGAAGGTGCTGCGCGACGCCGGCGCCGAGATTGGCGCCACCGCCTGCGGCGCCTGTGCCGGTTATGGCGATGCTTTGGGTGGCGCCAGCACGGTGATATCAACCACGGCCCGTAACTTCAAGGGCCGCATGGGCTCGGCCGAGGCCCAGGTCTACCTGGCCTCGCCCTACACCGTGGCCGCCTCCGCCATCGCGGGTCGTATCAGCGACCCGCGCGCCTTTGCTGCCGTCATTGACACCAATGGAGTTGCCGCATGAGCGGGTCTGTGCCCGAAGCTCAAGAGCACCGGGTCTGGCGATTTGGCGCCGACATCGACACCGATGTGCTGGCGCCCGGCGCCTACATGAAGCTCGGCATCGAGGGCATTGCGCCGCACTGCCTGGAGAGTGTTCGACCGGAGTTTGCCCGCCAAGTGCAGCGCGGTGATGTCATCGTGGCTGGCCCCAACTTCGGTATCGGCTCCTCGCGCGAACAGGCCGCCGCCGCCCTGGTGCACCTGGGCGTGGCGGCGGTCATCGCCCCCTCCTACAACGGGCTGTATTTCCGCAACGCCTTCAATGTCGGGCTGCTGCTGCTGACCTGCCCTCAAGCCGATTTGCTACAAGAAAATGAGCGTATCGTCTTAGAGCCACAAGGGTCCAGCATCGTTTCCGCCCTCAGTGGGCGGCTCGCCTGCGAGCCGGTGCCCGACTTCCTGATGGCCATGGTGCAGGCCGGCGGCCTGTTCAACCAGCTCAAACAGCGCTTGGCGATGCAGTCTGCCGCCGACCCAGCCGACCCACCCGCCACTCCTTCTGCAAGGTAAGCCCATGCCCATTGCGCCCGCCATCCAAATCGGCCAGCCGCCCGCCGACGCCCCCCATGTCGTGGTGGCCATCGTCGGCGCAGGTGCCTGCGGCCTGGTCACCGCGCTGACGCTGCGTGATGCCGGCCTGGACTGCGTGTTGCTGGAGCGCGACGCCAGCCCCAGCGGCTCCACCGCGCTGTCTTCGGGCTTTATCCCGGCGCCTGGCACCCGCATGCAGCGCGAGGCCGGCATCAGCGGCGACAGCCCGGCGCTGTTTGCCCAGGACATTCAGGCCAAGGCGCATGGCACGGCAGCGCCGCATCTGGTTGAGGCCTACGCCCAGGCCGTTGGGCCGGCGCTGGACCAACTGGCCGAGCGGCACGGCATCACGCTGCAGGTGCTGGACGGTTTTTTGTACCCCGGCCACAGCTTGCGGCGCATGCACGCCGTACCGGAAAAAACCGGTGCTGCGCTGGTGGCCCAACTGGAACGGGCCGCCCTGGCCGCCGGTGCTGACCTGCTCACCGAAGCCACCGTGCGTACCCTTTGGGTTGATGCGGACCAGCGTGTCACCGGCCTGAGCTACGAGCGGCCGGATGGCAAGCTGGAGCACTTGCGATGCGACCTGCTGGTGCTGGCCTGTAACGGTTTTGGTGGCAATACCGCCATGGTGCACGAACTGCTGCCCGAGATGCGCGACGCCCCCTTTGCCGGGCACACCGGCAATGAAGGCAGTGCGATTGCCTGGGGCCGCGCGCTGGGCGCCAGACTGGCCGACCTGGGCGGCTACCAGGGCCACGGCTCCTGGGCCACACCGCACGGCACACTGATCAGCTGGGCCCTGATGATGGAGGGCGGCATCCAGCTCAACGCCCGCGGCGAGCGCTTTCACGATGAGACCGGCGGCTACTCAGAGGCTGCGGTGCACGTGCTGGCGCAGCCCGGTGGCGTGGCCTGGAATGTGTTTGACGGCCCTATCCTGGCGCTGGCGCGCGGCTTTCCAGACTTTTTGGACGCTGAGGCGGCCGGCGCGGTCAAAACCTGTGCCGATGCCGAGGCACTGGCCACACTGATCGGTGCAGATATTTCAAAAATAATAGCAAACTATTCAAGCACGACAAGGGCTATCGACCGATTTGATGCCAAAGACGGAGAAGCGTCGCCAACTGGCGTCAAGCGGGCGCTGCAAGCCCCTTTTTATGCCGTCAAAGTGACCGGTGCGCTGTTCCACACGCAGGGCGGGCTCGACATCGACGCCCACTGCCGGGTGCTGCGCGAGGATGGCAGCCCGCTGCCCAACCTGCTGGCCGCCGGCGGCGCGGCGCGCGGCGTCTCTGGCAATGCGGTCTGGGGTTATCTGTCGGGCAATGGTCTGCTCAGCGCAGTGGCCGGCGGCAGGATTGCCGCGCAAACCGCGGTGACACAATGCCGGCCATGAACACACTCAAATCTCGGCTGACCCAGCCGAAAGCCCTGCTGGCTCCCGGCATCTTTGACGCCCTGAGCGCGCTGGTGGCCGAGCAGGCCGGTTTTGAAGCCCTGTACCTGTCGGGCGCCTCGATCGCCTACACCCGACTGGGCCGCTCCGACATCGGCCTGACCACCTTCAGCGAGGTCGAGGACACGCTGGCCCGCATCACCGAGCGGGTGCGCACCCCGGTCATCGTCGACGGCGACACCGGTTTTGGCAATGCGCTGAACGTGCAGCGCACGGTGCGCGGCTTTGAGCGCGCCGGGGCCGCCATGGTTCAGCTGGAAGACCAAGGGTTCCCCAAGCGCTGCGGCCACCTGGATGGCAAGTCAGTGGTCAGCACGGCAGAGATGTGCGGCAAGCTGCACGCCGCACTCGACGCCCGGCGCAGCGATCAAACCCTGATCCTGGCGCGCACCGACGCGCTGGCCGTCGAGGGCCTGGACGCCGCGCTGGACCGAGCCGAAGCCTACCTGGCCTGTGGCGTTGACGCGCTGTTCATCGAGGCCCTGCGCACACCAGAGCAGATGGACGCCGCCTGCCAGCGCTTTGCGCAGCGCGTGCCGCTGCTGGCCAACATGGTCGAAGGCGGCAAGACGCCGGTGCAAAGCGCCCATGAGTTGGGGCAGCGCGGCTTCCGGATCGTGATTTTCCCCGGCGGCACGGCGCGCGCCGTGGCGCACACCCTGCAACGCTACTACGCCTCACTGCACAGTCACCAGACCACCGCGCCCATGCGCGACGCCATGCTCGACTTTGACCAACTCAATGCCCTGATCGGCACCCCAGAGCTGCTGGCGCTGGGGCAGACCTACGCCGAGGGTTGAGGCCATGTCCCTGATCAACACCATCGGCACAATCGCAGCCGTCATTTCCACTGCCAGCTTTGTGCCCCAGGTCTGGCACAGCTTCAAAACCCGCGACGTCAGCGGTGTTTCACTGGGCATGTACAGCGTGTTCACCGTGGGCGTGAGCTGCTGGCTGGTCTACGGCCTGCTGCTGGGCGCCTGGCCCATCATCATCGCCAACGCCATCACCCTGACGCTGGCGATCAGCATCCTGGTGATGAAGTTGCGGTTTCAATGAGGGTCAGTTAGCGCTGTCAAACAGGACCTTGGCCTGTTTGTGGCAAAAGGGTGGCTCGTAGGTACCATGGTAGTTGCCGTAGTAAGTGGCCGGGCTACTCAGCAGTACCGCCCCATAGGTGGCCTGCACATAGACATCCACATCCACCGTGGTCACATTGCTCAGCTTGCGGCTGTCAAAGTCGGCCTTCATGGGTGCCTGATGCAGGGCCGGGGGCACCGTCGGGTCACCCGCACCGCCGCAGAGCATCAGCTTGGACTTGGGACTCCAGCCCAGCAGGTCGTTCTTTTTGCCGGCAAGGTACAGGCCATTCTTCTCGTTGGTCTGGGTATCGGTGATGTAAGCCGACTGGAACATGGCATCACGCGCCTCGGTCGGGCTGGGGCCATACGGCAGCGCGCCAGAAGTGATCAGGGTCGTGTAATCCAAGGTGGCACTGGGCAGCAGCGTTTCAATGTAGCCCGCATAGGGGTCCTTGAACACATCACTGGCCTTGCTGTACACCGTGCCATAGACCTTTTGCCAGGCTGTGACCAGGTAAGGCACAAAGAACTGGTAGCCGGCAATCACTGCCGACGACTTCAGCGAGCCCGACATGTTGTACGGCCCGGCCAAATGAGCACCTGCCACCACATTGATTTCTGCCGCGTTGTCGCGCTCAATGGCTCGGTGTGCTGCCATCGACGCGTGCCCACCTTGCGAATAGCCCGCCAACATGACCTTGCCCGAGAGACTTGCGCTCAAGGCAGTTGCCGCCTTGCGCGCGGCACGAATCGAGTCGATCACAGAGCTGGCCTCAGAGTCGGCGTGGAGGTAAGGGTGGTATGGGTATTCCGACTTGGCAAAGCCCAGGTAATCGGTGGCGACCACCGCATAGCCTTGCGCGGCATACATCGCTGCCAACATAAGCGTCTCGCTGTCCCCCGGGTTGGCCAGGGTGCGCGGTTTCTGCACATCGGTGCCCTTGGCATAGGCCACCAACCCGGCGGGTGCCGTGCAGTTGGCGCCCGAGGGCAGCAACAGGACGCCCGAGGCATTGGTTTTTTCACCACTGACGCCAATGGTCTTGTAATTCAGGGGCACAACCTTGACATCGCATTTGGCGGGACCGGTCAAGGCCGCGAGTTGGCCAGCGTCAAAAGCGGCGATCGGCAACGTGTAAATCGACACCGCCGGGTCAATCAGGACACCGCGGTCCAGCGAGGCCGTCAGCGAGCCCCCAAGCACCGAGCCCTGGCGCAGGTCGTCCAGCTTCTTGCCGGTCGTGGCAAGCTTGGCTGTCAAGTTGTCCAGTACCTTGTCATCGGCATCACCGACTTTGAACACACCGGTGAGGATGTCACCTGCAGGCGCTCCGCCGGTCAGGTCTGTGACTTGCGTTTTGACGTAAGCCTTGGCGGCTTCCAGGCCAGCCTTGATGGTTGTTCCCTTTGCCGCGTCAAAACTGGCGAAAGCAACAGCAGCATCGGAGCCAAGTGCCTTGGTCACCACCAAATCCGACAAAGGCGTGACGTTGTTCCGCCCACTGTCCGTGGCGATGCTGTGCAGCGTCGTGTCGCCTTTGACCACTTGCAGCATGCAAGGCATCGTCTGCCCATTGTTCAAGTCAAACATGAACACGCCATCGGCAGACGTCGTACCCGTGATTGTTGGGCCTGAGGCGCACTTGGCGGTCACTGCGGCGCCGGCCAAAGCTGCGCCGGTGGCAGCCAAGCCCGTGATGAACGGGTAATTGGTGCCACCGCAAGCGACCAAGAGCACGGTCACCCCGAGCGCCGCCAGTTGCAATCGAATTTGTCTCAAGTTTGTTCTCCTAATTTAGAAAAGAACGACCGTTCTTTTCTTTAGAACACATATTAGTCTTGAGCGTCGTGTTCGTACACAGGGAAAACACGGGGTTGGCGCTCGTCGTTTAGGCCGCCGCCCGCGCCAACCGATCCCGCACGCCCGCCCAGTCGGCGGAATCGGGCGGTGTCTCAACCCAGATTTCAGTGACACCGGTGCTGTCGAAATCGCGCAGCACGGCGAACAGCTGTTGTGCCGCTGAGGCGGCGGACGGTGGCATCTGGCGCCAGGGTGGTGCCACCTCATGCCCCAGCAGCTGCAGCACATCGCGTGTCGCCACGGTACGCGCATAGACAGCAATGCCCTCCCCTACCCTCGCCTCATCCCGCAGCGCCGACAGCAGTGCCAGCGCCGACAGCAGCCGCACCCGCGCCCGCGGCGCATAGTGCGATGCCAGCGTGCCAGAGGCGCGCGGCGCAGCCTGGGTCGAATCCCCCAGGTCCTGTGGCTGCAACACAGCCTGGCCGCAGGCGGCTGCCAACTCAGTGGGCGTGATGGCACCCGGACGCAGCAGCACAGGTCGGCCGCGCGTGCAATCGACAATGGTGGACTCGATGCCCACCATGCACGGACCGCCATCCAGAATGAGCAGCTTTGGCCCCAATTCTTCCTGCACATGGGCCGCGGTGGTGGGGCTGACACGGCCAAACCGGTTGGCGCTGGGCGCGGCCAGCCCGCGCACTGGCGGCACCAGGCCAGCGCAGGCAGCCAGCACCGCCTGTGCCACCGGGTGCGCCGGACAACGCAGGCCAATGGAATCCTGCCCCCCCGCCGCCGCCGCCGCTACGCCCTGTCGGCGTGGCAAGATCAGCGTCAGCGGCCCCGGCCAAAAGGCCTGCATAAGGGCTTGGGCAAAGGCCGGTACCTCGCTGGCAAAGTGGGCCACGGCGGTGGCATCGGCCACGTGCACGATCAGTGGGTGGTCGGCAGGGCGGCCCTTGGCGGCAAAGATCCGCGCGACTGCGGTTCCGCTCTCGGCGTCGGCGGCCAGGCCGTAAACGGTTTCAGTCGGCAGGCCCAGCAGACCACCGGTCCGCAACGTATCGGTCGCAGCGGCGATGGACGCAAGCGCCTGACCCGCCAGAATCATGGCGCCAGCCAGGCCGGGAGCGGCTCAATCCCCAGCACACGGCAAGCCGCCAAGGCCTTGGCCTGAACCTCGACCACCGTGGCCGCAGTCAAGGTCAAGTGACCCATCTTGCGGCCCGGCTTGGGTTGCAGCTTGCCGTACAGGTGCAGATGGGCCCCGGGCAGCGCCAGCACCTGCGCGAAGTCCGGGCTCCCTTGCAGCCACAGGTCCCCAAGCAGGTTGAGCATGATGGCAGGGCTGTGCTGGCGCGGCGCAGCCAGCGGTAACCCTACCAGGGTCCGCACCTGCAGCTCAAACTGCGACACATCACAGGCGTCAAGGGTGTAGTGACCACTGTTGTGCGGGCGGGGCGCCATCTCGTTGACGATCAGCGTGCCATCTTGCAGCACGAAGAACTCGACACACAGCACGCCCACGTAGGACAGGCCATTTGCTATCGATTTTGTAGCTTCAATCGCTTGCTGGGCAAGGGCTGGTACCAGATTTCCCTCATAGACGGAGGTGACGGCCAGAATGCCGTCGCGGTGCAGATTGGCCTGCGGCGGGTAGTTCACCATGGCACCGTCCCAGCCGCGCGCCACGATCACCGACACCTCGGCTTGCAGCGGCAGCAACTGTTCCAGCACACAGGGCACCCCTTGCAGGCTGGCCCAGGCCGCCGACAGCTCAGCCCGGTTGCGCACCCGCACCTGGCCGCGGCCGTCGTAACCCAGGCGGGCGGTCTTCAGGATGCCAGGCAACAGCGCGTCGGCCACGCGGGTCAGGTCGGCCTCGGTCTGCAACACGGCGTAGGGCGCGCAAGGCACGCCGCAGCGAACAAAATGCGCTTTTTCTTTGATGCGGTCCTGCGCAATCGCCACCGACTCTGCACTCGGGGCTACCGGTCGGTGCGCTCCCAGCGTGTGCAGGGCAGGTGCGGGCACGTTTTCGAATTCGGTGGTGATGGCGACGCAGCGCTGCATCAGCTGCGCCAGCCCCGGCTCATCCAGGTAGTCGGTCTGGATGTGGTCATGGCTGACCAGGCCAGCCGGGCTGGCCACGTCCGGGTCGAGCACCGCAGTGAAATAGCCCATGCGCTGCGCTGCGTGCGCAAACATGCGGCCGAGCTGACCACCGCCCATCACGCCCAGCGTGGTTGGCTGACCCGTGCTGGCGCCGCCGGGCAAGATCGCGGGCACGTTCATAACACCGGGGGCAGGGTCATGCCGCGCGCCAGCCGGGTTTGCTCAGCACGGTAGGCGTCGAGCCGCTGGCGCAAGTCGTCGTCGTGATGCGCCAGCATGGCCACGGCAAACAGCGCCGCGTTCGCAGCGCCGGCGGCCCCAATGGCAAAGGTGGCCACCGGCACGCCTTTGGGCATTTGCACGATGCTGTGCAGCGAATCCACACCGCTCAGGTGCTTGGACGGCACTGGCACACCCAGCACCGGCACGGTGGTTTTGGCGGCCAGCATGCCGGGCAAGTGCGCCGCGCCACCAGCACCGGCAATGATGGCATGCAGGCCATTTGCCCGCGCCGCTTCGGCGTAGGCAAACATGTCGTCGGGCATCCGGTGCGCCGAAACCACCCTGGCCTCATGCCCTATGCCGAACTGTTGGAGAATATGGACTGCGTGCTGCATCGTGTCCCAGTCGGAACTCGAACCCATCACCACGCCTACTAGGATGTTTTTCATAGTGCTGGGGATGTCAGGTCGCTGCACGGCTGTCCGCCGCCTGACGCTCTACCCCAAGAAGTTGACAGTCTTGAATTTTACTAACTTATCCCGAGCTGATTGCCATGATGAATGTGACCGTTGAAAACTTCGATGCCGAGGTGATGGATGCTTCGATGCACACCCCCGTGCTGGTGGACTTCTGGGCCCCCTGGTGCGGACCCTGCAAGGTGATCGGCCCGCTGTTGGAGAAGATCGAGACCGATTACGCCGGCCGCTTCAAGCTGGTCAAGATCGACTCCGACCAGGAGCAGGAGCTGAGCCAGGCCTTTGGTATCCGCAGCATCCCCACCTGTGTGCTGATGGTCAACGGCAAGCCAGCCGACGGCTTCATGGGTGCGCAGCCTGAGGGCCAGATCAGGGCCTTTCTCGACAAACACCTGCCAGCGGCCGACGTGCTGGAGGCCGAAGTGACTGCCGTAGAGATCGGCGATGCACCGGACGCCGACGACCCGCAAACCCGCCTGCACGAACTGCAACAGGCCGCGCTGCTGGCGCCCGAGGACGAGACCGCCCGCTTTGACTACGTCAAGCTGCTGCTGCAACTGGGCCAGTTGGACGATGCGCGCAGCGCCTTTGCCCCGGCCGCGCCCAAGGCCGGGCTGGTGCGCCGCTTCGAGGCGCTGCAGCGCTGGTTCAGCGCTATTGAATTTGCAGCAAACTATCCAGATTTGACGGGGGCTGGTGCCGAATTTGATGCCAAAATTACGGCCAGTCGCCGCGACTTCGAGGCCCGCTTTGGCAAGGCCCAACTGGCGATGGCCGCGCAAGACTGGACGGCCGCGATGGACGAACTTCTGGAAATCCTGATGCGCGAAAAAACCTGGTCCGAAGACCTGGCACGCAAAACCTACATCGCTATTTTGGAACTGATCGAGCCGCCCAAGGTCAAGGTCGCCGACGGCCAGATTCCCCCGGTCGACCCAACGGTAGCCACCTACCGGCGGCGCCTCAGCAGCGTGGTGCTGAGCTGATTCAGCCGAGCGTCAGGGCGCGCTGAGCCGCTGCCAGGCCTCTTGGTACTTGGCGGCGGTGCGGGCAATCACCGCATCGGGCACGCGAGGTGCCGGCGGGGTTTTGCTCCAGGGCTTGCCGTCGACCAGCGCCCGCTCCAGCCAGTCGCGCACAAACTGCTTGTCATAGCTGGGCGGGTTGGTGCCGCTCTGGTAGCTCTCAGCAGGCCAGAAGCGGGATGAATCGGGCGTCAGCACCTCGTCCATCAACGTCAGCGTGCCGTCGGCGTCCAACCCGAATTCGAACTTGGTGTCGGCAATGATGATGCCCTTGGTGGCGGCAAAGTCGCTGGCTGCTTGGTACAGGCGCAGGCTGATGTCGCGGATGCGGGTGGCCAAGTCAGCGCCGATCATGGCCACGGTCTGATCGAAGGTGATGTTTTCGTCGTGCTCGCCCACCGCCGCCTTGGCCGCTGGTGTGTAGATGGGCGCTGGGAGTTTGGAGGCGTTTTGCAAGCCGGGCGGCAGCGCCACCCCGCAGACCGCCTGGTTGTGCTGGTATTCCTTCCAGCCACTGCCGGCCAGGTAACCACGCACCACCGCCTCCACCGGCAGCGGCTTGAGCCGCTTGACCAACATGGAGCGACCCGCCACCTGCACCACCTCGGCCGGTGTGACCACGCTCTCCGGCGCCACGCCAGTCAGGTGGATGGGGCAAATGGCCAAACCCTTGGGGCCGAGCTTGTCGAACCAGAACAAGGCCATTTGCGTCAGCAGCACGCCCTTGCCCGGAATCGGCTCGCCCATGATGACGTCAAAAGCGCTGAGGCGATCGCTGGCCACCATGAGGATGCGGTCCTCGCCCACGGCGTAGTTGTCACGCACCTTGCCCCGCGCCAGCAGTGGCAGCGAGCTCAGCATGGAGGTGTGCAGGGTAGCGCTCATTGGGTCTTCATGTCACCACTTGGGTCAGTTCGCCACGGCTGTATTGGCCAGCCACCACCGACAAGGCATGGCCCTTGATCTTGCCGGCCTGACCTTCGCAACCGAACTCGATGTAGCGCTGCTTGCAGATCCGCTTGGCCGCCTCGCGCGCCGGCTTGAGCCATTCACGCGCGTCGAACTTATCCGGGTTTTCAGCCAGGAATTGGCGTACGGCCGCCGTCATCGCCAAGCGAATGTCGGTGTCGATGTTGATCTTGCGAACGCCGAACTGGATCGCCTTCTGGATTTCTTCCACCGGCACGCCGTAGGTTTCTTTCATGTTGCCGCCGTACTGGCGGATGGTGGCCAGCAGGTCCTGCGGCACGCTGCTGGAGCCGTGCATCACAAGGTGGGTGTTGGGGATGCGCCGGTTGATCTCCTTGATGCGCTCAATCGCCAGGATGTCGCCGGTGGGCTTGCGGGTGAATTTGTAGGCGCCGTGGCTGGTGCCAATGGCAATGGCCAGGGCGTCGAGCTGGGTGCGCTTGACAAAATCGGCCGCCTGCTCGGGGTCGGTCAGCAGTTGCTCGCGCGTCAGGGTGGCGTCGGTGCCATGGCCGTCTTCCTTGTCGCCCTTCATGGTCTCTAGCGAGCCCAGGCAGCCGAGCTCGCCTTCGACCGTGACGCCGGTGGCATGGGCCAGGTCCACCACCCGGCGCGTCACCTCGACGTTGTAGTCGTAGCTGGCGATGGTTTTGCCGTCAGCCATCAGTGAGCCGTCCATCATGACCGAGCTGAAGCCCAGGCCAATGGCGCCCTGGCACACCTCGGGGCTTTGGCCGTGGTCCTGGTGCATCACCAGCGGAATGTGCGGGTAGCTCTCGATCGCGGCAGCAATCAGGTGCTTGATGAAGGCCTCGCCGGCGTACTTGCGAGCCCCCGCGCTGGCTTGCAGGATCACCGGCGCGCCCACCTCGTCGGCGGCCTGCATCACGGCCTGCACCTGCTCCAGATTGTTGACGTTGAAGGCTGGAATGCCGTAGCCATTAACGGCGGCATGGTCCAGCAATTCGCGCATTGAAACGAGTGCCATGGGTGAATTCTCCCGGGAAAGTTGGTAACCACTTGGTAACCGGGTAATTTTATCCCCCGGAGACTATCCAGGCGCTTACGACACCTGACAGATTTTCAACATGTTGGTGCCGCCCGGCGAGCCCATGGGCTCACCGCAGGTGATGGCGTAAACGTCACCTTGTTGCACGATGCCCCGGGATTTGAGGTGGTTTTCAGCCTCGATCAGCGCAGTGTCGCGGTCGGTGCTGCTGTCCATCAGCAGCGGGCGCACATTGCGGTACAGCGTCATGCGGCGCTGGGTGGCCACCTTAGCCGTCAGGGCATAGATGGGCACATGCACCAGGTGCCGGCTCATCCACAGCGCGGTCGAGCCACTTTCGGTCATGGCCACAATCGCCTTGGCGCCCAAATGGTGCGCCGTGAACAGCGCGCCCATGGCAATCGACTGATCAATGCGGTTGAAGGTCTTGCCGGTGAAATCGGCGTCCAGCAGGATGCTCTCGTGGCCTTCAGCCGCGTGGCAAATTTTGGCCATCTCGATGACGGTCTCCAGCGGGTACTTGCCGGCCGCGGTCTCGGCCGACAGCATCACGGCGTCGGTGCCGTCCAGAACCGCATTGGCCACGTCACTCACCTCAGCCCGGGTGGGTACCGGGTTGGTGATCATGGACTCCATCATCTGCGTGGCAGTGATCACCACGCGGTCGTGCTCACGCGCCAGTTTGATCATGCGCTTTTGCAACCCCGGCACGATGGCATTGCCCACCTCCACCGCCAGGTCGCCGCGCGCCACCATGATGCCGTCGCTGGCCAGCAGGATCTCCAACAGCTTGGGGATGGCCTCGGCCCGTTCGATCTTGGCAATCAAACCTGGCTTGTGGTTGAACTCGGCCGCCGCCACATTGCACAGTTGGCGCGCCATTTCCATGTCGGTGGCGCTTTTGGGGAAGCTCACCGCCACATAGTCGGCCTGAAAGCTCATGGCGGTGCGGATGTCGTCCATGTCCTTGGCGGTCAGGGCTGGTGCCGTCAGGCCACCGCCCTGTTTGTTGATGCCCTTGTTGTTGGACAGCTCGCCGCCGAGCTTGACCGTGGTGTGAACGGCGTCGCCGCGCACCGCGTCGACCGTGATGACGATCAGGCCATCATTGAGCAAGAGCACGTCGCCAGCCTTGACTTCGCGCGGCAGCGCCTTGTAATCCAAACCTACAGCGTCAATGTCGCCCAGTTCTACCCGTGCGGCGTCGAGCACAAATTTTTGGCCCGGCTGCAGCATCACCCGCCCTTCGGCAAACTTGCCGACCCGGATCTTGGGGCCCTGCAGGTCGGCCATGATGGCCACCTCGCGCCCGGCGCGCTGGGCGGCCTCACGCACCAACCGGGCCCGGTCGATGTGGTCCTGCGCCTTGCCGTGACTGAAATTGAGCCGCACCACATTGACACCGGCGCGGATCATCTGCTCCAGCAGGGCGGGATCGCTGGAGGCGGGGCCCAGGGTGGCAACGATTTTGGTGGCGCGACGGGGCATGATGGGAGTCTCCATGTAATTAAGTTCCCATTTTTACACGGAACTGGTTACATGACCGCGACAGTTGATACATCGACAAACGGCTGGGCTCAACGCTGGCTGTGGTCAAATCATCGCTGAATTACCGTATTGGCGATCCATTCATGAACCTGCACTTGCCTGATTCTCCTCTTGCCGGGCTGTTGCGCGAACGCAATGCGCGGGGCCGCCTGCTGATCGTGGACGATCACCCAATGAGCCTGAAACTGGCGGAGTTGACCTTTGAACCCCACTTTGAGGTGATCACCGCCGACAACGGGCGCAGGGCCTTGGCACTGTGCCAGCAGCAGGCTCCCGACCTGGTGTTGCTGGACATCGACATGCCGGACATGGACGGCTTTGAGGTCTGCCGCCGACTCAAAAGCAATGAGGCCACGCGTGACATTCCGGTAATTTTTCTCACCGCGCAGACCGACGAGGCCCAGGAGACCAGGGCCCTGAGCTTGTTTGCTGTCGACTTTATCGCCAAACCCCTGAATGCGGCCTTGTCAATCGCCCGCGTTAACACCCATTTGCTTGGCAAGTTGCGGGCTGATGCCATCCGTAAGCTGGTGTTTCTGGATGGCTTGTCGGGCATTTACAACCGCCGATTTTTTGACCAGCAACTGGTGGTAGAAATGGCGCGCTCGGTCCGCAACGGCTTGCCGCTGGCGCTAATCCTGCTTGATGTCGACTTTTTCAAACTTTTCAACGACCACTACGGGCATCAGGCTGGCGACGATTGCCTGCGCGAAATTGCCGCCGCCCTGAAAGCCAGCCTGCGCCGACCAGCCGACTTGGTGACGCGTTATGGTGGCGAGGAATTTGCCTGCATCCTGCCTGAAACTGATTTCTCTGGTG
The DNA here is from genome assembly GCA_040400795.1 of Rhodoferax sp. GTDB lineage: Bacteria > Pseudomonadota > Gammaproteobacteria > Burkholderiales > Burkholderiaceae_C > Rhodoferax. The sequence continues at coordinate 98,921 of JBBAPO010000003.1, forward strand.
CCATGTCGATCGCCAGGCTGCTGGAGGACAAGGTGCGCAAAAAGTTTATTCCCCATGCCCGCTCCGAGGTGGACAGCGTAGTCACCATCAGCCTGGGGGTGGCGGTGCGCAGCGGTTTGATCCCCCACCAGGCCACTGAGTTGCTGGCGACGGCTGACGAACAGCTTTACCACGCCAAGCACACCGGCCGCGGCCGCGCCTGCGGCCGATTGATGAGCGCGCCGGCGCCGAGCTGAGGCGCCGACCGGACGCAGTCTGGTCAGTCGGCCCGATTCACGTAGGCCTGGATGTCGCCCAACAGGCCCTGGATAGCCGGGCCGAGCGCCGCATACTCAACGGCCAGGACGTCAGCTGGCTGACTTTTACTCATTTGCTCCAGCCGTAACACATTGGCTACAAGGGTTTCACTGCCAAAAATCGGCAGATAACCTTTAATGCCGTGCAAACGCCGGCCGGCAGCCCGAACGTCACCCGCAGCCAATTCACGGCCAATGGCCGGCACGTCGTCAGACAGGCTGAGAAGGGCGGTGTTCAGGATCATCTTCAGCGCCTCAGGCGAGCCCAACATGCTGATGCCACGCTCGACATCGAGCTGACTAAACGCTGAACTTGGCTTGGAGGGGTTTGGTGTCATTGTGATTCTGATCAATAAAGCGCCAGGCTTGCAGCCCTAGGCGACTGCCCTGCGGCTGAGAATTTCAAAGGCAGGCAGGGTCTTGCCCTCTAGCACCTCCAGAAAGGCGCCACCGCCGGTCGAAATGTAGCCGATGCGCGACTCAATGCCGTACTTGGCAATGGCCGCCAACGTGTCGCCACCGCCCGCAATAGAGAAGGCGCTCGATTCGGCGATGGCCTGGGCGATGGTGCGAGTGCCCTGCTCAAAAGCCGCGAATTCAAACACCCCAACCGGGCCATTCCAGACAATGGTGCCGGCGGCCTTGAGCTGCGCCGCCAGCAACGCAGCTGTCTGGGGCCCGATGTCAAGAATCAGGTCATCGTCGGCCACCTCGTGCGCCGCCTTGACCGTGGCCGGTGCGTCTGCCGAGAAGGTCTTGGCGGTAACGACGTCGGTCGGGATCGGCACCGAGGCGCCGCGCGCCGTCATCGCCGCCATCACCGCGCGCGCCTGGGGCAGCAGGTCGGGCTCGGCCAGGCTTTTGCCAATGTTCAGGCCGGCGGCCAGCATGAAGGTGTTGGCAATGCCGCCACCAACAATCAGTTGGTCCACCTTGTCGGCCAGGCTTTGCAGGATGGTGAGCTTGGTCGACACCTTGGAGCCGGCCACAATCGCCACCAGCGGGCGCCGCGGGTTGGCCAGCGCCAGGGTGATGGCATCCATCTCGGCCGCCAGCAGCGGCCCCGCACAGGCCACTGCAGCAAACTGGGCGATACCGTAGGTAGACGCTTCCGCGCGGTGGGCGGTGCCAAAGGCGTCGTGCACAAAAATATCGCACAGGCTGGCCATCTGGCGGGCCAGCGCCTCGCTGTTTTTCTTCTCGCCGACATTGACGCGGCAGTTTTCCAGCAGCACCAGCTCACCCGGTTTGACGGCCACGCCAGTGGTCCAGTTGGCCAGCAGCGGGACCGGGCGGCCCAGCAGTTCGGCCAGGCGCTGTGCCACGGGGGCTAATGAGTCGGCCGGCGTGAGCGTGCCCTCGGTCGGTCGGCCCAGGTGCGAGGTGACCATCACGGCGGCGCCGGCGTCCAGCGCCATGCGTATGCAGGGCAGCGAGGCACGGATCCGGGTGTCTTCGGTAATCGTGCCGTGCTCGTCTTGCGGCACATTGAGGTCTGCACGGATGAAAACGCGCTGGGCAGCCACGCGGCCCTGGGCGCACAGGTCTGCAAAACGAAGGGCATTCATGGGAAGCAGTACAAGTTCAAGGTGGACATTCACCTCATTGTAGGAGCGCCCGCAATCCCCCGACCATTCCCGACCCGGGTATGACTACCACCCCAGCCCAATGTGCAGCGGCAGGTACACCGCCATGCCAGCCAGGATAGTGCCCAGCACCGCCTGCCCGGCACCGCGGCGCCAAAAATACCAGGCCACCCCCACCACCACCGCATAGATGCGGGCGTCCTGCCAAGTGCTGATGAACTGACCCTGCGTCATCAGCAGCTCAGGCACGATCACCCCGGCCAGCGCAGCAATGGGCGCGTACTGCAGGCCGCGCTGGGCCCAACGCGGCAACTGCCAGGGTTTGCTGGAGATGTAAAACATGGAGCGGGTCAGCACCGTGATGCCCGCCATGCAGACAGTGATCAGCAGGGTCCAGCCGTCAGTCACGCCATTCACGCCATTCATGGAGACTCCGCCTTAGCCCAGGCGGTTTTTTCGAGCTGCATGCACAGCAGCACCGCCGCCGCGATGGCCACCAGGATGTTGAGCTTGAGCGGCAGCGCAAACGCCACCACGGCTGCGATGCCCGCGACACTGGCCGACACCACCCGCAAGCGGCTTGAGGCCAGTGAACACAAAATGCCCAGCAGCGCCAGGTTGCCGGCAAAGCCCAGACCCCAGCGGGTCGGAATGACGTTGGCCAGCGCCACCCCCAGCACACTGAAGCAGACCCAGCTCAGCCAGTTCACCAGGCAGTTGCCCGCCAGGTAGGCCTGCTGCGCCTGCCGTTCGGCGGGGTCGGTGCTGGTCTGCGGGTAGCGCTTGATGAACATGACGTAGGTCAGGTCGGCGGTGAAGTAGCCACTCATCAGCCGTCGCCACAGCGGCAGGTGCATGACATAGGGCCGCAAATGGGCGCTGAACACCACAAAGCGCAGGTTGACGCAAAAGGCCGTGGCCAAAATCACCCACATCGGCGCGCCAGCCAACAACAGCGGCACCGCCGCCAGCTGGGAGCTGCCGGCGAACACGATCAGGCTCATCAGCAGGGCCTCAAAGGTGCTCAGGCCCGACTGCACCATGGCCACGCCAGTCATCAGGCCCCAGGCGGCTATACCTGGGGCGGCTGGCATCAGGTCCATGGCGCCCAGGCGAAAGGCCGGGTGCCGGGCGTGCTGACGCAAGGCGATCATGCTGCGCCGCCCGCAGCGTCCACACCGCCCACACTAAAGGCGGAGCCCGGTGCCAGCGCAAAGCCACGCAGGAACTCAGCCGCCGCAAGTCGCTTACCGCCCGGGCGCTGTAGCTGGGTGATATTTACTATTGAATTCATAGCGACAACCTCAATACCGGCGTGGCCTACAGCCAGAATTGACCCAAAAGGTAAGCCCGTGGGCGGCGTCCCGGGTAAGACCTGAGCCTGCCAGATCTTGATCGCCTCGCCCTGCAGATTGCTGCTGGCGCCGGGCGCCGGGTTGAAGGCCAGGATACGCCGCACAATCTGCGGCGCCGACAGCGCCCAGTCGATCCAGGCCTCCTGCTTGTCGACCTTCTGGGCGTAAGTCACCCCCTCAAGCGGCTGCGGCACAGCCAGCAGGGCTCCGGACGGCAGCTGCTTCAGGGCCTGCACGATCAAATCACCACCCAGCAGCGCCAGCTTGTCGTGCAGGCTGGCAGTGCTGTCGCCTAGCGCTATCGGCAGGGCCCGCACCAACAGGCTGGCACCAGTGTCGAGCCCGGCGTCCATCTGCATGATGGTGATGCCGGTGTGCGCATCACCCGCTTCAATAGCGCGATGGATGGGGGCGGCGCCGCGCCAGCGCGGCAACAGCGAAGCGTGAATGTTCAGGCAGCCCCAGCGCGGCTGACCGGTGCTGGACCGCGCAGCCATGGTGTCGAGCACCCATTGCGGCAACAACAGGCCGTAGGCCGCCACCACCATGGCATCGGCCTGCACGGCCTCAATCGCCACGCGTACGGCTTGGGCGTCTTCGGGGTAGCGGCCATCCAGGCGCAGGCTGCGCGGTTGCGATAGCGGCAAGCCGTGGGTCAGCGCCTGCTGTTTGACGGCGGAGGCTTGCAGTTTGAGACCACGCCCGGCGGGCCGGTCAGGCTGGGTCAGTACCAGCGCGATCTCGAAACCGGTGGCCTGCAGCTGCGCCAGCGCCACCCGGGCAAATTCGGGTGTACCAGCAAAAATTAGCCTCAACGTTCGGCCTCGCGCTGGGCCTTGAGCATTTTGGTCTTGATGCGGTTGCGTTTGAGTGGCGACAGGTACTCGACAAACACCCGCCCCATCAGGTGGTCCATCTCGTGCTGAATGCAGACTGACAACAGGCCGTCGGCCTCGATGGTTCGGGACCGGCCGGCGCCATCGAGCGCGCGCACTTGCACCGCGTCAAAGCGCTGCACGCCGTCATAGACGCCAGGCACGGACAGGCAACCCTCCTCATTGAGGTGGGAGGTCGGACTGGTCCAAACCAGCTCGGGGTTGATCAGCACCAGCGGCTCGTCACGCTCTTCGGAAACGTCGATCACAATCAGACGCTCATGCACATCCACCTGGGTGGCGGCCAGGCCGATCCCCTTGGCGTCGTACATCGTGGCGATCATGTCGGCACACAGGGTGCGGATGCGGGCGTCAACAGCCGCCACCGGCTTGGCCACAGTGTTCAGGCGGGGGTCGGGGAAACAGAGAATGGGAAGTAAAGCCATGGAGAGATTTTGCAGAATGCCGGTATTTTCGCCATTTTTGACGGCCCTCGCCCGCCTCAGGTCGGTCTGGCGTTGCCCAATTCAAAGCCAGGGCGCAAAATGATGCGAGACTTAAGCCGATTCGCACACACGACCATGCCGCAGCACAGGAGCTACATATGTTGGTGACCGCCCACGCCGCCAGGGGCTCGCGGGTGCTGGCCGCCAGCATCGCCGCTGTATTGGGCGCGCTTGGCGCGCTGCCGCTGGCCGCTCAAACCCCGCCGGTGACGCCGCTCCAACAGGCCGTGGCCAAGCGCACTGCCACCGCCGGTCTGCCCTTGAATGAGCTCAAGGCTGGCGCACCTGAGCGCTACACCGTCAAGCCCGGCGACACGCTGTGGGGCCTGTCCGCCGCCTTTCTGACCCAGCCCTGGCGATGGCCAGAGTTATGGGGCATGAACCTGCAAGACATCCGCAACCCCCACCTGATTTACCCCGGGCAGGTGCTGCTGCTCGAGAAGCAGGACGGCCGGGCGACGCTGCGCCTGGCCACGCCAGTGGTCGACACCCCAGCTGAGGGGCCGACTGTTCGGCTGTCGCCACGCATTCGGGTCGAGGCCACGCCCGACGCGGCCCTGCCAGCGCTCAAAAGCAGCATGATTGACGCGTTTTTGACCGAGCCTGTGGTGGTCGACGACAACTCGCTGCAACAGGCAGCGCGCATCGTGGCGGCCCAGGACAGTCGGGTGCTGCTGACCCAGGGCGACCGGGCCTACGCGCTGGGCAGCCGCGGCAGCCCGCTGGTGGACGACCCTCGCCAGCCGCAACAGGCTTTTCGGGTGCTGCGCAACGCTACCCCGCTGAAAGACCCGGTCAGCGGCGAAGTGCTGGGGTTTGAGGCCCAGTACATTGGCCGAGCGCTGCTGGTCCGTGGTGAGTCGGTACAAAACACCACCGGCATCCAAAGTAAAGCCGTGTCGGAAGTGACCCCCGCCACCATCGACATCGTGGCAGCACGCGAAGAAATCCGGGTTGGCGACCGCCTGCTGCCCGAGCCAGCACTAACCCTGCGCAGCTACGTGCCGCGCGCGCCGGGCGCTGCCATTGAGGCCCGAGTGGTCTCGGTCTATGGCAATGCCGTGGCCAACGCCGGTCAAAACCAGGTGGTGGTGGTCAACCGGGGCACGCGTGACGGGCTCGACAGTGGTCATGTACTGGCCATTCTGACTGACGGCGCCCGCTTGAGCGACAAGACCGACCCGGCGCGCACAGCCCTCAAACTGCCAGACGAACGCAAAGGCCTGCTGATGGTGTTTCGCCCGTTTGAACGGCTGTCCTACGCCCTGGTGCTCGAAGCCACGCAAGGTGTGCGCGTTGGCGACAGGCTGGTCAACCCGCGCTGAAGGGTCGACGTGGAGCGCGAAGAACTGCAAGCCTGGCTGCGACTGACCCTGACTCCCGGCGTTGGCCTGGACAGTGCGCGCAAGCTGCTGGCGGCCTTCGGACTGCCGGAGCAGATCTTCGGTCAGACCGCGGCAGCCCTGCGCCAGGTGGTCAGCGCGAACCAGACCACGGCCCTGCTGACCGAGCCCGCCGGACTGGACGACCTGCTGACCCGCACCTGGGACTGGCTGCACGAAGCGCGCGACGAAGGGGTGCGTGCCCAACTGATCACACTCGGCGACGCCCGTTACCCACCCGCCCTGCTGCAGCTGGATGACCCGCCCTTGATGCTGTACCTGCTGGGCGCCGGAAGTTTTGCATCAAATAAGGCTCCAAGCCTTGACAGCATTGATAAGTATGCTACTGATTCAATAGCATTTAATGTGCTGCACAGTATCGCTGTGGTCGGCAGCCGTAACCCGACGCCGCAAGGCGCGGCCAATGCGCACGACTTTGCCAAGGCCCTGGGGCAGGCCGGTGTCACCGTGGTGTCTGGTATGGCACGTGGCGTCGATGCGGCGGCCCATGAAGGGGCACTGGACAGCCTCCCGGTGGGAGCGCCGCGCCTGGCCACGGTGGCGGTGGTCGGCACCGGGCTGGATCGGGTCTATCCGAAAAGCCATCTGGAGCTGGCTCGGCGCATCAGCCGCCACGGCCTGCTGGTGAGCGAATACCCGCTGGGCACGCCGCCACTGGCGGCCAACTTTCCGCGCCGCAACCGGCTGATTGCTGGTCTAGCGCAGGGCACGCTGGTGGTCGAGGCGGCGCTCAAATCAGGCTCGCTGATCACCGCACGGCTGGCCGCAGAGCAGGGCAAAGAGGTGTTTGCCATTCCCGGCTCCATCCACTCACCGCAGGCCCGTGGCTGCCACGCCTTGATCAGGCAGGGCGCCAAGCTGGTGGAGTCGCCAGCCGACGTGCTAGAGGATATGGCGCTCGACCTCGGCTCGGGATTTGCTTTTAATTCAATAGCAGAAGAACCAAGTGCAGCAAAGGCTACCGACCATTTTGACCCAGAAAATGCGGTCTTGGCTGCGCTGGGTTTCGACCCGGTTGGGCTGGATGCACTGGCAGCCCGCTCGGGGCTGGACGCGGCTCAACTGCAAACCCGGCTGATGTTGCTCGAGCTCGACGGGCAGGTGGCCCGCCTGCCGGGCGGCCTGTTTCAGCGCCTGGACAGCGCCTGATTCACCTAAATGCGGGCAAAGTCGGATTTGGCCGTTAATTGCTGGGTTTGACCCGCCAGCAGGGCGGCTACAGTTGCACCATGTTTGAAGTCCTGAACTACCTTTGCAACAACTACTGGCGCGGCCAGACTTGCCCTGAAATTGCTGAGCTTGAGCACAAGCTCAATGCGGTCGGCTTTGACACCGACCAGGTGTCGGAGGCCCTGACCTGGCTCGGCGAACTGACTCAGGCTGCCAGCGGCCACAGCCTGGCGGCAGAGGCAGGGGCAACGCCAGAGTTGGCGTCAGCCGCTGCGCCATCAACGCTGGCACTGACCATTGCCCCGAAGGCGAACAGCTGGCGCATCTACACCCGCTCGGAGCAACACCGGTTGGGGGCCCAATGCCTGGGGTTCATCCATTTCCTGGAGTCCGCAGGCGCCTTGCCCCTGGCCATGCGCGAGTTGGTGGTGGACCGGGCGGTCGCCGCCCGCGCTGCGCCTTTGCCGCTGAATGATCTGAAAATGATCATCAAGATCGTCTACCGCAGCCTGGGCTATCAACCGGGGCCGCTGATCATCGACGAGTTGGGCAGCGACCACCGCGAACGGGTCTGCCACTGAGCCGGGCAAGCCGGCCTGAGCTTAAACCGTCGCGCCGGCGTTCGGGTCGTTAGGGTCACCGTCTTTGCGGGTCGGGGCCTTGATCAGGTCTTCGCGCTTGATGCCCAGCCACATGGCAATCGCCGCGGCCACAAAGACTGACGAATAGATACCGAACAGAATGCCAATGGTCAGCGCCAAGGCAAAGTAATGCAGTGTGGCGCCGCCGAACAGCAGCATGGACAACACCATCAGCTGGGTTGAACCGTGCGTGATGATGGTACGGCTGATGGTGGAGGTGATGGCGTTGTCAATGATCTCCACCGTGTTCATCTTGCGGTAGCGCCGGAAGTTTTCTCGAATCCGGTCAAAAATCACCACCGACTCATTGACCGAATACCCCAGCACCGCGAGCACGGCGGCCAGCACGGGGAGCGAGAACTCCCACTGAAAAAACGCAAAAAATCCAAGGATGATGATGACGTCGTGCAAGTTGGCAATGATGGCCGCCACCGCGTACTTCCACTCGAAACGAATCGCCAAGTAGATCATGATGCCCACCACCACGAAGGCCAGCGCCTTCAGGCCGTCGGCGGCCAGTTCGTCCCCCACCTGCGGCCCGACAAACTCGGTTCGGCGCATGCTGGCCGAGGCGTCGGCAGCCTTGAGCTCGGCCATCACCCGATCACTCTGCTGTGCCGAGCTGACGCCTTTTTGTACCGGCATGCGGATCAGCACATCACGCGCCGTGCCAAAGTTTTGCACCTGCACATCGTTCAGGCCCAGCTTGGCCACACTGGCCCGTATGGCATTCAGGTCGGCCGGTTGCGCGTAACTGACTTCCATCAGCGTGCCGCCAGTGAACTCCACCGACAGGTGCAGGCCGCGGCTGAACAAAAAGAACACTGCTGCCAGAAAAGTCAGCAGTGACACCAGGTTGAACACCAGCGCATGGCGCATGAACGGGATGTCGCTGCGGATCTTGAAAAATTCCATGGTCGTTTCCTGTCAGGGGGCAGTGATTTGGCTGCCAGGGTCCGGCCGCCAGACGGTGCCGATCGACACACTCTTGAGTTTTTTCTGCCGGCCATACCAAAGGTTGACAAGCCCACGTGAGAAAAACACGCCTGAGAACATGCTGGTCAGAATGCCCAGACAGTGCACCACCGCAAAGCCACGCACCGGCCCGGAGCCAAAGGCCAGCAGAGCCAGGCCAGCGATCAGGGTGGTGACGTTAGAGTCAAGAATGGTGGCCCAGGCGCGGTCATAACCGGCGTGAATGGCGGCCTGCGGCGAGGCGCCGTTGCGCAGTTCCTCCCGCACCCGCTCATTAATGAGCACATTGGCGTCAATGGCCATGCCCAGCACCAGCGCCATCGCCGCCATGCCAGGCAGGGTCAGGGTGGCCTGCAACATGGACAGCATCGCCACCAGCAGCAACAGGTTGACCGCCAGCGACACACTGGAGATCACGCCAAACAGCAGGTAATACAGGCACATGAACACCGCCACCGCCACAAAGCCCCAGGTCACGCTGTTGAAACCCTTGGCGATGTTCTCAGCCCCCAGGCTCGGGCCGATCGTCATTTCCTCAATGATCTCCATGGGCGCAGCCAGTGACCCTGCGCGCAGCAGCAGCGCTGTGTCGGTGGCTTCCATCGCCGTCATGCGGCCAGAGATCTGTACCCGCCCGCCACCGATTTCGGAGCGGATCACCGGGGCAGTGACCACCTCGCCTTTGCCTTTTTCAAACAACAAAATGGCCATGCGCTTGCCGACGTTCTCACGGGTCACGTCGCGGAAAATACGCGAGCCCTTGGCATCCAGCGTCAGGTTGACCACCGCTTCCTGGGTCTGGCTGTCAAAGCCAGGCTGAGCATCGGTCAGGTTTTCGCCGGTCAGGATCACCTGCTTTTTCACGATGACCGGCTGGCCGCTGCGCTCCAGATAGCGCTCGGCGCCCAGGGGCACGGCACCCGCGCCACTCTCGGCCGCGCGCGCTTCACCACTTTCATCGACCAGGCGCACTTCGAGGGTGGCGGTGCGGCCCAGGATGTCCTTGGCCTTGGCCGTGTCCTGCACGCCAGGCAACTGCACCACGATGCGGTCCAGGCCCTGCTGTTGGATGACAGGCTCGGCCACACCCAGCTCGTTGATACGGTTGTGCAGCGTGGTGATATTTTGTTTGAGTGACTGGTCCTGCACCCGGCGCGCTGCTTCGGGCTTGATGGTCGCGGTCAGTTTGAACTCGGCGCCCTCGGCCCCGTCGGTCGCCTGCAGGTCAGGGAACTGGTCTTGCAGCACCGCACGGGCTGCAGCCAGCGCCGCCGTATCCTTAAAGCGGATCTCGATCCTTTGGCCATTGCGGCTGATGCCACTGTGGCGGACGCTTTTTTCACGCAGGCTGGTGCGGATGTCGCCCGCCAGTGACTCGGCCTTCTTGGTCAGAGCCGCCTGCATGTCGACCTGCAGCATGAAGTGCACACCCCCCCGCAAATCCAGGCCCAGGTACATCGGCACCGCGCGCATGGCGCTCAGCCAGGCCGGCGAGCGCGACAACAAATTGAGCGCGACGACATAGCCGGCGTTGGCGGGTTCTGGCACCAGGGCCTTCTGGATCGCATCCTTGGCCCGAAGTTGCGTGTCGGTGGTGTCAAAACGCGCTTTGATCGAATTGCCGTCCAGTGTTACCACCTGGGCCACCAGACCGCCGGCCTTAAGCGCCGCCTCGACCCGGGCCAGGGTGCTGCTGTCAATCTTGACCGCCGGTTTGGCCGCCGACACCTGCACCGCAGGCGATTCACCAAAGAAATTGGGGAGCGTGTACAGCCCTCCCACCAATAGCGCGATCACGATGACCACGTATTTCCAGACCGGATAACGGTTCATGATCGCGCCTCTGCGGTAACGGGTTTACTTGATGCTGCCCTTGGGCAGCACCTGCACCACCGCGCTACGCTGGATCTGGATCTCGACCCCGTTGGCAACCTCAAGGCCCAGATGGCTGTCGCCCATGCGGCTGACCTTGCCCAACAGACCACCGGCGGTCGCGACTTCGTCGCCCTTGGCCAGCGCATCAATCATGGCCTTGTGTTCTTTCTGCTTCTTCATTTGCGGCCGAATCATCACAAAATACAGCACGACAAACATCAACACCAGTGGCAGCATGCTCATGAGCGAGGACTGCATGTCACCGCCGCCAGCAGCAGCAGCGGGTGCGGTTTGGGCGAACGCGGAAGAAATAAACACAGGCAACTCCACAGGGTTTGACAGAAAAAACCCGACACAGCGCAGGGGCTGCTTGGGCGTGCGGCCACCGAACAGGTGACGCCGCGTCGATACCGGCGCATTGTATGACGGGGACCAATACCCCGACATCGGCAAAGATTGCCGCCAGATTGCGCTGGGCTGCCTTGTCGGCCAAAGCCCTCAGGCAGCCCGCTGCGCCAGCGGAGGATGACGAAACTGCGTCAGCAGCCCGTCCCAGGCCAGACGTGCCGCACGCAGATTGCGCGCCTTGACATGGCCAAAACCCTTGATCTGCTCGGGCACGCGGGCAATGTCCAGCGCCAGCCGGTAGCGCTGTGTCCGCCACTCCGGCGTGTCATCGGCAACCAGCCCGGCCAGCAGTTCGTCGATGCTGGCCAGGTAGTCGTTGATCAAGGCGCGCTCCTGCCGCCGTTCTTCAGTGCGGCCAAACAGGTCGAAAGGCCCACCACGCAAACCCTTTAGACGCGCCAGCAGACGAAAAGCGACCAGCATGCCAGGACCAAATCTGCGCTTTTGCAACTCGCCTTTTTCGTTCTTTTTAGCCAGCAGCGGGGGCGCCAGGTGGTAGTTCAGCGTGTAGTCACCTTCAAACATGTCGGCGATGCGAGCATGGAAAGCGGTATCGGTGTGCAGCCGGGCCACCTCGTACTCGTCCTTGTAGGCCATGGCTTTGAACAGGTAACGCGCCACAGCTTCGGTCAGCGCCAGCCGGGCCTCGCCCACGGTCTGGTCCACGCGCCGCACCCGCTCTACCACGGCCTGATAGCGCGCGGCGTAGGCGGCGTCTTGGTAATCGGTCAGAAAAGCCACTCGGCGGGTAATCAGCTCGTCGAGCGGGCTGCGTTTAACCAGCGTCACCACCTGACCCGGGTTAAGCAGGCGGTCGAACGCCTGCGGATCATGGGCCGCGCGCCGTCCCCATTCAAACGCCGCTTTGTTGTTGTCCACTGCCACGGCGTTCAATTCGATGGCGCGCAACAACGCGGCCTGCGTCAGCGGGATCCAGCCCTTTTGCCACGCAAAACCCAGCATCATGGGGTTGGTGTAGATGCTGTCGCCAAGCAGCGAAGTGGCAGCCAGGTCGGCGCTGAAGGCACCCAGTGCCTCGGTGCCCACCGCCTGCGCGACTTGGCCAACGCAGGCCTCAGACGGGTTTTGCCAGTTGCCGTTTTTGACAAAAGCCGCCGTGGGTGTGGCATGGGCATTGAGCGCAACCCGGGTCCGGCCCTCGCGCATGCGCAGCATGGTTTCCTTGGCGACCGTCACGATCGGGTCGCAGCCAATCACCAGATCAGCCGCGGCCAGACTGACGCGGGTGGTGCGAATGTCGCTTTGGCTGGCACCGATCAGCACATGGCTCCAGGTGGCACCGCCCTTTTGCGCCAAGCCACCCGCGTCCTGGGTCACGATGCCGCGCCCGTCTAGGTGCGCGGCCACCCCCAGCAGCTGGCCAATGGTGATCACCCCGGTGCCGCCGACGCCAGCCACCACAATGCCCCAGACCGGCTCGGCCGCGCCGCCCAGCAGCGGCAGCGTTGGCTCGGGCAGCGCGCCGAGGGCGAACGGTGACGGGCCCACGCCTTTGCTCTTCTTTTTGAGCTGGCCGCCCTCAACCGTGACGAAGCTGGGGCAAAAGCCCTTGGTACACGAATAATCCTTGTTGCAGCTGCTCTGGTTGATCTGGCGCTTGCGGCCAAACTCGGTCTCCAGCGGCTCCACGCTAAGGCAGTTGGACTGCACGCCGCAGTCGCCACAACCCTCGCACACCAGTTCGTTGATCACCACGCGCTTGGCTGGGTCCACCAGCGAGCCGCGCTTGCGCCGGCGGCGCTTTTCCGTGGCGCAGGTCTGGTCGTAAATGATGACCGTGGTGCCCTTGAGGGTGCGGAACTCGCGCTGAATCGCATCCAGCAGGTCACGGTGCGCCACCGCGACACCCTCCGGCAGACCGGTGGCGCCAGCGTATTTTTCTGGCTCGTCGGTGACGATGCTGATACGCGCTGCCCCTTCGGCGCGCATGCTTTGGGCGATCTGCAGCACCGAGTGGCCTTCGGCCCGCTCACCAATCCGTTGCCCTCCGGTCATGGCCACGGCGTCGTTGTAAAGAATTTTGTAGGTGACGTTGACGCCAGCGGCAATACTCTGGCGGACCGCCAGCAGGCCACTGTGAAAGTAGGTGCCGTCACCAATGTTGGCGAACATGTGCTGGTCGTTGCTAAAGGGCTGCTGCCCCACCCAGGGCACGCCCTCGCCGCCCATCTGGGTGAAGCCGACAGTGGCGCGGTCCATCCAGATCGACATGAAATGGCAGCCGATGCCGGCCATGGCGCGCGAGCCCTCTGGCACCTTGGTGCTGGTGTTGTGCGGGCAGCCCGAGCAAAACCAGGGCTGACGCTCGGGCAAAGCCTGTACCAGTTGCAAAGCACGCTCTTTGGCATCCAGGATCGCCAAACGGGCATCCATGCGCGCCGCGGTATCGGCATCCACGCCGAGTTTCTTCAGGCGTTGGGCAATGGCGCGTGCAATCAGGGTGGGCGACAGATCGGCATTGGCGCGCAACAGGGTGTTGGCAGTGGGGTTGGCGTTGGACCACTCGCCGCCACTGAAGTCACCCTCAGACTCAATGAACTTACCCAGCACATGGGGTCGCACGTCGGAGCGCCAGTTGTACAACTCCTCTTTGATCTGGTATTCGATGACCTGGCGCTTTTCTTCCACCACCAGGATTTCCTGCAGGCCAGTGGCAAATTCGCGGGTCAGCTGCGCCTCCAGCGGCCAGACCACCGCCACCTTGTGCAGCCTGATGCCCAGGCGCTGGCAGGTGGCGTCGTCCAAGCCAAGGTCGACAAGCGCCTGGCGCGTGTCATTGAAGGCCTTGCCGCTGGCGATCAGGCCGAAACGGTCGTTCGGACCTTCAATCACATTGTGGTTAAGCCGGTTGGCGCGGATGTAGGCCAGCGCCGCATACCACTTGTAATGGAACAGGCGAGCCTCCTGCTCCAAGGCGTGATCAGGCCAGCGGATGTGCAGGCCGCCGGCGGGCATCTCGAAATCGGTCGGGATCCGAAGCTGGACCCGGTCCGGGTCGATCATCACCGTGGCGCTGGACTCAACGATTTCCTGGATGGTCTTCATACCCGCCCAGACACCCGAGAAGCGGCTCATGGCAAAGGCATGCAGCCCAAGGTCCAAAATTTCCTGCACGCTGGCCGGGAAAAACACCGGCGTGCCGCAGGCCTTGAAGATGTGGTCGCTCTGGTGCGCCGCCGTTGAGCTTTTGGAGATGTGGTCATCGCCCGCCACCGCAATCACACCGCCCCAGGGCGTGGTGCCGGCCATGTTGGCGTGCTTGAACACGTCGCCGCACCGGTCCACGCCTGGCCCCTTGCCATACCAGATGCCAAACACGCCATCGTATTTGTTGCTACCCGCCGGGGCAAAACCGAGCTGCTGTGTGCCCCACAGCGCGGTCGCGGCCAACTCTTCGTTGACACCGGGCTGGAACACGATGTGGTGCGCCTTTAAGTGCGGCTGGGCCTTGACCAGCGCCTGGTCATACCCGCCCAGCGGCGAGCCGCGGTAGCCACTGATGAAGCCGGCCGTATTCTTGCCCACACGCTGGTCGCGCAGGCGCTGCAGCATGGGCAGCTTGACCAGCGCCTGCACGCCGCTCATGAAGGCCGGGCCGTGATCAAGCGCGTATTTGTCGTCCAGGGTGACGGTTTCGAGCGCCTGACGGATATGGGGTGGCAGGGGGGCGTTCATGGCGGGCAGTTCTCCATTCTTGTGTCGGCAAAGTGTAGGCGGGCAAGCCAGATATGTCTTTGCTTTCTTTGCCCTGAAATTGGCGCCTGACGCAAGAATCTTTCTAGAATTAGCCTTAAATGGAAACACTTGACAAATTTGACCTCGCCATCCTCGATGAGCTGCAAGCCCAGGGCCGACTCACCAACGCCGAATTGGCACAACGCGTCGGCCTGAGTGCAGCACCCTGTTGGCGTCGCGTCAAAAGCCTGGAGGAGTCCGGCTTCATCACCGGCTACCGGGCCGAGATCAACCGGCAAAAAATCGGGCTCGGGGTATTGGCCTTCGTACGACTGGACGCCGACCGAAACAGCGGTGACGTGCTGCACACGCTAGAGGAAGCCATCCGCACCATACCGGAAGTGGTGAGCTGCCACTACATCAGCGGCACCGGCACCTTCGAGCTGCAGGTGGTCAGCCGCGATCTGCACTCTTTCAGCCAGTTTGCGCGCGAGGTACTGATCAACCTGCCCAATGTGAAAGACCTGCACACCAGCTTTTCACTGGGTGAGGTCAAGGCCAGCGGCGCGCTGCCGCTGGCCCATTTGCGCGGCGGTCCGGCGCGCTGAGGCCGGGCCGGCGCTATTTGGGCCACAGGACCCACAGTTGCACGGGTTGTTTCAGGCGGCCGGCTAGCTCTTCGGCGGCCTTACCCCAACCTGCAAAATAATCGGCGCGCACGGCCCCAATAATGGCGCTGCCGGCGTCCTGGGCCAGCACCAGCTTGCGCAGCTGGGCGGTGGCGCCACTTGACACCAGCCAGACCGGTGTGCCAAAAGGGATGCTAAGCGGGTCCACAGCAATCGAGCGCCCGGGCGTCAGGGCCACACCCTGTGCGCCACGCGGGCCCCAAACCGCATCGAGGTCAGTCAGGGGTTCTTCGCGAAAAAATACCGTGCGCGGGTTGCTCCAGAGCATCTCGTTCACTCGGTCGGGGTTTTGTGCCACCCAGCTCTTGATCGACGGCCACGACGCATCGCGAAGCGCCCCCTGGTCAAGCAGCCAACGCCCCACGCTTTTATAGGGTTGCTCGTTGGAGCCAGCGTAGGCCAGACGGACGCGTCGCACGCTGCCATCCGGCTGCGTGATGCGGACGCGGCCCGAGCCCTGAATCTGCAGAACCAGGGCATCCACCGGGTTCGCCAAGTAGGCGATCTCGCGGCCCGCGAGCAGCCCACGGACCGCGGGCGAGCGGTCGATCTCCTCTCGGGTGTACCAGGGACGACGCTGCGCCAGCGTCAGCGGTGGCTGATAGAGAGGCACCGTGAACTGACTGTCGGGCAGGCGGGATGCCTGGAGCTCAGGCTCAAAATAGGCGGTGAGCAAGCCCTCGGCACCGCCGGTCCGAGCTTCAACCCGGTAGGGCTGCAAGCGCGCCATCAGCCAGGCACGTTGGGCCGGCCCGTCGGCGATGCTGAGGCGTCGTACTTCACTGCACAGCGGCGCAAATACCGGTCCCGGCCGTTCGCAGCTTTTGAGCCAGGCATTCCAGGCCTCGTGCAGCGCGTCAGCTTCAAAGCCTGGCAACTCGGCCCAACGGACGGCGACCCAACGCGTCTTGGCTTGCAGCAGGGGCGCCGGCAGTGGCGCTGTGTCGTCGCCTGGCGACTCGGCCACGGGGAGCGGTGCGGCGGCGAGCGTCCCTACAATCATCAACCATGCCAAAAAATAGCCGAGTTTTCTCATGATACTGCTGCTGCTTGAAGCCCTGGGCGCCCTGCTGCTGCTGCTGTTGATCGTCTGGTGGACCATGTTTTCAGGGCGGGAGCGTGGCGAGCTGCCGCAGCAGCCCGACAAGGACACTCCCCCAGTGCCCAGCCCACCCACCGACAAGCAAGCTTAAAGCGCATGATGCAGCAGGTGGGGCAGCGCCGGCAACTGCGCCCGGCGGGCGCTTAGCCGGTCAAAGTCGAGCTCGGCACACACCACGCCGGCACCCTCGGCCCGTTCGGCCAGCAGCCCGCCCCAGGGGTCAACCAAAAGGCTGTGGCCCCAGGTACGTCGCCCATTCTCATGCACGCCCCCCTGCGCCGCAGCCGCCACGAACGCCAAATTTTCAATCGCCCTCGCCCGCAACAGAATGTCCCAGTGCGCCTGCCCGGTGCCGTAGGTGAAGGCACTGGGCACTAACAACAGGTGCGCTCCTTGCTGGGCATAGAGACGGTAGAGCTCGGGAAAGCGCAGGTCATAGCAGATGCTCAAGCCCACCCGCCAAAGGTGGCCGTCGCGGGATGGCAGCTCAAAACTGACCGGCTGGGTGCCGGGGCGCAGCACGGCAGATTCGTCATAACGCTCACGTCCATTGTCAAAACGAAACAGATGAATCTTGTCATAACGGCAGACCCGCTCACCGTTTGGGGCATACACCAGCGTGCTGTTGTAGACGCGATCCGCCGCGGTGAGCGCCTGGTCCGCTGAGGCCAGCGCCAGGGGCAGCGTGCCACCCACAATCCACAGCCCCAGCTCACGCGCGCTGGCGGCCAAAAACTGCTGGATCGGGCCCTCACCCAAGGGCTCTTGGGCCGCCAGTTTGTCGGTGTCCTTGCGCCCCAAAAGGCAAAAGTATTCGGGCAGGACAGCGAGTTCTGCGCCCTCGGCCGCGGCGGTGCGCAGCAGGGCCTGCGCGCTGTCCAAATTGGACTGTACGGTGGTGCCTGACACCATTTGAATTGCGGCAACTTTCATTTGCTGGACTCGGGTTGGGGGGGTGGGTGGGCGTCGGGCAGCGCGCTCTTGCGCTCCACCCGTCGAACGATGGGGTCGGCCCAGGCGCCATCGATCTGGAAGGCCTGGGTCGCTGCCTCCATCAGTGGCCGGCGCAGGAACATCTGTGCCAAAAAGGTGCCCAGTCCCACCGCTGGGTTGATGGCGGTGGCAATCAGCGAAGCGGTGCCGGCATTGAGTTCAGGCACGATCACCGCCCGGATGGTCTGCGTTTCCAAAGCCAAGTCGGCGCGTCCCTCCATCATCACAGCCGCATTGACACCTTTCATCTGCAGGTTGTTGCTGCGGGCAATGCCCTGCTCAATCGCCACGTCACCGCGCACGTTGTCAAAGCTGAAGCCCTCGCTGAAGACGTCCCAAAAATCCAGGACCAGTCGGCGCGGCAGGGTCTGCAGGCTCAGCACACCCAGCAGCTTGGCGATGCCGGCATCGGCCTTCAGGAATTGCCCGCTTTCGACGTCGATCAAAAAAGCGCCGCCGAGGGAGGGGTAATCGATGCTGATCGGGGAGCCGAGCCAGCTCACCTGCCCCTCCATCTTGCCGCGGCCACGGCGAACCACGTCTTTCATGCCAAGCCGTCCCAACAAAAGGCCAACGTCTGTCATGTCGAGCCGGAAATTCATCAAGGTGCGCCGACGTTCGGACCCGCCGCGCGCGGCGGGTGCCCCAGTCAAGCTGGACCAGCTGCCGGTGGTGCTGAACGTGGCCTCCGGCATGATCAGGTTGAGTTTGTTGAGCCGCCATTCGCGCCCGACCCCGTCCAACACGGCGGTACCACCGACACGGTTGACCGCATCGACCTCCAGCCGCCCCAGCCGCTTGCCGCGCAAGGTCAACTCTTCCACCACCACGTCCAGCGCCGGGATACTGACCGGCTGCTCGCTGAGCAGGGCTTCGACGTCGGTTCCGCCGCCAGGCACGATGACCAGGCGTGCAAGGCGGGCGTAGACCCGCCCTGCGCCATTGCCAGTGGGTTGCCGGTACTCGAGATAGCCATTGAGCTCGCTGGCGTCCAGGTTGGCACGCCACAACAGGCCATCGCGGGAACCACCCAACACGATGTGACTGAAACGGCGACCGGCAAGGTTCAAATCAACGGCCCGCAGCGCCAGGCTGGTGGGCAGGTAAGCAGAGACCGTCGGGCTGAGGGTGGGGCTGCCGGACGCCCCCCCGCCAGCAGCCCACTGCGACAGGGTGGCAGACCACGCGTCAACGTCAAGCACCGGCACATTGATGTTGGCCACCACCCCTGCGTCGGGCATGGGCGCCGCCTCCTGTGCCGACAGACCAACGCCAATACTGCCCCACAGCACGCGTGGCTCAGTGCCACTCAGATCACGCACGTAATCCACTGCCACCAAACCTCCCAGCGCCAGCGTAAGCTGGTCGCGAGGGCGCGCCGCTGGGCCCGTGCCCGCCAGTTGCAGCGATTCAAAGCGCAGAGGTAGGGCCACGTCAGCATTTTTGGCCAAGGGGGCGGGCAGGCTCAAGCTCAGGCCCTGAAGCGTACTGGTGACCAGCAAATCGGGTGGGCCTTGGCGCAGGCCCAGCACCGCGGTATAGGCGGTGCTGCCGCTGGCCTGAAGCGCCAACCGGGCCAGCAGGCCAAGCTCAGGCGTCTGACGCAAACCCTCGGCCGACGCTACGCCGTTGACGCGGATGACGGTCGTCACGGCCAAGCGCCCCTGCACAGGGCCGTCGTCCGCAGCAGCAAGCGCCACCGTACCCCCTTCAATCCGGGCATCGCCACCAAACAAGCGGGCCTGCCCAGCGGCAATGCTAAAGCCGCTGTCACTGAAACTAACACTGCCGCGGGCCCGACCTAGGGGCGGGGTGTCGGGGGAAATCTGGATGTCATTGCCGGCCAGCGACACGCTGCCTTGCACCGTAGAGCGCGGGAGATTAGCCAATGGGAGCGTCAACTTGAACTGATAGTCGGCCTCTCCAGTAGCCACTGAGCGGGCCAGTGCGCGCCCGGTCATTGGCCCCAGCGGTGAGGCATTGACCATCGCCAGCGCCTGCGTCAGCGGACCCTGAACCTTGGCAGACACCGTCACTACACCCAGCTTCCCCAGGTCAGACAGCAGCGCGTCGGCCCGAAGGATTTGCAGCCCAGGCGTGCCCGCAACCAAAGCACGGACGCCCCGCAATTGCAACTGGTTTCGGTCGATCAGTAACTCACCGCTCAGCTGCGTCAACGCCGGCCATGGGAGAGCCTGCGGGGACTGCAGCGCACGCGGGACATAGCGGTAGCTGGCGTTACGGACATCCGCGCTGATCTGAAATTCACCCTGCTTCGCATCCAGAAATGGGAACTGCTGCAGGTTGCCCTTGAGGCGAACCTTGACGGCACTGGCAGTGCCCGCTGTGATCGCCTCGCGCAGGTAGTCCCGCACCGATAATGGCAGGCCGAGTGGCAGGTAACGGTGCACGCGAGTGCCATCGGCGCGGCTGAGTGTGGCCTGAAGGTCCATAACGCCCGGCCACCGCGATCGACCCGGTGCCAGACCTGGCTCACCGGTCTCCCATTTGATCTGCGCTTCGCCCTGCGCATCGGCATTGCTGAACTTCAGGTTAGGCAGCTGCACCGCCAGTCGTTCACCTTCTTGCTGCCAGCGCACATCGGTCGACAGCTGGGTCATTGGCAAGCGGGATTCGGACCACAGACCCGGCAGCTCCAAGGTGCCGTTGTCCAGCCGCAGACTGGCTTTGCCACCTGCTTGGTTGACGTCAAACACAAGGCTGGCGCCCTGAACCCCGGGCAGTGCCGCGCTTGCCAGCGCCAGCTGGGTCACTTGGCCTTTGGCGCTGTAGCTGCGCAGGGCACCCAACTCGCCTTGCCAATTCAGCTGCAGTGGGCGCACCAAACCCTTGGGGGCATGGGCCACCAAGGCCGAGCGCAGCTCAGCACTGAGCGGCAGCCGGTTCGCAATCTGCGCCAATTCCGCCAGATCAAGCTGGTCAGCCTTGAACTCGCCGCGCGAAGGCAGCGTGCCCTGGGCTGCCTGATGCTGAAAACTGATGTCCGACGCCGGCCAATGCAAGCCGTCCT
The DNA here is from genome assembly GCA_040400795.1 of Rhodoferax sp. Lineage (GTDB taxonomy): Bacteria > Pseudomonadota > Gammaproteobacteria > Burkholderiales > Burkholderiaceae_C > Rhodoferax. Next base: position 119,522 of record JBBAPO010000003.1, read on the forward strand.
GGGTGTCAAAGCTCAAGGCCTGGGCTGCCAGGGCCAGCCCGCCGGCCAGGGGCCGCCCGGTCAAGCGGCCTTGCACTGCGCGCAATGCCAGCGGCTGCAAACCAGCGCCCAAGCCCACTTGGACCTGACTGAGCGCCAAGTCGGCGACCGCACCCTGCCACTGCCCCTGCACCACATCGGCCCAGCCGCGTAAAGTGCCGCTGCCCCGCTGCAGATCGACCCCAAGTGCAACATACCGGCCCAGCTCGGACAGGTCAACCCGCTCAAAAGCACTGTAGAACTGGCCGTCCCAGGTCTGCCAGCGGCCGCCCTGTATCGACAACAGGGGCTGCAGAAAACGCCCACTGACGCTGAAGCGCTCGCCCCAGGCGGTCGGTGGCGTCGCGTCCAGGCGCAACTCATGGCGGCGCCCGATATTGCGCAACACCAGTTGGACCTGGCGCAACGACAGGGTCGGCGCCGCACGCAGCTCATCCGTCCAGTCGATGCTGCCGCCCTGGATCACCCATTCACGTTGTGAAAAAAACCAGTCAAGCAGGGCCTGCCCGGGCGCACCCGCGCTGGACAGATCCAGCCCGGCCACGTGAAGCTTGCCGCCAGGATCGCGCCGAACCTGCAATCGCGGCTGCTCCACCACCAGCTGGTCAAAGCTGCGGTTCCAGACTGAGCGCGGCGACAGCGCCACCAGCACCCGAGACAACTGCAGCACCGGCCGAGCTTGCGGATCGAGCAGCTGCACGTTGCTCAGCGCGAAGGAGGGCACCAGCCCATTCGACTGCGCAGTGATGGCGCCAATGCGCAGCTCAATGCCAAGCCGGCGGGTCGCCTGCGCTTCCAGCATCGGACGGAACTCGCCAATTCGCGGCACAATGACCCAATGCAGTGCGCCCCAGGCCAGCAGAAACAGCAGCCAGGCGCCCAGCAACAACCACAGGGAGCCACGCGCCAATGCTGACAAATATTTCAGCAATGCTGAGGGAGCAGGCGACCGGGGAATCATCTTGACTTTGAAGCCATGACAGGAATTATGACCGGGGTGCTGCCCTCTGCCCACTCGCGGTTTGGACTGCGGGTGCGACGCAGGTATGACGCACAACTGACGTTGCTGCCACCCGGCCGGCCTGACCCTGCCACACTGGCGCAGACCTACGCTGCCTTACGGGCACAGGGACTCAACACCAGCGCGGCCCTGCGCGCAACCCGCCAGTTGGTGCTTGAGCGCTTGCTGTGCCTGGACTGCGACGCTCGGGCCCCTTTACAGGACATCACCGAGGCCATGACCGACCTGGCCGAGTTCTCCCTGCAAACAGCCTGCGACCAGGTGCAGTCCGATTTGCAGGCCGTGCATGGCAGGCCGCTGTCAGCCCAGGGTGAACCAGTGCCGCTGTGGGTGGTGGGTATGGGCAAGCTGGGCGCGCGTGAATTGAATGTCTCAAGCGACATCGACCTGATTTATGTCTACGACCAGGACGGTGAGACCGCCGGTGATGACCAGGGGCGTGGCCGTCTCAGTAACCAAGAGTACTTTGGCCGCGCCGTTCGCGCCCTGTACAGCCTGATTGGCGACACCACCGATCACGGTTTCGTGTTCCGGGTCGACCTTGCCCTGCGGCCCAATGGCAACTCAGGCCCACCGGCCGTCTCGTTGGGTGCGCTGGAAGAGTACCTGCATGTCCAGGGCCGGGAGTGGGAGCGCTTTGCCTGGCTGAAAAGCCGTGTCGTTGCCACCTTGGGGGACGTACCCGGCAGCAATGTCCTGGGCCTGCGCAGCGTGGTCCTGCCGTTTGTTTTCAGGCGCTACCTGGACTACGGCGTATTTGACGCACTGCGCGTGCTGCACCGGCAAATCCGCGAGCATGCGCTGCGGCGCAGCACCGGCCACCCCGAGCGAGCCAATGACGTCAAGCTCTCGCGTGGCGGCATTCGCGAGATCGAGTTCACCGTGCAATTGCTGCAGGTGGTGCGTGGCGGCCAGTTTCCTGAGTTGCGAACGCGGCCGACCCTGAGCGCGCTGCCGCGCCTGGCCAAGGCTGGCCTGATGCCGCAGGCCACGGCGCAAGCTATGGCCGAGGCTTATGTTTTTTTACGTCAGGTCGAGCACCGCATCCAGTACCTGGACGACCAGCAGACCCATGTGCTGCCCACGCAAGACCACGACCTGAGCTGGATCGCTCAGACCCTGGGCTACGCCACGGCCCACCTGTTGCTGCGGCAGCTCGACGCCCACCGCGAGTTGGTGGCGCAGGAGTTTGACAAGCTGCTGGGCGGCAGCGACGAGCGTGAATGCAAGGGCTGCGGCGGCAAGACAGGCGCCAGCGCGCCTGAGTTCGACGAGTTGCTGGCGCAGTTGCCGACCGATTTTCGGGCCCGGGTGGCACACTGGCGGGATCATCCTCGGGTCCTGGCGCTGCGGGAGGAATCCCGCGCACGGCTGGTGCGGCTGGTGGCACGAACCGCCCAATGGGTCGCGGAAGGCCGGGCCACAGAAGCGGCGGCGGTGCGCCTGGCCGACTGGATGGAGCCCCTGCTGCGCCGCGAAAGCTATCTGGCTCTGTTACTGGAGCGGCCCAATGTGCACGAGCGACTGCTCCGCTTGCTGGGCGCTGCGCGCTGGCCGGCACGCTACCTCTTGCTGCACCCTGGCGTGATCGACGAACTTGCCGGGGCGGACTTGCTTGGCGAACGCTTTAATGCGGTGGACTTCGAATTCGAGCTGGATCACCGACGCAATGCCCTGGCCGGCACCGGCGAGGACGATGACGAGACGCTGCTCAACCTGCTGCGTCGCGCCCACCACGCCGAAGTATTCCGCACTTTGGCGCGCGACCTGGAAGGCCGCATCACCGTCGAGCAGGTGGCCGACGACCTGAGCGCACTGGCCGAAGCCATTCTGCGCGTGACCACCCGTTGGTGCTGGGACCGGCTTAAAAACCGGCACCGCGTCACGCCACAAATCGCCATCATTGCCTATGGAAAATTGGGCGGCAAGGAACTCGGCTATGGCAGCGACCTGGACATTGTTTTTGTCTATGCCGACGGCGACGAGCGAGCGGGTGAGATCTATGCGAACCTGGTTCGCAAACTGATCAACTGGCTGACTGTCAAAACCGGCGAAGGCGACCTGTACGAGATCGATACCGCCTTACGACCCAATGGCAACGCTGGCCTGCTGATCACTACCTTTGAGGCTTACGCCGACTACCAGCAGCAGCGTGGCAGCAACACCGCCTGGACTTGGGAGCACCAGGCTATGACGCGTGCACGCTGCGTGCTAGGTCAGGATGACCTGCGTCAGCGCTTTGATGCGGTTAGGCAGTTGGTTATCAGTGCCCCAAGGCAGACAGCTGACCTTCAACAAGAAATTGTGGTGATGCGGGAACGCGTGCGCAGCGCTCACCCGGTCAAAGCGGGCCACTTTGACATCAAGCACAGCACAGGGGGAATGATCGACGTCGAGTTTGCGGTGCAGCACCTGGTGCTGTCGCAAGCCGGACAGCACCCCGAATTGCTGGAGAACGCCGGCAATATCGCTCTGCTGGAACGGGCACAAGCCGCGGGTCTTCTGCCGCTGGGCGTAGGCCATGCGGCGGCCGGCGCTTACCGTGAACTGCGCCGGGTGCAACACCATGCGCGACTCAACGAAGAGTCGACTCAAATGGCGCCGGGCCAGTTGCAGGGCGAGCGCGCGGCCGTGCTGGCGCTTTGGCAGGCGGTGTTTGGTCAGGGAACACCATGAGGGCTGCAGCCGCCATCTGCGGGTAACATCCGTCGTAATGTCCACCGCTAGCGCGGCCACAACCCTACTCGGGCCGCTGGGCTGCGCGGGTCTACCCTAAAGAGGAACCAAGATGTCCCAACCCAAACTGATGCTTGACTACATTTATGACCATGAGCGCGCTCACCCTGATGCGGTCTACCTGACACAACCGACTGGCGGCGGGCAGGTGGTGGACTACACCTGGGCACAGACCCTGGACCAGGCGCGGCGCATGGCCGCACACCTGCAAAGCCGCGGCATGGAACCCGGCGCCCGCATTGCCATCCTGTCCAAGAACAGCGCACATTTCATCATCGCCGAGCTGGCAATCTGGATCGCTGGCGGCACGACGGTGGCAATCTTCCCGACCGAAACCGCCGACACCATCCGTTACGTGCTGGAGCACAGTGGTGCCAGCCTGCTCTTTGTTGGCAAACTCGACACGTGGCAACAGCAGACCCCGGGCATTCCGGCCGGTCTACCCTGCATCGCGCTGCCCCTGTCGCCACCGACCACCTTCGAAACCTGGGACGCTATCATCGCGCGCACCCCGCCGCTGACTGGCAGCTCGGCGCGCGCCGGCACTGATCTGGCCATGCTCATCTACACCTCGGGCTCGACCGGCCAACCCAAGGGCGTGATGCACAGCTTCGAGCGCATCACCGCCGCCAGCCTTGGCATCGTGACCGAGCTCAAAAGCCGTGTCGGCGCTGAGCGGCACAACCGGGTGCTGTCTTATCTGCCGCTGGCCCATGTGTTTGAACGTGCCTGGGTCGAGTGCGGCTCGCTGGTGGATGGGAACACGCACCTGTACTTTGCCGAATCGCTCGACACCTTTTTGCAGGACCTGAACCGGGCACGCCCCACCACCTTTATCTCGGTACCCCGGCTATGGCTCAAATTCCAGCAAGGGGTGTTCAGCAAGATGCCACCCAAAAAGCTAGACCGGCTGCTTGGCATTCCAATTCTGGGCCGCATCGTTGCGCGCAAGGTGCTCAAAGGCCTGGGTCTGGACCAAGCCTTGCTGGCCGGTAGCGGCTCGGCGCCGATTCCCGCTGAGCTGATCAGCTGGTACCGCCGGCTCGGGCTGAACCTGTCCGAGGGCTACGCCATGACCGAAGACTTTGCCTACTCTCACAATTCCACCGACGCCATCAACGCACCTGGTTACGTGGGCGTGCCGATGCCAGGCGTGCAGGTCCGCCTGAGTGCCGAAGGCGAGGTGCTGATCAAATCACCAGGCCAGATGGTGGGTTACTACAAGCGGCCCGACCTGGACGCCGAATGCTTTACTGCCGATGGCTTTTTTCACACCGGCGACCGTGGCGAGATCCGGGCTGACGGCCTGCTCAAGCTGACTGGCCGCGTGAAGGAATTGTTCAAGACCTCCAAGGGCAAGTACGTGGCGCCAGCCCCGATTGAGAACCGGCTGAACGCCCACCCGATGATCGAGCTGTCTCTGGTTTCAGGTGTCGGCCAGAGCGCGGCCTATGCCATGGTGGTGCTGGCCGAAAACCTGCGTCCGCAACTCGGCGATGCCGCGGTACGGGCCAAGGTGCAGCAGGAGCTCGGCGACCTGCTGCGCGAGGTGAACCAGGCCACAGCTGACTATGAACAGCTGCGCATGATCGTGGTCGCGCGCGAGCCCTGGAGCATAGAGAACGGCATGTTGACCCCAACCATGAAAATCCGGCGCAGCCGGATCGAGGCCGAGTTTGAGGCGCAACTGGCGCACTGGTACACCAGCCAGGGCCCGGTGCACTGGGCCTGAAGCGTGGTCGGTCAATCGTTGTCGTTGGCGCGCTGGTCAACCATGAGCATCACCGGAGCCAAATCGGCGCCACTCGGTGATCGGATCATCGTGCCGGCGCCGGACTGACGAGCCAGGCTCAGTGGGCGTGCCGCCCGCCAGCGGAATCGCTGCGCCGGCGCGGGCAAACAGGGGCAGCCGCCCCAAAGGCGCCGGCACGCTGTGCCACTGGCCTGAGGCGAAGCGCTCGCCAGTGTCAAAGTCGTACCAGGCCGACGGTCCGGCCGGCAGGTAGACCCGGCGTGTGGTGTCGCCAGCCTGCACTACGGGTGCCACCAACATTGCGTCGCCTAGCATGAAGTCATCACTGTCCGCAAAGCAGGCTTCGTCGTCTGGAAACTCGAAAAACGTAGGGCGCAGAATCGGCTGGTGCAGCGCGCTGGCTTGCTCAAACAATTGCCAGAGGTAGGGCAGCAGGGTGTAGCGCAGGCGGATCGCTGCGGCCACATGTACTGTGACCTCGGGGTGCAGCCACGGGACGTTGGTGGCGCTGCCGGGCTTCCAGGAGTTCATGACCATGCGCGGGTTCAGGCAGCAGGCCTGCACCCAACGCACAAACAGCTCGGGTCCGGGTGAGGGGCCGTAAAAACCGCCAACGTCATGGCCAATGTTGAACAGGCCCGACAGGCTCATCTGCAGCCCGGTGCGGATATTCCAGCGCAAGTTCTCCCAATTGGTGCTGTTGTCGCCGGACCAACTTTGCGCATAGCGCTGCACGCCCGGTGGCCCGCCCCGGCTCACGCTGAACACCGGTTCGGACGACGCTTGCGCAGGCCGGTGCCGGGCCTGCGCCTCAAAGCTGGCCCGCGTCATCAGCAGCGCATGCAACGGCCGCGCGCGGTGCATGGGTAGCGGCTGGCCAAAGCCCGCACAGCTGGCGCCATCATCCATGATGGCGTACTCATTGTTGTCGTTCCAGGCAGCGTCAATGCCGAAATCCAGCACCTGCCGCTGCAGGCTGGTCTGCCACCAGGCGATCACCGCCGGGTTGGAGAAATCCAGGTGCGCGCCGACACCGTCCCAGAACTGCTCGACCACGGGTGCGGCGGTGGCGGCGTCGTGGATGAAGCCATCTTGAGCGCGCACCTCGTCCCAGGCCGGGTGATCGTCAAGCAGGCAGGGCTTGACGTTGGCCACCAAGCGCATGCCAGCCTCATGGAACCGCGCATTGAGCGCCTGCGGATCGGGAAATTTGTCGTGGTTCCAGGTAAACACATAGCGGCGCTTGCCACGTGAGGAATACCCAGAGCCGTAATGGAAAGCCGAGCAGGGAATCGCCTCTGACTCAATCCGCTCAATGAAGGTATTCAGCTGGTCTTGGGCATCAGGCGCGTCGGCCAGGCCCATGGCGGTCTGTGCGTAACCCAGCGACCAACGCGGCGGCAAGTGCGTGCCACCAATCAGGCGCACAAACTGGGCGATGACAGCAGCTGGTGTAGCGCCCGACATCAGGTAGTAATCAAGGTCACCATCGTCAATGTCGACATAACGGTAAAAGTCGTGGTAATTGTCGTGCTCGCAACCCAGGTCAAAGGTACAGGTGCTCAGTGTGTCGTAATACAACCCGTACCAGTGGCCGGTGGGGGCACGGGTCAGCACAAATGGCCAGTGTTTATAGAGCGGGTCGCCTTGCTGCGGGTCGTAGCCGAGCGCGTCCAGCGCGATGGTCCGTAACCGCCGCCCATGCAGATTCAGCGGGCCAGTCTTGTCGCCCAGGCCGTAATATCGATCAGCCCGGTCGCGCTGCAGGTAGTGCCGCACCGAGCCGGTGCGCGGGCTGTGCAGGTAGGCCGAGCTGTTCCGGTCCGCAAGCAGCAGGCGACCTTGCCCGTCGTGCCAAGTCAAGGCCAGCGGGTCGAGCCGCACCGAGACCGACAGCGCGCCAGTGGCCAGCGTCAGGCCGCTGGCCGTCTGGCTGAACTGGGCTGGAGGGCACGAAAAGCCGCTGAGGTCGTCGCGCAGGCGACCCTCCCAGGCCACGTCCTGAACAGCGGCAGCGGTGCCCGTGGCGGCACTTTGTGGCGCAATCGCCCAGGTGCGTGGCTCGCGGTAACCGTCGCCGGGCCGGTGACGCACCCGTACCAGGGTAGGCTCCAGCACATCCAGCTGAAACTGGGCGCCACCAGACAGGCTCAGGCGGGCGCCGTGTGCGTCAACAGAGGCAATGCGTGCCGGTCCAAACGGGGTGGTCATGATCTAAAGCCTCTGGCCATGGGCATCAAAACAATGCAGATGGGGCGCTGGCAGCCCTAGGGCCACGGTGTCACCCGGGCGTAACGCGGTTTGGCCATTGCACACCAGTTCAAACGGGGTGTCGGCGCCAACCGTGCCGCGCAGCACGCTGCTGGCGCCCAGTTGCTCGACCTGGGTCACACGCAGTTGCAGCGGGCCGTCACCGGCCAGCGCCGCGTGCTCCGGTCGCAGGCCAATGGTGTGACTGCCGGCTGGCAGGGTGGGCGCTCCGGCCTGACCCACGACCAGCGCTGCCGGCAAAAAATTCATGCGCGGACTGCCAATGAAACCCGCCACAAAGGTGTTGCAGGGCCGGTTGTAAAGTTCCAGCGGTGCGCCAATCTGCTCGACCCGGCCAGCGCGTAGCACCACAATTTTGTCGGCAAGGGTCATGGCCTCGACCTGGTCGTGCGTGACGTAGACCATGGTGGCCCCCAGCCGGGCATGCAGTTCGCGCAGTTCCGCACGCATGGACACACGCAGCTCGGCGTCCAGATTGGACAACGGCTCGTCAAACAGGAAGAGCCTTGGATCGCGCACAATGGCGCGACCAATCGCCACCCGTTGTCGCTGACCGCCTGAGAGCTGGGTCGGCTTGCGTTGCAGCAGGTCTTCGAGCCTCAACAAGCGCGCAGCGTCCTGCACCTTGGCCTGGATTTGTGGCCGTGGCACCTGCAGGTTTTCCAGCCCGAAGGCCATGTTGTCGTACACACTCATGTGCGGGTACAGCGCATAGCTCTGGAACACCATGGCACAGCCGCGCTGTGCAGCACCGATGTCATTGACCACCTGCCCGTCGATGCGGATGTCCCCCGTACTGGGCATCTCCAAACCGGCGATGACCCGTAGCAGAGTCGACTTGCCGCAGCCCGAGGGCCCGACAAACACCACAAACTCGCCATGGCTGACCGCCAGGTCGATGCCGTGCAGCACCGTGGTGCGGTCGAAGGCCTTGACAATGTTGGCAAGTTCAAGCGTGGCCAATGGGGTACCTCTGGGACAGTTCGGGCTACTTGACACCGGCACTGGCAATGCCGGTGGTGATGTACTTTTGTAAAAAGGCAAAGACCAGCGTGATGGGGACCAGGGTGATCACCGTCATCGCCAGCAAATAGTGCCACTGGGTGTTGAGCTCACCCTGAAAGGAGTTGAGCGCCAGTTGCAGGGTGAAGTACTCTGACCGCGACAGCACGATCAGCGGCAGCAGGAAATCATTCCAGCGCCACATCACCGAGAAAATAGCCAGCACCGCCAGCGCCGGCGCCGACAGCGGCAGGATGATTTTCCAGTAAATTCGCCACTCACTGGCGTGGTCCATGCGCGCGGCCTCCAGCAGCTCGTCAGGAATGGTCAGCATGTACTGTCGGAGCAAAAAAACCCCGGTCGGCGTGGCAATGGCCGGCAAAATCACGCCCCACAGGCTGTTGAGCAGACCGACCGAGTTGATCACCAGGAACACCGGCACCAAAATGATGGTGGGTGGAATCATCAGGGTCGCAATGATCAGCAAAAACACCGCTTTCTGGCCGCGAAACTGGTATTTGGACAGGGCAAAGGCTGCCATCGAATTGATCAGCAATGTCAGCAGGGTCGCCACCACGGTGATGAAGACGCTGTTCCACAGGTAACGGCCAAAACTGAATTTGGCAAACAGGTCGGTGTAATTGCCCCAGGCAAACGTCAGCTCGTTGACCGGCTTGCGGTCGTTGATATTGACGCGAATCTCCTGCTGCGGCTGCACCGGGTCGACCAGCGTGGCCATGATGCCAATGCGCCGCACCTGCGCCATCTCGCGCAGGCTGCCATCGGTCTGACGCACGGTAAACAGTGGCAACGGCTTGTCATGCCCGGCCACCTGCACGGTCTTTTGGCTGTATGGCAGAAACGAGGGCGGGAACTGGCTCAACGCACTCTCGGTCTTGAGTGACGACATCAGCAACCAGACGATGGGGGCAAACAGCGTGAACAGGCCAACGCCCAGGTAAAGGTAGCTGAGCCAGTCGGTCCAGTCCAGCTTTTGCCGGCCACGGGTTCGGGTGAAAAAATTGAGGGCGCGCATGGGACAGGTTCGGGCCGGCTTAACGGGCCTTTTGGCCCGCTGTGCTAGCCCGGGTTAACCGCAGCTGCGCCAGGGTCAGCGCAATCAGGCCCAGCGCCAGCATCAGCGATGCTGCCGCTGCCAGACCGTACAGGTGAATCTGCTCGGCAAAGCCAGTCTGGTAGATGAATTGCACGATGAAGGTAGTGGCCGAGCCCGGGCCGCCGCCGGTCAGCACAAACACCTCGTCAAAAATCTGCACTGCCCGAATCAGCGCCAGCACCAGCACCACGATCAAATTGGGCATCAGCAGGGGCAGCGTGATGCGGCGCAGGGTGCGCCAGGGTCTGGCCGCGTCGAGTTGGGCCGCCTCGTACAAGTCTTTGGGAATGGCCTGCAGGCCCGCCAGCAAAATCAGCGTGTAAAAACCCATGTGGGCCCAGATCGAGACAAACACAGTCCAGAAGAAGGCCCAACCGGCATCGAGCAGCCAGTCCACCGGCGCCGCGCCGGCGGCCACCAGGCCAGCATTGAACACGCCCTGGCTTTGCAAAAGCCATTTCCAAATCAGCGCCACCACCACCGGTGACAGCAGCACCGGGTAGAAAAACACGCTTCGCCAAAAGCCGCGGCCAATGATCTTGCGGTTCAACACCAGCGCGGTCAGCAGCGACAGGCCCACCATCAACACCACCTGGATCAGACTAAAGCGGGCGGTGTTGAAGATGGAACGCCAAAACACATCCTTGCGGCAGCTCTGGAGGTCAAAGTAGTCACGGCATTCCAGCAGAATGGCGAAGTTCTCGGCACCCGTGAAAGGCCGCTCCAGCGGCATCAGCTTGACGCCGCCGGTGGTGGCATACACCAGGTTGATCAGGATCGGCAAAAAGGTGAAAAGGCCGAAAACCAACAGATTCGGGGCGACAAACAGCCAGCCCAGCCGGGAAAGACCGAGCCAGCGCTGGCCGACCCGGAACAGCGGCTCAAACAGGTTGAAAAAATAGCCGCAGAGGCGGACTGCCAGCTGCAAGAAACTTACTTCTGCGCCTGCTTGACCGCGTCGGCCATGTCGGCGCCGATCTTGGTCATCGCCTCATCATTGCTCATTTCGCCCACAATCGCCTGGGTCACGCGAGCCACGGTGGGCAGCATCATGGCGCGGTTGAACTTGTAGCCCTGGAACTGGTAGGCCACGGGCGACAGGCTGGCCACACCGGCGCTGAAACTTGCCAACGCAGCGCGAGCGGCCGGGGTGGCACCAGGGTAAGGCACGCCCTTCTTGGCCAGACCGGCGTGAGCCGGAATGTTCTCGGTCTTGCCAGTGAACTCGGCGTAATTGGCCTCGGACGCGATGAAGTCCAGGAACATGCCGACCTCTTTGGGCGACTTGCTGGTCTTCAGCGCCACCCAGGCGGCACCACCGGGAATGCCAGAGCAAGCGGCTGGACCGCAAGGGTTGGGCACCGCCACCCAGTCAAAGGCGTTGCCGATGTCTTTTTGCAGCCGGTTAATCTGCCAGGAACCCGAGAGAACCATCGCAACACGGCCGTTCTTGAACTCACCGATGGAGTCGGCGTAGCTTGAGCCGCCAGAGCCAGCCCATACTTCTTTGAGCATGGCGCCGTCTTTGTGCCAGGCCACGAATTTATTGACAGTGGTCTTGTAGCCGTCGTCCAGCACCAGATCGCCCTTGGCGTCAAAGATTTTGGCGCCATAGCTGATGGCCGGGCCAGCGAAGCGGTGGCCCGAGCGGTCCCAGGCCAGGGCGGCCGGGGTCTGGGTGGCTTTGCTCACCTTTCGCGCAGCCTCCACCCACTCGTCCCAAGTGGCCTTGGGGCCGGGCAGAGCCACCTTGGCCTGCTCAAAAAGCGTCTTGTTGACATAGGGGCCGGTCATGGTCAGCTGCGACATGAAGCCGTAGATACCTTTGTCGGCGGCACTGGGGCGCAGCCAGGGCAAAGTGGCACCAAAATTCGTTTCCCAGTAGGCACGGTCTTTGACATGGGCTGAGACGTCTAGGTAATACTTGGACAGGCCGCCCAGATCAGTCACGCGGGCAATGTCGGGGCCCTGGCCGGCAGCCAATTGCACCGGCAACTGCTCTACGATGGTCTTGTACGGCACCGTGTCGATCACCACCTTGGTGCCCGGATTGGCAGCCTCAAAACGCTTGGCCTGCGCTGCCGTGACTTCACATTCGACGCCGTCCTGGTAACACATCACCCTGATCTCGGCGGCATGCGCCGTCAGTGACAGGCCCATCATTGCGGCCGCGGCCGCGGCGATACCGGTTTTGGAAATTGTGGTCAACATGGCTTGAGCTTTCAGAAAGTGGGGGTGAAGACAACCCGGAATGGTAGGGCAAAACACGGCTGGCACACTCATGGTTTTCACCAACCCAGTCGCCCATGTCGCTTTCTGCTGTCCCCAAGGTGTCCGCCGAGCCCGGCGAGCTGTTGCCCGACCTGCTGAGATCGGACAGCGGAATCATCATCGACCAGCCGAGCCAATGGCCGGCGCGGCGTGCGGAAATCGCCGCCCACCTGCTGCCGCTGGCCTACGGCCCGCTGCCGCACACACCAAACCGCACCGACTTTGAGCTGTTGCACGTGGCCTCAGTGCGGCAGCTCGGCGGGGCGCAACTGCTGTCCTGCCGCGTCAGGCCGCTCGGCATGGACAGTTTCACGATGCGGGTGTTTGTGCCGCCTGGCGCCCAATCCTGCCCAGTTTTGTTGAACGGCGACGGCTGTTGGCATTACGCGAACGACGAAACGATCGCGGCCGTGCTGTCGCGTGGCCTGGTATTTGCGCAATTCAATCGGGTCGAGATCGCGCCTGATCCGCTGGCGCCCAGCGGCGACCCGCCACCCCATGCCGCGCTGGCCAGCTGGGCCTGGGGTTACCACCGCGCCATTGACGCCCTGCTGCAGGTGCACCAGCAGAGCAAGCCTGGCGCGTTTGGGCGCATAGACCCGCAGCGCATCGCTGTGGTCGGCCATTCACGCGGCGGTAAGGCTGCGCTGCTGGCCGGCGCCACTGACTCCCGCATCGCCCTCACCAGCGCCAATAACTCAGGCGCCGGCGGCGCGGGTTGCTTCCGCTGGCTGGGCCCGGGCGCGGAAAGCCTGGCCGATGTCACCCGCGCATTTCCGCACTGGTTTGCGCCAACCCTGGGGGAATTTGCCGGTCGCGAGCAGGCCCTGCCCTTTGACCAGCACTTTGTTAAAGCCCTGATCGCACCACGCGCCCTGCTGACCACAGAGGCCTTGGACGACGCCTGGGCCAACCCGCAGGGCAGCTGGCTCACGCACCAGGCGACGCTGGCGGTTTACAGGCTGCTGGGTGTACCCGCACAGCTGGCCATGACCTGCCGACCAGGCGGGCACGACCACAGCCTGGCCGACTGGCACACACTGCTAGACTTCTGCGATTCGATTTTCAGCGGGCGAGCGCGCCCGCGCGGACTGGACGTCACGCCGTTTCCTGACCTGCCCTGAGCCGGACATATACGTAGACGGCACTGCCGCCAACACGCGCCGCCCACACCCCAATCTGCCCGAGAACCCTGACCCCCATGCGTTTCGCCAAAACCCCCTCCTCGCTAGCGCTTATCTTGGCCGCCGTGGCTGTTGTCGGTGCCATTGCTTACTGGCTGAACCGTCCCAAAGCTGAACCGCCAGCAACAGTGCCGCCTGCCCCAGTGGCTGCGCGACCCGCTCTGACCGTGACCAGCACCCGTGCCCAAAGCAGTGCCCTACCGATCAAACTCAGCGCCAACGGCAATGTGGCGGCCTGGCAGGAGGCCAGCATTGGCGCCGAAATCAGCGGCCTGCGGCTGACGGAGGTGCTGGTCAACGTGGGCGACGTGGTGCAACGGGGCCAGGTGTTGGCCCGCTTTGCCACCGAGGCGGTGCAGTCTGATGTGGCGCAGGCACGCGCCGCCGTGACCGAGGCCAGCGCCAACGCCCAAGAGGCCAGCGCCAACGCTGACCGAGTGCGCGCTCTGCAAAATACCGGCGTCTTCAGTGGCCAGCAAATTAACCAGTACCTAACGGCCGAGCAGACCGCCAGGGCCCGGGTTGAGTCGGTCAAGGCCGGGCTGGCTGCTCAACTCCTGCGCTTGCAGTACGCCGAAGTCCGCGCGCCCGACGGCGGTGTCATTTCAGCGCGCCTGGCGACGGTCGGCGCCGTAGTGGGCGCGGGCACCGAACTGTTCCGGTTGATCCGCCAGGGCCGTTTGGAGTGGCGCGCCGAGGTCAGTTCGGTCGAACTCGCCCGGCTGCGGCCCGGCACCGCGGTGACCGTGCTAGCCGCCAGCGGCAGCGAGCTCAAAGGCCGAGTGCGCATGGTGGCACCCACGGTCGACCCGCAAACCCGTTCTGGTCTGGTCTATGTGGACCTCCCGAGCCAGCGCAGCGGCGCCGGCAGTTTCAAGGCGGGCATGTTTGCCCGCGGCGAGTTCGAGCTGGGTAGCTCACCGGCGCTGACGGTGCCGCAACAGGCCGTGGTGGTGCGCGACGGCTTCAGTTATGTGTTCCGGCTCAACGCTGACCAACGCGTGAGTCAGCTCAAGGTGCAGACTGGCCGGCGGATCGGCGAGCGGGTTGAACTGCTGGAAGGCGTTGGCGCCGAGGCTCTGCTGGTGGCCACCGGTGCGGGTTTCCTGAACGATGGCGACCTGGTCAAAGTGGCGCCAGGTTCAGCATCAAATCCGGCCTCAGCCCTTGCAAACCCTGACACACTCGCTACGAAATAAGGAGCAGTCATGAACTTCTCCTCGCTCTCGATCAAGAACCCGGTGCCGGCCATCATGCTTTTCGTGCTCCTGACACTGGCTGGGCTGCTGGCCTATCGTGCCAGCGTGGTGCAGGATTTCCCCGACATCGAGCTGCCGATCGTCACCATCAGCGCCTCGCTTGCAGGCTCCGCACCGGCCCAACTTGAGACCGAAGTCGCGCGCAAGCTGGAAAACTCGGTGGCCACACTGCAGGGTGTAAAAAACATTTACACCAAGGTATTGGACGGCGAGGTCCAGGTCACGGTCGAGTTCATCCTTGAGAAACCGATCACTGACGCCGTCAACGACGTGCGCGACGCCGTAGCCCGGGTGCGTGCAGACCTCCCAGCCGATTTGCGTGACCCAGCGGTCACCAAAGCATCGACTGCCGGGCGCGTGGTCTTGACCTTCACCGCCACGGCGGCGGCCACCTCCGCCGCCACCGGCAGCCGGCTCGACACCCAGGACCTGAGCTGGTTTATCGACAGCACCGTGGCCAAGCGGCTGCTGACGGTGCCTGGCGTGGGCGCCGTCAAACGCATGGGCGGCGTCACGCGGGAGGTGCGGGTCGAACTCGACGCCGCGCGTATGGCGGCCTTGCAGGTGTCAGCGATCGACGTCTCGCGCCGGCTGCGACTGGTGCAGCAAGAGGCACCGGGCGGGCGCGGCGACATCAGCGGCGCCGAGCAGTCGGTGCGCACCATCGGCACCGTCAAGACCGCCGCCGAGCTGGCCCAGCTGGACATTAGCCTGGCCGACGGCCGTCAGTTCCGGCTGGGCGATGTGGCCCGCGTATTGGACACGGTGGCCGAGCCGCGCGCCCTGGCCACGCTGGACGGCCGGGAGGTGGTCGGCTTCGAAGTATTTCGCACCAAGGGGGCCAGCGAGGTGACCGTGGCCAGTGGCGTGCGCGCGGCTGTGGCCGAACTGCAGACCCGTTTTCCACAGGTCCGGCTGACACAGGCGATCGACAATGCCGCCCCCGTGGCCGAGAACTTTCGCGGCTCGATGGAGCTGCTGTACGAGGGCGCGCTGTTGGCCGTGCTGGTGGTGTGGTGGTTTTTGCGCGACTGGCGTGCCACCCTGGTGGCGGCCGCTGCCTTGCCGCTGTCGGTGATCCCGACCTTTCTGGGGCTGCAGTATTTTGGCTATACCCTCAACACGGTGACGCTGCTGTCGCTGGCGCTGGTGGTCGGGGTACTGGTCGACGACGCCATTGTCGAGATCGAAAACATCGAGCGCCACCTGCGCATGGGTAAAACGCCGTACCAGGCGTCCATGGAGGCGGCTGACGAGATCGGCATGGCGGTAATTGCCACCACCCTCGCGCTGGTGGCGGTGTTTTTGCCCACCGCCTTCATGGGCGGGGTGCCGGGCCTGTTCTTTAAGCAATTTGGCTGGACCGCCGTACTGGCCATTCTGGCGTCGCTGATGGTGGCCCGGCTATTGACGCCGATGATGGCGGCCTACCTGCTCAAACCGCACGCGCGACCAGCAGGCGACGCGGCGGTGCTCGGGGAGCCGCCCGACGGCTGGCTGATGGCAAGCTACATGGGCACGATGCGTTGGTGCCTGCGCCACCGTGGCCTGACTATGCTGGGATCGGCCCTGTTTTTTGTCGGCTCGATCGCCTTGGTGCCGCTACTGCCGACCGGCTTTGTACCGGCGGCAGACCGGGGCCAGACCCAGATCACCCTGGAGTTGCCGCCAGGCAGCACACTGGCAGAGACTCGCGCCGTGGCGGAACTGGCTCGGCTGGCTGCCATGTCCGAGCCCGAGGTGAAAAGCGTGTTCAGCTCGATCGGCGGCGGCTCCAGTGGCGACGCATTTGCCCCGGGCGCTGCAGCAGAAGCCCGGCGCGCTGTGCTGACCTTGAGCACCAGCCACCGCGACCAGCGCAGCACCTCTATGGCCGACATCGAAGCCCAACTGCGGCGCAAGCTTGGCGACTTGGCCGGTGCCCGCTTCACCGTCGGTCCGCCCGATACCGGCGTCAAGATGCAGTTGGTGCTGCAAAGCGAAGACCCGGCAGCGCTACAGGCGACGGCGCGGCAAGTGGAGCGCGAACTGCGCGGCCTTCAGGGCGTGGGCAATGTGCAGTCCAGCGCCTCGTTGGTCCGACCGGAGATCATCGTCCGACCTGACTCAGCGCGCGCCGCCGACCTCGGCGTGACGGCCGCCGCCATCGGCGAGACAGTCCGGGTGGCCACCGCAGGCGATTACGACACCAGCCTGTCCAAGCTCAACCTGTCCGAGCGTCAGGTGCCAATCCGGGTCAAACTGCCAGATGCTGTGCGCGCCGATTTGGCGGCACTGGCCCGACTGAGCGTGCCGGGGCGGAACGGACCGGTACCACTGGGCCATGTCGCCAGCATCACCATGGACAGCGGGCCGGCACAGATCGACCGACTCAACCGCAGCCGCAACGTTACCTTTGACGTCGAGCTTGGCAGCCGCCAGCTGGGCGAGGTCAACACCGAGGCGCGCGCCCTGCCTAGCCTTAAAAACCTGCCTCCGGGCGTGAAGATCGCCGAGCTCGGTGACGCCCAGGAGATGCAGGCGCTGTTTGCCAGCTTCGGCATTGCCATGCTGATCGGTGTGCTCTGCATCTACGGCGTGCTGGTGCTGCTGTTCAAGGACTTCATGCAGCCGGTCACCATTTTGGCGGCCCTGCCGCTGAGCATGGGCGGCGCCTTTGTGGCGCTGCTGCTGACCGGCCGCGCCCTGTCCATGCCCTCGATGATCGGGCTGATCATGCTGATGGGTATCGTCACAAAAAACTCGATTTTGCTGGTGGACTACGCGATCCTGGCGCGCCAGGCCGGCATGGCGCGTTTTGAGGCGCTGGTGGACGCTTGCCACAAACGCAGCCGGCCCATCATCATGACCACCATCGCCATGGGGGCCGGCATGATGCCGCTGGCGCTGGGCTGGGGCGCCGACCCGAGCTTTCGATCACCGATGGCAATCGCCGTGATCGGCGGACTGATCACCTCCACCCTGCTGAGTCTGCTGGTGGTGCCAGCAGTGTTCACCTACATTGATGACCTCGCCCACCTGCTGGGCCGGCTATCGCGCTGGTTGCGGCGCGCGCGCGGTTCGACCCCACCGACGCCGGCCCGGCCTTGATCGGTGCCGTTGCCGTCATCCTCAGCTTGAGTGGGGATCTATGACATCCTGGATTCCCATTGGTCGTGGCCGGGAATGACGGGCAGTGCCGGGAATGACGGGCAGTGCCGGGAATGACAGGGAGTGCTGGGGAAGACGTGGATGCACGAAAGGCGGCACGGTCGTGGGTATGCCTCTGCTATTGGGGACTATTGTCGGATTTTCCGAACCAGGGCCGTGGTGGAATAGCCGCTGACAAAGGGCAGGGCCAGGGCCCGCCCGCCATAGGCCTCGACAACGCGGGTCTCGGCCAGGGTCTGCATGTCGTAGTCGCCGCCCTTGACCAATATCTCGGGTCGCACCTGAGTGATCAACTGCTTCGGCGTGTCTTCGTCAAACCAGGTGACTAGGCTGGTCGAGCCCAGCGCTGCAATTACCACCGCGCGATCATCCTCGGGGTTGAGCGGCCGGTCTGGCCCCTTACCCAACCGCCGCGCCGAAGCGTCGGTGTTCAGAGCCACCAGCAGGCTGGCGCCCAAGGCCCGTGCCTGCACCAGGTATTGCACATGGCCCCGGTGCAGCACGTCAAAAACACCGTTGGTGAACACCAGCGGCCGGGGCAAACGAGCCAATCGCGTTGGCAGGTCCCTCGGATCGCAAATTTTGTCGTAAAGGGCCAAAATGGCATCGGAATTGCTCATGAGTTCGATGCTAGCAGGACTCCAATTGGGTTAAGCTGCTGGTTTTCTTATTACCCACGAGCACTCCATCATTCAGGGTGACCATGAGACGCGTCAGCTTCAGTTTCGATCACATCCGCATAGGCGAACCGCTGCCCTTTTCGGTCTGGGATGAGAACGGCCTGATGGTGGCTGGCAGCGGCTACACCTTGAAGGACGGGCGCGAGTACGAGGTCATGCTCGGTAAGCGTGACAAGCTGCTGGTCGATGCGATCGAATATGAGCGTTTTCAGAGCGCTTACAAAAAGCGGCTGAATGAACTGGTATACGGCAATCGCGCCCTTAGCGCCATTGCCGGCACCCGACTGACTGACATGGGTGTTTTTGTAGCTAAAGAAAAAGCCGCCTCAGGACCTTCCGATCGCCTGTTAGGCCTCAAAGTCGAAGCCAAACGGGCTCCGGCTCCGCAAGCGGTCGCAGCGATAAGCGAGACGATCAGTGACAAAAGCGCACCCGAGCCTCGCCTTGGAAATATGCCCAGCAGCGAAGCCGACTGGCTGGACCTGCAGGACCAAGCCCATGCCTTGCTGCGGGTTTCAAACCCGCAAAATTTCCGTGAGCAATTGGAGAAACTGCAGGCACACCTTAGCCACTTTGCCCGACTCAGCCCCGACGGGACACTGCTCAGTCTGTTTTTTTTATCCTCCCGAGGTCTGGACCGCTACAGCGGCACCCACGCCATGCTGGTCAGTGTGATGTGTGGCATTGCAGCGCGTGATGTTTTGAAATGGCCAGCCCTGCAAGAAACCGTGCTGTGTCACGCGGCTTTGACGATGAACATCGGCATGTCGGTTCAGCAGGACCGCATGGCTCAACAAAAAGAGCCTCTGAACCCCAGGCAACGCGAACTGGTGCGGGAACACCCGAGCCATTCGGCTGCACTGCTGCGCCAACTGGGCGTGACCAACCGCGACCTGTTGGAGGCGGTGCTCGACCACCACGCCAAAGCGCCCGGCCCCCTGGCAGCCCGAAGCCTGGGCCAGCGGATGGCACGGCTGATTCAGCGCGCCGATATTTTTGCCGCCGCCATTTCACCGCGTGCGTCACGCTCAGCCGCCGCCACCGGGATCGCCATGAAGGCGGCCTATTTTGATGAGAACCAGGCCGTCGACGAGGCGGGTGCAGCACTGGTCAAGGCAGTTGGTGTTTACCCGCCGGGCTCATTTGTCCGCCTGGCCAGCCAGGAAGTGGCCATTGTGGTACGGCGTGGCCGAGTGACCAGCGCGCCTCGCGTGGCTGTGGTGTTGAACCGGGAGGGACTGCCCAACAACGAGCTGACCCTGCGCGACACCAGTTTGGCCGACTGGCGCGTCACAGCTGGGCTGCCCAGCGCCAGCGTTAAAGTCAACCTCAGTCTGGCACGCCTCATCCCGCTCACCCGGCCACCGGCGTCCAATTTCCCGGCCTGAGCGCCCAGCCTGCAACTCCCGACTATCCATGGACCTTTCGCCCGTCAAAATCAGCAGCATCCGCATTGAAGATCCCCTGCCATTTTCCCTTTTGAGTGCCAGTGGCACACTGTTGCTGAAAAAAGGCAGCCGTATCAAAAGCCGTGTCGAACTCGAGACCATGGCCCAAGGCAACGACAGCCTGTTCATCGACCGCCAGGATGCGCAGGCACTGAAGCGGCATCAGGAAGGGCAAATGCTGACCATGCTGGCGCGGGACTCCAAACTCGCCAACATTACCCAGGCAGGTGACCAAGTCGCGATGGCCAAGCGCAGCCCTGCACGACTGCCTGAAGTCGACAAGGAGGCGGACTGGCCCTACCTGCAGGAGCAGGCCCACGCAATTTTGCGCAATGGTCGAGAGGCGGCCTTCCTCGAGCAGGTCGACCGGCTGGAGGATAAGGTCAGCCTGTTCAGCCAGGCCAACCCAGACGGAACCCTGCTGGCCCTGATCCAGATGGCCTCCGTCGAGGTCGAGCGTTACAGTGCAACCCATTCCATGCTGGTCAATGCCATGTGCGGTATTGCGGCGCGCGAGGTACTGCATTGGCCAGCGGACCTGACCAGTGCGCTTGGCCGTGCCGCGCTCAGCATGAACATCGGCATGACCGAACTGCAAGACATTCTGGCGCAGCAAAAGGAGCCGCTGGCGCCCCCGCAGAGGGTAAACATTGACCAACACCCTGCGCGCTCGGTCGACATGCTGACATCGCTGGGCCTCACCAACCAACTCTGGCTGGACGGCGTGCGCCACCACCACTCCAAGTTGCCAGGGCCCTTGTCCAAACGCCCCCCTGGTGAGCGAATTGCGCGCTTGATCCAACGCGCCGACAAATTTGCCGCCGCGATTTCACCTCGGGCGGCGCGCAAGGCGGTACCGCCGGGCATTGCCATGAAAGCCATTTACTTCGATGAAAACAAGCAAGTGGACGAAGCCGGCGCGGCCCTGATCAAGGCCGTCGGCATCTACTCGCCAGGCACCTATGTCCGCCTCGCATCGCAGGAAACCGCGGTGGTCGTACGGCGCGGTGCCAACACCACAACGCCCTTTGTCGCTGTGATGCTCAACCGTCTGGGCATGACGCACAGCGAGTTGACGGTGCGTGATACCGCGCAAATTGAGTTCAAGATATTGAGCAGCATTCCGGGCCATGAGATCAAGGTCCGGCCACCGCTCAAGCGACTGATGCCGCTGACCAAAGCGATCCCGTCAAGCAAACGCATCTGAAGCGGTCGGCGATGGCCTCAGCCAAGGTATTGGCGCTACACTTTGAAAAATTACCGACTGGTCATAAAATAACCAGAACGTTTCAATTTCAATGCGCAACCTTTCTCAATTTGTCATGCAGTTCAAGCCAATGGTTCGCAGCACATGAAACTGGCCATCGTCGGCTCCGGCATTTCCGGCTTGGCCGTGGCGCACCGTCTGCGTGGCCGGGCAGACATCACCCTTTTTGAGTCGGGCGATTATTTTGGCGGTCACACGCACACGGTTGATCTCACACTCGCGGGCCCCAACGGGCCCATCAGTTATGGTGTGGATACAGGTTTTCTGGTCTTCAATGAGCGCACCTACCCCGAACTAATTCGGCTGTTTGGCGAACTCGGCGTGCCGACCGCCAGGTCGGACATGTCGTTTTCGGTCCAGGTCCCGGGCAGGGGTGCGGCGGCCTCGCTGGAGTGGAGCGGCTCCTCACTCAATACCGTGTTTGCCCAGCGCCGCAACCTGATCCGGCCGAGTTTTCTGGGGATGCTGCGCGATGTGCTGCGCTTCAACCGTCTGGCCACGGATCTTGCCGTCAGCGGCGGAGAAGCGCAATTGCTGCAGCCACTGGCGGATTTCTTGTTGCAGCACCGGTTTTCGACAGAGTTTCGCGATTGGTATTTTCTACCGATGCTGGGCTGCATCTGGAGCTGTCCGACCGACCAAATGCTGCAGTTCCCGGTGGCTACCATGATCCGCTTTTGCCACAACCACGGCCTGATCCAGGTCACCAACCGTCCGCAATGGTGGACAGTCGCTGGCGGTGCGCGCCAGTACGTCAAAAAAATCACCGACCCCATGACGGACAAGCGTTTGAGATGTGCGGTGCAGCGCATCCGCCGGGATTCGCAGGGCGTGCTGGTCAGCGCTGCTGGCCAAACCGAGCGCTTCGACAAGGTGGTTCTCGCGAGCCACTCTGACCAGTCCCTGGCCTTGCTCGACGACGCCAGCGACGCCGAATGCGCCACACTGGGCGCGATACGTTACCAGGCGAATCGAGCGGTGTTGCATACCGACACCTCGGTGCTGCCGCGCCAGCGCCGGGCCTGGGCCGCCTGGAATTACGAACGCGCCAGTGCCGACGGTGACGCCAATCAGGTGTGCCTGCACTACCTGCTCAATCAGCTGCAGCCGCTGCCCTTTGCCCAGCCGGTGCTGGTCTCGCTCAACCCGCTGCGCGAGCTTGCACCCGATCGGGTGCACGCCAGCTTCGACTACGCCCACCCGGTATTTGACCTGGCCGCGATCCGGGCCCAGCAACAGGTGGGCGCCTTGCAGGGGCAGCGCCACACCTATTTTTGCGGCGCCTGGACTGGCTATGGCTTTCATGAGGATGGCCTCAAATCAGGGCTGGCGGTTGCAGCGCAACTCGAACCACTGCTGGACCAATCCTATGGCGGCTTGGCATGAACTCCGCTGAGCCGTCACAAGCGCTGATCGGCTTTGGCCAGGTTCGGCACACCCGTCTCAAGCCAGTGCGTAACGCGTTTGCCTACGACACGTATTTCTTGATGCTGCCGATGCGCAGCCTGCAGTTGGCCGGCCCGGGTGCACTGGTACGCAATCGCTGGGCACCCTTGAGTTTTTATGACGCCGATCACGGCGACGGACGCGGCCCGGCGCAGGGCGGTGCTCTGGCCTGGCTCGACGAGCTGCTGCAGCATCAGGGCATCGACGGTGCAGATGGGGAGGTCTGGCTGCACTGTTACCCACGGGTGCTGGGTCACACCTTCAAACCAGTGAGTTTTTGGTACTGTCATCGTGCCGACGGCAGCTTGCGCGCCATTTTGGTGGAGGTCAACAACACCTTTGGTGAGCGCCACTGCTATCTGCTCGACGACCCCCACTACGGGGTGGAGCAACGCGCTGCCAAGGTATTTCACGTCTCGCCATTTTGCCCAGTCGAAGGCGGCTACCGGTTCCGCTTCATGGTGGATGCAGCACGCAGCCGCACCGTTGGACGGATTGATTTCGATGACGCCAACGGCCCCCTGATACAGACCAGTGTCAGCGGCACGCTGGTGCCGATGAACGCCCGCAACGTGCGCAGGGCGCTGTGGCACCACCCGGCCATGACGCTGGGCGTGGTGCTGCGTATTCACTGGCAGGCGCTCAAGCTGGCAGCCAAACGTGTGCCTTTCTTTGCCAAGCCGACTCCCCCGACCTCACTGACCACCCGCTGAGCCCAAGTCCCCATGAACACCAGCACCGCCACCCCTTACGCCATTCCCCAAGGTACGCCCGCAGCCGGGCGCGCCGTGCTCAAGCTGCTTCAAGGTCTACAACATGGCAGCTTGACGCTGCAATTGCCGGACGGCTCGATGCAGCGCTTCGGTGGTGCCGCAGCACCCCACGCCACTCTGCATCTGCACAACTGGAAACCCTGCGCGGCCGCGTTCAAATCGGGCGACATAGGTTTTGCCGAGAGCTTTATAGCCGGCGACTGGAGTACGCCCAACCTGACCGAGCTGCTGCGGGTACTGGTGAAAAACCGGGCGGCGGTGGAATCGGCGATTTACGGGTCATGGGCAGGTCGCCTGTTTTACCGCATCAAGCACCTGCTCAACCGCAACACGCGCACCAACAGCCAAAAAAATATCCACGCCCACTATGACTTGGGTAACGCTTTCTACCGGCTTTGGCTGGATGACACCATGAATTACTCGTCGGCCATTTTTGCCGGCGACCTGAACCAGTCCATGTCGCAAGCACAATCAGCCAAGGTGCGGCGCGCCCTGGAACTGTGCCAGGTTAAGGCTGGCGACAGGGTGCTAGAGGTCGGCTGCGGCTGGGGCGCACTGGCGGAGATGAGTACCGTCACCCTCGGCGCCTCGCTGGTCGGGGTCACGTTGAGCACCGAGCAATTGGCTTTTGCGCGCGAGCGCCTGGAGCGCCTGGGCGTTGCGGACCGGGCTGACCTGCGGTTGCAGGACTACCGCGACATCCAGGACCCGCCTTTTGACGCCATCTGTTCGATCGAGATGATTGAAGCCGTGGGACGCGCCTACTGGCCGACCTACTTCGCCACACTGGCGCGCCTGCTCAAGCCCGGCGGTCGGGCCTGCGTACAGAGCATCGTGATCGACGACGCCCTGTTTGAGCGCTATGTGAGCGGCACTGATTTCATTCAACAATACATCTTCCCAGGCGGCTGCCTACCCTGCCCGCGCGAGTTTCGGGCACAAGCTCGAGCGGCCGGATTCGAGGTGGTGGACGAATACGCGTTTGGACTTGACTATGCCGAAACCTTGAAGCGCTGGCGCGAGGCCTTTCTGGGCGCGCGCAGCCAGGTGTTGCAGGGCGGTTTTGACGAACGTTTCATGCTGATTTGGGAGTTCTACCTGGCTTACTGCGAAGCTGCTTTCTGTGAGGGCAGCATTGATGTTTTGCAATACACATTGCAGAAGTCAACGCGCGGATAACAGGTCAAACAAGCCATGCCGAATCGCCGCACCTTGCTTTGCCATGCCGTCCTGGGCAGTTTGGCCAGCACCAGCACTTTTGAGACCCTGGCCAAAGACCCGTTGCCGACACCACCTGCCGAGGTGCTTGGTGCCATCCCCGGAGCCCATTTGATCGGCAGCGGACGGCTACGGTACTTCGGGTTGTCAGTCTATGACGCCAGTCTCTGGGCGCTGCCCGACTTCAAGGTCGAGCAAATCAGCCAGCAGCGCTTCGCCCTGTGCCTGACCTATCTGCGTGCCTTCACGGCCAGCGACATCGCGCAGCGCTCATTGCAGGAGATCCGGCGAATGCACCAAGTGGCGCCAGACACAGCACGTGTTTGGCTCAATGAGCTACAAGAGGTCATGCCCGAAGTAGCAGTCGGCGACCGTATTACGGCTTTGCACCCGCCTGGGGGCGTGGTGTTCTGGCACCAAGGTCGCAGAATCGGGGGTATGAGTGACACGAGCTTCGGCAACAAGTTCTTCGGTATTTGGCTTGACCAATCCACCAGCGAACCCAGGTTGCGCAGCGCGCTTCTGGCCCGCGCCGCGCCATGAATGCCAGCAAGGGAACAAACTTTAGCTGGCGTGAGGGCTGGCGTTACGGGCTGATGGGGTTGCCGCTGGCCTTTGTGGCTTTGCCGCTGTATGTGCTGCTGCCGAACCACTATGCACTTCAATTCGGCGTACCCTTAGCGGCCCTGGGCGCCCTCTTGCTGGCCGCACGCCTGTTTGACGCCCTGATCGACCCGCTGCTCGGACGCTGGAGCGACCGCCTGTTTGCACGCTCGGCGCGTACCGTGCTGGGCGCGGCGGCGGTCGCATCCGCGCTGCTGGGCTTGGGCTTTGCCATGCTGTTCTTTCCCCCGGTGCAAGCGTTGGACGCCTTGCTGGCTTGGGCTGGCGTCTGCCTGGTGTTGACCTATGCTGCATTCAGCGCACTAAGTGTGATGCACCAGTCTTGGGGCGCCAGGCTTGGTGGCGACGAAGTGCAACGCAGCCGAATTGTGGCCTGGCGTGAGGGACTTGGCCTGGCCGGCGTGATCCTGGCCTCCATCAGCCCCATCGCACTGGGCCTGCCAGCGACCGTCGGTATTTTTTTTGGGGCTCTGACGTTGGGCTGGCTAGCCTGGACGCAGGCCTCGCCGCCGAAGCCAGCGGCAACGTCATCGTCAACCGCCACGCCCGAGGGGCGATCGCTGTGGCTGCCCTGGTCTCGGCCAGGGTTCAGGCGGCTCTTGACGGTGTTCATGGTTAACGGTATCGCCAGCGCGATTCCAGCCACGCTGCTGCTGTTCTTTGTACAGGACGTGCTGCAGGCACCGCGCACTGCCGAACCACTGTTCCTGGGCGCCTATTTTGTCGCAGCCGCCTTATCGATCCCGGTCTGGTTGCAGATCGTCGGCCGACTCGGACTGGCGCGCGCCTGGGGACTGGGCATGCTGTTGTCGATTGCCGTCTTCGTCTTTGCCGCCGGTCTGGGCGCGGGCGATACTGCGGCTTTCGCCGCTGTGTGCGCGCTGTCCGGCATCGGTCTGGGCGCAGACCTGGCCGTGCCCGGTGCGCTGCTGGCAGGCCACATCGCCAGCAGCGGTGACCAGGGCGCGCAAGAGGGCAGCTATTTTGGCTGGTGGAATTTTGCGAGCAAACTCAACCTGGCCCTGGCGGCAGGTCTGGCGCTGCCAGCACTGGCAGCGTTCGGTTATCAACCTGGCACCCGCGACGAGGCAGCCCTGGCGACCCTCTCTGCGGCCTATTGCCTGCTGCCCTGTGGCCTCAAGCTGCTGGCTGCCACACTGCTTTACACCCTGATCATCCGGAGAACGCCATGAAACGACGCCTCTTGCTCGCCGCTGCCACAGCGGCCGCTCCCACCCTGCTGCTCAGTGCTTGTGCCTCGCAACAGATCGAGACCTACGCTCAAGAAAAACCGCTGCTCGACCTGATGCAGTACTTCAACGGCACGCTGGACGCCTATGGCGTCTTCACCGACCGCTCGGGCACCGTGGTCAAGCGGTTCACCGTCGTCATGGTCTGTACCTGGAACGGCGACGAGGGCGTCTTAGATGAAGACTTCCGCTATTCAGACGGCAGCACGCAAAAGCGCATCTGGCGACTGCGCAAGCTCGGCGATGGCCGCTTCAGTGGCCGCGCCGACGATGTGGTGGGCGAAGCCCGTGGCGAGACCCGGGGCAACACCTTTCATTGGACCTACACCCTTAACCTGCCTGTTGGGGGCAATGTGTTCGAGGTGCAGTTCGATGATTGGATGTACCTGATGACAGACAAGGTCATGCTCAACAAAGCCGCCATGAGCAAGTTTGGCGTCGGACTGGGCGAGGTCACTCTGTCGTTTGTGAAACGCTGATTGACCACCTATGCCACTCTTTGCCCCACTCAACCCGCCCCTGCTTGACTGGCAGGGGCAGACCGTCTGGATCGTTGGCGCCTCGACCGGCATCGGGCGGGCTACCGCCTCAGCACTGCACCGAGCCGGTGCGCGGGTCACCGTGTCAGCCCGCAAGGCGGAGGCGCTAGATGCCTTCGTAGCGCAGCACCCTGGCAGTCAAGCGCTGGTGCTGGATGCCACCGACCCAGCGGCTGTGTCCCGAGCCGCAACCCACTTGCTGGCGCTGGGGCCGCTCGACTGCGTGGTCTATTGCGCGGGCCACTATCAGGCCATGCGGGCTGCGGCCATGGACATTGCCGACATGCAGCGCCACCTGGCGGTCAATTACCTCGGTGCTCTGTATCTGTTGGATGCTGTGTTGCCGGCCCTGCTAGTACGTGGCAGAGGCCACATCAGCCTGGTTGGCAGCGTGGCTGGCTACCGCGGCCTGCCCAACAGCCTGGCCTACGGCCCGACCAAAGCGGCCCTGATCAACCTGGCAGAAAACCTTTACCTGGATCTGCGCCCGCGCGGCTTGGGGGTATCGATTGTCAACCCCGGCTTTGTCGAGACCCCCCTGACTGCTGGCAATGCCTTCAGCATGCCGGCCCTGATTACCCCGGAACAGGCCGCCAGCGCCATGCTTGCCGGCTGGCGCAGTGGCACCTTCGAGCTGCACTTTCCCAAACGCTTTACCCTCTGGATGCAGGCGCTGCGCTTGCTGCCTGACCGCCTTTTTTTCGCCATGGTTCGGCGTGTCACCCAATGACGACAACTCCCCTGGCCCCGGCCGTTTGCGTGGCGCACATCGTCACTTTTTTTGAAACCCTGACGCCGGAGAGCGTGGCTGGCATCGGTCAGATTTACGATGGGCAAGCGCGCTTCAAGGACCCGTTCAATGAGGTGACAGGCGTGCCAGCAATCAAACGCATTTTTGACCATATGTTCGCGTCACTCCACGAGCCACGTTTTGTGGTGACGCAGCAGGTGGTGCAAGGGGATCAGTGCTTTCTGACCTGGGAGTTCCATTTCAGATTTCGGACCTATCGGGCGGCACAGCCCCAGGTCATCCTGGGCGCCTCGCATTTGGTGTTTTCAGCAACAGGGCTAGTGACGCTGCACCGAGACTACTGGGATGCCGCCGAAGAGCTTTATGAAAAACTGCCGCTGTTGGGTGGTTTGATGCGCTGGCTCAAACGCCGCGCCAACCACTGACGATTGTTCGCCGCTGTCAGGCGGGTACCGTGTCGGCGAAACTGGGGCGCTGCATCAGTTTTTCGTGGAGCTTGGTCAGGTTAGGGTGGGGCGAGCGCCAGTCAATCTGGGGAAAGCGGAAATCAAGGTACCCCAGGGCGCAGCCCACGGAGATGTCGGCCAAACTCAGGTGAATGCCAACACAGTAAGATTTATCAGCCAGGCCTTGGCTCATGGCGCGCAGCGCAGCATGCACCTTGCCCAATTGCCGGTCAATCCAGGCTTGGCTGCGCTCTGCGTCGGTGCGTCCAGCCCAAGTGGCCTCCAGCCGGGCCAGCAGCGAGGCATCGAGCAAACCATCAGCAAGGGCCTCCCAGATCTTGACCTCTGCCCGTTCACGCCCAACCGACGGAATAAGCTTGCCCACCGGTGACAGTGTGTCCAGGTATTCGACGATCACACGGGAGTCATGCAAGGCCTCTGACCCCTCCATCACCAAACAGGGCACTTTGCCCAGCGGATTGGACTCACCAATCAGGGACTCAGCCGACCAGACATTCTCAAGGACAAATTCGTACTCGAGCTTCTTTTCGGCCATGACGACACGGACTTTTCGGACATAGGGACTGGTGAGCGCGCCAATTAGTTTCATGGGTAGACGGTGGATGATGACGCTTTCATTCTATCCATTCGTATGCCCGTGCTTGGGTAGGTCGGCGCAGACGCAGGTCCTACAATCCGGGCATGAGTTTTTCTGCCATTTCTGCCCTCTCGCCCTTGGATGGGCGCTACGCCGGCCGAATGGCCAAACTGCGGCCCATCATGAGCGAACTGGGCTATATGCAGCGCCGACTGCAGGTTGAGGTCGCGTGGTTGGTGGCCTTGAGCGATGCCGGCTTCCAGGAGTTTTCGCCGCTTTCAGCGGATGCCCGCCGCTACCTCAGCGACTTGATATTGAATTTTTCAGAAACCGATGGCGAGGCCATCAAGGCGATAGAAAAGACCACGAACCATGACGTGAAAGCGGTGGAGTACTGGATCAAGGCCAAATTTGAGGGCCAAGCCGAGCTGCTGGCTGCCAGTGAATTTGTGCATTTTGCCTGTACCAGCGAGGACATCAACAACACCAGCCACGCCTTGCAACTCAAGGCCGGCCGAGACCAGGTGCTGCTGCCTGCACTGGACGCCATCGTTGGCAAACTTCGCGAGATGGCGCATGCTTTTGCCCATGTGCCCATGCTCAGCCGCACCCATGGCCAGACGGCCAGCCCAACCACGGTCGGCAAAGAGATTGCCAACGTGGTGGCGCGGCTGGATGCGGCGCGCAGCCGAATTGCCGGCGTGCGTCTGCTTGCAAAGATGAACGGTGCTGTCGGCAATTACAACGCCCATCTCTCGGCCTGGCCTCACTTTGACTGGGAAAGCTTCAGCCGCCGCCTGGTGGAGTCGCCCGAGCCCGTCGGGTTGGGCCTGCAGTTCCAGCCCTACAGCATCCAGATCGAGCCGCACGATTACATGGCTGAGCTGTTTGATGCGGTAGCCGGCGCCAACACCATTCTGATCGACTGGTCGCGCGACGTCTGGGGCTATGTCTCGCTGGGCTACTTCAAGCAAAAGCTGCGGGACGGCGAGGTGGGCTCCAGCACCATGCCCCACAAGGTCAACCCCATAGATTTCGAAAATGCCGAAGGCAATCTGGGTTTGGCCAACGCCTTGCTGCGACACCTGAGCGAGAAACTGCCAATTTCACGCTGGCAGCGTGACCTGACCGACTCCACCGTTTTACGTAATATTGGTGTAGCGCTGGGCCATGCCATCTTGGCTTACCACTCACTGGCCATCGGGCTGGCCAAGTTAGAGCTGAACGAAGCCGCGATTGCCGCTGACCTGGACGCCGCCTGGGAGGTGCTTGCCGAGCCGATTCAGACCGTCATGCGTCGCTTTGGCTTGCCACAACCTTATGAACAGCTGAAGGCCTTTACCCGTGGCGCTCCGATGACGCGCGAATTGATGCAAGGTTTTATCGCCCGACTGGAAATACCGGCTGAAGAAAAGCAGCGACTGCTGACCCTCACGCCGGGCAGCTACACCGGCCTCGCCGCCACCCTGGCGCGGCGGGTCTGATGGCCCCCACGCTGGCCACTGCGTGTGCTGCGCTGCCCCCCGAGGGGGCTGCCCCACCTTGGGACGGCCCGGCGGCGGGTCTGATGGCCCCCACGCTGGCCACTTCGTGTGCTGCGCTGCCCCCCGAGGGGGCTGCCCCGCCTTGGGACGGCCCGGCGGC